>JAFPYX010000048.1 GCA_017417585.1 Victivallales bacterium
ACTGAATCCCCGCGATCCGCCCCTTGGCCAATAGTGCTCCGTGCTGCTTGACGATGGTGAAGAAGTGGGGCACGGTGTTCTTCTTCGGGAACACCACCGCCTCGCCGAAGAGGGCGCCGCAGTTGGTGCCCCCGATGTAAAAGGCGTCGCACAGGCGGGCGAGATCGGGAAGCTCCGCGTCATTTTCCTGGCAGGCCAGAGCGCTCGCCAGCCGCGCCCCGTCGAGGTAGAGGGGGATGCCCGCTTCACGGCATACGCCGCTGAGTGCTTCCAATTCCGCGAGCGAATAGAGGGTGCCGTACTCCGTGGGCTGGGAGATGTAGACCATGCCGGGCATAACGGTGTGATCGCGGTTTTCGTCAAGCTTGTATGTATCGAGGCAGGCGCGCACCGTTTTGGCTGATAACTTTCCGTCTTTCCCCGGCAGGGCCAGCACCTTGTGACCGCTGTGCTCGATGGCCCCGGACTCGTGGGTGCTGATGTGCCCGGTCTCGGCGGCGATGACCCCCTGATACGAACGCAAAAGCGCGTCGATGACGGTGGCGTTCGTCTGCGTGCCGCCCACGAGAAAGAAGATTTCGGCCTCCGGGGCCTCACAGGCTTTGCGGATCTTTTCCCGCGCGGCCTCGGAATAGGTGTCGAAGCCGTACCCGGCGGTCTTTTCAAAATTGGTCTCCACGAGGCGCTGTAAAATTCTGGGGTGCGCCCCCTCCATGTAGTCAGACGCGAAGTTGAGTTTCATTTTTTTGCCCTGCCTTCCGCTGTGTGATTTGGGGATATTGTAGACGATTTCGCCCCGTGATGCAAGTAGAGGATGACGTCTTCGACGGGCATTTCACAAACTTAACACGGGAGAGTTCAGAGGGGGAACGCCTCTGATTTTTCGCCTCGGAAGGCGAAAAACAAATTCAAAGTCGTTTTTGACGGAACTATGCTTTGTCAAAAACACTCTGAGCCGAGTTATACGAGGCCTCGCGCCGACCAAAGCGGGCCTTAAGCCCGCTGCGATAAGCGCGAGTGTCCCTTCGCTTCGCAAAAAAGCCATCAGGGCATTTTTGTGAAGCGAATGCTCCTACTGGATATGCTCCTCGGTGAAATCGTCCAGAACCCGAAAGCCCATCTCTCCCGGCTCCGCGATGGGGAACATGGCAATGCCCGTGCTGTCAAAGCGCGGGGCCAGGCGCGTCTCCGGGTCAAGGCGCGGATTGGATTCCTTCTGATCCATTCTGTTTTTCTTCTTAGCCATTGATTGAAACACCTCCCTGCGGACAGTTTTCCCCAGGGAGGTGAGTTTTATTTCAGTTCATGAAATTCGCATGAAATTGCGCCGTTATCAAAGACCGTCACCAGCGCCCAGGTGAGTACAGAGCCACGCCCGGCAGTACCGGGGTTGATGAGCGTCACACCGCCCAGCTCCTTCCACTCCGCCTTGTGGGTGTGCCCGAAGAGGGCGAGCTTTGCGCCCTGCTCTTCGGCGGCATAGACCAGCGAATCCATGTGCCAGGGGCT
>JAFPYX010000049.1 GCA_017417585.1 Victivallales bacterium
GATATAAAATAATAAGAATCAAGTTTTGTCAATATGCAAGGTAAAGTGCTAGTCTCAGTCTTCTCCTCAATTTTAACTATGTATTTGGAGCCCGAATCGCTAATAACGACACAAGATTGCTCAAGAGTCCATGTCCCTTCCAACCTTGCCTCATGGCAATTGTTCGAGTAGGACAAGGGGAAATTAGAGCTAAGGTAACACGAAAAGCAAATCAACAACAAGGCAGAAAAGCTCCCGAATACAAGAAAACGGCGAATCGACTTCTTGGACACTGTGATTGACATGAGAAAACTCCTTGAAAGTTAAGACCAACGGAACGATTTATCAACTTACTTTGTTGGCGGACAGGTCAAAAGAGAGAATCTTTAACCTGCTTGGATAAATGGGACGATTGGGACGGTGGCGTGCGATTACCTTGTCCCGGATGTCCCAGGTGTCCCAGAAATCTTCCGGAAACCAGGCAACTCAACGATATAATCCCTAAAATTTCCCGCGAAGCAACACGAAACACGCGAAAAGCGCACGGCCGCTGCGACCGCCTGCGGGCGCGGGGGAAGGCGTGGGAAGTTTCCTTTCGTGTATTTCGTGTGTTTCGCGGGCAAGCCGTCCCGGTTTTCCCGCATTGCAATTTTCCCGGACAGCAATGGTTATTTGTTTACTCTGTAATTACTCAGTTCTGTAATTAATTGTAAATAGTCCGTCTTCTCTTTCGAAACAGAAAGCCTCTTTGGTAAATAAGTTTGCATTGCGGACGCACCACTGCTGTAATTCGCGTTGCGAGATTTTCCTATATGCTCGCTCGTCTTCTTCTTTGGCTCGTTTCTCTCCTTCTTCGTTGAGCTCAAGCACTAACAACTTGTTATCCTTAAATTGGATTCTAAATATAAGCCAATCTGGCCTTTCGTCTCCACCTTTGTTCTGGTCGTCTTTTACAGAGATAAAATAATAAGAATCAAGTTTTGTCAATATGAAAGTGTAAGTCTCAAACGCGGACTTCTCTACCTCTTTGTTGTCATTCGCAGGCAGAATTAAAACCTGGTATTTTGTCCCTTTATCGCGAATAACGGCATAGAAGTCCACTTCGCCGTCCTTATTCTTCTGAATCCATGTCCCTTCCAACCTTTCCTCATGGCAATTGTTCGAGTAGGACAAGGGGAAATTAGATTCAAGATAAGAACACGCAAAGCAAATCAACAACAAGGCAGAAAAGCTTCCTAATACAAGAAAACGGCGAATCGACTTCTTGGACACTGTGATTGACATGAGAAAACTCCTTGAAAGTTAAGACCAACGGAACGATTTATCAACTCTCTTTGTTGCTAGCAACAGAGAGAGTACTATCAATACTATTGGCAATGAAATCCGGAAACCTTACACGGTCTCGGAAAAAATTTGCATTTTTAATATTTTTCTTTGGGAATGATATCTTTAACTTGCTTGGATAAATAGGACGATTGAGACGGTGGCGTGCGGTAACCTTGTCCCGGATGTCCCGTGTCTGGCGGAACAGGCGGGACGTCGGACGTCGGATGCCGGGCGACAGCCAGTCAGGCCTCAGGACTCAGATCACTGGGCCAACCAGTCAGGTCTCATGACTCAGGACTCTGGTCCAGCCAGCCCCCGCTGGCGAGGCGCCAGTTACGCTACGGCCGCCCAAGGACGACAGGCGGGATAGGCGGGACGTCTGACGCCGGACGTCAGGCGTCGGACGCCAGACGTCGGATCTTTGCTTTTGCTCGGGCCAAATAAATACTTTTAGGAGAAACATAGTCTCACTCCAGCTCGACGAGGAGGGCCTCCGAATAGGCGGAATACTTGAGACGTCCCTCGTGGACGACCAGAATGCAGTGGTAGATATTGTCAAGGGAATTGAAGTCGTATTCGGCGGGCGGTTCGGGGAGATCCAGCGGTGTGTTGTCCTGCCAACGCCAGCCATCGACGGCACGCCAGGCGCCCAGCGAGACCGCTCCGGGGCAATCTGCGAGTCGTTCCAGGAGCTTCTGGAGGGTCTCCGGCGGAATTGACGCGGGCGGCCGATGGCGCGCCAGCTGCAGGAAACCTGCCTGGATGGTACTGGGGACCCGGACGCGCAGGATCCCGAAATGCCTGCCGTCGATGACAAAGGTCTCTTCGCACGGATATTGCGGGCGGTTCTCGAAGGCCTCCCGTGAGGACCATTCGACGATAAGGTTGGGGCGCGAAACATCCTCCGCGACGGGGAGGTTCGGGTATGAGGGCTGGGCGGTAAGGCATCTGCGGGTTGAGTTTTCAGCAGGCGGGGGGAGACCCTCGCCCAGCGGGGCAGGCTGGTGGTCGGTGACGGAGCGCCATGCGCCGTCCTGGTAGGTGATGCCGAGGAAAGCGGGATACCGCGTGTCCGCCTGCAGGCACTGGAAGATTTCGGCCACTTCGTCCGGCGAGGCGGGTTCCGGGAGGCGTCCGCCCAGGTTTTCGGCGACTTTTCGGGCGCTGGGCCAGCTGAAGCTGACCTGGCAGCATTCCAGTCCGGCGTAGAATTTTTCTCCGCAGGCGGCGGTTCGCAGGGGGTTGGCGTGGAACCAGAGATTTTCGGGAAAGTCGTCCGAAGTAGGCGCGAGGACAGGGCGGAAGCCGATGGTGGTCAGCGTGATCTGGTCCAGCCTCATGCGTCCGCGGGTGCGGATGGCGGAGTTCTTGTACTGGAAATTGGCGCCGCGGATGACGGCGTAGCTTTCCTGCGGTTCCAGGCCCGGATAGGGTACGCCCACGACCTCGGAGAGGTTGCGGTCCATCTGGAGGAGTCCAAGCGGATTGGGCGGTCCGTTGTGCGCGGGCGCGGCCTCGGTACTTGTAGGGAGGGGTTCAGGTACGAAGGCGGGTGCGGCAGAGCCTCCCAGCGCGGCATATTCCCATTCGGCCTCGGTGGGGAGGCGGATGGCGTAGCCGGGCGGGAGGTCGATATCCATTTGCAGCAGGCTGGTCAGCCTCTGGCAGCATGCGAGCATCTCGTCCCAGGCAATTTGCGTGGCGGGCTGGTTGCCCTGGCCGGATTCCCGATGACGGGATTTCGAATGGTAGTCGAAAAGCTTGAAGGTAAACTCCGTGTCGAGCATCCAGAAGGGATAGTCGATGGATTCGGCGGCGCCGGTGGTCGGCGAGAGGAAGTTCCCCGGCGGCACGAATTTCATCTGGAATGACGGTTCGGCGAAACAATGGAGGTCCTGCCCGTTGCGCAGGGTGACGCGTGGCGAGGAGAACTGCAGCGCGACCGCCTCGGTCTCCGCCTGGGCGAAGAAGCTCTGCCGTGACTCATCAGGCAGGAACCAGGTTCCCAGCGGCGAGGTGAGATAGCCGTAGGCGCGGGCGTTCTGGTGGAAGCGTTCGGCGAGGGGTGCGTCGGGAGCCGCGGGGGCGGGGAGGTTCGCCTCGGCAAGCTGCGCCAATTCGGCGTCCAGCCGGTCCAGTGCGTCCTGTGCCTCGGCAACTTGTCCCTGTTCTTGCAGTTCCTGAATTTCATCCAGCCGGGCCTGGAGGTCGGGCGCACCGTCCAGCTCCGCGAGCTGCAGGCGCAACTGCGCTTCGCGCGACTGGTATTGGCGCAGCCGCGTCTCGCTTACGGCGGGTTCGTTTGACGGCAATTCGGCGACAGGCGGGGTTTCTGCGGCAGTCGGTCGCATGGCGCGGGAGAAGCGCAGCCAACCCAGGAGGGCGATCAGTCCGGCAACCAAGAACACGGTGGCAAACAGTCCAACGCGGGACATGGGGAGCGTTCCGTGGCGCAGACGAAGCCAGCAGCGCTGGAAGGGATTGCGTCGGCGGACGGCCTCGGCCAGCAGTTTCCGGCAGGTCGCGCAGTCCGCACAGCGTTTCTGCGGGCTGGGGTGGCAGAGCCTGGCGAGTGGGATGCAGATTGCCAGCCGGGTCTTGCGGTCGAGGTCGGCGGGGAGGGATGGAAATTGGCCGGGCGCATTGCCGGTCACCATGCAGTAGAGGACCTTCCCCAGGGCATAGATGTCCGAGCCGGTCGAGGGCTTCTCAGCGGCATTGAAGAGCTCCGGCGGGATGTAGCCAAGCGTTCCGGCGACGGAGAGGGTGTGGGTGAAATCGCCGGTCAGACCAGGGTCGCCCAGCTTGGGTGCGCCGTGGACGAAGAGGATGTTCTCTGGCTTGATGTCGCGGTGCAGGAGGCCTGCCCCATGCATGGTCTCCAGGCCGTCCAGCAGCCGATGGCAGATATCGAGTGCCTCGTCGAGTGGCAACCGCCCCTGTAGTTTCAGTCGCCGGGCGAGGGTGTCCGGGGAATAGTTCCCTTCGGATGCCACATTGTCGGCGAGTTCCATAAGATAGAAGAAACGGCCGTTCTCCAATCCGGCATGGTGGATGGCGACCAGTCCGGCGGCTCCCTCTGGAAGCCGCATGTAGTTGCGGATTCCACGCAGTTCGTGTTCGCCGGCTTTGGCGGAGTCGAAGACCTTCAAAGCCACGCGGCGGCCGGCGGCATCCTCGGCGAGATAGACCGTTCCGTAGGTGCCCTCGCCGCAGATAGTGATGATGCGGCAGCCCGCGAAGATGTCCCCCTGGGCTAACATTCGTGCCTAAAGCTCTCCTTGCAGTCGCTCCACGATTTCCTTCAGGTGCGCCGTGCACCGACTGCAAATGACATAGACGTTTTCCTGCGTGAGGTCGAGCGCACTGGCGGTCTCTGCGGCCGAAAGATGGTTTAACGTGTGCATTTCAAAGGCCATATAGTGCGTCGGGTCGACGGTTTGGCGGAGCTCCTCCAGGGCCTTCTCCTGGAGGTGCGACTGGCATTCCAGCTCCCAGCGGGCGTCCAGCGACGCTTCTTCCTGAAACGCCTCTTCATCCAGCCGTTCCTCGGCGGGGCGCGCCTTCAGCAGTTTTATGGCGCATCGGCTGATGACTGTGCGAAGATAGCTGCGGAAGCGCCCGCGCTCTCGATCGTAGTTGACCAGGACATTCTCCTGGTGGCAGGCCAGCAGGACATCCTGGATGAGGCTGGGGATTTCCTCGTCGGTCAGGCGGTAGTCTTTTCCACGAATGGTGATGAGCGGTGCGTAGAAGTCGCGGAATTGGAACCAGGCCTGCTCATCGCCTTCGCGCAGCTTCTGCAACAGAGTATGGTTGGTGGTAAAGGCCATGGCAAGGTGAGAGGGCAGAGGTGAGAGGGCAGAGGTGAGAGGGCAGAGGTGAGAGGCGAGAGGTGAGAGGGCAGAGTCCCGTTGGTCCCAGAGGTCCCGTTTGTCCCGGATGCCAAGTAGGCTTTACCCTTTCAACTTTAGACTTTCTTTGCCGCGGCGGCGAAGCCGGCACGGGAACGTTCGATGACGGCCTTGTCCACGCAGATGGCGATGCGGAAGTATCCCGCATAGCCGAAGCCAGAACCTGGGACGGCGAGGATGCGTTCGTCGGCGAGTTTTTTCACAAAGGCCACGTCATCCATGCCGTGCGGGGCTTTGGGGAAGAAGTAGAAGGTTCCGGCGGGCATCTGGAATTCGATGCCGGCCTGGGTGAGGATATCCGCCATGATGCGGCGGCGCTCGGCGTAGATGGCGAGCTGGTCGCTCTGGAGCTTGAGGGCGAGCTGGATGTCGGCGAGTCCTCCGATGATGAGCTTCTGACCGATGCAGGGGGAGTTCACGTAGCCGAGGATGCGGTTGGTGAGGATGAGTCCGGAGACTAGTTGCGCCGCGTCCTCTGTCCCCATGGCGGGGTTCACGGCGATGTAGCCGATACGCTCGCCGGCTAGGCCAAGGTTCTTGGAGAAGGAGGAGCAGACCACGGAGTATTCGTAGCGTGGGAGCACGGAGGGTACGGTGAGGCCGTCGTAGGCCAAGAAGCGGTACGGCTCATCCGCGATAAGCAGGATCGGGCGGCTGAATTTCTTATTGGCCTTGCGGAGAATGTCGGCCAGCGCGTCAATCTCATCAGCGGTATAGACCACGCCGGCGGGGTTGTTCGGTGAGTTGATGAGCAGCGCGCGAGTCTTTTCATTGATAGCCTCCGCGATGCCCTCGAGGTTCAGTTTGAAGGTGCCGGGCGCTGATTTCACGGGCTTGAGCACGCCACCGTAATTTCCAACATACGAGCCGTATTCCACGAAATAGGGCGAGGGGCAGATGACCTCCTCGCCAGGCATGAGGATCGCGCGGAAGATGCAGTTGAGGCCGCCGGCTGCGCCGACGGTGATGATGATGTTTGCGGCGGTCATCGGGGCGCCTTGTTCGGCCTCAGTCCATTTCGCCAGCGCCTCGCGGGCGGCGGGATAGCCTGCGTTGGGCATGTAGCCCAGCCCGGCAGGGACATTCACCTTGTCGGCAAGGCCGCGCAGGGTGTCGATGACGGTGGCTGGCGGCATGAGGTCGGGGCTGCCGAGGCTGAAGTCATAGACATTCTCGGCGCCGAATTGCTTTTTCATTTCGATGCCCGCCTCGAACATTCGGCGGATCCAAGAGGAGCCCTGCTGGGCTTTCAGAATTTGGTCGGAAACCAGTTGCATTGCAGTTTACGGTTGACTTGGAGTTGGTTGTATGGGAAGTCGTTGCAGCAGACGTGCGAATTTCGCGTTGCGCCGGTAGATTTTGGGGTAGTTCGGACTGCGCATGAATGGCGGGAGGTCGCCGGTTTCGGACTCTTGCTGCATCAAAGGCGTGATCTGCGCGAGAAACTGCGAGTGTTCCTCACGCAAAAGATGCGCATGGGATTCCAGAAGCAAAATGGTGTTGTCCACTTGCGCAAGGCTCAGGCGCGGACTCTCCAGGTCATTGCGGTGCTGCCGGATGAGTCCGACGACGTAGTCCAGGTCGCGGTCGTCGTCCCGAATCAGCGAGTCATTGGCGGCGACCTCGAAGACTTTCGGGTTTACACGTTCATTTCGAGCAATGAGCGTTCGCCAGAACGTCTGGGTGTCGTGCCAGACGCCGAGGTTGAGCTGGGTGGCGAGCATCATCAGCCCGACGAGGGCGCATGCCCCGAGCTGGGTGGCGCGGTTCTCCGGAACAACAAGTGCCAGGCCGATGACCGCCACGGCGGAGACGAGGTAGTTGTAGCGGTCGCAGTAGTCGAAGTTGGTGTAGACCCACATCCCGAGGACGGGGAGCATCGTCCCGCCCAGGATGAGCACTCCGGCGAGGACTTTCGTCCAGGGGAGCCGGCGGACTCTCAGCGCATACCAGAGCAGTGCGCCCAAAAGCAGAATTCCCGCCAGGTAAACCAGCCAGTATTCCCCGAAGCCCGTGATGTTCGGGTAGATGGGGTTCACCTGAAAATTCGGCAGGATGGCGGTCAGCGGATACCAGAAGAGGTTGTGCAGCGGCACCGCCGGCGCGAACGAGAAAACGCCCGGATTCGTCTGCGCGGTCATGAAAGCCGACCAGATGGTCGCCGCTAGACCACAGAAAATTGGGATGAGCAGCGTCCACCTCCATTTGCGTTCTGACAGGGCATAGACCACGAAGATGCCGGCCAATGGCGCGGCGGCGGGTTTGGCGAAGATGGCCAGGATGGTCAGGATTCCTGAAATAATAGCATAATATACTTGTTTTAAAGTAGTTATGCTATTTATTTCAAACAGGAAAATCAAAAATGACGCGAAAGCGAAGAGCCCGCACAGGAGGTCTTTTCGCTCGGTGATCCAGACCACGGACTCGCTCTTCTGGGGATTGACGCTCCAGAGCAACGCGGCGAGGAACGCCC
>JAFPYX010000050.1 GCA_017417585.1 Victivallales bacterium
CCGACAATCCAACGGCGATTCTCATCAGCGCACCTCCAGCATCCTGTCAATCGGCGCGCGGGCGCGGCGGAGAACCTCTTCCTCCAGCTCCACGGCTGGACTCATGTCGCGAAGGCTGTTCAGCACATCCTCCAGCGTAATGCGCTTCATGTTCGGGCAGAGGACGGCGGGTTCCAGAGGATAAAACGCCTTATCGGGATTCTCCTTGCGCATGCGGTGCAGAATGCCGCACTCCGTGCCTATGATGAACTCCTTCTGAGCCGATTCATGGACGAAACGCAGCATTCCACCAGTGGAGAGGGCATGGTCCGCCAAAGCCACCACGGCAGGAACGCACTCGGGGTGTACAAGGACGATGGCGATTGGGTGACGTTGTCGTGCGGCGGTGATGTGTTCGGGCAGGATTTTGTTGTGCGTCGGGCAGCGGCCTGGCCAGAGCTCGATCTTCCGTCCCAGTTTGGCGGCGATGTTCGCCCCAGGTTGGCGTCTGGAAGGAAGAGCAGAGGCTTGTCCTGCGGCAGGGAGGCGACTAGTTTTTCCGCATTGCCGCTGGTGCAGCAGATGTCCACCTCCGTTTTGGTAGCCGCCGTGGTGTTGACGTATGCGACGACCAGCGTCGGGGTGCTTTGCGCGGTAGGCTCGTATTTCCTCGGGTGAGGCCATGTCCGCCATCGGGCAGCCAGGCAACGGATTTGGGTGGAGCACTATGGACTCTGGCGAGAGCAACTTGGCGGTCTCTGCCATGAAGCGCACGCCGCAGAAGACGATTACGGGCGCATGGCATTCCGCCGCCTTGCGGGAGAGTTCAAGAGAATCCCCCACGAAGTCCGCGATGTCCTGTATTTCGGGGCGTGTGTAGTTGTGCGCAAGGATCAGCGCGTTCCGCCTGATCTTCCATTCGAGTATTTCTTTGACTATTTCCATGTTTCCCTGAGTTCCGTCGCCATAATGGAATGAATACTTGAGCAAATCAGTAATGTATATAATATAGCACGATAACACGAATGGACAAATCAACCATTTGCAAATATACTATTAAATAAGTAGTTTTAATTTGAAAAGTAGGTTTTGTGCAGTATAATAAGATGGTGTTTTGATGTAAATTCTACTCAAGTGGTAATGTGCGAAAACCGTGGAGGCGGCATCGCGCCCCTTGAAAAGACAATAAGCCATGAACAGTCATTCCTGATGAACTCCGTTTCCCGAAATAATACGGCAGAAGAGACACTCCTTGCAAAGTCGATGGAGAGTCCAGGATGCCTCGCGCATGATGAGCTGCGCACACTCCTTGCACTTGAAAATACGGATGCGCTGTTCGAGGCGGCCTATCGATTGAAATGCAGACTTCTTGGGAAGAAAGTGGCCTTGCGCGGCATCGTGGAGATGGGGAATGTCTGCGCCAAGGACTGCTACTATTGCGGCATTCGGCGTGGCAACCCCAATGTCCGGCGATACCAGTTGTCGGAGGATGATGTGGTGCGCATGGCCAGATGGTGCTATGACATGGAATATGGCTCCGTTGTCCTCCAGTCGGGGGAAATCGAATCGGATGCCCATACTGAGTTCATCGAGCGCATCATCAGGCGAATACATGATTTTGGAGGCGATTCTTTCGGCATCACCCTTTCCCTGGGCGAACAGTCCGAGGCGGTTTACCAACGCTGGCTAGAAGCGGGGGCGCACCGATATCTGCTTCGCATCGAGACCTCCAATCCTGCGTTGTATGCCAAACTCCATCCCGCCGACCATTCGCACAGCAGGAGAATGGAGTGCCTCCGGGTTCTTAAGCGTCTTGGCTATCAGACGGGAAGTGGCGTTATGATCGGGCTTCCTGGACAGACGCTGGACGACCTGGCGGATGACCTCGTCTTCTTCCGCAACATGGATCTTGACATGATCGGGATGGGACCGTACCTGCCGCATCGAGACACGCCTTTGGGCAGGGATATTGAACTGACTCCTGAGTATGCGGCAAAACAGCTGAAGCTTGGTCTGAAGATGATTGCGGCGACGCGTCTGTATCTCCATGATGTGAACATCGCGGCCACAACGGCGCTCCAGGCACTTGATGAAAGGGGGCGCGAGCAGGGGCTTCTTGCGGGCGCGAATGTCATGATGCCAAATGCGACGGACACCGAGTACCGCCGAAACTACCAGCTCTACGAGAACACGCCGTGCCTTGACGAGAACTCGCGGAAATGCCGCAATTGTCTGAACTGGCGGGTCATCGCCATTGGCGAGAGAATCGCCTGGGGTGTCCGCGGCGACTCCCCGCATTTCATGAAAGGAAAAACAGAAGGAGACAGATGAATATCTCGCATGCAATTGAAGTCGCCTACAAGGTGCTTGATGGAGGAATGCTCTCATTCGACGAGGCTATGGCTCTCACCGAAGTGGAGGGGAACGACATTCTCGATCTGGTTTCATTGGCGAACAAGGTTCGTGACAAGTTCGCGCCTGCCATTGTGCCGTGTTCCATTCTCAACGCAAAGTCAGGCGTCTGTTCGCAGAACTGCAAGTTCTGTGCGCAGTCAGGGCATCATCATACGGGGATTGACAGCTATCCATTACTGGATGAAGTGAAAGTTGTTGAGGCTGCTCGAACCGTGTATTCACAGGGGGTGCGTTCTTTCGGCATCGTGACAAGCGGTTATGGGTATCTTGATACGCATTCACCTGAGTTCCAGAAGATTCTGTCCGCTATGGACAGTTTGAAGAAGGAGTTTCCCGATCTGAATATCTGCCTCTCACTCGGCATACTGAGCGAAGAGACGGCAAAGGCTCTTGCCGAGCACGGTGCGTATCGCTACAATATGAACCTTCAGACCAATCCCGAAAGATATGCGGAACTCATCAGTGACATGCATGGTATAAAGGAGAAAGTGCAGACCATCAAACATCTGCAAAAGTATGGTGTCTCCATCTGCTGTGGCGGTATATTGGGTCTTGGGGAAAACTGGATTGACCGTGTGAAGATGGCGTTTGCCTGCCGAGAACTGGACGTGGACGGCATTCCGCTGAATGTGCTGATCCCCATACCTGGCACGCCATTGGAAGGCAGGCCTCCCATGGAGCCTGCCGAGGTAGCCAAGGCATTTGCCATCTTCCGTCTGGTTAATCCCACGAAGACAATCAAGTTCGCCGCTGGCCGTGAAACCGCCATGAAGGATTTCCAAGGACTGCTGATGCTGGCGGGAATGAACTCCCTCATCACAGGAGGCTACCTGACCACCAGAGGACGCTCCATTGAGGATGACAGGCGGTTCCTGTGCAATTTGCAAGGCTTTACCTGTGGTGGGAAAGGGGGGCATAACACAAAACAAGGAGATAACTGATATGATACGCGAAGAAGCCTGGAATCTTCTGACGGAATACAACAAAGAGCCGTTCCACCTGCATCATGCCGAAGTGGTCGAGGGACTGATGCGATATTTTGCAGTTCTGGAAGGCTTTGCCGACGAGGCGGACTTCTGGGGTGTGGTTGGACTGCTCCATGATTTGGACTTCGAGCAGTATCCACAGGAGCACTGCGCGAAGGAGCAACAGCTCATGCAGGAACGGGGGATTGATCCCCGCATCATCCACGCCGTTGCCAGCCACGGCTATGCAATCGTGAACGACATCTTTCCAGAACACCGCATGGAGAAAATCCTCTATACGGTCGATGAACTTTCGGGGCTAGTCGGCGCGACTGCGCTGATGCTGCCGTCGAAAAGCGTGGCAGACCTCCAAATCAAAACCCTGCGCAAAAAATACCGCCAGCCCTCCTTCGCGGCGGGATGCTCGCGAGAGGTCATTGCCAGAGGGGCCGAACTCCTCGGCTGGACGCTGGACGAACTGCTCGAAAAGACGCTGGATGCAATGAAAGCTCTTGGCCCGCTCGCAAATGCAAAGTAAGGCAACACAATGGACGATTCGAAATTCAAAAACGTAGGCATTCTTTCCGATGAACTCAAGCAGAAATATGCGCGGCTTCAAGGCATCCTGCGTGATTATGGTTCGGTGGCTGTTGCGTTTTCGGGTGGCGTTGATTCCACGCTTCTGCTTGCAGTGGCCCATCAAGTGCTTGGCGACAATGCCATTGCCGTGACGGCGGTTGACGCATCCGTCCCTGAACGCGAACTTCGCGAGGCAAGGGATTTCTGTTCATCCCGCAATATCAGGCATTTCATTTGCAAGGTCAACCCCTTTCAGGAGGAAGGCTACCGCCATAACAGCCCCGAGCGCTGCTATTACTGCAAGAAAGGCATTTTCACGGCGCTCAAGGAAGTGGCTTCTGCCAATTGCATGAAATATCTTGCAGAAGGTTCCAATCAAGATGACCTTGGCGACTACCGTCCTGGAATGAGGGCCGCAATGGAGATGTCTGTGAAAAGCCCCTTGCGCGAGGCGGGGCTTTCCAAGGCCGGCATTCGCTCAATTTCCCGTACACTTGGACTTCCGACCTGGAACAAGCCAGCCTACGCCTGTCTGGCTTCGAGATTTGCCTATGGCGAGGAAATTACTCCTGAGGGGCTTCGAAGAATCGAGAATGCCGAGCAGTTTCTGATAGAGCTTGGATTCGCCGAGGAGCGTGTGAGAGTACATGGCAATCTTGCCAGAATTGAAGTCCCGCAGGAAGACATCCCCAAACTGGCTTCCCCCGATATTCGGGAAGCCGTTTTGACCGCGTTCAAGCGACTTGGCCTTCAGTTCGTCGCTTTGGATATGCAAGGGTACCGACGCGGAAGCATGAACGCAACTCTGCCGAAATAAGACGTGGAATCAGGTTTTTCTTTGGCTATCATTTGAAACATGACAGGTTGGTAGGCGGTTATGACGAAAAGGCCTGGAATCGGTTCAATGACAATTATCTCATTGATGGAATGACTAACAATGGAGTCGTGTCATCCGCCTTGCACGCAATGCACGATTTCCACACTGTCGCCATCCTTCATTACGGTCTCACCATGCTTGCTCTTGGGGACGACTGTATCATTGAGGGCCACTGCGATGCCGGTTTTTGGATAGCCCTTTTCAGCCAGGTATTCGGCGATTGTCCGCCCTGCGGCGAAGACCTGCTCTCCATTGATGGTAACCATTGGTTCTCCTGTTTTATCCTGCAAATTGAACATATATTAATATAATCACGGACAAATATTACACAACCATCGTAATAGTGATTTTAACAAATACCATGCTAAATGATGGCTGTTTTTTCGGCAAATCGTGCAAGAAAACCTCCTATTATCAGAGACCATTTAAAAAAATAACCAATATAGTTATATATTATGGAACAATCCTTTTGATGACGTGTCTAAAGCCAATGATTGGAGTGATGCTCCTCCAGTTCTCAGTCAATCCTCAACAACTAAATCCAAGGAAGAACCATGAAGAAACTAATGTTTGTGTTTGCCATTGCCGTGCTTATGGCAGGAATTACTCTTTTCGCCGCAGGATGCGTATCCACGGGAAGCTGCTGCAAATCCTGCAAGAGTTGTTGTGAAACGAAAACAGCCTGTTGTTGCAAGCCAGCCTGCTGCAAGGACGGAGCCGCCTGCTGCAAGGACGGTGCGGATTGCTGTGTCAAGGCCGCCTGCTGCAAGGACGGTGCGGATTGCTGTTGCAAGCCCGCCTGCTGCAAGGACGGAGCCGCGTGCTGCAAAGAAGGAGCAGATTGCTGTGTCAAGGCTGCCTGCTGCAAGGACGGAGCCGCCTGCTGCAAGTAATGTTACTTCAAGCCTGGCAAGATCGCCCTAGATATAGGGACAATAATCTTTTTTGGGATAATCCTCCCCTGCCTGATAGGCACTGGCAAGACTTTGCCCCAAGGGTAGGATTCTCTTTTAACGGAAGTTTGAGGATTCAGGAGCAAAAACACGCAGAAAACCGTGGTTTTCCGGCGTGACTTTTTGCTACGGCGTCTTCAGGTATCGCTTCGCGAGCGCGGCGGGGGTGAGACCGGCGGCCTTGAGCAGCTCCCTGCATTCGCCGTCCACCGGCGCCACGTCGCCGCGTGTCGAGCTGTTCTTCACGAGATAGACCAGCATCTCCACAGGCTTCATCGAGGGATGCACGTCGTTGCGGCGCGGCTTGTCGAACTTGAGGGCTCCTGTCGTTGAATCAGCGGTGCGCTGCGCCGGGCATCCAGCCGGTACTGGTAGTCGAAGCGGCCCAGCACCAGCGCGTTCTTGACCCAGTAGAGCGTCTCGTGGACCTCCAACCCCGCGCCCGCGGCGGCGAGGCG
>JAFPYX010000005.1 GCA_017417585.1 Victivallales bacterium
CCGAGCGCCTGCCTGATCTGCCCGAACTTCGCGAACTCCTTTCCGTTGTCGAATGTCAGGGTGTTCAGGAAGCTCCTGGGCAGGCCCGCGAGCAGTCCGATGATTGCCCCTGCCACCGCGTCAGCCTCCTTGGTCGCCACGTGGGCGAAGAGCACGAAGCGCGTCATGCGCTCCGCGACCGTGACAAGGTTGCCCGTGCCGGGCAGCCCGTTGATGAGGTCTCCCTCGTGGTTCCCAATGCGTGCGCGGCTCTCGACCGTCTTCGGGCGCTCGCCGATGTCCACGCGGCCCGGTATCTTGCCGCGCCCGGCGCTGCGGTACTTCTTGGCGTTCCTGTCGCGCGCCCTGCGATTCTTCCGGCGCATCGTCAGCGGGGGCAGCTCCTCGTCCGACTTGCCGGCGAGGGCGAGCTTCTGCCGCCCGTAGTACTCCTTGTAGATGGTCTCCCTGCTGGCCATCGGGGTGCCGTCGCGCTTGCAGCGCCCCTCGATCTGTTCCGGGGTCCAGCCCTCGCGCATCTTTGCCTTGATGAACTCCCACATCTCTGGTGTCATCTTGTGGCGCGCCGCGGCCTTCTCCCTCACTCGGTGGTCGGCCTTGCCCTGGGCCATCTTGTGCCGGTAGCCCCTCCCGCTGGCGTTGCGCTTCAGCTCCCGCGCCACCGTGGACGGGCTGCACCCCAGTCTCCCGGCGATGTGGCGGCCCGAACACCCCTCTTTACAAAGCGTCTCGATTATGATACGCTTTTCTTCCGTCAGGCGGTGGTACCTCGGAACCCCGGGTGGGGCCTTCCGTTGTTTCTTTGCGGCCATTGCTGCCTCCTTGTGTTTTTTCGTTTGCAAGAAAGCATACAGCCGACGCCTGACTTTTTCAACCCCCTTTTTAGCGAAAAAAACTTGGGCGCTGGAAACTTCATGGCACCGTCAGGTCACACGACAAATCCCAGGGTGTTGCGCTGGAAACCTGCACGCGCGTATCATAGAATGATGTTATTTCAATTCATATTGGTGTTTTGCGGATGTGTCAACCTCAGGGTGCCAGAGCCTTTTTTCAATGGCCAATGCACAAAGGACGGTATTTCTCTCAATGTGGATCGGCTAAATGATCGCGAGTGGGAACTGCATTTTTCGGGCGAATACGAATTTGTCGTGGCCGGAGTCAATTGTTGCATATATGAATGGCGCAAGGAGCGACTTCCTTTTGACAATCCAGAGCGGCATGATGTAGAGTGGCATGTCTTGGGTTTTTCAGCGATGGTGGACTTTATGATAATTGAATATCCTCTTAAGTGCGGATGCGGAGGTCTGAGGCGGGATTTCAGACGATTATGGAATTTGACACTTAACACGCCAGAAAAAAGGGTCGCATTGAACGGGAACACTTCAACGGTGGTCTTCAGAGTGCGGATAGTGAAGTCCAATCGCCGTGGGGATGAATTCGAAATCGAATTTGTCTTTGGACGACCCCTGGACCCTGGGACAGTTCTTTATTAGGAAATGCGGAGTCGCCGTTAATTTCCTCACGCAGAGGAGGCTGCATTATGACGAACTGCGGGGCAAAAGCGGTACAGTATAACGTTGC
>JAFPYX010000051.1 GCA_017417585.1 Victivallales bacterium
AAGGTTAAAGGTTAGAGGTTAAAGGTTAGAGGTTAGTCTTTAGGACCTCAGGTCTCAGGACTCAGGACCTCAGGTCTCCAGGCCCAACTTTCCCCTTTAAACCTTACTTCTTCCAAAGGGCGAGAGGTCGCGCAAGTTGCGGATGACCGGCGGGACGACTTCCAGCACGCGGTCGATTTCGGCCTCGGTGTTGTAGTGCGAGAGGCTGAAGCGGATGCTGCCATGAAGCGACTTGTAGTCCAGTCCCAGCGCCCGCAGAACATGGGAAGGCTCCAAGGAACCCGTAGTGCAGGCGGAGCCGGAGGAGGCGCAGATGTGCGCACGGTCCCAGAGTCGTAGCAGAATCGCCTCGCCCTCGATATATTTGAAGCCGATATTCACGGTGTTGGGGAGACGGTGTTCAAGGTCGCCATTCACGGCGGCATCGGGACAGGTGGCAAGCAGCCCGTCTTGAAGTTTGTCACGCAGTGCCTTGACGCGGGTGTTCTCCTCCTCAAGGTTGATTGCGGCCAGTTCGGCGGCTTTGCCGAGACCAGCGATGTAGGCGACATTTTCGGTGCCGGCGCGGAGCTGGTGTTCCTGGTGCCCGCCAGTCAGATAGGGGGCGAAGGGGGCGAACCGGCGCTTGAAGAGGACGCCGATGCCTTTGGGCGCGTGGAATTTGTGACCGGAGAGCGAGAGGAAATCCACGTCCTTGAGGTCGTTGGACAAGTCGATCTTGACCTTGCCGATCGCCTGAACGGCGTCCGTGTGGAAGAGGGCGCCCTTCTCGTGTGCAAGGTGCGAGAGTTCACGGATGGGATAGAGGTTGCCGATCTCGTTGTTGGCGAACATCACGCTGACCAGCGCGGTGTCCTCGGAGATGAGCGCCTTCGCCTCGTCCAGGTCGATGCGACCGAATTTGTCCACGCTGAGATAGTCCACGTGGATGCCGGCATATTTGACCAAGTCGCGACAGGTGTTGAGGATGGCGGGATGCTCTACCGCCGTGGTGAGGATGCGTCGCCGACCCGCCTGGGTCTTGATTGCGCTGCGCAGTGCGGCATTGTCCGACTCGCTGCCGCAACTGGTGAAAATGACCTCATCCGGTGTGCACCCTAGTAGCGATGCCATCTGACCGCGTGCCTTCGCGATTGCGTGGAGTGGTTCGCTGGCAAAAGGATAGATGCTGGATGCGTTCGCGTACTCGGCGGTCAGGAAAGGCTTCATTGCCTCGAAGACCTCCGGCGCCACGGCGGTCGTGGCATTGTTGTCCAGATAAATGACAGAATTAGACATGGATGGACAATTTATGACAATTCTTGACAATTACTGCACTTGCGTGACTGTGATGGCGGGGGAGACTTGCTCACGGAGTTTCGCCTCAATCCAATGCTCGATGGTCTTGTCGGCAATGGCGCAGGTCGCGCAACGTCCCTGGAGTTTCACCAGGACTTTATCCCCATTCACATCAACGAGTTCTGCATCGCCGCCATCGGCTTTGAGCCCCGGGCGGATTTCAGCGTCGAAGACCTGCTGGATGAGCCGCATCTTCTGGAACGGGGTGAGCGGTCCGGCATTTTCCTTGACGGTTTCTGCGGCGCTTTTGGCGAGTGTTGCAACCTGCGTCTGAATGGCCTTCGCCTCGTGGTCAAGATGCTCGTGCGCCAGCTCGTTGTCGAGGATCTGCTGGATTTCCTCGCGGCAGCCTCCGCATCCGCCGCCGGCCTTGGTGTAGGCAGTGACCTGCTCGACGGTCTTGAGGTGGTTCAAACGAATGACTTCGCGGATTTTGCCTTCGGTGACATTGAAGCACTGGCAGACCACGCGGTCCATGCCCTCCGGCTCGTTGGTGCCGGGCAGTTGGTATTCAGGGTGCTTCTTGCGGATGTCGGAGAGGGCGGCCTGGAAGGCCTCCATTCCCATCACCGAACAGTGCATCTTGGCTTCGGGGAGGCTGCCCAGATAGTCCGCAATGTCTTGGTTGGTCAGCTTCGCGGCCTCCTCGACCGTCTTGCCCTTCAGAAGTTCGGTCAGGGCGGAGGCGGAGGCGATTGCCGAGGCGCAGCCGAAGGTCTGGAAACGCGCGTCCGCAATCCGTTTCTTGTCCTCGGTCAGCTTTACCGACAATTTCATCGCGTCGCCGCAGATGATGTTGCCGACCTCGCCGATGCCGTCGGCGTCCTCCAGGATGCCGACGTTTCGCGGGTTCTGGAAATGGTCTTTGACCTTGTCAGTATAATCCCACATAATGCAATCTCTTATGGAAATACAATTGGCTTGCTAGAAAAAGATGCGACGTAAAAAAAAGCGCATCCACATTCCCCCGAGGAGAAGTGGATGCAGTCTTCAAAGTCGAGAAGAGCGTGGAAGCGGCTTAGTCCTCGGGCTTGGTCTTGGGGAGGCCCCAGGCCTTGTCACCGTCATGGAAACGGCCTTCCTTCTTGAGTTTGTCAACGCGTTCGTGGCGTTTCAGGACATTGCGCTTTTCGCTGACCGCGCCTTTGGTACGCAGACTGGGATGGACGGACATGGTATTTACCTCGTATGCTGAAAGGTGAAACAAAGATTGGCAATAGTGCGTACTATAAATCCACGAAGCGATTCTGCAACCCGATTGGGCTAGTAATCGTCATCCTCGTCGGCATTTTCACGTGTGGATTCCTCGATGGACTTCTGTTCCTCAAGGGCGTTCCGGAGAGTCTCCAGGGCCTGGTTCTGAATCTGGCGGACACGTTCACGGGTTCGCCCGATGGAGCGGGAGACCTCCTCGAGCGTCTTGGGCTTCTCGACCTTTCCGTCATCGCGGGGCAGACCGAAACGAAGTTGGAGGATGACGCGCTCTCGGTCGGGAAGCTTGTTGACCAGCTGCATCATCACTTCGAGCGTCTCGTCGTCGCGCATGAGGTCATTGGGCGAAGCTGTCTTCTCGTCTGCGATGATGTCCTTGAATTCGCCCTCGGCGCCGTTCTGGATGGGGTCGAAGAGGGAGATCGTGCTGGTCTTGCCTTGTCGCAGCCCGGAGACCGTGCGTTCGGTGAGGTTGATTTCGTTGGCGATTTCCTTGTCCGTGGGTTCACGGCCCAGCTTCTGGGTGAGCTTCGCCTTCGCATTCTGGATCTTGCCGATCTTGCTGGCGGACTGCACGGGAATCCGGATGGTGCGTGCCTGGTTGGCCAGCGCACGGCGCATGGACTGCTTGATCCACCAGGCTGCATAGCTGGAGAGCTTGGCGCCCTTCGATGGGTCGAACTTCTCGACCGCCCGCATGAGGCCGATGTTGCCTTCGCTGATGAGGTCCAGCAACGGCAAGCCCAGGCCCTTGAAGTCATGGGCGATCTTAACCACCAGACGCAGATTGCTGCTGATGAGCTGGTCGCGCGCCTCATTGTCGCCGGCCGCGATGCGCTTGGCCAACTTGGCCTCCTCCTCCTGCGTGACCAATGGATACTTGCCGATGCTCTGCATATAGAGCTTCATGGTATCATTGTCGGAAATCATGATAGTTTACCTTTGTCCTTAAATTATTAAGCTTTATCCATGGACTGTAACCAAACCAGTCCGCAAAGATAACGCATGACACTGGATTTTTATTGACAGATTTGGAAAAGATTTTACAATTTTCCCAGTTTGTGAAAAGAAAGTACCGTCTGCCGTGAAACGGGAATCAGCCATCCCAATCAATCTCGCTGCCATTGAAGACCGGTCCGTCCGCGCAAGAGCGTTTGTAGCACCATCCCTGCGGAGTGTCGAGAGCTTTGCATTTGATGACGCATCCGAAGCATGCGCCGACTCCGCAGCACATGATTTCGTCCAGGCTTACCTGGCAAGCGGAGTCCGGAAATTGTTCCGCCAGGTTGGCGACGGCCTTGAGCATCGGCTTGGGGCCGCAGGCGGCCATCCAGGCATTAGGCTGGCGTTTCAGTGCGGATTGAAGAAGCACGGTGATGCGGCCCGGCATTCCGTATGAGCCATCGTCAGTGGAAATGCCTACTTGACATCCAAGATGGCGGAAGTCTTCCTCCAAGAGGATGTCGGCCTGGGAACGAGCACCAAGCAGAACAAGCGGCGCGGGTTTGCCATGGGCGACTGCCCAGTGTGCGCAGAAGAGCATCGCCGCGCAGCCATATCCGCCACCGAGCAGAACACATGGCCGGTCATCGGGCAATTCCGCAAAGCCGTGTCCCAAAGGCCCCAGAATGTCCAAGGCGGTGCCGGGCCGTACATCGGCAAGTGCAGCCGTGCCGACCCCGACGGTCTTGTACACCAGCGTCATCACCGTACCGTCCACGTCGCAAATGCTGAAAGGGCGGCGCAGGATGTGTCCTTCCAGTTGAGGGATTTGAACTTGGACAAATTGACCGGGACGGGCGGCTTGCGCCAGTTCCCCCAGGTCAATGGTGAGCCGGTGGTATGCCCCGTGGAGGCATTCGTTGGACAGGATAGGAGAGGAAAGCTGGAACATTCGAATTAGCAATTAGCAAGTTATGGCTGTGGTCAGGACCCGCGTCCCACCTACGTCCCGCGTCCCACGGTTCTCGCCACCAAAAAGGTGAGATTGGCTTGTGTCAGGTCTTTTTTCGATGCGCCAGGCGCGTCTCCGCACCCCGAAGAATCTTTGCGGCGGCACGTTCGGAAAGGGCAGGGACAAGGCACCGGTATTCCCGCAGAAATGCATGCGGGACCGCGACGTCCTCGAAGCGCCGAAGCAGGCTGTATGCCATCTGGGCGAGGTTGCGGCGTTGGTAGTGGCCGCGGAAGGGGGGCAAAGGACGCCAGGTGCGGTCGTTGTCCAAGAAGATGAGATGCCGTGTGGATGGATTCAGGCACAGGTTCCGAAGGATGAAGTCGCCATGTGCGAATCCCGCTTCATGGAAACGTGCAGTCTCCTCGGCGAGGATGCGGACCAGTTCGGTCACATCCCCCGGCTCGTCCCAGAGATTAGGCCGCGGGATCTCCAGGGACGCGAAGATGTCATTCGGATAGCCCTTGAGCCGTCTTCGGGCGGCGAGAACTGGCACCGGGCAGGCGAAACCGGCGGCCAGCAGTTTCTGTGAAATTCGCCAGGTGGCCAGTGCACGCGAAGGGCGAAAGACCCATTTGGCCCAGGAGAACCACTCCTGATGCGCCAGGCCGGCGTCCGTCAGCGCACGAATGTACTTCAGGTAAATGACGCCATGCGGGGTCTCGACGCGGCGTACTTCGCGACTGGGATAGCTGACCACGGTCTTGCCGGGGTGTCCTTTCAGCCAGTCGTCCAGACGCTGAAATTCCTGTTGCCAGAGTTCGTCGGTGGCCAGGCCATTCCAGCCATCTTTGGAATGGAAACGAAGACCGGTGCCCATGGTGTCAGGTCGCATTTCGGGCGGTTTCGGGAAGCTCCCGCATCCAGAGATTCTCCGCTACGGCGACAGGGAGGTCGAGGCGGTGCGCATCGTCCCCTGTCATCAGCGACAACATGCTGCCGTCCAATGAGAAAGTCCCGATGCGCACGGTCTTGCCCGGGGTCAGGCCCAGCTTAACCAGGCGTTCTTCTGCGTCGGCGAGGTTCTTGCTGGCGCACGCGAAGACGCAGCGGGTGCCTGGCGGCAGTTCGGTGGCGGGCGCGTAGGTGTCGCCGGGGTGGTCGTTAAGCAACTGCATCGCCTCGGTAAGATAGACGGCCAGCGGCTTGCAGTCCGTGCGCTTCTCCAGCGCGTTGCATAGGATGATGAAGCGCTTTACGATGTCGTCATTGACGATGTGGTCGATGCTGCTGGAGACGAAGTGCGCGGTATCCGGCGCCAACGCGAAGGCCTTCAGGAAGAAGTCCTCCAGCGTCTGGTGGCTTTTGGCGATGCGTTCGGCGATTTTCAGGCCGTCTGGTGTCAGTTCGACGGGGTAGTGCGTGTTGTAGTTGATGAGTCCGCGCGCCTTGAGTTGTCGCAAGGCTGTGGTTACGGAGGGCATCTTGACATTCAGCCGTTCCGCGATGTCCTTGGTATGCGCGTGTCCATGAAGCCGGGTCAGAGTGTGGATGGCCTCGATGTAATCGACTAGGCTGTAGGATAATTGCTTGGAGTCGTTTTGAGGCATCGGGCAGTCTATTTCTGATTGAGGATTCGAGTGATGAATTGCAGGACGGAATAGCCGCAGTTCTGTCCGGTGGCGGCGTGGGTGAAGCCATCCAGCACGATGTGGGTCGCGTCAGGATGTCCGAACGTCTTGAGCATCTGGACCATGTAGGCGTTTTCGGCGGGGCGCCCCGGCATGTCATAGCCGTCGCTGCCGGTGATGCAGACCAGCGGGGGGACATCCGGCGCGATCCAGTAGATCGGCGCATATTCGTCCAGGACGGGTGTGGCTCCCAGGCGCTTGTAGCCCAAGTCATGCTTCAGCTGGAAGTGGGTGGTCATCTGGCCGGTCACGAGGATGAGCCCCGCCAGTTCATGGTAGGAGTGGTTGTGGATGGCGAGCAGATTCGGGTTCATTCCTATCATGGCGGAGAGCCATCCGCCGGCGGAAATGCCGCCGATGAAGACGGCGGCCGGGTCGGCGCCGAGTTCCTCCAGGTGGTCCAGCACCCAGGCCAATGCCGTGCCGGCGTCCTCCAGACAGTCCAGGGCGGTGAACTCCACGCCGGAGGTGCGGTAGCGCACCTCGGCGATGACCATCAGGCCATTCCAGAGCTGCGTGGGTGCGTCCGAGCCGTCGCCGGTGAGACCGCCGCCGTGGTACCAGACCACCACGGGGAAGGGCTTCTCGCCCTTCTGTTTCGGGATGCTCAGGTAGATCTCCTGCTGGGGATGTTCGCCATAGGAAATCACTTTGACATCATAGCTCTTGCGTTTCTCAAGGACGCTTTTCCGGTAAGGCGTCCAGTTGTCCTGCACGGCCTGCACGAGTTTGCCAGTCTGGTCGCTGGCGGCGAATTTGCGACGGAAGAGCGTGGCGTAGCCATACGGATTCCCGTCGGAAAGGGCTGTCACGGCTTCGCCGGCTGTCAGTTCGCGGTCGGAACCGACCAGATAGACTGATGTGTAAAGCCCTCCCATCCCCGCACGGTTGAAGATGCCCAGCGCCAGTAGGACATCCGTGCCCGAGGCAAGCTTTCCGGTGATTTCGGCGACTAGCGGGTAGTTCCAGAGGTCGTCGGGAGCCATCCCCGTATTATCCCAGGACTGCTCGGCAACGAGTTCGCCGTTGATGTATGCCCAGACGTCCTCGTCCACGCCCGGAATGACCAAATACCAGTGTGCCTGCGAGGTCAGGTCCGGCGTATGAATCCGCTGGCGCAGCACTCCAAGACCGAGGGGATTTTCCGCACCCTGCTTTTCCCATCCTGCGCCCGTGTTGTCCTGATAGTCGCTCCAGTCGTGGTCGTCCTGCTGCGGCTCCACTGCGGTGTGCATGGCGGTCATTGCGGCGGGCGAGGGGACCTTCAGATTGGGACTAGGGCCGGACAGCACCGACACCATTGAGAATTTCCAGGTGGATGACAGCCGGAAAACGGTGACGTCTTCCGCGTCGCTGGCACAAAGAGCTGCTTGGGCAAAACTTTGCATGGTTGCAAAAATTATTGTTAAAATGTTTATTATTAAGTATTTAAACAGATATTATTTAACGGTTCATCGGTA
>JAFPYX010000052.1 GCA_017417585.1 Victivallales bacterium
CTGTTGTTCATGCCGCGCGTAGAGAAGAACCAGGCGGGGCGTTCCGCGAGACTGGGGCTGATATTGGTGATTATCGCATCTTTGATTCGAGCCGGAATGACCATTTCCATCAAGATGGGTGTCGACAACGGCGGCGACAAGAATGCCATCAATCTTCTCACCTGTTTCTTCTGGGTGTTCGGCGGTCTGCTCTATGCACTTTGGAAGGAACGACGTATTTCCTGGCCCGATCGGGGGACTGTCTGCCTCGGATTGATTTCTGGCGTGCTGGTTGGAGCCATTCTCTATTTTATGATTGCGATGAACAAGTACGGCAAGGCGAGTGTCGTCACGCCCATTGCGCAGATGAGTTTTCTTGGCACATTGTTGCTCAGCGTCGTCTTTCTCACGGAGAAAATCGACCGACGCAAGGGAATCGGTCTCCTTTTCGGCATGGTGGCACTTCTCTGTCTTTGCCTAAAATAGACCTTACTCCCTTCCCCTGCTTTTTCTATTTTCCTCCAGGAAATCCTCAAATCTGCACAAATCCAAGTTGCACATCTGGTTTTTGACAATATATTAAAACTCATTCCCATTCGGCGGAGCGTAGCGCAGCTTGGTAGCGCGACTGCTTTGGGAGCAGTAGGTCGTGGGTTCAAATCCCACCGCTCCGACCATCCATTTTCCATCAGCCCTCAAGTCCTACCGTGGTCTTGAGGGCTTGTTGTTTCTGCGCTAACCTGCCGTAAACAAGGCGTTTAGGCGGCTTTCTCTGTTCCGTTTTCAGCCCTCCCAAGAGAAGCCAAATTCGGCTATATTCGAGAGAATCTTCCGCCCGAAGGACGCCACATTCTCTGAATGTAGGGCAAGCCCTACACCAGAAGTCCAACCTGGACTCTGTCGCCGCCCTCGTGCCGAAGGCGGAGATCGAGGGCGAGATGGGCGATAGCCACGTCGGCCTGCAGGCCCGCCTGATGAGCCAGGCGCTCCGCAAGCTGACCTCCATCGTCGCCAGGACGAACACCTGCGTCATCTTCACCAACCAGATACGCGAGAAGATCGGCGTGATGTTCGGCAACCCCGAGACCACCTGTTGTGGGGGCCGCCGTGGCGGATTGTGCCGCCGACCACGCTCTGAATGGCCTCGGCCATGCGCTGGCGGGTGATGTTCTCGTACTCGAGTTCAATGCCGAAGGTCAGGACGAAAAAAGGTTGGCCAGCCCTGGACGCCAGGGAGACGAAAGACCGAGGCGGAAAAGGTGTGCAACGGTAAATAGAATAAGGTATGGGCGGATTCTTCGGTCTGCACAGTGAATCGCCAAAGCGGCACGGGAAGAAACGGAAATCCTCGTTTCGCGGATAGTCTGACAGCAGGTGGAGCGAGTTGTCCAAGGCGAGACAACTTATATAAGATGACGGTTCTTTATGCCTGAAATGCCGTTGAAGAATAGAATGTATTGAAACAGGAGCGTCAGATTGCTCCGATGGCCTTGGCCAGATGCCGCTCCTGTTTTCTGACCTCCTCGACAAGCCCGTTCGGCGACAAAGGAACAGCCTCTCCTTTTTGTGCAAATACCCATGGCACAATTCGTTCTGGAGATGCTTCAGGAACCGTCAGTATGTACCAGCCGGGTTTGTTGTCTGGCTCAATCGTCTGACAGGTATGGAGAA
>JAFPYX010000053.1 GCA_017417585.1 Victivallales bacterium
CATCGGCGTCTCCTTGAAGAAAACTCGTAACTATTATAAATATAATAATAACAAGAAATATTTCAAGGGAGAAGATGAGATTGTTAAGCGGAAAAACGGTGAAAATGACTGTTTCTATTATAAAAAAATGGAAAACTCACGCATAGATGGTTGGAGATACGATCACGTCATATTCTATCGACACTGGTTGAGGTAGTATTTTTACAAGAATCAAGGATTCAGGTTAAAAAAAGCTTGCGGACTTTGATGAAGTCCGCAAGCCGACATGAATTCGCAGATTCAGCGTGGAAAGATCAGTACAATTTCTCCGCCTCGGCGATTTTCTGCCGATAATTGCTGGGAGTGATAAGGACATAGCGCTGGTCGAACGCCTTCTTGTCGTCACGCGCCGGATCCTGGTTGTAGTCGGCGGAGTTCTTGGAGGCGACCACGGCAATCAGCTGGTCTCCGCCCTCAAAGACCTCCGACAGTTCGTTCAGCGATCCAGTATTTGCCAAGGCGACTTTCACGCCTTTGATTTGCCCCAGGGTTTGCTTCAAGGGAACGCCCATGGGGAGCAAGGTCGTGGCGATGAAGACATCCGCCTGCTTGATCTCCTTCGAAATCTGCATGAAATCCGCCCTGGTGAGCATGGTGTCCGGCATGAACGGCATGTCCGCCTCCGTGCCGTCGGGCATCCTCTGCTTCGGAACCTCGATCTTCTTCATGGGCTTGCAGACGATGATGAATTCCACGCCGGGGAGCGCGTCCCGCAGGGCCTTCAGAACCTCGTCCTCGGTGGGCGTGGCCTTTTTTTCGCCATTCGCCTCGTAGACAAGCATGGGATCCACCAGCACGGCCACTTTTTTCGCGTTCGGTACGGCCGTCTTGACGGCTTCGCCCAAGATTTTGCCTTGGACGTACATGAAGCGCAGTTCCCGGTCCTGAATAGCGTTGGTTGTTGAACTGTTGCCAGCATTTTCAACTACCGACTGTGCGGCCATGTTTTTTATGGTGGGGGCAAAGGCAAAGATCAAGGACCAGATGGTGATTAAAACAACTGCAGCAATATTTAGAATCAGACCAGCCACGGCGACACCCTTCGGCTTGTTGTTTTTCTTTGCAGAACCGATACCGCAAGCTCCCAGAATTACGCCAACGATGGCAGGCACCAGGGCAAACCAGTTGATGCAGGGAATGAAACCCATGATAGCCGCGATGATGCCGATGACAAGTGATGCTATACCCATTTTGTTTCCCGATGCTGAAAAGTTAAGATTTAAAAAAGATTTGAAAAAATTAAATAATTAACCACATTTAATATAATGCAAATTTCTGAATTTGTGATTGGTGTAAAGCATGTAACGTCGGTGTCTCGCCGCCGGAATGCGTTGTGGTGACGCTCGTCACCACAGGGGGCTAATTCGCGAATTAAGTTTTTGACTTTCGCTTGTTACCACGTCAACTGGAATCCATCGGAAGCCACGTTGAGCTGGACGGCATCGCCGAACGGCAACGACAGGCCTGGATGGCAATGCCCGAAGGCGATTTCCTCCAGGACCGGCCCGCGGACCAACGCCGCGTATTCCCGTCGGATTTCGGGAAGGAACTCCGAATCCTCCGCGCTGGTGAATTTCCCGAAGAGCAGTCCACTGATTTCCGAAAGGATGCCGGTCTGCCTAAGGTGATTCAGCTTCCGGTCGATGTCGTGGGCGGGTTCGGAAACATCTTCCAGGGCGAGCACGGCACCTGCGAGGCTTGGCAGAAAAGGCGTCCCGAGCATGGCGTCCAACAGCGTCAGGTTCATGACAATCAATGGCCCAAAGGCTTCTCCTGGCTGGAGCACCTCCCCTCCTGCCCAGGACGGCAGGAGGTTCTCATGATGGTTCAGTACTTGGAGAAAGCTGTCGGTTTCAAGCCGGATGGCGGTCTCCGGCAGTTCGGCCCCCCAGCTGGATTGCATCATGGGGCCGTGGATGAGTCGCGTGCAGCCGTGCTGCCAGGCGGCCAGCAGAAGCGCGGTGACGTCGCTGTAGCCGCAGACAAAGCAGCCGTTTTTCCGCAGCGCCTCGAAATCAAGCTTCTCGAGGATGCGCGTGGCGCCATAGCCGCCTCGGATGGCAATCAGCCCCTCCAGCTCCGTTTCCTGAAGCAATGCGTTGAAATTTGCGGCACGAGTTTGGTCCCCGCCTGCGAAATGACGTGGGCCGGCCGGCGTGGAATCCCATGGAAGGACTTCCATTCCAGTCATTTGTTCAAACCGCGCCACGCCCCTGGAAACCATTTCCGGATTGACGGCATTGGAGATGGCGAAAAGGCGAATCTTTTTTGTTTTCATCATTCCAGCAACCATTTTCGCTTCCCCGTATTATCTTATACAAACTACAAACGACTAGGGGGAGGTGCCTTTCCCGGCATTTCAAGTTGCCTTGCACATTAAGATAATTTCTCCATGAAGATTTTACTGGCCATCTTGTTCATTTGTTTTTTCCTTGGCGCGATGCCGTCCAGGGCGCAGGAGTCCTCGCTGGAGCCTTTGGCGGACTACGAGGAGCTGGAGAAGGAGCAGGAGATGGTGCGGCGGGCACGCCAATACGCGGATGCAGGGAAATACATCAAGGCGGCGGATTGGTATCGCCGTGCCGCCGCCGCGCAGAGTACTTCTGAAAAACGCGCGGGATATATGTTCTTGGAGGCGGAGAACCTCCTGCTGGGCAGGAAGTCCCGCCGTGCCAAAGAGGTCTATTTCGAGTTGGTCAACAACTACCGTTTCTTCATTCCGCTTCATACGGCGCTGGAGCAGATGAGGGAACTTGCGGACTACTTCGAGCATGGCACCGGCACGCTGCTGCACTTCCCGGACCCCGGCACCGCCATCGAAATCTACCAGCTGATCGTGTCCTGCCAGCCGGGGGGGGAGCAATCCCTTGCAGACCGGCTGGTGCTGGGCAAGAAGCTGGAGGCGGATGGCCAGTCCGAGGCGGCGGTGAAGCTCTACCAGGAGACAATCAAGCTTCTGCCGCGCAATCCGGATGTCCGGCTTGCTCTGGCGCAATGCCTGTCCGGCCTGGCCGCGAAATCCGATGGTGATGGCGAACTCTCTCGCGCCGCCATCCGGGAGGCGCGGACTTTCCTGGAGCTGGCCACCCCTGCCGACCCACGCCGCGGCCAGGTGACTGAAATCCTGACGCGCGGACAGAACGACGAGGCGAAACGACTGCTGGAAAGGGCGGAATTCTACCTTGTGAAATACCACTACCGTCCCGAAGTGGCACGGCGCTATCTGCTGGATATCCAGCGAAATTACCCGGACAGTGATGTCATTTCACGGGTGCGCGAGCTCCTGGAGCAGCATTTCCCCGAGGATGCGGCAGAGTCAAGGCCCTCCTCCATTCAATAGTCCCTTTCAGGCTTCTTCTTCTGGAAAACATCGATGTGGTTCATGCACTTCATTTCCGGCCGGTGGCGCATCTCGACCCTTGCTGCGGCAAAGACGCTGGTTGTGGCGATTTTCTGGTTTTGCGCCTCCTGCAGCCATTATCACTTCGGCACTACCCTGCTGGCGGATTGCCGCGCCATCGAGGTCATGCCGGTGGAAAACCTCACGGGCGAGGCCGCGCTGGAGGGACTGTTGCGCAATTCCCTGTCGGAGTGCCTGATGCAGACGCCTGGAGTCACCTTGGCAAAACCCAGTTTTGGCGATGCACGGCTGGAGACGAAAGTCAGCGGGCTGGAGCAGTCCCGTGTCTCTCGCGCCAAATTGCGTGCCGAGCATGACCACGACCATACCGACGCGGCCTACCAGACCGTCGTCTTCCGGATGGAAATCCGTGCCGAATATCGCCTGGCCGCCCCCGATGGCAGGATCCTGCGGGAGGGGAAGGTGAACTCCGAGGCGGATTTTCCGACGCTTGCCGACTTGGAGACGGCACGGGAGGCGGCGTTGCGGGAACTCATGCGCAATGCCGCCGCACAGATCATCGCCGAGGTGACGGAGGAATGAACGGTCTGCGTATCGGACAGGGATATGACATCCATCGGCTCGCGACGGGCCGCCGCCTGCTGCTCGGCGGTGTCGAAATAGCCGCCCCCGACAACATTGGACTTTTGGGGCATTCGGATGGGGACGTGCTGTTGCATGCGGTGACGGATGCTGTGCTGGGGGCGCTGGCCCTAGGCGACATCGGACAGTGGTTTCCCGACACGGATGCGGAATTCGCCGGCGCGGACAGCCGGGAGTTGCTCCGGAGGGTGCTGGCCGACCCGCGGCTGGAGGGCTGGCGGTTGGTCAATCTGGACAGCACCGTGATCGCCCAGAGGCCCAGGCTGGCGCCCATGATTCCCGCGATTCGGGAATCCATCGCAGCGTTGTTCGGGGTGCCCGTGGAGCGGATTTCCGTGAAGGCCAAGACCAACGAGGGACTCGATGCCATTGGCAATGGCGAGGCCATTGCCGCACAGGCGGTGGTTCTTCTGGAAAGATTAAAGGTTGATGGTTAGAGGTCAGAGGCATAAGGCCAAATGACTGGAACCAGGGAACCAGGAAGAGTTCGTTTCAGTTCGATTTCATAATCACAGTTCACAAAGCAGGAAGGAATCCATGAAGAAATACAGCGAAGAACACCAGTGGATTGACGTGGCGGCCGACGGAACCGCCACCATCGGCATCACCAAGTACGCCGCCGACGAGTTGGGGGAAATCACCTTCATCGAATTGCCGACCGTCGGGCAGGAGCTCAAGGCGAAGGAGCAACTTTGTGTCGTGGAGTCGGTGAAGGCGGCCTCCGATGTCTTCATGCCGGTTTCCGGCATCGTCAAAGAGGTGAATGTGGTTCTGGACAAAGATACCTCCGCCCTGAACAACGACCCCGAAGGGCTGGGGTGGATCTGCCGAATCGACAAGGCCGACCCGGCGGATCTGGCGGCCTTGATGGACGAGGCCGCATATGCGGCGTTCTGCAAGGCATAGAGTCAGCCGGCGGCCAAACGGTAAATCCTTCGGCGACGCAATTTTTCCGTTGCGCCGCCGTTATTTGGTCAACGCCCGCGCCGCTTGTTACGGCGAAGGAATCGGCGGGGCACCCGGTTTGAATTTCGTCTTGGTTTTTCCGTGTTGAGAAAACGATTTTTCACATTGATGGAAGTCATGATCGCCGCGTTGATCCTCGGGATGAGCGTGGCGGCCTCGATCGCCATCCTGGGCACCGCCCGGGCAAACATGCTTCGGGAGCGCCGCCGCTGGCTGGGCGAGCATCTCCTCTCCAACGCCGTGGAATTCTACCTGGCGTGCGGCCCGGAGGCGACCCCGCCGGACGGACTGCTGCCGGAGGGCTACGGATGCTCCTGTGAAATCTATGATGTACAGGAACTTCCCGAGGATGCGCTGGAATCCATCCGCGAATGGCGCCTGGGGGAATACCATATCACCGTTTTTCAGGCGAATGGCGAGGTCATCGCCGAACAGAATATCCGTAAGATCCTCAAGGAAGAGGATATGGGGTATGTCTCATTGGGGGCGGCCAGCAACGGGAGATAAGCCATGCGTCGCCGCCAGCCCTTCACCTTTCTGGAATTGATGATCGCTGTCAGCATCACGACGCTGGTGGCACTTGCGCTCTTCGCGTATTCGCACAATGTCAGCAAAAGCTGGGAACAGGTCATCCGCGAACGCAACAGGATGGCCGAGCTGATGAACCTGGACCGCACCATCGACGCCGTGCTGTCCAACACTGTCCCGTTTGTCTGGCGCGACGACGGCGATGAGAAAGACCAGACTTTCCCGTTCATCGTGGGAGACTACAACGGCCTTCGCGTGGCATATTTGCATCCCATCCACGATGAAGTCGAGGGCGGAATCCGGTTCGCGGAATTCCTGCTGGAAGACGGCAGGCTCTACTTGAAATACTCCGACCGTCCCTTCTTCGACTGGAACCAGGTCTACGATCGCAGCCAAACCGTCCTTCTGGCCGAGGGAATCGCCGAGGTGCGGTTCCTCTATCTGGATTGGAACGACGACACGGAAAGCGACTGGGGGGATCGCGCCTTCTGGCTTGACCATTGGGAGACGGCCGACTCCGAACGGATGGACGCGCCGCTGGCCATCGCGATGAAGGTCGTGTGGAATGACGGACATAGTCATGCCTGGATGCGGCGAACCATGGGTAACTCCTTCCGGGAGCGCTATGGCAAGTGGACGCCGCTGGATGAGGAAAAACGACGATGAACCATGAACGGCGCAGCTTGAATCAATTCGGGCCCCAGGCCACTCCCTTTGGCGAGCGCGGCATGGCGCTGTTGATGGTCATGGGGGTGCTGGCGGCCTGCATGCTGCTGATTTCTCACATCATTCTGGTAAGCCAGCTGGTGAGCAGGGAGTCGTATATGGTGTCGAGGAAGGGCCTCCTGCGCTACCAGGCGGAGTCGGCGGCGGAGACCGCCTTCTGGATGCACCTCACGGACCGGCGGCTGTTTTCCAATCGAACTCTCGGGGAGACCGACAATGACATGATGAGGGAGGACGCGGACTTCGAGCCATGGATGCTGGATGGCAGACCGCATCTCTTCGACAACGGCGGGGCAGTCGTCTACCTCCAGTCCGGAGAGAACGGCATCAAGGTGTCCAGCCTGGAAAGCGACCTTCGGGTGGGCCTGGACTTGGCTGATGACGCCGACCGGATTTCGGAGATCGACGACTTCGTGGAAGCCTTCAAGGATTATACGGATTCAGACGACTTCCTTAGCCTGAACGGATACGAGGCCGACGACTATGCCGCCGCCGGCTTCCCAACGCTTCCCCGCAACGCCCCCATGCAGTTCAAGGAGGAGTTCTACTGGCTGCCCAATTGGAGCATGGTCATTCAGGACGAAATCTGCATCATCCCACCACAGGGCATTACCTACAATTTCGGGCAGAACAAAAAGCCCTCCGTCTTTTCCGCGTCCGACGAGTCCATCCGTCTGCGTCTTGGCCTTGACGAGGGATCGTCCGAACTTGAGCTGATCCGCGAAGCGCTTCAGGAATGGCATGAGAACGGCATCCCCCTGGAGGAGACACTGGATTTCAACCTGTTGACGGAAATCAAGGCGAACTTTGACTTCACCGAGGCCGGATTGGCGATTGTCAGCGCGGTGGCATACGATCCGAATCGCGAGATCCATGCCGGATACCGCGTGACGAGGGAGGCGAAGGTCGGCTCCAATACCTTCTTTTCGGACTCAAAGAAGGAATGCCTGTCGATTTGGCATCGGGCGTGGGAGTGATTGCCTTGGAGTCGGAATGCCTAAGCCCGGGCAATGGTGGCGACGGCGACTTCCGCGGCGCCGGCGGCAAGCAATATCTCGGTGGCGGCCGTGAGGGTGGCGCCGGTGGTGAAGACATCGTCCAGCAGCAATATCGAGCGCCCGGCGATTCTTGAAACTTCGTGGGGCGGAACGACAAACGCCCGCCGGAGGTTTCGGATGCGCGAATCGGCGTCCAGCCGGGCCTGGTGACCGGTGGCGCGCCGTCGTCGCAACGGCGTGATGGAACTGACCCCAAGCAGTGCGGCGAGGTGCCGTGCGACCAGTTCCGCCTGGTTGAACCCGCGGCTTAGCCGTCGTAGCCAATGCAGCGGGATGGGCACCACGCACTCCGGATGCAGAAGCGGCTGCGAATCCTGCCAGGCCTGGGCGATTTTCCGGGCGAAATAGGGCGCATATGGGGTGACGCGGTGATATTTATATTCGCGGATGAGGGCGCCGGCCTGGCCGTGATAGGGGAACGCGGTCACGCCGCAGAGCCAGGGCCGCGGTGTCGTGGCGCATTCGTGGCAGACGGAAAGCGCGGTGTCGTTCTCCCCGCCGCAGAGCTGGCAGCGGCGTCCCTCCGGAATGCACGGCAATGCATTTTCGCAGGACCGGCAGAGGCCGGCGGTGCCGTCCGGCGCTTCCGCCATGGCATTGCCGCAGACCAGGCATAGCGGCGGTGCGACAAGGCGGTCCGCCATCCGCAGCAGCCTGGGAATTATTCCCAGAGCCGGAGGTCCTTCAGGAATTGTTTGTGCTTTCGCCAATTTGGGATGATCTTGATGGACAATTCAAGGATGATATTGGCCCCCTGGCAGAGCTCCGAAATCTTGGCCTGGGAGGCCCGACGGATGGCCTTGATCATCGCGCCGCCTCGGCCGATCACGATGCCCTTGTGCGCCTCGCGCTCCAGAATCAAGGTGGCGCGCACGAGGATGTCGTTCTCCGACATGTTTTTCCAGGAGTCCACGGTGACGGCGATGCAGTGCGGAATCTCGTCGTGAAGCTTTTCCAGCAGGGTCTCCCGGATGAGTTCGGCGGCGATGTCGCGCTCGTAGGCGACCGCCACCTCCTCCCGGTCATAGAGATATAGCTCGATCGGCAGCAATGCCTTTAGGCGGTCGAGCAGTCCCTGCGCGCTGGAGGCGTCGCTGGCGGTCATCAGGTAGCTGTCGGCCAGCGGGAGCTTCTGGTGGTAGAAGTCCAAGCTGGCCTGGCGCTGCTGTTGCGTGCTCAGGTCGGTCTTGTTGAGAACCAGGATGACCGGCTTGGCGCAGGCCGCCGCCAGCTCGGCGACCATCGCGTCTTCCTGTCCGGGGACGCGGGTGGGGTCGACAAGGCAGACCACGATGTCCGCGTCGGACATCACCTTGTTGACGGACTCGGACATCGCCTCGTCCAGCGCGATATGATACGGGTGGACGCCCGGAGCGTCCAGGAAGATGATCTGCGAGTCGGTGTCATTGTAGATGCCGAGCATGGATTTCCGGGTGGTCTGCGGTTTGGAGGACACCGCCGCCAGGTGGCATCCCAGAATCGTGTTCAGGAAGGTGGACTTGCCGGTATTGGGGCGCCCGAGCAGGGCGACATAGCCGGTGTGCCCTTTCTGGGGTTGGATGGGCTGGGTTTCGGACATTGATTCAGGGATTTATGGATTAGACGGGTTGAGAGCGATCTGCCAGCCTCCTGCGCCGGGGGATGCCGTGGCACTCGGCAGTGCTCGCCTATTTGGCCGGAATCTTCAGGATTTGGCCGACGCGGATGCTGTCCGCCGAGCGCAGGTTGTTCAACTCCACGATGTCCTGCACGGTGCATCCGACCATCTTGGCAATCGAGCCGACGGTGTCGCCGGACTCGACTTTCAGATCGCGGGTCGGCCCGGTGTAGCTTGGGGTGGTTTTGGGGGCGGGGCCGTCCGGTGGCGTCGTCGGCTTCTTCAAAGCCGCCAGATCGTTGCTCAAATCCTTGCCGAGCTGCTGGAGTTTCTTCTGCATTTCGACACGGTCCGCGGCGATGGCGGACTCCATTGCCGCCAGTCGTTCGCTCCATTGCTTTTCCAGTGTCTGCATCTGGCTGTTCTGCGTGGCGCAGAGGCTTTCGAGACGGGCGATTTTCTGGTCGCGTTCGGCCAGTTCATGCTCAAGGGCCTCGACCCGAAGCTTCAGCCGTGTTGTCTCATCTCTCAGCATATTGACGTCTGCCTGCATCCCAGCAACGGCGGAAAGCGCCTGCTGGAGCAGGGCGTTGGCGGAGTTGGCACCGCCGCGCGGTGAGGCCTGTTGCGTGAAGGCCGTCAGGGAAAAGGCGAAACAGAGGCAGAGGATTAGGTGTTTCTTCATGGGAGTTTCTCCAATAGTGATTAAATTATGATTCAGGTACGAGAACTTACTATACTCCATCAAAACAATGAAGCCGGAAAAAGACCAAAGCGTTCTGACTACAGCCCAGCGTAGCCTGCGGGATTTTCTGACGATAGCGACCAGTGGCCGGCATCCTGGCGAGGTTGCGCTGGAAGGCGCCACGCCGCTGGTGAAGAACCTTTGGTTCACCATGAACCGCCACCGTGCGGGCTTTGACTGGCTGGTGGCGACGCACTGCAAGAAGATTCGCCCGGAGCTGAAATGGCTGTTGCGATGGGGCCTGACGGAGAGCCTGGCGCTGGATGCGTTGCCATCTGCGGTGGCGGTATCTGTGATGGTTGATGAGGCGAAGAAGCGCTTCTCGCGTGGCGAGGCGAATTTCGTCAATGCGCTGGCCCGCAGGATATTGGATGATTCCCAGCAATACCCGTGGCTGGGCAATGCGCCGGCATCGGTGAAATGCGAGTTGCCAGAGGCGCTTTACCAGCGTTGGAAGAATGCCCACGGCGAGGCATGGGTGAACGAAATCGCAGAGGTGCTGAAGGAGCCGGCTGCGGTCACGGGACGACGGCGCGGATGTTTCCGAGGCGCAAGCGTGGTCTGGCCGGTCGAGGTCATGGAATTCGTAACGGAGTCATCGGAGGAATTCAATCCTGCGGAGTATTATCTTCAGGATGCTTCGACGCTGATGGCTCCGCTGATGCTGGAGGCAAATCCGGGCGAGACCATCGCGGATTTGTGCGCGGCACCTGGCGGCAAGTCCTTGATTTTGGCAGAAATTCTTGACAGCAAGGGTGTTCTGTATGCATGCGACGCCTCGGAGCAACGCCTGCCCCGATTGCGGGAAAACCTTTCGGGCTTCCCGAATGTTCGGATTGAGAAGCAGAATGCGGAGCGCCCGAAGTTGCCGGCTGGCTCGCTGGATGGATTATTGCTGGATGTGCCGTGCTCGAACACGGGGGTGATTCGACGCCGACCGGATGTCCGATGGAATTTCGCGGAGGCGGAACTGAGCCGACTGGTGGCGGAGCAAAAACGGATTCTGGAGGGCAGTTGCGCTCTGGTGCGCTCCGGCGGCCGTCTGGTTTACAGCACCTGCAGCATCGAGGAGGAGGAGAATGCGAAGCAGGTGCAGGGATTCCTGAAGCGTCATCCGGAATATTCGCTGGAACTTGAGGAAAAGATTTATCCGACGGCTGGACACGATGGTGCCTATGCTGCCCGCCTGCGGAAAAAGCGGTAGCCGAGTCCATTTTAGAAGACCGACTTTTGAATTTGCTTCAGAAAACAAAGAAGAAATCGGGCGGGGATGGGTTATATTAGCCCATTCCCCATTTCTCCCGCGTCGTGACGCGCTTTCTCTGCGTTGCATTGATAATATGTCATCGAAACGTTTTACCTCAATCCCCCTGACTGAGGAACTCGCCAGGGCTTTGCCGGAACTTCTGGGTGTCCTTGAGCCGCCTGCCACCGCAAAGGAAATCCATGCATTGCTTGCCAAGATGCCTGGGCCGCAATACGCCGTGTTCCGTTATGGCCGCTTCGAGGCGGTCGGCGAATTGCTGGATCAGCTGGTCAGGCATGGCAAGGTTTTTCGAACGGAAGCAGGCCTGTACCAGGTGGAACCTTTGCAACGCGATGCATTGCGCGAGTTGCTGAGGCGCCCGGAGTATGCCGGGCTGGCCAGCGCCGTGGCGTCCACGCGCCCGCTGGCGGTGAATCAGAAGGAGCATCTGCGCAGCCAGTATCTTCAACGCGACATCCGCAATGCCTTCTACGCCCAGGACACCGCGTTGCTGAAGAGTTCCCTGAATGTCCTCGGCAACCTCTATGCAAATGACTTTGATGCCACAAGGTGGTTCGATTTCCTACTGGAAGATCCCAAGGAGTGGCTTTTGCAGCTGCCGGAGGGCTTCCTGAGCATCTGCGGCTGGCAATTCCTCCCTGCGGCAATGCTGGCCTTGCGCCCGGTCCATCACCTTGCGGAGCGGCTGTATGAACTTCAGGACTCCATGCCCCCCCAGGTAATCTGCAACTTGATCGACTATGCGATTCTCTGCGGGGACTGGACGGTGATCCCCCAGTTGCTGAAACGCCTTCCGAATGGCTCCGCCCCGCGCGTCACCCGCGCGGCGTGCCTGCGGTTCATCACCGCCAAGGACGACGAGGCGGTCAGCCGATTTGTCAGCGCCCTGGAAAGCCTTCGTCGGGAGACGGATTCCCATCATGCCTATTTCCGTTCCATCGGCGGCCTTTTCCTGGTGCTGGCGGAATTGCGGATCAACACCGCCGAGTCGATGACCACGGCGGCGATGCATGCCCAGCTTGGCATCGGCGAAAAGACGCCCTACGGCACGGTCTACCGGATGCTGGAACAGCTTGCCCTGAGCCGTTCCATGCCGGAGAGGCCAGCGGAGTCCATCAACTGGTCGCCGTCACTTCCACTGGTGGACTTTTTCGCCTGCGTGGCGCATTACTGGATGGCGGGCGACTTGACCGCGAACCAGCCCCAGCTGCTTTCCGAAATCGCCGCAGCGGCATCGCAGGGCGGTTATCGCTGGCTGTCCGAGGAGGCCGCCGAGCTCCAGGAGCGGCTGGGGGCGCGGCATCTGCCTCCCGGACCGCGTTTTCATGCCTCCGGGAGCGGCCAGCTGCCGTTTTTGCTGGATTGCATTCCCAATGAGAACAGCTGGTCGGAACGCTACGGGAAGATTGCCCGCGCCATGACCGACCTGCCCTTGCGCGGCATCCATCGGCTGGGGTGGCAGGTCAAGGTCGACGGCTCGTCCCGGGGGGTCATGACCGTGCGTCCCATCGAGCAGCATGCGGGTAAAAATGGCCATTGGTCGAGAGGGCGACGTTTCCTGGATTATCAGAAAAATGCTTATGCGGAACTGGAGACGGTCGCCGATGCGGGCACCATCGGGGTGGAGCTGATGCCGCAAGACAAATTTGCCTGCGACACTCTTCGAAATGTCGAGCAGTTCCTGCGGCAGAATTCGGTTCTGGACATCGACGCCACACGCGGGGCTTGGGCGCAGGTCCTGCTGGCGCTGGCGGGCCATCCGCATCTATATCTGGAAAGCGCGGACAACCGCGCGGTCAGCATCGTGACCGCATCACCGCGTGTCCATGTCACCGGGAATGCCGCCGCATTGCACTATGCGCTTCAACCTGCGGCACCTCCCCGGGGGAATTACCTGCCGTGTCTTGAAAACGGCGATATCATTGCCATCTATGAATTTTCCCCGTCCCTGCGGAAATTGGGAGAATTGCTGGGGGATGACTTCCAGATTCCTGCCGATGCCATTGAAAATACCTCCTTCCTGACCCGGCTGGCTCAGCATTTCACAGTGGTCTCGGAGACGCCGCTGCCTTTGCCGGAGATGACGCCCGCCGCGACTTCTGCCATCCCCACCTTGCGGTTGATTCCACAGGACCGCGGACTGCGGGTCGAATTGCTGGTCAGGCCGTTCCCGACCAGCAACGATTACTACTTGCCTGGCGAGGGGCCTATTGAAATGATTTGTCATAGACAGGGACGGGTGACGCGTCTTGTCCGGAATCCCGCCGCCGAACGACAGGCCGCATCCGAACTGGTCGCGGAGTGCCCTCGGCTGGCCAATACGCAGCCTGGCGAACCTTGGAAATGGTTCCTGGAGGGAACGGCATGCTACGAGCTGTCCATGCAGCTCCATGGAATGCTGGACCGCTGCCGGGTGCAGTGGCCTGAGGAACAGCGGTTCCTGTGCCGCCGCACCCTGAGTCTAGGCAATGTCTCCCTGCGCACGCAAAGCTATCAGTCCTGGTTTTCGATTGACGGCGAGGCGCGTCTGGAGGACTCCGACGCCACCATCAGCCTGAGCGAGTTGATTCAGGCCGCCGGGGACAAGAAGCATTTTGTGGAGCTAAGCGACGGGCAGGTGGTGGCGCTCTCCGACAGCCTGCGTAAACGGCTGGAGGACCTGGGGCGCTCAGGGGAACTGGCCAGCGAAGGGAACGGAACGGGGATGCGTCTGCAGGTCTGCCGGTTCCTGATGCCGTTTGTCGCCGGGGAGTTGGATGGCTTTGCCATTGATGGCGATTCGCCCGAATACCTCCAATGGGTGCGGGAGTATGACGCCGCAATGCACATCGTGCCCACGGCCCCTAGGCAGCTGAATGCAGATTTGCGGCCCTACCAGCGCGAGGGATTTGTATGGCTCTCGCGGCTGGACCGTGCGCACGCTGGAGCATGTCTGGCGGATGACATGGGTCTGGGAAAGACTCTTCAGGCCATCTCGTTGATTCTCGCCTGCTCCAAAGAAGGGCCGTGCCTGGTCGTGGCTCCTACCTCGGTCTGCGCGAACTGGCTCTCCGAACTGCAGCGCTTCGCGCCATCGCTGGAGTGCAGCGCCTTCGGGCCCGGAAACCGGATTCAGGTGTTCAAACGCCTGAAGGCGGGACATGTCCTGGTGACCAGCTATGGTCTTCTGCAGAGCGAGAATTCCGCCTTCCGGAAAGTCCATTGGCGGGTTGCGGTGCTGGACGAGGCGCAGGCCATCAAGAACAGCCATGCCAAGCGTTCGCGGGCCGCATTGGAAATCCATGCGGATTTTCGCCTGGTGACCACCGGCACGCCGGTCGAGAACAACCTTTCGGAGCTGTGGTCCATTTTCAATTTTATCCTGCCGGGGCTTCTGGGTTCACGCGAGAATTTCCAGCGGCGTTTCGCCGCGCCAATCGAGCATGACGACAATCAGGAGGCGGCCAAACACCTGCGCGACATCGTCAGCCCCTTCCTGCTGCGCCGCCGCAAGGACCAGGTGCTTTCCGAACTGCCGCCAAAGGAGGACATCGACTATGTCATCGAGCTGTCGCCCGAAGAGCACGAGTTCTACAATCGCCTCCGCCTTAGCATTCTCAGCGACCTGGAAAACCACGAGGAGAACGAAGGCCAGCGGCATATCCGCGTGCTGGCAGGCATTACCAAGCTGCGCCTGGCGGTGGACCATCCCAGCCTGGTGCCTGGCGGCGAACATCTCCCTGGCTCCAAGCTGGAGGCTTTCCTCACGTTGCTGAAGAAGGTGCTTGCCAATGGGCATAAAGTCTTGGTGTTCAGTCAATTTGTAAAATTCCTGTCGGTGGTCTCCAACGCCTTGGACACCAGTGGCATCGAATACGAGTACCTCGATGGCGGTCAGTCCACGCGGGAAAGAACCACCGCCGTGAAGAATTTCCAGGAAGGCAACGTGCCGGTTTTCCTGATCAGCCTCAAGGCGGGAGGGCTGGGCCTGAATCTGACCCAGGCGGATTATGTCATCCATCTGGACTCCTGGTGGAACCCCGCCGTGGAAAACCAGGCCTCCGACCGCGCCCATCGACTGGGGCAGGACAAGAAGGTGACCATCTACCACCTCCAGACCGCGCACACCATCGAGGACAAGATCAAGGCGCTCCACCAGCGAAAACGCGACCTGGCAGACCAGCTGCTCTCCGAAAGCGATACCATCAAGACCAAGTCGCTGGAGGAATTACTGAAATTGCTCCGAGAGGATTAGTAATCAAATAACTACTTTATATGCAATCACTTGTAGTTTTAGATTTCGACGGGGTAATCTGCGATTCCGCGCCCGAGAACGCCGCCACGGCGTGGCGGGTATGCCAGTTTCTCTGGCCGGAGCGCTTTCCGGCCGGGCCGGTGCCCGCTGAGGCGGTAGAGCGTTTCTGCGCGGTTCGTCCGTACATGGAGACGGGCTACCAGGCGATTCTGATGACCCGCCTGATGTCGGAGGGCGCCCCTTTTGAGCAATACACGACGGGGCTTGCCGAATGGCAGCCGCGGCACCTGGCCAGGCTGGGGCTCACGAAGGCGGAGCTACAGGGGCTTTTTGGCGGCGAACGCGACCGCTGGATTTCCACGAACCTGGCGGGATGGCTTTCCTACAACCGCTATTATCCGCAGGCCGCCAATGTCCTCGCCCGTTTGCAGCAAAAGGCGCGGGTGCTGATTCTGACGACGAAGGAGCGGCGCTTTGTGCAGCAGTTGATGTTGCGCGAGGGCGTTCCGTTTGCGGCCGAGGACATCTACGGGCTGCATGAAATCGTGAACAAGGAGACTACCCTGGCGGAGTTCGTCTCTTCTGGCGAATATGCGCATGTCGCCTTTGTAGAGGACCGCCTGGCGACACTGGAGCGGATGCTTCCGGTGGAGGCGCTGAAGGAAGTACGCCTCGCCTACGCGCCATGGGGCTATACCACGCCGGAGCAACGCGCCGCCGCGGCGCGGACCCCCCGGATTACGGTGCTGGATGACGTCACAGCGCTGGAGCGACTTTGACGACTTAAAATAGGCCATCTCGGGCGCTTAGCGTCGTGGGATTTCCTCGCCGTTGAGATAAAGGAACCGTCGCATCAGCGCCGACGGGATTTCCGCTAGGAACCGGCTGGGTGCGGAAGGCTTGTACGAGCCATATTGATAGCGCATTGCGACGTGGCTGAGATATACCGTCCTGCGGGCACGCGTGATGCCGACATAGAACAGCCGCCTCTCCTCCTCCAGTTGATCGGTGTCTTCCTCGAGGCCGCCCGTGGCCATGGTGGCGCGGGAATGCGGCAACACGCCCTCCTCGACCCCGGCGATGAACACATATGGGAACTCCAGCCCTTTCGAGGAGTGGAGCGTCATCAGCACCACGCCGTCCGCCTGGGGGTCGTGGTTGTCGACATCGGCGACCAGCGCGACATCCTCCAGGAAGGCGGCGAGGTCCGCCTCGGGGTTGTCGTTGGTGAAGTTCTGCGCACGCTCCAGGAAGCTCTGGACATTTTCGCGGCGCTCCTCCAGGTTGTCCTTCCCATGCTGCACTTCGAGCAGCCGGATGAAATCGCAGAATTGCTCAATGGCGAGCACTGCGGTGGCGACCGGCGTCGAAGGGGCCTCCAGAAGCGTCTGCATCCAACTGGAGAGCTTTTTGAGGCGGTCGTTCTTGCGGCTCCGGCCCTTCAGGGAATCACGGAAGGCCTCGGAGGCGATGAAATGCCCCAGCGGGCAATGCTCCTGCGCGGCCTGGGCCTGCAGTTCGGCCAGGGCCTTGCCGCCCAGTCCCTCGCAGACGGGGAAGTTCCCGAAGACACGCTCGAAGGCCACGGCGTCGCTGGGATTGACCTTGATGCGCAGAAGTGCCAGGAAGTCCTTGATCTCCTTGCGCTCATAGAAGCGGATTCCGCCGAGGAGCTGATAGGGCACGCCCGCTTTGACAAAGGTCTCCTCCAGCACGCGGGACTGGGCGTTGGTCCGGTAGAAGATGGCGAACTCACGCCAGGCATGGCCGTTGAGGTGCAACCTGCGGACTTTGCGACAGATCCATTCGGCCTCCTGGCGGTCGGTGTTGGTGAGGATGTCCGTGAGCAGGCGGCCGTCCTTGTTCTCGGTGAACAGCTCCTTGGGGATGCGGCGGGAGTTGTTCTCGATGACGGAGTTGGCGGCATTGAGGATGGTGGGTGTCGAACGGTAGTTCTGTTCCAGCTTGACCAGCTTCGCGTTGGGAAAGTCCTGGGTGAAGGACATGATGTTGCGGTAGTCCGCGCCGCGCCAGGAGTAGATGCTCTGGTCGGGATCGCCGGTGACATGGACGTTCTGCTCTGCGTTCGCCAGGCGCATGATCAGCTCGTACTGGAGGTGGTTTGTGTCCTGGTACTCGTCCACCAGCAAGTAGCGGAATCGGTTGTGGTAGATGTCCGCCATGCCGGGGACTTCTTCGAGGAGCCGAACCATGAGCAGCAGCAGGTCGTCGAAATCCACGGCGTTGCATTCCTGTAGGCGCTTCTCGTAGCCGGCGGCAATCTGCTCCACGATGGGAAGCAGGTCCTGCAGGTCCTCGTCCGGCAATGCGGCCGCGAGGGTCTTGCGTCCGTTTTTGCTATTGGAGATGGCGGCGGCCATCAGGCTCGGAGTGATGGCGCGTGGAATCTTTCCGGCGGCCTTGATGCACTGCTTGAGGATAGTCTTCTGCTCCTCGTCGTCATAGATGGTGAAATTGTGGTCCCGTCCGCATTCCAGTCTGTCGATGTCGCGCCGGAGGAATCTTGCGCAGCAGCCATGGAAGGTACCGATGGAGCGCGGGGCCTGGCCGACCAGAACCTCGACGCGCTCCCGCATCTCCCGCGCGGCCTTGTTGGTGAAGGTCATTGCCAGAATCTGGCTGGGCCAGACGCCTTGGCTGATCAGCCACGCGATGCGGCGCGTGACCACCCGGGTCTTGCCGGAGCCCGCGCCTGCAATCACCAGCATCGGACCATCCCGGTGGGTGACGGCTTCCAGTTGCGGCGCAGTTAGATTGTCCAGAATAGGATCCAAAAATAGAGGTTAGAGGTTAGAGG
>JAFPYX010000054.1 GCA_017417585.1 Victivallales bacterium
ATGACATCCATGATGGGCTTGAGGCTGCCGTTGAGGTCGAGCGCGGTGGTCAACTCCGCTTCATTGAGGGAGGCGCAGCAGACCGCGTGGAGCCCGGCTGAGGCGCAGTAAAGGTAGATGTCCTGCCCGATGGAACCGGACTCGTAGCCAATCCACAGCGTGGACTTCTCGCGCGGGATGGCGGGACGCCCGGCGGGCGAGCCCTTCTGGAAGGTGTCCATGTCCGCGACCATCAAGATGACCGCTCCCGCGGCAGGCCCCATCGTGCCCCGTCCCTCGGCATAAACGCGCAGGTCCTTTTCGTTGACCAGGGTGAGAGTGTTCTTCTGGTAGTCATGAAGATAGGCGCCCTTGGCGGTGAGGACATAGAGCCGGATGGCGTATTTGGCGATTGCGGCCGGCACGGTCCGCTTGCCGGATTCCGGGCGGTTGATGCCGTTGGCAGCCCACAGCAGGTTCGAGAGAATCTGGGGGGGCAGTTCACGGTCCGAGAAGGTCCGGTCGGTCTTGCGATTCTGGATTGCCTCGGCCAGAGTAGTACCTTCGTTGAGTTGAGGTTCAGGAAGTTGGACAACCTCGGCCGCAGACACGAGGCAGATGCAGGAGAACAGGAGGGAAAGTAGTGATCTTTTCATTGTAGAATTTATATTATTTTGTTTGAATTAAAAGAATTAAGTTATTAGTAAAATCAATCTGTCAAGGCATGCACGAGATCGCGTACGAACTCCGGGTTTCCAAGCGCGCCCAGGTGACTTCCCTCGTCCAGGATGGTTGCGCGGGGACCGAAGGTCGTTTCGAACCAGGCCAGGTCATCTTGGGTGACCAGGAAGTCGTTGCGGCTGTGGAAGACCTGCACATTCTGTGCATCGGCGAGTTCGTCAGTAAGCGCCCGGAGGCTACATCTCTGTCGCAGGTCGTCTCCGGTGCAGTCGGGGAAGCCATTCCCTCGATACCAAGGCACGACCACCTTGTCAATATAGTCAGCGAAGGAGATGGACAAGGTTTCGGCAAAGAGATTGTTGCGGTGGAACCAGGCCTTGGGGTCTTCTTTCAACAAGCCACTTGGATTGCGTTTTTCTTGCGCCTGAAGAACTTCTGCAAGATGCAGACGCATGTTCACGCCCACCAGAAACAGTGATTCCTCGCGGGTGAGCGGCACGACGGGAGAGGGGGGATTGGCCGGAGAAGGCTGCAGCCAGGCGGACAGTCGCATGACGATGTCGCGGACGCGCTCTGCGCGTTCTTCTTCGGGGAACTGTTCGGGATAGTTGAAAAAATGGTCCACGACATCGAGGGCATAGACGGGATCCACGGGGGGATTGATGGCCATGTAGCGGTCGATATGGAGGGTGTCTGGGAATTCTCCGCGCCGTTCGGCCGCCGCAAGATTCAGGGCGTTGATGCCGCCAAGAGAATAACCGAGCAACGTCGTATTTTCAAAGGAAGCGCGGTAGTGGCTGGTGAAGTCCCGCACAACCTCATCCAAGACCTGGGCAAGGACTTTGGTGTCTTCCGGGATGAACCCCGGAGGCGAGTTGTCGCCGGGGACATTGGTGAAGTAATCCGGCGTGAAGGTGGAGGAGATCGCGATGACCGCACAGCCACGGTTGCGGCAGAGTTCGGCCAGGGCGGAGAGCTCGGCGGACTGGCGGTGTGCTCCGATGCCTGGCAGCAGGATGACCAGTTTCTTGGCTCCCCGCAGAGGCCAGCAGGTATAGGGGAATTTCCTTCCACCTGGCATCTTCATGTGCCGCTGCCGGCTCTGGTAGTAGAAATCGTCGTCGCTCGGAGTCAAGGCCAGCAGGCCGAGGGACTGGTCCGGCAAATAGTCCTGGTTGTCGGGGACCTTGTAGTCGGAATAGGCGGCTTCGTTGCCCAGGACAACCAGCAGTTTCATCAGCTCGTAGTGGCATGGCTGGGTGACAAAGGCACGGTTGATGGTCGGCTCGGTTTCGGCGGTGTCGTTGAGCCGGAAGGAACCGTTCACTGCGTAGGAGGATGGAGCAGGGACCAGCCAGGTAACCACGTTGAAGGGGAGGTCCAGAAGCTTTCCCACGCCATCGCGAACCGTGCCTGGACCGGAGAATGGCAGATTGAAATAGCCGCCGGACGGCACTCCCCAGCGGGCGAGCGTGTAGCCGAAGGAACTCTCGATGTGAGGAAGGCCCCAAGCGGTGGCGGGGTCCCAGAAACCTAGTCCGCCGACGGTGGTGTTGACCAAAAAACGCTTGGTGTCGATCCAGCAGTAGTTCCACTGGCCCGCCAGGGCATGGGTGACTAGCCGCAGGGGATAGCCGAGATTTTCATTGAAATGCGAAAGCCCAATCCGGATGGGCTCGGGGAGGATAAAGCGCCAGATCTGCGAGGCGGGGTTGGCGACGTGCCGTTCAAATCCATAGTTGAAAGCCTGAACGGTGCGGTTGTATGGCTCCCATGAGTCATTGACCGGCGAAATGGTGTCGGCTAACCCGGGAGAAAGATAATACGCCGAACGGTCGCTGACACAGGAGGCGCAGAAGAATAGCCCGACTGATAACACGAATGCGATAGAAGTTGCCTTGAGTTGCTTGTCCATGGTAGTCGGGTGTCAAAGAGCGGCAGTACGAGATGGTCGAACGGTATTGTCATCTAATTTAATCCAATACAGTCATTTTGCCATACTTTTGTTGCCATTTCTATTGAAAAGTCCTATTCTAGGTATTAAATTACATTGCTTATCCAAAAAATCCCTTCAATCATCGAACCTTTGTCTTTAACCGAATAGGAGTGACTCGTGAAAAATTGTGCCCCGGAACGTATTCGTAATTTTGTCGTGGTCGGCCATGCTGGTGCGGGCAAGACCGCGCTGGCGGATCTGATGCTGTTTAAGGCCGGCGCCGTCTCCCGTCAGGGCAGTGTTGACAATGGCACGAGCGTCTCCGACTTCCGCAAAGAGGAGCAGGACCGCAAGAGCAGCATCTATTCCGCAATTCTCAATTGCGCCTGGAAAGACGGACATTTCTTCTTCGTGGACACTCCCGGCGGAACCGACTTCTGCGGCGAGGCCCTCAATGCCATCAATGCCGCCGACCTGATGCTGCTGGTGGTGGATGCCACCGCCGGAGTCGGCCCCGGCACCCTGCGCGCTTGGCGTATGGCCCGTGACCTCCATCTGCCCCGGATGGTCTTCATCAATGGCCTGGACCGCGACAATGCGGACTACGAAGGGGTTTTTGACACCCTGCGCCAGAGCCTCCTCAAGACCGCCGCCGTCCCGATGACCAAGCCGGTCGGCGCCAAGGCGAGCCTTTCCGGAGTCACCAGCGTCCTTTCGGGCGGTGACGAGGAGGCCCACGCGGAGTTGGTCGAGGCTGTCGCCAGCTCGGATGACGAGCTGATGGAGAAATACATGGAAAGCGAGACGCTCAGTGACGAGGACCTTCTGCATGGACTGCGCAAGGCGCTCCTGACCGAGAACCTCATCCCCGTCTTCGCGGGCTCCGTGGCCAAGGATGTCGGCGTGGCCGAGATGATGGACTTCATCCTGGACTACGGCCCCGCTCCGACCGACGACGTTCCCGTGAAGCTGGCGAGCGGCAAGATCGACCGCAAAGGCAGCGCGGCAACGGGCTATGTCTTCAAGTCGGTAAATGACACCTTCATTGGACAGCTCAGCTACATACGCATCCTTTCCGGCACCTTCAAGAAAGATCTCGACCTGACCAATACCTCTAACCAGAACAAGGAGCGCTTTGGCAACCTGCTGCTGATTCAAGGCAAGGGCCAGGAGACCATCGACGAGGCCGGCCCTGGCGAAATCGTCGCCGTCGCCAAACTCAAGAACACGGGCATGCTGGATGTCCTCACCACCGGTGCCACGGATGTCGTTTACGAGCCAGTGGCCTATCCGCAGCCGACCACGATGTATGCCATCACCGCAACCGCGAAGGGCGAGGACGACAAGCTCTCCAGCGCGTTGCAGCGGCTGCTGAGCGAGGACAAGACGCTGGAGGTCGAGCGCAATGCCGAGACCCACGAGACCATCATCAAGGGCATGGGCGATCTGCAGATCAACCTCCTGACCAACCGCATCAAGAACGACTTCAAGGTGGCGACCGCACTTGCCACCCCGAGGGTGGCCTACCGCGAGACGGTCAAGGGCACCGGGACGGCGGTCTTCCGCCACAAGAAGCAGTCCGGCGGCCACGGCCAGTTCGCCGAGGTCCACATGCGCATCGAGCCGTTCCAGGGCACTCCCGAAGAAGAGTACCAGTTCGGCAACGAGGTCGTCGGCGGTGCCATCTCGAAGAACTACATCCCCGCCATTGAAAAGGGTGTTGCGGAGACCCGCATTTCCGGGCCGCTCTCGCACTCGAAGGTCATCAACTTCAAGGCGGTTGTCTTCTTTGGCAAGGAACACCCCGTGGACTCCTCTGAAATGGCGTTCAAAATCGCCACCCGCGGGGCTTTCCGCGCGGCCATGGCGCAGGCGAAGCCTGAATTGCTGGAGCCCATCATGAGCCTCAAGATCGAATTCCCTGATGAATACACCGGAACCATCCAGGGCGACCTCAACAGCCGCCGCGGACGCGTCCTTGGCATGATGAGCGAGGACGGCCTCCAGGAACTCACTGCGGAAATGCCGCTTGCCGAGGTCTATACCTATCCGATGCAGCTTCGCTCCATGACGCAGGGGCGCGGTTCCTTCACCATGACCTTCGACCGCTATGACCCGGTTCCTGCCGTGTTGGCCAAGAAGATTGAGGAGGCTACTGCTGCCGCCGACAAGGAAGAGGACGAATAAGTCGCTCTCCCCCGGATAATGTGTCACGCTCGGTAGCCCCTGCCGAGCGTGGCTGGATTCTTTCACATTTTTCTACCATGCCCACGGCTCGAAAGGGCCGTGGTTTTTTCGTCTAAAGAAACAAGTTGCACTAAGTTGTACTTTTGAAACTTTTATGATACAAAAATAAGAATTATGGCTAGCGCTTTCAGAAAAGATTTTAATCGTCCGCCAAGAGATGGAAGAGGGGGAGACAAACCACGTCGAAACTGGTCGGACCGCCCGCCGCGCAAGTGGGATGGGGAGGACCATGCTTCCGAACGTTCTGTGCGTGACTTCGGCGACCGTCCGCCGAAGCGTGAATGGAGTGACCGTCCGCCGCGTAGGCGCGAAGGTGAATGGAGCGACCGCCCGCCTCGTAGGCGCGAAGGCGACTTCGACGACCGCCCGGCCCCGTCCCAATCATCACGTGGTTTCGGGAAAATGGGTTCAGATTCCGCACGCCCAGCTCGTGACTTCGGCGACCGTCCGCCGCCGAAGCGTGAATGGAGTGACCGCCCGCCGCGCAAGCCCCGTGATTTCGCAGATTCCGGTTCTTCTTCCGGTCGTCCCCGTTCGGATTATGGTTCCCCCCGTCCACCTCGTAGGCGCGAAGGTGAATGGAGTGACCGCCCGCCGCGTAGGAGCGAAGGTGAATGGAGTGACCGCCCGCCGCGTAGGAGCGAAGGTGAATGGAGTGACCGCCCGCCGCGCAAGCGGGATGGCGAAGGCCTCACTCCTTCGCGGCCTGCGCATGATTTCTGGGACCGGTCAGCCAAGGAGGACCATGTTCCCGTACGTGACTCCGGCGACCGCCCGCCGCGCAAGTGGGATGGGGAGGGGCGTTCTTCCGAGCGTCCGTATATGCTTAGGCGTGAGAAGGAAGAAGTGAATCCCAACGAGGGTCTGCCGGTGCTCAGGCGTCGCCTGGTCGTCTTCGGGGGGTCTTTCGATCCAGTACATAAAGCTCATATTGAGCTGGCGCGCAGAATCCTGGACCAAGACTACGGTGACGAAGTGATGTTCATACCCGCAAAGCAGTCGCCGTTGAAGGTGCCGGGGCAAGGCGCCACTGCGCAGGCACGGTTGGAGATGCTGAATCTCGCGATTGAAGATGCATTGGCGGAAAAGCCGAAATTCACTCTGGTCAAAAAACCGCCGCGCTGGGCACCAGAGGGCACGCCGGATGAAGTAACCGAACACGACTACCTGTTTAGTTGTTCGGATCTGGAGCTTCAGCGCCCCGGGGAGAATTCCTACACATACGATACCCTTTGTACTATTCAGAAAGCCTTCCCGGAAAAGCGCATCATCTTCTTGATGGGAACGGACAAGCTGGAGGAAATTCCAAGATGGTATCGATATGCCGAATTGATTCAGCAGTTCGATTTCCTGATCTACCGACGCCCTGGCTATGTGGCATCACCTTTCTTCCTGCTGGCGAAACAATTTGGCGACGTAATCGGAGCAAAAATAAACAACGCATTGCTGCCAGATGACTTGGAGAAGTTTCCGCAAATGGACCTCTCTTCCACGGAGGTACGCAACGCCTTGGCCAATGGCGAAGACGTTAGCCAGAGCCTTTCGCCATCTGTGCTTCAATACATAAAGGACCATCAACTCTACCAGCCTGGGCAGGAGGCAGGCTCCGAATAAACAATATGGATAATCTCGAGAACAACCTTTCCCTTCAAGAATCGCCAGTCACTCCATTGCCAATGGGCGAACGGGAACTGGCGGATCTGGTAATCCGCACCTGCGAAGAGACCAAGGCGCAGGATGTGCTGCTTTTCGATGTCCACGAGAATACCATCGTGGCCGACTACTATGTCGTGTGCAGCGGCACTTCGATGCCCCATATCCGTGCCATCGCCGACCATGTGCGCAAAGCACTCGCCGAACAGGGGATTCGCCCACGTGGCATCGATGGCGAACCCGAGAGCCGCTGGACGGTGCTGGACTATGGGGTGGTGCTGGTGCATATCCTCGAACCCGAAATGCGCAATTTCTATGCGCTGGAGGAACTCTGGGATGAAACGAAAATCGTCTACCGCGGCGCCGGAGCCCAGCGTTGATTCCGGGCTGCTCTGGCATAGACTTACAAAGGAACAGGAGAACCGACAAATGCGCGTGATTGTGATTATGGCTGGCGGGATTGGCGAGCGCTTCTGGCCGATGTCCCGAAGCACCCACCCGAAACAGCTTTTGACATTGACCAGCAGTGGGCAGTCCCTGCTGGCCGAGGCTGTTCAACGAAGCCTGCAGCTGGTGTCCGCGAAGGACATCTATATTGTGACCGGGCGTGCTTTGCAGTCTGCCATCCTTGAGGCGAAACTGGACATCCCCGAGGAGAACATCCTAATCGAGCCAGCCAAGCGCAATACCGCCGGATGCCTGATCTATGCGGCTGCAACCATCTTGGCACGTCACCGCGACAAGGGGCCGGAGGAGGTCACCATCGGAGTCTTTACCGCCGACCACCGCATCCCCGATGATGAGCAATTCGTTGCAACCGCACAAGCCGCTCTGGACGAAGCGGAAAACACCAACTCCCTCATTACCATTGGCATCCAGCCGGTTCGCCCGGAGATCGCATACGGCTATCTTGAGGTTGAAAAGAGCAACAAGCGCCTTAACCAGAATGAAAAATTCCCGCTTTACCAGGTGACCAGCTTCCACGAAAAGCCTGATTCGACTACCGCCGCCAAATTCATCGCGGCCGGGCATTGCTATTGGAACTCCGGGATGTTCTTCTGGCGGCTCTCGACCTTCCAGAATGAGTTCCATCGCGCGAACCCAATCCTTGCCGAAACTCTTGAGGACCTCTCCGACGCCATCATGGCCAATGACGAACGACGCGCCGCCGCCATCGTCGATGCCATGCCCAATATCTCCATAGACAACGCCCTGATGGAGAAGTCCAACCGGATCACCGTCATCCCCGGCAATTTCCTCTGGGACGACCTGGGGGCCTGGGATGCTCTCTCACGCACCTTCCCGCAGGACGAGCATGGCAATGTCTCCTACGGCGACCCTGTGCTGCTGGACTGCAATGGCACCATCGTCTATAATGCCCCCGGCGCGGCAAAGGTTGCCGTGGCGGCTCTCGGTCTGGAGGACATGCTGGTTGTCGTCAGCGGCGATGCCGTTCTGGTGATGCCCAAGGACCGCGCACAGGAAGTGCGCACCGTCGTCCGTGCCCTGCGCGAACGCGGCTCCAGCCAGGTGTGATGTTGGGGAAAGTCCCATGCTTCTCTAAAGAGGAACCCCATTCGCGGGAATAATGTGGATGGGGTTATAAAAAGATTTCCCGGCAGATACGAAGTTGCCCTCATAGTTGATTCTTACTGGAGGAAAACAATTTCCATACTGGTCTGCTTCCTTTCTGTTTTTCTGCACTGATGACAGAAATCGTATTTCCTGCCCAATAAATAAAAAGAAAGATTTTATCATCGTCTGGCAGGGGGCGACATGAAAATGTCGGTCACGTTTCCACATTTTGACAGTTTTGCTTCTTTTCACTGATTTAGGATTTAAGCATGGTTAAGTTAATATGCAAACGTTGTGACCAGCCAGTGGAGCTGAATGACAATGAACCCTATTCAAATTGTCCAGTATGCGGATTATTGATTGAAAATCTCAGTGTCCCCGGCAATGAAAAGGCCGCCAGGCTTGTTGAACGCATCCATCTGCTTCTTGTGGAAGGTGCCTGGGAAAAGGCTGCGGAATGTAGTTGCCTTCTATTGAACGAGAGTCCCCATAACGGCTATGGGTATCTTTATCAATACATGGCAACACATCATTTGCGGAAATTCCTTCGCTTGGGATATGATGCCGAAGAATCTCTGGAAGATTCGTTGTTGATTCAACATGCCTTGGAGTTTGGGGATCCCTCATTGAAGGCTAGAATCGAAGAGCAGATTGACTTCCAGAAAAAGTTTCAGCAATTGCTCAATATTCGCCAGGCTGGCAAATCCTATGAGGATTTTGATATGTTACGGTGCCGGAGGGCTCTTGAGGAGTTGTGGAAACAGGGCGATGAGAAAGGGGCGAAGAATTATCTGCAAGCACAACTGGAGCAAGAATGCCAGAAACTTGATGACTTGCTGGCAGAGGCGAGGCAAAAACTGAACAGTCAAGATGAATGGCAGACGAGGGGAAATGACGATGCATTTGATGCGTTGGTTGCTCAGGCCCACGAGTTGGCTACCACGAAGTATCTCCCGGCGGTGAACTTTGTCACCCAGGAATTGCCGCAGATATGCAATCAGATACTCATGGCGCGTTTCATTGCAATGCCACCGCTTCCTGACTTACTGGAGCCATGGGCGGATTTTTACTTGCATATCAGTGAAAGGTATGAAGAATTGACATATCTATCCCAGCGTGGTTGCAAAGAGGCCAGGATGTCCCTGGAGAACGAATTTGTCGAATTGTGTTATCAGCGTGGTTGTTTGGAGCAGCGCGAAAACAATGACGACCGCGCCTCGATGATGTTTCGTATTTGCGGCGAGAACAGAGGAGACATCCAAGAGCACCTGGCAAAAATCGAACAGGATGCCAGGTTTGATCGGGTGATAAAACTTGTCGCGCGAAAGGTGATTATCATTGTGGTGGTGCTGGGTGTTGTTGTGTGCTTGTATTCGCTTTTCCACAACGACGTTCGTTTTTTTATACGGAAGATACAGGTGGAATTTGGCGTGAAAAAGGCAATCTATGGAAAAGATTTTGATGTGGCACTACGGCGTCTGGATGATGCTCGTGGCATTCTGGACGAAAAGCAAATGTCGGAATTGTATGGCAAGTTGCAGGAGAAGCTTAAGTCCGAGGCGCAGGCAGCAATGGATAAATGGGATTTTGCGAAGTCCGAAAAATGTATATCACATTTGGAGGGGATCTTGGGGGAAGATTCGTCTGTTGTCATGGAGTTGAAAACAAAACAAAGCAGACAGATGGCGAAGCAAAAGGAGCAGCTCAATGCAGAACAGGTCGAACCCTTCTTGCAATTTGCAAGGGAAGTGGTGAATGATCACAATATCCAGAAGTCGGCCGAAGCGGTTGAGAAATTGATGCAGGCCAAGCAAATTGCGCCGAATATCAAGGAAATCGCCAGACTGCTGAGTGCATTTGACCAATTCAACATCCCTCCTGGGATAAAGTTGTACCTCGTGGATTACGATGAGGTGATTTGGAGAAGCGAGCCGATTTCCCAAAAAGTCTGGAGCTTTTTTATGAGGAGGAGTTTACGCGATCAGGCGAAAAAAGCCTTCCCCGTGATTGCCAAATCAGTCCTTGGCGAGAAGGGGATTCGGCAAGAAATCCGGCAGAGCAACAAACAAGATATCGACCGAATAGTTGGTGGCAAGGAGGGGCAGGATCTTCCAATTCTTTGGATTAATCCTGCCGAAGCAGAAGAATTCTGTCAGCAATTGCAACAGTATGCCCGAACGAATGGCGGTATTCCTGACGGATACTGTTTCCAGGTTGATTCCTTGGCAGGAAATATGTTATATATTCGTTGCCAAAAAAACAAAGTGAATTATTGAAAGGAGTTGCATGCCAAATGGTGTCAAGTCTGGCAGAGGGCCTTGGTGTGTCTTGGTAAACCGTCTTCACCTGCCACGATAATTGGGGTGACTGTCGGTTCCCATTTCACCTGGCAGGAAAACGCCCAAGGAGAAGCGTATCCCGCGGGTGTTTTCGTCTCTGGGAGTTATTCCAGAATCAGCGTCTTGAAGGCGTCGATTCCCTGCTGGGTGACGCCGATTTCCAGCAGATAGTTCTGGATTTTGACCGACAGCGGATCCTCGGGAGTGCCATATTGGTCGAAGATGTGCGAGATTTGGTCGTATCGGGCGTAGTTGAAGTAGTCACGTGCGGTGACCTCCCAGTCCTTGCGTAGGTCATCCTCGGAGACTCCGACCAGGCCGCAGAGGATGTAGGCGAGGGTTCCGGTTCGGTCGGCGTCGGCGATGCAATGGAAGTCGAGGGGGTAGTTGTCGAGGTCGGCGCAGAACTTGAAATTGCGGGCGGAGGCGGCTTTGCCTTCCTCCTCGGAGAGACGCCCGTAGTCCAGTGAAGAATTGTGAATCCATTTGACACGAGGCCCCATTGGAGACTCGGTCATCGTGGCGACCTCGCCGTCCCACCGCAAATCCAATTCGGTTTTGATGCCGACCTTTTCCACGAAGTATTGGATGCCCTCGGGGAGAATGGCGGTTTCGCCGATGCGGCTCAGCTTGGGGTCGATGCGCTTGCTGATATCCCAGGTCCAGTCGGGGCTGTCCCAGTTCAGGCCGGCGGAACGAAAGATAAGCCCTTGCTTCATCCGGCGGCCGTCCTTGGTTCTCCATCCACCGACATCGCGGACATTGTCCACGCCGGGGAGGGTGATTTGGCGCGGAAGGAGATCCTCGGTCTGGAAGACGCCGACAGGCGAGGTGACGGTCTTGCCGCTTACAGTAGTCCCTTTCACGCGCCAGCAGATGGTCTTTCCCACCATGAAATTGCAGACATTTGCGATGCCGATGTAAGTCTTGTTGTCATGGGTGTTCAGGTTTTGTTCTACCACCATCTCCTGGGCATTTGTAGTGAACTTGGGGTCCAGGGCGAACTCGATTTGGCACTCGGAAATCGGGCCATCGCAGATCAGCCACTCGAAGCGGTTGGGGACGGATTAGTGTTGCTGATACAGCACCGCGCGCTTTGCCTTGTCATTGAAATACTCCTTCCGCGGTTCATCCGCGAGCATGAGGAATTCACGCATCTCCTTGGGAGTCTGTACCAGCACTGCATTGTTTCCCGGAGAGATCAGCGTGAGTTTCGGGGTGGCGCAGCCGGTCAGCGCCAGCATAGCCAGCAGAAGGGCAGAGTACAGGCTGTTCTTCAGGCTGTTATTCATGGTCGCGTCCTTGAGGGGGTTTGGGTAAAGAATTACAACGTTGGTCTGTGTCGACGTGCGTTGCGCAATTGCTGACGTTCACGGGCGAGCCTGGCGGCTTCGGCCAATGCGGAAAAGTCGTCCGGCTGCTGATTCAACGCGGCCGCCAGCTGCGCACTCGCGGTCTGCAATTTAATGGCCTGAAGGCGGTTCAGACAGTCCTGCAGGGCCTGCTGAAGCACGGCGTCGTCGTTCGGTTGCGTGAGCAGGTTGTCAAAACGGGATTTCACCAGGACGGCGCTGACCGTCCTGTCGTTGCACAAGTCACTGTGTGCAAGTGCAGCAAGGCTTCCTTCCCAGTCGCCATCGGCCGTACCGGCCAGAAGCATGGTCAGCGCCTGCTTGGCTGGGCAGTCGGTCAAAGGGGAGAGCAGTTCCGGATCTTCGGCGAGTTGCTCCGCAAGAGACTGGAAATGCACCGCCAGGTCAAGCATCGTCTCTGTCAAGGCGGTTACGCCGTCATTCTCCGAAGCGAGTTTTGGGAGTTGCAAGTCTGGCGGCGGGATGCGTGGATTGAAACGGCGGACGCGCTGTTCCTCGCCAGTGTCGATGGCGCGCTTCTGCCGGAGGAGATTCTGGATGGCCTCCTCAGGCAAGTGGAGCTGCCCGGCCAGCCACTGGCAGTGCCCGATGGTGGTGACTTCGTCGGTGAGCGTGGCGATGACATCCAGCATCTCGCTGACAATGGCGCTACGTGCCTCCGGAGTTCCATCAGGGTGATTCTGGCAGGCAATGCGGAAGACGAAGGGGATGGCGGGTTCCGCCTGAGACATGATGCTCTGGAGGGCGCTTGCTCCGCCGGTTCGGAAAATGCTGTCAGGGTCCTCATGCTCTGGTATTGTTGTTATAAGAACTTGTATACCACAATGTTGTAATAATTTAATTGTTCGCAGCGTGGCCTTGTGTCCGGCAGGGTCGCCATCGAAAGCAAGGTGGACGCAGGGAACCTGTGTCTTGGCGAGCATCTTGGCGTGGTCTTCGGTGAAGGCGGTGCCCTGTGCGGCAATCGCCTGGAGCAAACCTGCCCGGTGACACGCGATGACATCGAGTTGTCCTTCGCAGACCAGCGCCCATTTGCTGTGACTGAAAGCCTGCCGGGCAATATGGAAACCGTAAAGGACCCGTCCTTTGTGGAAGAACTCGGACTCCGGACTGTTGACATATTTCCCCCCTTCGGCAGGCTTGGCCCCGAAGACCCGTCCGGAGAAAGCAACCACTTTTCCCAGTTCGTTGCAGATGGGGAACATCAGGCGGTTTCGGAAACGGTCATAGACGCGTTCCTGGCTCTTCTCGCTTTGAAGGCAAAGCCCCGTAGCGGTCAGGAGTGCGCGGGAGAAGCCATGTTCGTTTGCCCAGGTGGCGAGTGCTTCCCAGGAGTCGGGGGCGAATCCCAGACCATATTTCTGAACAGTCGCCTCGTCGATGCCGCGGTCAACAAGATACTGTCTTGCCTCTGCACCTGCCGGGGAGCGAAGCTGCTCCTGGAAGAAAGCAGCGCTCTCGGTCAAGAGCCGCATCCCTTCGTCATGAAAGTGCCGATGCCTGGCGGCCTCGGCTGCACTTTCGCCACTGTGGGGCTCTTCAGGAATGGTGATGTTATAGCGTTGTGCCAGCCACTGCATCGCACCCACAAAGTCGGTGTTCACCAGCTTTTTGACCAGTGTGACGATGCTGCCGCCTTCACCGCAACCAAAACAGTGGTAAACCTGTTTGGAGGTGTCGATATGGAAGGATGGCGTCTTCTCATGGTGGAAGGGACAACAGGCCTTCCAGGTGTTGCCGCCCGCCGGCTTGAGCTCCAGTTGGAAAGCACGCGCGACTTCCGCAATGTCAGCCGAACGTAGGATTTCATCGATGGTCTCTTGTGGTATTGCCATGGTGCGCGGCGCGTGAATCGGCTATTGTGAACTCCTTTGCGCTATCCGTGTCTGGATCCGCCGGATTCCTTCGGTGTCATTGCGGGTGGATTTTGCCTGCATGCAAGGGATATAATAACGCTTCGCTTCGCCAATGTTGTTGAAATGGAGGTCGTAGGTGATTGCCAGATTCTGCAACAATACCTCATTGGCTGGATTCTGAAGCTGGATTACACCTTTGGCATCGCGTTGAAGGCCCCGTTGGAAAAAATAGACTGCCGCGTTGGGATTGCGGTCCTTGCCTTTCAGAAAAAGCAGCCCCAGTTCATTGTAGAGTTCAGGCATGTCAGAATAAGGAGGCTGTCCCTGGAAGGACTGAAGGATTGACAGTGCTTCGGGAATGAGGTTGTTTTCAGAGTAACAGCGTTCGAGCAGCAGTTGGACTTCCCGGTGCTTTGGATTGTCTGGGGCTATGCGGTCTAGCGCGTTCTTCAATGGTTCGATGGCGTCGCGAGTCTGGCCGTTTTCCAGCAATGCCCAGCCGTAGAAATACCATGGCTCAAAACGCTCTGGCGCCTGATGCGCACATTTCAACATGTTCAATAGGGGCTGGCGCCGGCGCTCCGGCTTCGTTTCAACCATGAACTGGCAGTAGCTTTTGAGCAACTGGGCATCGATGTTGTCCGGGGCGAAGGCGACACAGGCGTTGGCATGGACCAGTGCCTGCTCATAGTTGGCATGGCGTGCATCCTCCATTGCCAAGGTCATCTCCTTGGGCAGGTCGGTACGGTTGCACGAGGCCAAGCCCGCTACAAAAAGGAATAAGATGAAAAAAGGTTTATGCATGTCGAAATATTAGTAGGCTGAAAGAACGAAGGGGGAACGCACAGGCTACTTCAGCATCTCGGTGGCGTGCGCCACTGCCGTCTTGTCCTTCATGGTGGAACCGAGCATCCGGACGATCTCGGCGGCGCGGTCATCGTCGTCAATCCGGTGCATCGTAGTGACAGTCCGGTCATCCTCGGTGCGTTTTTCGACGAGATACTGCGCGTCTCCGGCAGCAGCGATGAGCGGCAGGTGGGTGATGGAGAAGACCTGGTGGCGGGTGCCGACGGCACGCAGTTCGGCGGCCACGGCGCCTGCCGTGAGTCCTCCGATATTCGCGTCGATTTCATCGAAGACGAGGATGGGCAGGTCGTCCACTTCGGAAAGTACGGTCTTGATCGCGAGCATCACGCGGGCGACTTCGCCGGAGGAGGCGGCGTGGCGCAAAGCGGAGATGCTCTCGCCCTGGTTGGGCGCGAAGAAGAATTCGCAGGCGTCGGAACCCGTGGGGCCGGGCTTCGCCGTCTCCAGCCGCACCTCGAAGGAGGCCTTCAGGAAACCCAGCTTGCGCAGTTTCTCGACAATGGCGGGCGCAAGGCGCGAGGCGGCCTGTGCCCGCGCGGTGGAGAGTTCCTGTGCGGCGGCCTGGTAGGCCTTTTTTGCGGCGGCCTCCTCTTCGCGCAACCGCGCCAGTTCGGCGGTGCGGGTGGAGGCTCGTTGGAGCCGTGTTCGCAGGCGCTCGGCGGTCTCCAAAACATCTTGCAGGGTGGGGCCGTAGCGGCGTTTGAGTTTCTGGATGAGTTCAATGCGCTCGTCCATCTCGTGAAGTGCCTCCTCGTCGAGTTCCACACGCGATGCATAGTCCTCCAATTCACTGGCGAGCGAGGAGAATTCTTCGGAGAGGAGATTCAAACGGTTTAGGAAACCGCTGGTGTTCTGCGGGTCGAGTTCGGCGAGTTCCTCGGCGGCGCGGATCCACGGGACGAGCGCCTCGACCATCGACTGGTCGCTTTGCGAGAGTTCCTGTGCAAGTTGACCCGCCAGTTCGCATCTTCGTGCGGAGTTGGCGGCGAGGCGGTGGCGTTCCAGCAGCGACTCCTCTTCGTCCGCAGTAAGGTGCGCTTGGTCGATCTCCTTGAGCTGGTGGGTCAGCAATGCAATTTCCTCAGGTGCAAGCCCCTCAGAAAGCAACTCCTGGAGTTTTCGGTGCGTCTCCGTCAGATTCGTCCAACATTCAGCCACTTTTGCAACCTGCGATTGGAGTCCACCATACATGTCCAGAAGATGCAACTGTTTGGCGGGTAGCAATAGCGAGTGGCTGTCGTTGGGACCATGGATGTCGATGAGGCGGTCGCCGAATTCCTTGAGGATGGCGGCGGTGACGGGCGAGCCGTTGATGAAGCCACGGCTGCCGCTTTCGGTGATGACACGCCGCAGCAGCAGCCTGTCCTCCTCGCAAGGCGGCAGGCCGTATTCCTCAAGTTTCCGCGTGAGCTCTTCGCGCAGCGCGGAATAGCCGTCGCCCAGGCGCACGACACCGGAGACCTCGCAGCTTTTCGCGCCGCGGCGGACGCTCGAAGCCGCCGCGCGTCCTCCGGTCAGCAGGTGCAAGGCGCCAAGAATCAACGACTTGCCTGCGCCAGTCTCGCCGGTTACGGTGTTGAAGCCGCCGTCGAACTCGACATGCAGTTCCGGCACCAGCACCAGGTTTCGGATGTATAACGATTCAAGCACTCTTTAAGGAGTTGAAAGGTTAAAGGTTAAAGTCTTGAAGGCCAGAGACCTGAGCTTTAAGGCTAAGTCCCGGTAATTCCGGATGTCCCGGTTGAATTAGGGCAGTTCCACCTGACCAGGCTCCAGGCCCAGCGGCAGGGCGGCGGGGCGCTCGCACTTGCTCTTGAGTTCGACACGCGCACCCAGGTCGCTGGACTTCTGGAAGGAAAGCATGATCTCCAGCACATGGTAGGCCAGGTCGCTGTTCACGCGGTGCGGACGGCCCACCTGCATGGAATAGGCCATCTCCGCCGCGCCGATGGAACGGCTGTTCTCGCTGTAGATGTGGCTCAGCGGGACGTCCTTCCAGCCGTCATAGCCGGGGCGGAAGATTTGCACGGGGCCGCCGAAGGTGTTGGGGTCCGGGACCTTCATCGAACCCTCGGTGCCGTAGATTTCAATCGGCGAGTGCCCGTGTGCATAGACGTCGAAGCTGGTGATGACCGTGATGAGCGCGCCGTTCCAGAACTCGATGAGGCCTGTGAGGTGGGTGGGGATGGTCACCGGGTAGCGGTCGTAGGGCTTGTATTTGTCCTTGTAGGTCTCGGAGACCTCGGCGCCCAGCGTACGGAAGTCGTAGAACTTCTTGGTCACGGCGGTGACCGCCTTGGCGGGACCGAGCAGGTTGACCAGTGCGGTCATGTAGTAGGGACCCAGGTCGAGCATCGGGCCTGCGCCGTAGTCGTAGAAGAAAGGCGCCTGACCCCACTTCTCCGGACCGCGCCCCATCACGATGGCGGTGCCTGTCATCGGCGTGCCGATCCACCCGTCGTCCAGCAGTTTGCGGGCGGTCTGCTGTCCGGCGCCCAGGAAGGTATCGGGGGCGGTACCGACGCGCAGACCGGTCTTCTTGCCCAGCTCATAGACCTGCGTGGCCTCGGCCAGGTCCACGCCGAAGGGCTTCTCGGAGTAGAAGTTCTTGCCGGCCTGGAGACTCTCCATGCCAATCTTGTTGTGGACCTGCGGGGGAGTCAGGTTGATGACAATCTCGATCTCCGGGTTGTTGTAGATGTCCTCGTTCGTCATCGCCTTGACACCGTAGAGTTCCTCCTTTTTCTTGGAGCGCTCCGGAATGATGTCCGAACATGCCACCACATCCAGAATCGGGAATTTCTGCGATGCCTGGAAGTAGGTGTCGCTGATCATGCCACACCCGATAATGCCGACTTTCGTGCGTTTCATGGTAAAAGCCTAATTTGAAATTGAAAAAGGAATGGTGAAAAATAGGATGGTATTCCTCCCACGGCATCTTGCCGAGGGCACCGAACCTCACTATTTATTCCCCGTGGCCAGGCCGTTCTCGGTCATGTACTTGTAGCTCTGGCGGACCGCCTGCCACATCTCGATGTTGCAGTAGTCCAGCTCGACGATGATGGCCTCTAGGTGCTCCGGCGCGACGGCGACGAGGTCCTTGATGGGCAGGGTTCCAGTGCCAAGGGGCATCATGTCGGCCTTGGGGTCGATGAAGCCGTTCTTGGACTCCAGGTTGTCGGAGTTCTGCTGCGGCTGGCTGCACACGCCGTCCTTCATGTGGTAGAGGATGGTGCGCGGGGCGAACTTCTTGGCGATGGCGACGGGGTCCTCCAGGCCGAAGTTGGTGGACCAGAAGCAGTCCAGCTCGAACTTCACATTCGGGCAGAGTTCGGCGAAGACATCGTAGTTGTAGCGGCCGTCGGCGGCCTTGCGGAATTCCCAGTAGTGGTTGTGCACGAAGAGCTCGAAGCCGTTGCGGTTGAGGACCTCCCACATCCGGTTGGTGATTTCGGCGGTCTTCTTGATGGTGTCCATGTCCTTGAAGTCGTCGGGACCGTATCCTGTGACAATGCGCTTGAGGCCGAGCTGGTCGGCGGTTCCCATGCTCTGTCCCAGGCTGTACAAGGTGGCCCACGGAGTGTGGCTGGAGACCATCTTCAGCCCCAGGTCGTTCAGGATCTTGAGGAATTCAGTGGGATGGAAGTCGAAGATGCCTGCGGGCTCGACGTAGGTGTAGCCAATCTCAGCGACGCCTTTGAGGACGCTCAGGAAGTCCTTCGCGGAGTATTCACGAAGGGAGTACAACTGGATGCCAATCGGTTTTGCCATGATGGTCTAAAGATTTTGATGGTTTGATGGTTGGTGGAGGAAAGAAAGGAAATCGGAGTGCCCACCGTGGCTGTCTCCGGTCGTTGAAATGGAAATGACATTACTATAAGTGCGTTTCGCGTACGCGCGTGCGTGCAAACCAAAGTATTTTTGGAAAAGGCCATCACCGATACCCTCCACAGGTGTTATAGTATCTTAAATCACTTTCTTACCGGGGAGCTTGCGAGACAGGCTGAGAGGAGGCTGAAGGCCTCGACCCAATAACCTGATTTGGATAATGCCAACGTAGGGATTTGTGAAATTACTCGCGGACGGCGGTCCAGAATCAGGGCCTACGCCCTTTTTTTGTTTTTAAAATGCTTACCATCAACGGACAAAATGCACCGGATTTCGTTGGGAAAAACCTCGCGGAATACCTTGCAGTTCAAGGCTATGAGGTGACACGCCTGGCGGTGGAGCGCAATGGCGACATCGTCCCGAAAGCCCAATACGCCCAGACTCTCCTGCAGGATGGAGATGTCGTGGAAATCGTTCGCTTTGTGGGAGGTGGTTGAACATGATGCCCTCCCGCGAAGAGTTCGTTGCCGCATTGGCCGCACGCCACGGCGAGGAATTGCAGAAACGGTTCTCTGCAGCTCGCGTGGCGGTCTGCGGTCTGGGTGGCCTCGGCTCGAACGTCGCCATCGCACTGGCGAGGGCTGGCGTGGGGTGCCTTCATCTCATCGACTTCGACAGCGTGGACATCTCGAACCTCAACCGGCAACAGTACTTTGTTTCCCAACTTGGGATGCCCAAGACAGATGCGATGCGAGAGAACCTCCGCCAAATTGCGCCTTACTGCGAGGTCTTGACCGACCCGGTGCGTGTCACGGCGGAGAATCTTCCTGCTCTGCTGGCGGAAGACGAGGTGGTCTGCGAGGCATTTGATGTCCCGGAAGCCAAGGCAATGCTGGTCAACGGCGTTTTGGAGCATTTCCCGAAGAAGTGGCTGGTTGCTGGCAACGGCATGGCGGGCCTGGAAAGCGCGAACCGCATTCAGACGCGGCGCATCTCTTCTCATTTCTTCCTCTGTGGCGATGGCGAAAGCGATGTGAAGGAATGCGGGTCGCTTTTCGCTGCCCGCGTGATGGCCTGCGCCTCCCACCAGGCACTTGCCGTCCTCCGCATCTTGGCGGGCATGGAATAAATGTCCTTCCGATTCAATTTTTAACCTTTCTACCCCTTCAACTTTAAACTGTTATGAAAGATCCGCTGATTCTGGCAGGCCGCGAGTTCAGCTCGCGCTTCATCCTCGGTTCCGGGAAGTACTCGTTGAAGTTGATTGAGGCGGCAGTGCAGTACGCCGGCGCGGAAATCATCACGCTTGCGGTGCGCCGTGCGAATACGGCCGAGCACGAGAACATCCTTGACTACATCCCCAAGGGCGTGACATTGCTGCCCAATACCTCTGGGGCGCGCAATGCCGCCGAGGCCATCCGCATCGCTCGGCTGGGACGCGAATTGGGCTGCGGGGACTTCGTGAAAATCGAAATCATGCGCGACTCGAAGTATCTCCTGCCAGACAACCAGGAGACAGTCCGTGCCACCGAGGCGCTGGCCGCCGAGGGTTTCGTGGTGCTACCATACATGTACCCGGACCTCAACGTCGCTCGCGACCTGGTGAAGGCAGGTGCCGCCGCCGTGATGCCGCTGGGTGCGCCCATCGGCTCCAACCGTGGCTTGTCCACCAAGGCTTTCGTGCAAATTCTTATCGATGAAATCGAACTTCCTGTGATTGTGGATGCCGGCATTGGACGCCCCTCGCAGGCTTGCGAGGCGATGGAGATGGGAGCGGCCGCCATCATGGCGAATACCGCTTTGGCAACTGCCGGGGACATTCCGCAGATGGCCCACGCATTCCGTCTTGCCATCGAGGCCGGCCGAGCGGCATACCTCGCAGGCTTGGGGCGTGTTCTCGAACGCGGTGCCTCTTCCTCCGATCCTCTCACCGGTTTCCTGCACGAGTAAGCGGTTTCCTTATCCCTGGTTCTCGCAAAATGCGAGAAAAGTGCTTTATGTCCAATCAATTCTTCATCGATTCGGAATTTCTCTCGCCTGAGGCGCTGAAGCGCAAACACGAACTGGAGAACAACCCCTCCTCACGTCGGGATATCATGGAATATCTTCCTGGCATGGAGGTGATTCAGTCTGATATTCGCGATCAGGTGATGAGCCGTGTGGCGGAGTATGACGCCGCGCGATACACAGGGCGCGACGTGGTTCGCGCACTGGAACATGAAAACTGCACCGTCGAGGACTTCCAGGCGCTGCTCTCGCCGGCCGCCGAACCGTTCTTGGAACAAATGGCGCAACGCGCCCGTCGCGAAACCGGAAGGCACTTCGGGAATACGGTCTATCTCTTTACCCCGCTGTATATTGCAAACTACTGCGAGAACTACTGTGTCTATTGCGGTTTCAACTGCTTCAACCACATCCGCCGGATGAAGTTGACGATGGAGCAAGTGGAACACGAGATGCAGGTGATCGCGGAGTCTGGCATGGAGGAAATCCTCCTGCTGACTGGCGAGAGCCGTTCGATGAGCAATGTGGAGTATATCGGCGAGGCGTGCCGTCTTGCCCGAAAGTACTTCAAACTGGTTGGTGTGGAGGTCTATCCGCTGAATACCGATGAATACAAATATCTCCATGAATGCGGCGTGGACTACGTGACGGTCTTCCAGGAGACCTACGATACCAAACGTTACGAGGAACTGCATCTCTTGGGCCACAAGCGCGTGTGGCCCTATCGCTTTGACGCACAGGAGCGAGCACTCATGGGCGGAATGCGCGGAGTGGCTTTCTCCGCACTTCTGGGACTCGCGGATTTCCGCAAGGATGCCCTGGCGACCGCGCTCCATGCGAATTTCCTCCAGCGCAAATACCCATATGCGGAGATTTCACTCTCGTGCCCGCGCCTGCGCCCCATCGTGAACAATGAAAAGATCAACCCGCAGGATGTCCACGAAAAGCAACTCTGCCAGATTCTCTGCGCGTACCGAATCTTCCTGCCCTACGCGGGAATCACGGTCTCTTCGCGGGAAAGCGCGTCCTTCCGCAACGGCATTGTCAAGATCGCGGCCACGAAAATCTCCGCAGGTGTCTCCACCGGCATCGGCGACCACGAGAGCAAATACCACGGCACGAAGACAGAAGAGCAGGGCGATGAGCAGTTCGAGATTGCCGATGGCCGTAGCCTGAAGAAGATGTATCAGGACATGTCCGCCGAACGACTCCAGCCCGTCCTCAACGACTACCTGTATTTGTGAAATGTGGAATGAGGGGTTCGGTGCCCGCGGCGATTTGCCGCGGGGGAAATGAGGAATGTGAAATGGATATTCCATTTTCCGAAATCTACATCACCAACCGGCATCTCTGCCAGGACGACCTGGTGGAGCGCATCGCAGTGCTGGCGAAGCGTAGCCCTAAGTATATTATTCTGCGGGAAAAAGATTTATGTGAAGATGAATATCTTTCCCTGGCAAAACGCTCAATCACGGCCTGTGAGCCTTCAGATGTCACTTGCGTCCTGCATACTTTTGTGAATGTGGCGAAGGAACTCGATCATCCCGCAATCCACTTGCCGATGAATATCTTGCGAGATCTTCCCGAAGCCGAACTTCAATGGTTCAAGGTACTGGGAGCCTCCTGCCATTCCGTCGAGGAGGCCCTGGAAGCACAGCGACTTGGGGCAACTTATATTACTGCGGGGCATGTCTTTCCGACGGAATGCAAACCCGGCGTCCCTGCGCGTGGCCTCCAATTCCTTCGGGAAATCTGTCAGGCGGTGTCCATTCCTGTCTATGCCCTCGGGGGAATCACGCCGGAAAACCGTACGCAATGCCTGGAAGCGGGTGCGGCGGGCACCGCCGTGATGTCGTCCGCCATGCGGTCTTGAAGTTGAAAGTCAAAAGGTTACAGGTTAAAGTTTAAATTTGGCTTCCTCTTTGATATAAGGTAATTACTCGTTGGAGGACTGGATCGTTTTCAGCGGGACGACAAGGTAGAACTGCTTTTCTTGGGGATAGTTCCACTGGTCATAGATGGTGCCGATGAGACGGAAGCCATGGACGGTACGGGAGTCCCCCTCTTGAGAGGTGCCATTGTCAAGCTTGCAGGGCACTTCGCCAGTTTCGTAGGCGAAGGGCTTGCCGGTGACGCTGCTCACAGGGATTTCACCCAGGAAGTCCAGCGACTCAGGTAACTGTCCGTCATGCATGTCACGATAGTGGACGACCTCCCAGGCAAGGTATGCCAGAACCCTCCGGTCGTGGATTTGGTCGAATTTCATCGTGGCATTGTTAACGGCGGGTAAGAGCATGGAGCTTAGGAGATAAAACCTCTCTTTGATGGATTTTGCAGAACTTTCGCTAAGCGCATGGAGTTTATCATACGGATGTGGATGGTTCTGAAGACATTCGATATTTTGGCGGATGTATTCCAGCCGGTAGAGGGAGTCGAATTTGAGAATCCAATGGAATAGCGCCAGACCGAGCGTGGGATTTTGTGTCTTCATGCCGGGTGGCGGAGTGATGCCACCAAGTTTCTCCAAATTCATCGGCGCGTTCCAGATGTATTCGACCGCTGTGTCGAAGGCGCTAGACTCGTCGGCCAGTGCCTTCATGGAACGGAAATTCCAGTCGGGCTCGTCGCCCAGGAGTGCCAGCCACTCCTCTTGGGACCAGCGGGAATGGTCAAGCGTTGCAGTCAGCGCATCCAGACGGATGGCCTCAATGGCAATGCCGACCAATGCGGAGATGAGCGTGTCGCCGGACAATGTCTCATCTCGCAGGAGTTTCATGCCGTAATTGCATTGATGAATCATTTCTGGACTGTCGGAATTCGCCTGCATCTTCAGGGCCAGGAACCGCGCGGCATTTCGGAAGGCGCTCAACTCCGGAAGCAGGATGGAGTAGGCGCTTTCGTCCGACCAGACGTGCGCAATATGCTGCGTTGGCAGTTCCAGCCAGGCATCCAGTGCTTGGACGAATTCCGCGTTGTCCTGCAGGAAGGTCTGGTATCTCGAGGTCAGTTCATCGGCGGGAGTGCCAGGCCAGAGGTCTTTAATGGGCTCGTCATTGAGTTTCTTGGCATGGGCGATGAGGCTCTTCAGCGGCTCGTCTTCCAGGGAGAAGCCAGCCTCCATGCGGGCACGGTAGTCCGATTGTTCCATCGGCAGGCCGACGAGTTCTGAGATGGCCTCGCGTTGCTGGGCGATTTGTGCATTCAGACGATGGTCCTCGACATGCAGGCGCCAAGTCACCCAGGCGAAAAGTGCCAGCGGAACCAGCGCATACGCCATCCGGAAGGTCGGACGCAAGGGCAGGAGGAGTATTGCTATTAATATTATAACTAATTTAAAATAAATAAGATAATTATAATTTATTGCGATTTTCCCCAGATATCCGCAACTTGCGGCCACCTCAATCAGGAAGATCAGTAGGGAGACTGCAAGAAGCCCGGCGGAGAGCAAGCGTCGCCTTCGCCATGCGTGTATCAGCAGTGCCAGCACGCCGAAGGGGAGGAAGAGCAAACTGCACCCCAAAGCTCCGAAGAACTTCACGCAGGTTTTCTGCAAGAGATTGCGGAATGCCACGACCATGAGGGACAGGGCATAAAGCACCATCCAGAAGGCCGTGCCGAGGGCAATCCAGAGGCGGCTGACGATTGAACTCTGAACTGGAAACAGCAAAAGCCAGAGGCAGACCTGCGTGAGGACAAACAGGATACTGACCGCCGTCAGCAGTCCTGCGTAGGGTTCCCCCGTGAAGAACAGGTTGGCTAGGATGGCTTTCGGCAGATTATGGTGTCGGGAGTTCTCGATGGTCATGTTTTTGCGGAGGTTTGCGGGGCCGACTTTTTCCAGTGAAAGCCGACCCCTGGGCGACTCAGTGCTGGTTGTTTTTTTTCACCACGGCGAGGGAGCGCTTTGCCAGGTCGGCCATCTTGACCGACATGAATTCGGAGAATTCGGCCTGGATGGTGTCGTGGAGTTGCGGGGCGAGGATTCCGCCAAAGGCGCGGTGCCCGCGGGCGAGGCCGGTGATGGCACCGGTGGTTGCGCCGTTGCAGTCGGTGTCGTAGCCGCAGGAGACTGCGGTCTCGACGGTGCGGTCGGGGTCCATGCCACCCATCAGGAGCGCATAGACGCAGATCATCGCGTTGTTGATGGTGTGGACGGGCGACATGCTGGGGCACTCTTGCTCGACCCAGGTCATGAAGGCGTCCACGTCGGGCTTTTCGCGGGTGGTCTTCTCGACGGTACGGCGGAGTTTTTCGGCGAGGCGGCAGTTGGCGGGAATCTGCGCGAGGCCTGCCTCGACGAGCTTCAGCGGGTCGTCGGTCACGTAGGCGGCGGCCTCGACGGCGGCGATGAACATCTCGCCGTAGATGCCGTTTCGCTCGTGGGTCCACGATGCGTCGCGCCATGCGAACTCGGCGGCCTGTTCGGGGTTGCCAGGCGAGGCGAAGCCGAAGAAGTCCGCGCGGATCTGCGCGCCAATCCATTCGCGATAGGGGTTGTTCCAGGTTCGAAGCAGTTCCCGATCAAAGCCATCCTTCATACTGCACCGGAACATGTTGTAGTTCAACAGCGCCTGGCGTTCGGCGGTGCAGACAAAGGCCATCGGCAGACGGTGGTTCCACAGTTCCGCGACATCGTGCGAGGTGAAGTCCTTGCCGTAGATTTCTAGCAGGAGCAATCCGATGAGCGTGTAGCAGATGTCGTCGTCCTCTTCCATGAATTGGATGTTCTCCTTGCAGGAACGCGGACAATAGATTTGCATGCCGTCGCCGACATCCTTCATTGAGAAGAAGTCCCTGAGCGGCCACTGTCCGCGGTTTTCGAGGTATTTCCGGATGCCCCGGAAGGTCTGACCCATTCCCATGCCCTCGACGGGCTTGCCCAAGGCGCAACCGACGGCGCGGCCAGTCCAGCCACCGTGGAGGCGGTCGAGCAGGGCGTCGTCATCCAGCGTGCACTTCGGGAGTGCGACTGGCGCGGGACGGGCGGCGCGGATGGCGTCGAGGTTGGAGGGTTCCTCATAGTGGAAATCCGGCGAGACCTCTAGATTTTTGAGTTTCGCATAGAGTTCAAGGTAGCGTTGTTCGCATTCGGCAGTGTGCTCAAGTGCCTGGAACTCCTGGCGGATGGCATCGGTTTCCAGACAACCCTGTTCCTTTCGGAGGGAAATTTCGTCGTTGAGCATATCGTGGGCAGGGCCCCAGCCAGTGATTAACATAGTCAAAAAGTTAGAGGTTAGAGGTTAGAGGTTTATTCTTCTTGTCCCGTGTGTCCCGTCTGTCTCGTCGGTCCTGGAATTCACACGCTTTCCAGAAGCTGCTGGCAGTTCAGGATTTTTTCCACAAGGTCGTTGCGAGTGAAGAAGTAGTGGTTGGAGGCCTCGAAGCCGATGCGTGCGTCATGCGCCTGGCAGTCCAGGAGCGTTTTGGCGCAATGGATTTCGGCCTTGATGATTGCGGGAAGCTTCTCAGGGGCGTTCTCGCGGTTTTGCACGAAGTCGATGTGGTTTGCGCCACTCTGGAAAATGGCGCCAGTGGCTTGAAGCAGATTCCGCTGCTCGCGGATGGCGGGCGACGAAGTGGGCAGGAGTTCGGCGGCGCGTTCAAAGGATGAGCCGATTTCGTGGAAACGCTCGGCCACGAATTCCGGCGGATATGGTCCGCACCAGAGTTTGAGGTCGTCATAGCAGAAGTTTACCATGCAGGCTTGGTAGCCGGTGGGCTTCAGGAAGAAGAGATTGCGCGGCCCCAGCGTCAGCGGCGAAAAATATAGCACGTACAAGTCGAAGGGGTAACGCCGGAAGGCGTCACTGGCGAGGTGCCAGGCCTGGAGCAGGCTTTCCTGCTCGTGCGTATCCGTCGTGAGGTCGGCGGCGAGTTCCTGTGGCGTGCGGGAGAGCAGCGCGAGGTTTCCGCCGGGGTAGCTGCCGAGCGTCCACGAGAGCATCAGACCATCCACGCCTTGGCTCTGCCATTCCTGTAGATTTTCCTGGAGCGCGAAGGGGATGGGTAGCCAGGGGAGGGCGGAGAGTTCCCACGAGTTGTTCAACTGGATCTTCGCGAACACCTTGCGATTGTCCTCGTGGAAGAGTCGCCAGACGGCGGCAGTTTCGCGGCTGACGCCCTTCTGGCTGATGGAGTAGTCAATGACTCGCGTGGTGATACCACCCTGCCGAATGGGCAGGCCGTGTTCCGGAACGGCCACGACGTCGATGCCTGGGTTCAGCGCATCCCGTACTTGTCGGCAGAACGCCACATTGGCTTCGTAATCCTCCTCGTGTTCGTCTTGGCGAATGACCCATCCCCAGGCGTAGGCCATCACGCGTGCCGTCGGAGCAGCGCGGTGGACACCGCGTTCCACTGCGTTGAGGCACTCCGCGATAATGCGGGGACCGGGGATTTCACGGCAGGATGGACAGCCATCCTTGTCCCAGTGGGAGAAGCAATGCGTCTTGTTCTCCGACATATTGATGGAGAGCACGCCCCCCAGCTGAGGGACCGCCTCAAAGACTGCCGCGCAGGCTTCTTCCAGCCATTGGAGCGGCTCCGGGGTGCGTGTGGTGCAGGTTGAATAGCTGCCGTCGGGACGTTTTCCTCCGCGCCATTCGGGCTTGCGTTCGTAGAAGTCGCCCGACATTCCGCGCGGCTCATTGATGTAGAGGTAGAGTTTCAGGCCGTACTGGGTGGCGTATTCGGCGAGGATTTTCAATTTGGCAAGACGTCCTTCCCATCCCTGCGAATATTCCTCTGCTCCGGGGACAGGGTGGAGGTTCATCATCACCGCATGGAACCACAGCCCCTGGATGCCTAGACGCTGATACTGTTCCAGCAGTGGTGCGGGGAGCAATTCCTCCGGTGGCGGGGCATCGACTGAAAGAAGGTCGCCGCAGGAGATGGAATACGGGTGGATGAAGTTGAACTTGCACCAGTCGGGCAGGGGGCGTTCCGGCAGGTTCAGGCTGGGGGAGTGGTAGAAATCAAAAGGCGCACTGGCAACGGGGTGATTTGCAAAAAGTTCCCGCACTCCTGCAAAACGCATCTGGGTGACCGCTAGTTCTTCATCTGAAAGCGGTTTTGCGATGACCTCGCCACAGTCGGGCTTGGCGGAACCCAACTTGATCCACAGGAAGTCCTCTTCACGGAGGCACTTCTCCAGGTGTTCCGGCGGCCAGTCGAGCAATTCCAGCAGTTGCGGGTAGTCCAGCAGATGCCAGTTGTTTCGGATGATGGTCTGGTAGCCGCGTTTCAGCCAGGCATCATCGACGAATGGTCGTGGTTCCAGGCCCATCTGCTCCGCCGCCTTGGCGAGGAACGCCGCCGTGGAGCGCAGGACCTTTGCCAGCCGCGCCACAGGCACCATGCCCCAGTTGCGCCACACGACCGCTTGCCAGCGTGCAGGGAAATGCGCCAGGTTCAGCGCCGGTTGCGAATTGCCTTTGGGAAGCATGGAAGTCATGGTGTTACTTCAATTTCAGAATCCACGTGATGATTTGGGCACGGAGGTCATCCAGGTCGGCTTGCGATGGATCCATCGTCTCCAGGAAAGCCTTTGCCTCGGTGGCCTGCGGGTGGTTGGGGTTCTCGCGGATGGCGAGGGCGAGGGTGCAGGCGTAGCGGATGTCGTCCACCGCCTCGCGGTAGCCCTCCCAGGCTAGGGTGTCGATCACGCCGTCGGTGGTGGGATAGACGAAATTGTGGTCGCGGAAGTCAATATGGTCGAAGTCGTTCCACGGGCAGCCCATGCTGGAGCAGTAGCAGTAGGTCGCGAAGCCGTCATAGTCGAGTTGCCAGAGGGCGAGGCCGTAGTTGCGGCGGAAGACCTCGGGGTTTTCCGGACCGGACTGCGGGATGCCGTAGGCCATCAGCAACCCACCATTGGCATGGCGCAGGGTGGTCAATTCGCGTGATGGCTCAAGGCGCCGAATCACCAGGTCCAGCAAGTCGCCAGGCTGGTGGACGGGCAGGGCATCCTTCGAATTGTCCGACACGAACATCTTCCCGCCGAGTTCGTGGACGATGTCCCAGAAGGGCTTCTGGGCGGCGATGCGGTCGGCCTGCGCTTCGTCCACGCCGTAGAAATAGACCTCGCGGTGCCCGAGTTCCTCTTCGACGACTTGCAGAATGGCGGTGGCCATTTCGCGGACTGCGGCGAGGTTCGCCTCCGAGGTGTCGAAGAACTTGCCGAAATTTGCCTCGGGCCCCAGGAGCAGCAGTGGTCGGTCGGCCATTCCTGCCTCCTTGCGCATCTGGAGCATCTTTCGGAAGAGTTCCAGGTCATTCCAGCCGACTTGAAGCTGGTCGTTCAAAGCGTAGGTGATGCCGTGGGCGGCGAGGTCCGCAAGTTCGGCCTGCACCTGTGTTTCATTGCGGTGGTAGGGATTGAGGTTGCCTTCGCCGTCCGGATGGATGCCGCTGAGGTAATAGACGGAGGGCAGGAACGGCGCATCCAGGTCCCGCGCCAGACGCGGCGTGGCCAGTTGGAAAGGCAGCACCGTGACCTTGAGGCGCAGCGTGGCCAGCAATTCGCCTTCCGACCAGAACTCCAGGCTGCCAGTGTAGCCGCCCGGCGCGGTTCCGGCGGGTGCGTGGACGGTTACGAAGAGTTCCTGCATTCGATTGCCGTAGAGGGAGAAGGGCTGAAGCGTCTCGGCGTCGCGGATGTCGAATTCGCTGGTGGGGAAGTGCCCGTTGTTGTCGCGCGTCTTGGCGGTGAGGGGCATCGCGTGTTTGCCGTCTGCCCCGCCGAGTTTCACGAATTGCGTGCCGTTGACCAGATCCACCGTGACCAGTTCCGGGTCGTTGAGCAGCAGCTCCGGCACGAGCGCCTTGTGGTGCGCGTAGGGCGAGATGTCATACCATCCGGTGCCCGCCTGGAACCAGCACTTGACATACTTGAGGTCCACCGAGCTTTCCGGCAGCGCCACGCCTTCCGCATTGACGGGTTGGGTGAATTTTACCGTCACCAGGTCGAGATCCTCTTCGCCAATGGATTTCAATGCGACCGCGCCTGGCTCGTATTCGTCCTGCGCGAGCGTGATGGACAACTCCTCGATTGGCTCGATGCCGCTGAAGTCGTGGTCTGGCAGGACGGGAGTGCCGTCCAGTGCCTTGAGCGGGTAGATGGCGAGGCGTTTGGGATGCGTGCCTTTGACGGCGAGGCGCTCGGCGACCTCCTCGGGGGGATTTCCGTAGAGTTCCTTTGCGCGTTCGGACGTGAGTTCCTCATTGGACCAGTAGATATACGCCACCGCGCCCTCGAAGGGCGACTGGTGGTCTTGGCCTTGACCGACCACCAGCGGCTTACCGGCCGCTTCCGGTTGGATGGGCCATAGGACATTGGAACCGGTTAGGTTATCTATTGCCAGGTCGTTGAAGAAGACCACAAGTTTCTGTTCCACACTGGAATAACTGACGCCGATGAAAGTCCATTTGCCCAGTGGCATGGGAAGTACAGTGGCGCCGAAGCCTCCCGTTTGGGCGGGATTCTCCGGATTGACGGTGTGGAAACGGAAACCGAGCCTCCTCTCGTTGTCGATGAAAAGCTCCTGGAAACCGCCGCGACTGAGGATGACGGCCGTGTCGCCCTGCTGTGGCGGCAGGTCCACACGCACCCAGCAGTAGAAGGAGAAGGTCTCCAAGTTGTCCACTGCCGGACCGCCGAAGGGGAACTCCTCGCGGAAATTCTGGTAGCGTCCGTCCACGCTGGTGTAGGTGTGCATCGAATGGTGGAATGACAGCCGTTTCGTCGCCGCAAAGGCTTCGACCGAACCGAACGCCAGAACCAACGCCAGAAGAAAGTGATAGATTCGTTTCATGGGAATGAGCAAGATACTCTTTTTGTGACAGTTTGCAAAAACTGGAATGATTAATTGCATGCAGGAATTTCAAATACCCATATTCTCACTGGAGATAGGGGAGTTGGAAGACCTGGGCGAGGATTTCGGGGTAGGGGGTGCTGGTGTCCCAGAGGAGTTTTGCGGCCAGCGCGGTGGACCAGTGGATTTTTCCGGTGAGGTTCCCAGTGATGTTCAGGATTTCGCAGTTGGGGGAGGCGTGCGCCTTGGCGGCGATCTGATATGCCTCCTCGCCATATTGCGTCCAGAGGGCCTTGAGGTGATGCCAGGCGGGTTCCACGAGACGTGCGTCATGCTCGATGGTCTGTGCGGAGGCTTTCCCCAGCACGTATGGTCCAGCCTGATGGGCGAAGCGCTGCCACTCCATCATCATCTGTCCCTTGAAGACCAGTCCCATCCGTTGGCGCTGTTCCAGTAGCCGTTGGGTGAATGGCAGGTCGTCTTCGGGTGTGGGCGCGGCGTGGCCGAGGTAGGGGAAGCCGCCGCAGTCCTCCCAGAGGATGCAGAGGTCGGGATGCGTCTTGGCGATGACCTCCAATTTGTTTCTCACGGAGGTCGCGTGGAGTCCGAAGATGAGCCTGAGGCCGGGTGCCTCACGCCAGATTCTCCCGGCGGTCTCGTTCACCAACGAAACTGCGGATTCCGCGATGGGGACGCCATTGGTGGTGTCCTGCTTCGTCTCGGTGAAAGACTGGAAGTAGATGCCGTCGCCGCCCAGCGGGCGCCAGACTTCACGCCATTGTTCGACAATCCTGTCGCCCAATTCCGCGAGTTTCTCTGGGGTGATGTCCTGACAACCGCCAGTGCTCCATCCCCAGGAGAATCCCCAGACGACTTTGACGCCCCAGCTGTGTGCGTAGTCCACGACCTCCTGTGCGTTCAGAGGTGGAAACTCATTCCAGAGCATGACCTCGTTGAGCTTCAGGCGAGCCAGGTTTTCAATGAACTCGCGGTAGTCGTTGATGGTGTGTCCCCAGCAGAATACGCTGCGGGTGGCGGTCTGGGGGGCGCTGACGCGTTGGTATTGCGGGAGTTTCTCCCGCAGGGTGCGATTGGGGAAGCGAAGGCCGTTGCCGAGTTCGGGAGTCATCTCCGGCACCGCGAGGTCAATGAAGTCGATGGCGCCATAGAGCACTGCGGAGGGAGTGTCGCCGGCGATGAGCACGAGTTGTTTTTCGGTCGCGTCGGGGTTGTCCAGCACGCGGATGCAATAGCCGTTGGTGGGGACTTCTGAGGTCTGGATAAAGCGACGGAGGATGGCATTCTCCCGTAGGCAGCCCAGAACCACCAGATTGGTGTCTGCGTTGGCAATCGTCACCGCTTGTTCGCAGGCCATGGTGTGGATGGCATAGATACCCGGCTCACGTAGGAGCCAGCCACCCATTTCCCGATAGAGAAACTCCACGGCTCGCTTTTCCGGGCCTTGGTAGTTCGTATAGAGGATCTTCCAGTCGATGACGGTCATGTTCTGCAAGCGAAGAAGGTTTCACTGGGTGGAGGGACTCGGCTCTCAGATGCTAAATCTTCACTCTCTCACCTCTAACCTCTAACCTCTAACCTTCCATCAGTGCGGCTAGGGCATTCCAGCTCATGAAGCCGGGGGCGTTCACGCCCAGCCCGGTTTCGGGCGAGTAGTATTCATGGAACTTGCCGTTGGCCGTGAGGTCGTCATCAAGCATTTTGGTGACATTTTCAGCGAGTTGACTGGCCATTTCGGCGCGACCGCGCTTCTTGAGCATCTCCCAGACAACGTAGTTGGCAACCAGCCAGATGGGACCGAGCCAGTTGCTGGGGTTCCCGCGCGGGACTTCCGGAGCGTACATCGGCTCGTCCTTGGAGAGCGAACGCACGCCGTGGTCGCTCCAGAGGCGTTCGGGAACGAGGTTGTTTTGGATAAAGGCATCGAGTTGGGCGTCGGTGCCCAGACCGGCCCAGAAGGGCAGGGTGCTCATCCAGGTCAGGACCTTGACGCGAAGGCCGTTCCAGAAGGCGTCCAGTCCCACGTTCAGCGTGCCGAAGTGGTGGTTCTTCTCGCGGTTGGGACGGCACTGGACATCCACGGAGTAGTAGGCCTGGTCACGCGGATCCCAGCAGTTCTTCTCGATGGCTGTGGCAAGCGAGGCGAGGCGGGTGCGGTATTCTTCCACAATGGCACTCTGGCCACATTGTTCCGCGACTGCGGCGGCGCCCTTCATGTCCGCATAGAGGAAGGTGTTGAGATAGACCGAGGCGCAGGAGCGATGGGGGCGCCCCCAGGCGGCGGGGTCGTCGTCGTCGCCCAGCCCCCAGTCCATTGCCCAGACCACCAGGCCGGTCTTCTCGTCCAGGTAACGGTCGAAGTAGCAGCGGTGGTAGGCGAGAAGCTTCGGGACGCATGGCGCAAGTTCTTCTGGGGTGAAAGCGTGCTGGTCCAGAAGGAGTTTGGCGAGCTGACCGACGAAGGGCTTGGCCATGTTGTAGTCAGGTCCCAGGAGGCAATCGAAGGGGTCGGGGTCCTTGGCCTGGATCATGATGGGCAGTGCGCCGTCGGAACCCTGGTGGTCGAGGAAATTGAGCAGCGTTCCGCAAGCGTGGGGGCGGATGGTCTCCAGGAGGTCTGGGCGCTTCTCCAGATTGGCCAGACCGTAGATGGCGCGGATGGTCCAGTAGGAGTCCCAGTCCCAGAGGTCCTTGGCGTAGGGGCCGCCTGGCGTGATGTAGGGGTGGGCGAGTCCGCCTTCGGCGGGCTTCAGGGTGTCGGTGAAGGTCTTCGCGATGAAGTCGCGAAGGCGATTGATTCTGGGGGAGGCAGACATGGAATATGGGGACTTGCCGGGAGTGATTTGAACAGGGAAAAAGAATTTCCAATAATATAGAAGTTAAAAAGCGGAATTTTGGACAAGCCTTGCTATATTAAGATGTGTTTTTTACTCCCTTAGTTTCATTAACCATAAAAACTGAAGAATCATGAAAAAGACCTTTCTTGCCCTGTGTGCTGCCTTGACCGCGACATTCATCCAGTTTGTGGTTGCAGCGGAAGCCGACCCCCGCATCAGTGTTGCCCTGAAGCGAAATGACATCAAATTCGATATCGACGAGGATGGCGACTATCAAATCATCTTCGAAACAGATGAGGATTCTGGCCGTTCCCAACTGATCTTTGTGAATAGTAGTGTCGAAAAGTATGGCTCGTTGGAAATCCGTGAAATCTGGTCTTTTGGCTATCGTGTGCCGGATGGGAGCACGGTGCCAGCTTCGGTCATCAAGAAGGCCGTGATTTCTTCCAATGACTACATCATTGGCTCCTGGGAACTTCTGAAGAGCGAGCGGTCGCTGATCTATTGCGCAAAGATGCCTGCCAATCTGGATGATGATACTCTCATCAAGACTATCATCAGCGTAGGCAACAGAGCTGATGAATTTGAAAAGGAAACTTTGGGGACGGATGACCTCTAACCCTCCTTCGGGGTCTTCGCCGACGCGGCGGGGACCCCGATATAATTTCGTCTTGGCAAATCGTCATTCATTAAGGAATTTCCATTGGTTATGAGTATCATTCGACGTTTTCAGACTTGTCTTTTCGGGATTTTTTTGTTGATGGGCCTCATGGCATCAACTCCGTCCTTTGCGGATGAAACCCCTGTCCCAGAACAGCCTGTGGTGGAAGCTTCTGCGGCAGAGGAGTCTGTAGCTGAGGTTGCCGCCGAAGCGGTTGTTCCTGTTGTGGAGGAAGCTTCTGTTGCGGAGGAGGCTCCTGCTGCGGCGGAGGCCCCTGTTGCGGAGGAGGATTCTGTCGAGGCGCCGAAGAACTACTTCGAAGGAAAATTCTGGGCACTAGTGCCGCCGCTGCTGGCCATCCTCCTGGCATTGATTACCAAGGAAGTCTATTCTTCGCTCTTCATCGGCGTCTGCGTTGGCGGACTCTTTGTCGCAGAAGGGAATTTCCTGAAATTCATGGATATCATCATAAATGACGGGCTAATCGCCGCTGTTCAGGACACTGCTGGTGTCTTTATCTTCCTGGTGACGTTGGGCATCCTTGTCGCACTGATGAACCGCACCGGTGCCGCCCAGGCCTTCGGCGAATGGGCACAGAAGCACGTGAAGAGCCGCGTGGGAGCCACCCTGATGACCTTCGTCCTCGGCGTGCTGATTTTCATCGACGACTATTTCAACTGCCTCACCGTGGGTTCCGTGATGCTCCCCGTCACCGATTCCAAGCGCATCTCCCGTGCCAAGCTCTCCTATCTGATTGACGCGACCGCCGCACCAATCTGCATGATCGCCCCGATTTCCTCTTGGGCGGCGGCAGTCGCCTCATACTCTGAGGGCACCGGCTACAACGGCATCAAGCTCTTCTGCAAAGCCATCCCCTTCAACTTCTATTCCCTGCTGACCATCATCTTCGTGCTGGCCATCACACTTCTGAAAATCGACTTCGGACCAATGGCCAAGCATGAGCGCAATGCCATCGAAAAGGGCGACCTCTTCACTGAAGGCAAAGAAGTGGACAGCGGGTTCAAGGCCGCCGCCACCAGGGCTGGCACCATCAACGACCTGGTGCTGCCCGTCTTGTTGCTGATTGTCATCTGCTTCTTCGCGTTGCTCTACAACGGCGGATACTTTGCCGGCGACGGCAAGAGCTTCATCGACTCCTTCGGCGACACCGACGCCACCGTCGCGCTCCCCTGGGGCGGTCTGCTCACACTGGTTCTGGTCATCCTCTATTACATCGGCCGCAACCTCCTGACCCATGATCCCAACCGTCCGTTCATGCCCTTCGTGATTGGAAGTAAGGACGCGATGGAATGTGTCGCTACTGGCTTCAATGCGATGGTTCCCGCCATTCTGGTGCTCACCCTGGCCACCACCCTCAAGAACATGACTGGTGCCTTGGAGGCCAAGGAATTCATCGCCGGCCTGATGTCCGACAGAGCCGCCAAATTGCACGGCTGCCTGCCCTGCGTTATTTTCCTGGTCGCCTGCGTGCTCGCCTTTGCCACCGGCACCTCCTGGGGCACTTTCGGCATCCTCATCCCCATCGTGGTCAACATCTTCCCGCCCTCCAGCCCGCTCCTGTACATCGGCATGAGCGCCTGTCTGGCCGGCGCCGTCTGCGGCGACCACTGCTCGCCCATCTCCGACACCACCATCATGTCTTCGGCAGGTGCCAAGTGCCAGCACATCAATCACGTCTCCACACAGCTGCCCTACGCAATCTTCGTGGCGGTATTCTCAGCGCTTGCCTTCCTGCTGGCAGGATTTGTGACGAACTGGTTTGTGGTTTTCCCCATCGCCGTGGTCCTTATGATTGGCGCACTGCTGGTGATTCGAGCCAAAGTCGGCGTCATTAAGGAAAAGTAATTATTGGCGAAGAATCATAAAATCTCGGGGTGCACAGGTGCCATGCCTGTACACCCCGTTTTTTTTGACATGCATATTCCTTTGGGCGGCACCAATGAAGGTCACAGGACTTTCTAATTCTTCGAGAGCCACTAGAATCACAGGAGCTTCTAGAACCTAATACCGCAATGCATAAAGTGCAAGGGCTGCGGCAACGCTGGCGTTGAGAGAGTTGACATGGCCACTCTGGGGGATGGCACAGACATAGTTGGCGTTCATCTTGATGAACTGCCCGACGCCGGAATCCTCGCCGCCGACCACCAATAACAACTTCGCGGGGTGCACGGCCTGGACTTCCTCCAGCGTGTTCTTTCCGGCACCATCCAGTGCGACGACCTGGTAGCCTTCCTCCAGGGCAATCTTCACATATTGGTTGCTGGAGCAGTTTACCGCGATTCTCAGATATTCGCAGGCGCCGGCCGCCGAGCGAGCCACCGAAGGCAGAACCAATGCGGCCCCACGACGCGGGAGCAGGACATTGCCCCAGCCCAGCACCTCGCTGGTCCGCATGATCGCGCCGATGTTGTGGGGATCCTCGATGTTGTCCAGTAACACCATTCGCGGCGCGCCGAGAATTTCCGCGTAGGGCGTGTAGGGGAAGGGTTCGCAAATCGCCATCACGCCCTGGTTTTCCCGCGTGCCGGAACGCACGCCGAGGTCCGCGCGGCTGATGGCGGTGACCTTGACGTGACGGTATTTTGCGTCCGAGACCAGTTTTCGCATGCGTGGATTGTTTTCCGTTCCCTGCGCCACGAAAATCTCGTGGATGACGCGGCGACCCGCCTGCAAAGCCTCGTTGACGGGATTGATACCTAACAGCTGCTCTGGCATTTTCTCAATTCGTGATGCGTATTTGTGGACTTGCACTGGGCGCAGGCATATTGCGCGCCGGTGGGACAGTTGTTGCCGCCTAGGCAGACAGGCTCGCCGTTGCGTAGCGCCACATAGACTTCGCAACTTGCGTCACACCCCAGACATTGGACAACAGTCTCCCTTGTCGCCGTGTCTGCCATGCCTATTTGATGTTGAACGGGAAGCTCTTGTTCTGGTCAGCCGCCTGCTGAATCTGAAGCGCGGCGTGAGTGGTTCGCAGGACATACGGCGTGAGCAATTGCCCTGGACGCGGCTTGTCCTCCAGTTCGGCGATAAAGTCATGCAGATAGTTTGACTCGGAGTTCGGGGGACACTTCAAGGCGCGTGGCTTCTTGTCTTTAGAGGTGGCAAACATCACGTTCGAATCATTGCTGTTGGACTCCAGCACGCCATTGTCGCCGTGCACGGTGATGCGCCAATACTGGGGGACATCGTAGCCGCAGGAGTCAGGCGACAGATACGACACGTCCGAAATGACGCCGACGTCATTGGAAAGCCTCAGCATGAACTGCGCGCAGTCCTTGAACCACGGCGTGGCGGAGGCCTTGCCGTTCCAGACGCGTGCGCCAGTCACCTCGGCGACATTGGCGCCGGTGAGCCACTGGACGGTGTCCAGCGTATGCACTCCAATGTCGTTGATGGTGCCGCCGTGCTTGCCGGGTTCGAAATACCATCCGGGGCGTTTCTTGAGCATCAGCGGATGCTGCCCAGTGATGGAGATGGTGCGGATGGGCCCCAGGTCGCCGTTTTGGATTTTCCTGCGCATGACCTGAAGCGCACCCTGCCAGCGGAGGCCGAACATGCACCCGACCTTGAGATGGCTCTTTTTGGAAAGCTCGATAATCTTGTCGCACTCGGCAAGAGTGGTGCACAATGGCTTGTCCCCCAGCACATGGCGCCCCGCGCGGAGCGACTGGATGACCAATGCGCCGCGCCGGCCATAGTAGTCGCCGATGCCGATGATGTCGCAGGGCGTCTCGGCCAGCATTGCGTCAATGGACGAGTGGGTGATTTTCACCTGGCCAGTCTGCGCGAAGGCCTCGCGGGTCTTGCGGTTCTCCTCGCAAATCGCCACCACCTCGACGTTTTTCATTTTCTCGGCCTCTGCCAGCAACTGGAAGATATGCTGGTGACGGACTCCGACAATGGCGAGTTTATAGGGCATGACGTGGAAGGGGAGGAATTTCAGAAAAAGAGAACGGCCGGATTGGCGAAGCCGTCGATGTGGAATAACGCGGTAAAGATAGTGCAAATTATCCCAATGTCAAGGACGTAAGTAGATAAAAATGACATTTTTTAACCGTTTTGGGGAATGTGGAACGAAGGAGCCGTGTGGTCGTAGGCGGCAAAAGCGGAATTGAAAAAGCAATTTGCCAATTACCTCTTATATTAAGTCAGTTTACCTACATTCATTACCCTACGAGGCGATTGCCAGTGGCCTCTGTGGACGATTCTGCGATGGTCCGCAGGTCAGCGGCAAGCGTCTCCTGCGCATCTTTCTTTGGGGGTGCGCCTTTGCCTTATAACTTTCAGGAGACAAGATGCCCAAGCGCACAGATATCAAGAAGGTCATGATCATCGGGTCCGGTCCGATTGTGATTGGCCAGGCCTGTGAATTCGACTATTCCGGCACGCAGGCGTGCAAGGCCCTGCGGAGCCTCGGCTACGAGATCGTTCTGGTGAACTCCAATCCGGCGACGATCATGACGGACCCCGGCACGGCGGACCACACCTACATTGAACCGCTGAACGCCGAGCGCATGGAGCAGATCATCGCCCGCGAAAGGCCTGATGCGTTGCTGCCGAACCTGGGCGGGCAGAGCGCGCTGAACCTCTCCAGCGAGCTGGCGGAGAAGGGCGTGCTGGACAAATACGGCGTGAAGGTCATCGGCGTGCAAATCGATGCGATCAAGCGCGGCGAGGACCGCGAGGCCTTCAAGGAGACAATGAACTCCCTGGGCGTCGGCATGGCACCCAGCAAGACCGTGAACAGCGTGGAGGACGCGCTGGCGGCGGCGCAGGAGATCGGCTACCCGGTCGTGGTCCGTCCCGCCTACACGATGGGTGGAACAGGCGGCGGCTTCTGCTACAATGTCGAGGAACTGCGCACCATCGCGGCGCGCGGGCTCCAGGCCAGCCTCGTCCACGAGATATTGATTGAAGAGTCGCTTTTCGGCTGGGAGGAACTGGAGCTGGAGATTGTGCGGGATGCGAAGGGGCAGATGATCACCGTCTGCTTCATCGAGAACGTTGATCCCGTCGGCGTGCATACCGGCGACTCCTTCTGTACCGCCCCGATGCTGACCATCTCGCCGGAGTTGCAGCAGCGCATGCAGGAACTCTCCTACAAGGTCGTCGAGGGCATCGGCGTGATTGGTGGAACCAACGTGCAGTTCGCGCACAACCCGAAGGACGATCGCCTGGTCATCATCGAGATCAACCCGCGCACCTCGCGTTCCTCCGCGCTGGCCTCCAAGGCCACCGGCTTCCCCATCGCCTTCGTCTCCGCCTTGCTGGCCGCCGGCATCACGCTGGACGAACTGCCCTACTGGCGCGACGGCTCCCTGGAGAAATACACCCCCTCCGGCGACTACGTCGTGGTCAAGTTCGCCCGCTGGGCCTTCGAGAAATTCCGCAATGTGCAGGACAAGCTGGGCACGCAGATGCGCGCGGTCGGCGAGGTCATGAGCATCGGCAAGAACTACAAGGAGGCCTTCCAGAAGGCCATCCGTTCCCTGGAACGCGGCTGTGCGGGGCTGGGCTTCTATAAGGACTTCAACTCCTTGAGCCTGGAGGAGATCCTTGAGAAGCTGAAGGAGCCTTCCAGCCAGCGCCAGTTCCTGCTCTACGAGGCAATCCGCAAGGGCGCCAGCCTGGAGCAGCTGGAGAAGATGACCGCCATCAAGCACTACTTCATGGTGCAGATGAAGGAGTTGGTCGAGGAGGAAGAGGAGATTCTCAAATACCGCGACCGCCAGCTGCCCGCAGAGCTGCTCATCCAGGCCAAGAAGGACGGCTTCAGCGACAAGTACCTGGCGCAGCTGCTCAAGACGCCGGAGGAGATCATCCGCAACCAGCGCCTGGCGCTGGGCATGGCCGAAGCCTGGGAGGCGGTGCCGGTCTCCGGCGTCCAGGACGCCTGCTACTGGTTCTCCAGCTACAATCTCCCGCAAGACGATTCGACCGCCAGCGACAATGCGAAGAAGGTCATGGTGCTGGGCGGCGGTCCCATCCGCATCGGCCAGGGCATCGAGTTCGACTACTGCTGCGTCCATGCGGCGAAGGAATTGCGGAAGCTGGGCTACGAGACCATCATGGTCAACTGCAACCCGGAGACCGTCTCCACCGACTACGACACCTCCGACAAGCTCTACTTCGAGCCGCTGACCCTGGAGGATGTGCTGGCGATCTACAACAAGGAAAAGCCGATGGGCGTGATCGTGCAGTTCGGCGGGCAGACCCCGCTGAACCTGGCCGAGCAGCTCAATGCCTGCGGCGTGAAGATCCTGGGCACCACGCCGGAGACCATCGCGCTGGCCGAAGACCGCGATCTTTTCCGCAAGCTGATGGACAAGATGGATATCCCGATGCCCGAGTCCGGAATGGCATCCAATCTCGACGAGGCGCTGGCGATTGCCCACCAAATCGGCTTCCCCGTGATGGTCCGGCCCTCCTTCGTGCTGGGCGGCCGCGGCATGGAGGTCGTGCAGGACGAGGCGATGCTCAAGGAATATGTCCTCAAGGCCGAAGCCGAGGTCTCGCCCGACCGTCCGATCCTCATCGACCGCTTCCTGGACGATGCGCTGGAGGCCGAGGCCGACGCCATCGGCGATGGCACGGACGCCTTCGTGCCCTCCGTGATGGAGCACATCGAGCTGGCCGGAATCCACTCCGGCGACTCCGCCTGCGTGATCCCGCCGCCCACCATGGGCGCGGACTACGAGAACCAGATCAAGGACATCACCCGCCGAATCGCAATCGAGATGGGGGTGGTTGGCCTCCTGAATGTCCAGTTCGCGATCTGCCGTGGCAAGGTCTATGTCATCGAGGCGAATCCGCGCGCGAGCCGCACGGTGCCGATCGTCTCCAAGGTTTGCGGCATCTCGATGGCACGGCTGGCGACGGACGTGATGATGGGCAAGAAGCTCAAGGAACTGGATGCCCGCGAGCGCAAGATCACGCATTTCGGCGTCAAGGAGGCGGTCTTCCCGTTCCCGATGTTGCCCGAGGTGGATCCCGTGTTGGGACCCGAAATGCGCTCCACCGGCGAGGTGTTGGGGCTCTCCAAAGACCTCGGGCTGGCTTTCTTCAAGGCCGAAGAGGCCGCCAAGCCCGCGCTTCCGCTGAAGGGAACCGTGCTGATCACCGTGGCACCCAAGGACCATGAAGGCGTGCTCAAGCCCGCAAAGCAGCTGGCCGAGATGGGTTTCAAGCTTCTGGCTACTGAGGGCACCGCCAAGACCCTGCGGAATGCAGGTCTGGCGGTTGAGGAGATTGCCAAGATCGGCGAAGGACGCCCCGACATCCTCGACGCGCTCAAGAATGGCCAGATTCAGATTGTCATCAATACGCCGATTGGAAAGGCCTCGGTCAAGGACGACTCGTACATCCGCAAGAACGCCATCCGCTACGGCGTGCCGTACTTCACCACCATCGCCGCGGCCAATGCGGTCGCCAATGGCATCCAGGCCAAGCTTCACGGCCAAGATGGGGTGAAGTCCCTCCAGGAATACGGCGCGGAACTCGACGCGCAGTAATGTCTGGAAGATCCGGAAGATACCGGAAGCCTTTCAACTTTACCCTTTACCCTTTACCCTTTAACCTTTAAAAAGATGCAGTCTCCTACGTTGCTCGTGTTGGCCGCCGGTCTGGGCAGCCGCTATGGTGGAATCAAGCAGATGGATCCCGTCGGTCCCGGCGGCGAATTCATTTTGGACTATTCGGTCTATGATGCCTGGCGCGCCGGATTCAAGAGCGTCGTCTTCATCGTCCGCGAGGAACTGGTCGAGCCGCTGAAGGAACACTTCGGCAATGGCCTGGAGGGCAAGTTGGAAGTCGCGTATGTCGTCCAGGCGAAGAACGACCTCCCGGCGCCCTTTGTGTGTCCGGAGACGCGCGTGAAGCCGTGGGGCACCGGCCATGCGGTCTGGTGCGCCCGAAAGGTCATCACCGGTCCCTTCGGGATGGTGAATGCAGACGACTTCTATGGCAAGGAGTCCTTTGCGGAGATGGCGAAGCTGCTCGCCGCGCCGGAGTTCAACGACACCGCCTGCGGGATGGTCGCCTTCCGCCTGAACAACACTCTCTCCGAAAACGGCAGTGTCTCCCGCGGCATCTGCTCCGTGGATGCGAATGGCCTGCTTACCGGTGTGGTTGAGCGCACCACCATCGAGGCACAGCCAGAGGGCAGGGCGCGTTATCAGGACGAAAATGGCGCGTGGCAGCCCCTGACCGGCCTGGAACCCGCTTCCATGAACCTCTGGGGTTTCCCTCAGAGCGCCTTTGCGGAAATCGACGCGCAGCTCAAGGACTTCCTGGCCGCGAACATCGGTGAACCCAAGAAGGAATTCTTCATACCGTCCGTGGTGAACAACCTGGTGGCGAAGGGCTGGAAGGCGCATGTGCGCAATTCCCCCGAGAAGTGGTTCGGCATGACCTACACCGAAGACCGCGCCATCGTGCGTGACCAGATCGCGGCCCTGACCAAGGCCGGCATCTATCCCGAAAAACTCTGGAGCTGAGGGAAATGGATAATCTTCTTGCGAAACTCTCCGGCGTACTGGCGCACTTCGATTTGCGTGGCGTGGTGACCAAGGTTGAGCCTTGGGGCTCCGGCCACATCAACGACACCTACCGCGTCACCGTGGACCAGAGTGGCCTGGCGGTGCACTACATCCTTCAGGGCATCAACCAGAACATCTTCCCGAATGTCCCCAAGTTGATGGAGAACATCCAGCGCGTGACCCGCCATATCGCCGCACGAAACCCAGGCGACTCCCGCGCTGCGCTCACCATCGTCAATGCAGACAACGCCGAGCCATTCTATCGCAATCCGGCGGACAACTCGTGCTGGCGCGTGTATCTCTTCATCGAGGGCGCCAAGACCTACGATGCGGTCACCGACCCAAGCCAGGCCTACCAGGCCGCCCGCGCTTTCGGCAAGTTCCAGTGCGCATTGGCAGACCTCCCCGGCGGACCGCTCTTCGAGTCCATCGTGGACTTCCACCACACGCCAAAGCGCTTCCAGAAGTTCCTCCAGGTCCTCAAAGAGGACAAGCTCGGCCGTGCCGCCGAATGCAAAAAGGAAATCGACTTCGCGCTCGCCCATGAAAAGGAGTGCTCAATCGTCGTGGAGGAATTGGCGGACGGACGGCTTCCCGCACGCGTGACCCACAACGACACCAAAATCAACAACGTGATGCTGGACGACCGGACGGGCGAGGGCATCTGCGTCATCGACCTGGACACCTGCATGCCCGGCAGCGTTCTCTACGATTTCGGTGACGAAATCCGCACTACCACGATGACCGCCGCCGAGGATGAACCTGACCTCTCCAAGGTGCAGTTCGACCTCAAGCTCTTCGAGGCGCTAGTCCAGGGATACCTCTCCAGCGCCACCTTCCTGACTCCCGAGGAGAAGCGCCTGCTTCCTTTCTCCGGCCGTCTCCTGACCTTCGAGTGCGGCCTCCGCTTCCTCACCGACTACCTGGAGGGCGACGTCTATTTCAAGACGCACCGTCCCGGCCAGAACCTCGACCGCAACCGCACCCAGTTCGAACTGGTCCGCCAGATGGAGGAGCAGGATGCCGCGATGCAGGCCTTGATAAAATGAACTTCTAACTTCTAACCTCTAACCTCTAATCTATTATGAATCAAGAATTTCGCCTGGTTGCCCCGAACATCGTCCCCGTCCTCGACCCCGAATTCCGTCCGCCGGTGCTGGCGAACCGCGCCTTCCTGAAGGAGGTTGACGAGTCCGGCTGCGCGGTGCCGTGCCTGATCGCGGTGGAACGCGACCGCGGCCGCGTCTCGCGTTTCGACACGCGCGTCTTTGACATGCGCCATCCGCGCGCGGCGGCGAATTTCTTCTATGTCGAGCGCATCGTGAAGTTCCTTCTGTGGCAGTACGGCGGCTGGAAGGTCACCATCCATGCGCCGGAGTGCCTTGTGCAGTTCCTCCGCAGCTGCTATTGCGAGACCGGCTGCCGTGCCTTCGACACCCAGTTCTGGGGCGACTACACCTACGAGAAGCCCATGACCTTCGTCTATGCGCCCACGCCCAATGACGTGCCCGCCGAGAACGACGGGGACGGCGCGGCGGTGAAGCTCGACTGGTCCGGCTGGCGCATCGGCTTCGACCTGGGCGCCTCCGACGAGAAGGTCGCCGTGGTCAAGGACGGTCAACTCGCGCTCAAGGCGGACGGCGAGCCGCTGCTCTCCGCCGAGTACGTCTGGGATCCCAAGCCCCAGACCGACATCCAGTACCACTACGACCACATCAACTTCGTGCTCAAGGAGGCCGAGAAGGCCATCAAGTCCGTGGACCCGGATGCGGTCGTTAAGGGCATCGGCGGCTCCTCCGCCGGCGTCTTCGTGGACGGTCGCGCCCGCAACGTCTCCCTCTTCCGCGGCATCACCCCTCGCTCCCGCTTCGACGCGGAGGCCGCGCCAATCTTCAAGGAAATCCAGAAGCAGTGGGGCATCCCGCTGCGCCTGGAGAACGACGGCGACGTCACCGCACTCGCGGGTGCCATCGCGCTCCAGGAGGGCGCGGTTCTCGGCATCGCCATGGGGTCCAGCCTGGCCGCCGGATACGTGGACGACAAGATGACCATCAAGGGCTGGATGAACGAGCTGGCCTTCGCTCCCGTGGACTACAACCCGAACGCCGCGATGGACGAGTGGTCCCGCGATATCGGCGTGGGTGCAAACTACTTCTCGCAGCAGGCGGTCGCCCGCCTCATCCCCGTCGCCGGCATCGACATGCCTGACATCCCCGCCGACAAGTTCCCCGTGCGCCTCAAGCGCGTCCAGGAACTCATGGCGCAGGGCGACGACCGCGCGCGCAAGATCTACCAGACCATCGGCGTGTATTTCGGCTACACGGTCGCGGAGTACTGCTCCTTCTACCCGACGCTGAAGCATCTGGAGGTTCTGGGACGCGTGGTCTCCGGCGAGGGCGGACAGATCATCCTCGACGAGGCGCGCCGCGTCCTCAAGGCCGAGTTCCCCGAAATCGCCGACATCCACTTCTACGAACCCTCCGAGCGCGAAAAGCGCCACGGCCAGGCCGCCGCCGCCGCCTCGCTGCCGGAGTGCTAGGGAAAGGTACAGGGTACAGGGTACAGGGCATTGGGCTAGCCCGGCTAGATTGGCTAGATTGGCTAGATTGGCTAGATTGGCTAGTTCGGCTAGTTCGGCTAGTTCGGCTAGTTCGGCTAGTTCGGCTAGATTGGCTAGGTAAAAATCACTTAGAGGTCATAAAATGGCAGAACTCTCTACTCAGGAACGCGATGCGTTCATCATGGAATGCCTAAACGGCGGGATGTCGCTCTCCGAGCTGCAAAATCAGCTGGCCGAGCGTTTCGACCTCCACTTGACCTACATGGAACTGCGGATGCTCACCGCCGACCTGCAGATCAACTGGTCCAAGCAGGACGCGAAGGTCGAGGCCGCCAAGCCGAAGGCCAAGCCTTCGCCTGGTACTCCGCCCACCAGTGCTCCGGCTGTCCAGCCGGAGAATGATGAAGGCGAAGAGCTCCCTGAAGGACTTCCCGCCGATGCCACACAGCCTGCCGGAGTTGAGGATTCGTTTCGTGGGAAAACCACCGTCGAGGTCAGCAAAGTCGTAAGGCCAGGTGCCGCAGTCTCCGGCACCGTCAAGTTCGGCTCCGGGGCCTCTGGCGAGTGGTATCTCGACCAGTTTGGACGGCTGGGCTTTATTCCAGACGAAGGCTCCGGTCAGCCCGACCAGCAGGATGTCCGAGAGTTCCAGGTCGAGGTCCAAAAGGCGCTTGGTGGTTACTAACTCGTTCATAATAAACTAGTTATAACTTTAATGGAAAATCCACGGGGTACCCCATGAAAATCGTCGTCATCGGAGCAGGTGAATTGGGGCAGATGCTGGCCGAGCGCATGAGCGCCTCGCGGCACGACATCGTCCTGCTGGACAGGGAAAAATCTGAATTTGCGCAAGTCCGTGACACATTGGATGTGGGAATGGTTACCGGCGATGCCACGAATGTCTCTGTATTGAAACGGGCGGGTATCCTGAATGCGGATCTGCTTCTGGCGGTCAGCGGCGACCAGCCCTCGAATATGCTGGCGTGCCAGTTGGCGCGGCATTTCCACTGCAAGGCCACCATCTGCCGGGTCTATTCCTCGACGGTCTTCTCCGCCACGGATGGCGTCAGCCCGGAATTCTTCGGCATCGACAAGTGGTTCTCCTCGCCTGAGGAATGTCACAAGCATATCATGGAAGTGCTCCGCTATCAGTGTGTTTTGGAGCAAATGGAGTTCTCCAACCCGGAGGCGAACATGGTTGCCGTTCGCATTGCGGAGGACTTTCCCATTGTCGGCAAAAGTCTCAAGGAATTGGACGAGGCGGGCCTGATGGGGGATATCCGCCTGGCGGCGTTGGTGCGCAAGAGGGAGTTGAGATTCCCGCGTGGCGAGTCGAAAGTGCTGGCCGGCGACCGGGTGTATGTGTCAGGATGCCGCAAGGCGGTGGAGAATTTCCTCCAGAATGGCTGCGGGCAGGAGCCGCCGCTGGGTCAGCTGGTGGTCATTGGCGGTGCCACGCTCTTGACGGAACTGCTTGTGAAATCGCTTTTGAAAGCCGGCATGCGCGTCTGCGTCATCGAGCCGGATGCAGAACGGCAGGAGGAATTTCTCGGGAAAATGCCCGAGCACGTTGATGTGCTGAGTGGTGACCCGACCGACAGCGATGTCCTTGATGAGGCTGGAGTGCGGAAATGCTATGCATATATCGGGACTGAAGAGGAGGACGAGCACAACATCCTCAGCTGCATCCTTGCCAAACGAATGGGCGCCGACAAGGTGGTGACGGTTACCCACAAGCCCGAATACATCTCGATGGTGCCGGAGATGGAACTTATCGACTGTGGCTTCAATTCCACCGTGGAATCCGCCAATGCGGTCTTCCGGCTGATGAGCAGCGGAACGATTCGCGTCGACTCCAATCTGCAATCCTTCCATGCCTATCTGACCGAATTCAAGATTCAGCCGACCTCCCGGCTGATTGGCAAACGCATCCGAGAGGCGCAACTGCCCCGAGATGTCGTCCTGGCGATGATTTTCCGGGACAAGGAGGTCATCACTCCGGTGGGCGACACGATGCTGGACAACGGAGACGTGGTGGTGGCCATTGTCACCACTTCGTCCGAGGCGGCCGTAATGCCCTATTTTCAGTGACCTTCCAGACCTCGACAATGATGAATTCCATGGCGCTCCCCAACAAGAATCTCCACACGCTGGTTGCCTTTGTGCAGGTCGTGTCTTTGTTGCTGGGTGTGGTCAGCCTCGCCCTTCTGGTCACCATCGGGGTTTCCGTGGGCATGGGAGACTCGGCGGAAGTGGTGAGGGGGTTTTTGCAGACGCTGCTGCTGACGGCGGGGCTTTCCGTTGGTGGCTTCTTCCTTGGACGGAAAATCGGCGGCCGGCGGAAACTTGAGCCTAATGCACGGGAGTCATTTGTGAGCGTCGGTCTGGGATGGATTGCGGTCTCTGCCATCGCGGCTTGCTCATTTTGCTGGACACTACACGTGCCAATGGCGGATGCCTTCTTCGAGACTTCCAGTGGCCTGACCACCACCGGAGCCACCATCCTGGGCAAACCGGAGTATTACGAGGCGGCAAGGGGGGCGGCGCCGCTCGCCGGGCGGGATGGAAATTTTACCAATGAATGTGCCGCTGGCGAGGCTACGATGGAACTAGTGGAGCCATCGAAGGACGCGGAAACATGCCAGGACCGCCGTCCGCTGAGCTACGGGGTGCTTTTCTGGAGGGCGACGCTCAACTGGCTGGGTGGAGTGGGCATCGTCTTCTTCGTGCTTCTTCTGCTGCCGTTGCTGAATCTGGGGCAAAGCAAGATGCTCTACAATGCCGAAGTGCCAGGTTTGAAAACCACCGCCGACCAGACCACGCCGCACCTGGCCACCTCGGCATTCTGGGTGTTGTTGGCATATGGCGGACTCACGCTGGCCGCCATCATACTCTATCGCGTTTTTGGAATGACCACCTTTGACGCGGTGTGCCATGCGTTCTCCACCATCTCCACGGGGGGATTCTCGCCGCGAGCGGATGGCCTGGCGCACTACAACCACCTGCCGGCGCTGCAGTGGTTTGTCATCCTCTTCATGTTCCTTTCCGCGTGCAATTTCAGCCTGCATATTCAACGCGTGACCTCGCTGAAGGTCGTCTATTGGAAGGATGAGGAGTTCCGGATCTTCTCCTCCGTGGCGATTGTCGCCACGCTTTTTGTCACCTTTATGCTCTGGTGGGCGCGGTGCCCGCGCAGCGAACTTTTCCTGAATGGGCCTGTCGGCAATGCACTGGCGTCCGGGGAGGAATACCTCCGCGGGGCGGCTTTCCAGGTCGTGACGGTCCTTTCCACTACGGGCTTCTGCAACGGAAACTGGGAGAGCTGGGGCATCTCCAGCGTGCTGCTATTGTTTGCGATACTGATGGTGCCCTGCGGTTGCGGCGGCAGTACCGCCGGCGGCATGAAGTGGAGCCGCATCGTGGTGTTGTTCAAGCAGTTGTCGCTGGAGATCAGGCGGTGCCTTTCGCCCCGGACGGTCCAGGATGTCCGGCTGAACAACGAGCGGCTGGACAGCGGGGTGATTGGCAAGACCCTCGCCTTTGTGGCGCTCTACATCATCATCACCATGGTCGTGGCATTCCTGCTGAGCGTCTTTGAACCTATGGCGTCGGATGTCAGCACCGCTTTCGGCGCGGCGCTCACCAGCCTGAGCAATGTCGGTCCTGGATTCGGCGCAGTGAACCCGGCCGGCAACTTTGCGGATTTCAACGCCTTCTCCAAGCTGTTGTTGGCGCTTACGATGATTATTGGCCGGCTGGAGCTGTTCACGATTATCGTGCTCTTCCTCCCCTCCACCTGGAAGAAATAACAGCCATTGGGCAGGAAATAGACAGAATATGGTGGTCCCGGCAGGATTCGGACCTGCGACCCGGAGATTATGAGTCACCTGCTCTAACCGCTGAGCTACGAGACCAACCCAAAATGAAATATCGTTGTGTGGAATAAAAAACGCCTCAAAACCAGCAATAAGGGCTTCAAGGCGATTTTGCAGTCCCTTTTGGACTGGCAGAAAAATGTCTGGTGCCTTCGCGGAGATTCGAACTCCGGACCAATTGATTAAGAGTCAACTGCTCTACCAGCTGAGCTACGAAGGCATCTTCGTTTGGAAACGGCTCTAAAGATAATGCGTTTTGCTGAAATTACAAGTGCGCATTGTCAAAAAAACAAAAACTAGTGGTTGTCAACTCCACTTCTGCCGCAAGAGTTCCCGATTGTCCAGGACGAGCCAGAGGAAGTCGAGTTCCTGGGTGATCATCGGCTTGTCGCGTCGTGCGACCCATTCTCGCATCCATGCGAAGCGCAGGGCTGCGACCAGTTCAGGGAGATAGTGCCAGCCGTCGTCGATAAGGAAGTCGCTTTCGCGTAGTTTGCGGACCAGTGCGGTGGCGAATGGACCGTAGAGTTGCGCAGGTTCGTCCATCCCCAGGCACCCCAAGAGATTTGCGAGGTCATACGCAGCGGGTTTGATGCCGCAGAACTCCCAGTCGATGACGCCGTTGAGGTCGTGTTCCGCCCAAATTGCATTGCCGGGGTGGAAGTCGCCGTGCGCGAAGGCGCAGGGGAGGGCGCTTTCCTTGGCGAAGAATTCCGCGAGTTCCTGGCAGATGGGCTGAAGGTCGGTGGCCAGCTGCGGCAGCTTGTTGCCGAAGATGGGCATCAGCACCTGGACGTAGTGCGCCAGGCTGAAGGCGGGCTCGGCGGAGCCGGGGATGTCCCCCTCGCGCGTCGCGCGTCGCATTTCCAGCAGGAAATTTGCGAGGACTTCGCCTCGCCAGGCGTCGTCGGCATAGGTGTCGCGTGGCAGTGGCACGCCATCCACCCAGCGCCGCAGCTGCCAGTAGAAGCCGTCGTGGAGGAGTCCTGGCCGGCCTTCGGTGGTGTGCAGCCAGGGGAATACTCCTGCGACCCGGTGGTCGGCGAGGAAGCGAAGCGCCTTCGCCTGAAGCTCGCGGGCGGCTTGCTTCTGCAGGGGAAGCTGCTCGATGACGAAGAGTTCGCCGTTCGTGTCCTCCAGCACCTCGCGGCGCAAGGCGCGTTCGGGGCTGCCGCCGATGCGCAGGTCGGGGCGGCAGCGGTGCAGGTCGTAACCCCAGTGGGCGACCAAGTGCGGGAGTTCCTGGATCAGTTCTTCGTCGGTCATGGTATTGTCCTATTGGCGGGGGAGACGCCGAGCCAGGAATGGCGTGATGACTGCCACCAGACAGGCTGTGACGGCGATGATGGTGCGTGGTCCGCAGCGGAAGACATTCTGGAGCAGCCAGAGCAGGGCGGAACTGAGAGTCATGGAGACGCAGTCCAGGGCGTTGGTGGCTCCCAGATAGCGTCCGCGTTTTTCGAGGGGGGAGCGTTCCTGGATGGCGGTGCCCAGCGGCAGCTGATAGAAGCCCGCCGCAAATCCCACCAGCGAGGTCAGGAGAATGGCGGGAACCAAATGATTGCCGAAGGTGGCCAACAATAGGTTTGCGACGGCAATGCCCACCGCGCCGGGTGCCACCAGGTGATAGGGGATGCGTCCTTTGGCCAGGAGTCCCGCCAGCGTGCAGCCCAGGCCGATGCCAAGCGCAACGGCGGCCTGAAGGATGCCGGTGAGATTTCCGCCGCCGCCCAGGGTGGTTTGCGCCAAAAGCACCAGCACCAGCTGCATCAGCGAGCCCAGAAACCAGAAGAAGGTCGCGCCAAGCACGACTGTGATGAGCAGCCGGTCGCTCGACATCTCGCGGAGTGCGCGCCAATGTGGCGAGACGGGGTCTTGGAAACGGAAACGCAGCTGCGAATCTCCTGGTCGGGTGGCGGTGATGAAGAAACTGGTCAGCGTGCCCAGGACGGCGACTGCCACGCAGACGATGAACCCCCGGTAAAGAATGCCGTGGCACCAGCTATAGAGAAGTCCCCCGAAGAGTCCTCCGAGGATGATGGCCAGAAAAGTCGCCAGCTGGGTGTAGCCGTTGGCGCGGGAGAGTCCCTCGGTGGGGGTTGTCTCCGGCAGAAAACCATATTTTGCGGGGGAGAAGAAGGCGCTCTGAGCCCCCATGAAGAAAAGGACTGCCAGCAGGGGATAGACCATCTGGCGGCGAGCCAGCTCCATGCCCACGAGCATGATGGCAATCTCCGCGACCTTGGTCCAGACCATCACGGTCTTTTTCGCAAAGCGGTCCGCAAGATAACCGGCCAGGAAGGAGAAGAGAAGATAGGGCAGAATGAAACAGGCCGCCGCCAAAGACAGGAAACTGGAGCCCTGCATTGAAGACGCGCCGAGGCGTTCTGTGCCGTAGCAGATGACGAGCATCTTCGACAGGTTGTCGTTGAAGGCCCCCAGGAATAGCGTCGCCAGAAATGCGCCAAATCCCAGCGGGTTCTTATTCTTGATAGAGTCTGAGGTCATGGCGGTAGGTGATTTTGGGATTGGGCGCGGGGTTCTCGACGAGTTTCACGCTTACGCCAGGGAGCTGGCATATTAGGGAGGCGTCGTCCGTGGGGGGATTGGTGCGCCAGTCGATTTCACGGAGTGCACGGGCATAGAGTTCAGTGCGGAAGACCTGCGGGGTCTCGGCTGCCCAAAGGCTTTCGCGTGAAGGCGTGCCATCGATGCAAACTCCGTCTGGAGAGGAATGGATTGTGTCGGTGACATGGTGTGCGGAAATTGCCGCGCCAGTTTCCCGTGCGGCAGCCAGGCAACGCTCCAGCAATTCGTCAGAGGCAAGCGGCCGTGCCGCATCATGGATGGCGATGAATTCTGGCGGCTGCGGAAGCGTCATCAGGCAGGCAAAGGCATTGGCAATCGACACCATTCGCGAGCCTCCGCCATCTACTAATGATATAACTCCTTTAAAATAATTGAGATATGTTGATATTTTTGAGGCATATCCAGGGCGTGTCCCTGCAGGGACTGCCAAGACGAATTGGCGTCCGGGCGCATCGAAGTTGCGCAGGCAGTGGCAGAAAAGCGGCATCCCGCGAAAATCCGCGAGGAGTTTGTCTCCGCCGAAGCGGATGCCGGCACCGCCGGCCGCGATTAAAATGGCGAGAGAAGCATCCAATGTGGAATGATTGATTCGGTGTCCACAGCGACATGCTGCGGGAAAAAGAGGAAGTCATCCCCCAGGTCGAATTTTGCCATCACCGGTGGATTTTCCCATGGCAGTGGTCGATGAGCGCTACTGCATAGTCACAGTCCTCCGGAACGAGTTCTCCGGGATGCGAAGCGGCGGCGTGGAGGCGGGATAGCGCGAGGGCGCTGTCGGCGGTTTCCAACAGCTCGTCCAATCCTTTGAAGAAAGATGCGCCATAGTAGGCGCGTCCGAAGAACTGCAGGGATTCCAGACGGCTTGCCAGGCATCGTCGCAAAGAGTTCCAAACCTCCGGTTCAACAGGTACGGACCAGGTTTTGGCGTCAAAGATCCGTGCCTTCGCAAACGGACTGTCTGGCTGGAGGGGACTGAATTCGTGCGGATTGCCATGTCCCATGAAAAGTTTCGTGGCCAGAAATACTTGACGGAAACGCCGTCGCCAGGAAAAGTCGCCGGTCTGCTGCTCGTATCGCAGATAGTCAAGCAAGTTGGAACGTAAATGTGTACGCTCTGGCCAGGTGCGGCCCGGCGCGGCGGGTGGAGTCTCGCGAATTGCCTTGTCGCGCATGGACGGCAGGACGGTCTTCAGGGTTTCCACGTCATTGGCGAAAGGCCGTCCCAACTGGTCCAGGCGACGAACCATTGCGCGCAAGGCATTGATGGGAATTGCCGTGTCGAGGACGGCTTTGCGCAGGAATTCGCAGATCGCCAGGATGCTCTCGCGGGTCAGGCCGTCCAGCTCAGCCTCCGAAAAGCCATTTCCCAGATGCAATTGCGAGTCCTGAAGGAGCTCCTCCAGGTCGTTGCGGTAGCGCTCGGTGGCATGGCCGGCATTGGCCAAGACGGCCGGGCAGTCGTAGCGTGCCGCGGCGGTTACCTCGCCGGGGAAGGTCGCCAGGAATTCAAAAGGGTATGCGCGACAGGAAAGCGCCTTGCACTTGGCGCCGAATGTCGCGTGCATCCGGCAGTGTGAATGCTCGTCAAGATAGACGCAGTCGCCGGTCTTGGCATCGTGGCGGAAGAATGCGTGTCCGTTGACGACGCAATAGAAATCCCTGGTCGGGCGTTGGCCAGGCGACCAGGGCAGTTTGGCGATTGCCTCGATTTCCAGCGGCGTGACCGGCACCAGGAAGCGCCGGCAGCACCGTCCGCATTCCTGGCATGTGTATCGCTGGTGGGCAATCTGCAGCATGCTAGAGGTTACTTCATCGGCTCGATGACATCGAAGCCGGTGTAGGGACGCAGCACTTCGGGCACCACCACGCTGCCGTCGGCACGCTGGTTGTTCTCGAGGATCGCGCAGACCACGCGGTCGGTCAGGCCGGTGGCGGAGATGGTGTGGACGAAGCCGCGGTTGCCCTCTGCGTCCTTGTAGCGGATGTTCAGGCGGCGGCTCTGGAAGTCGGTGAGGTTGGAGTTGCTGGTGACCTCGCGGTAGCCGTTGTAGCCAGGGAACCACGCCTCGCAGTCGTATTTCTTGTAGGCGGGTGCGCCGAGGTCGCCGATGCAGACATTCACCACATGGTAGGGCACGCCGAGCTGCTGCAGGAGATACTCCTCGTTGGCGAGGCACTCCTCATGGCATTTCGGCGAGTCCTCCGGCTTGCAGAAGATGATCTGCTCCACCTTGTGGAACTGGTGGACGCGGAAGATGCCGCGGGCCTCCTTGCCGTAGGAGCCCGCCTCGGTGCGGAAGCAGGGCGTGTAGGCGGTGAGGCGCTCGGGGAGAGCGGCGGCGTCCATCGTCTCGTCCGCATGGAAGCCGACGAGGGTCTGTTCGGCGGTTCCGATGAGGCAGAGGTCCTCGTTGCCGATGGCGTAGATCTGGTCCTTGAAGAAGGGGAGGTAGCCGGTGCCGAAGAGCGTGCGCGCCTTGGCCGCACAGGGGGACATCATCATCGTGAAGCCACGCTTCACCAGCTCCTTCTGCGCCCAGAAATACATCGACTGCGTCAGGATGGCGCCTTTGCCTACCCAGTAGTAGAAACCGGACTGCGCGACCTTCGCGCCGCGTTGCGTGTCGATGATGCCAAGGATCTCGCCGATCTCCTGGTGGTCGCGCGGCTTGAAGTCGAAATTCGGCTTTGTGCCAACTACCTTGACCTCGACGTTGTCCGCGTCGCTCTCGCCGTCCGGGGTGTCCGGTGCCTGGAAGTTCGGCAGCCAGGTGAGCTTCTCCTCGACCTGCGCTTTGATCTCTTCCATCAGCGTCTCCTTCTCGCCCAAAGTGACCTTGAGTTCCTTGACCTTGGCGCGGGCGCTCTCATCGGTCTTGCATTCCTTGGAGAGGCGGTTGCGCTCGGCTCGCAGGTCCTCGGTCTCTTTAATCAGTTTCAAGTACTGCTGGTCGAGGTCGTGGAGCGCATCGATGTCCACATCGTATCCGCGCTTCGCGCAGTTGGTCTTGATCAGTTCGGGATTCTCGCGGAGGATTTTGACGTCAATCATGGTGGTGTTATTTGTAACTTGTTTATAATCAAGTAGTTGTAAAGTTATCCCTGGATGCGTTCCGTAGTCGCGGCCTCGTATGCGTCGAGGTCGGAGATGGTGGCTTGCGCAACACCTTCGTCCATGGCGGCCTTGGCGACAAATCGTGCGACGTGAGGCACCACGCGCGGGTCGAATGGCTTGGGAATTACATAGTTGGGCTTCAACGGGTTCTGCCCGTCGAAGATGCCCTTTGCGGCATCCTCTGGGTAGGAGCGTTCCAATGCCTCGCGTACCTTGCCCTCGACAGGCATCTGGGCCAATTCCGCAAGTGCTTTGGCGGCAGCAAGCTGCATCTCAACGGTGATGGCCTTGGCGCGGACATCGAGGGCACCGCGGAAGATTCCGGGGAAGCCCAGGACGTTGTTGATCTGGTTCGGGAAGTCGGTACGGCCGGTTCCCACGACCGCCGCTCCGGCGGCGACCGCCAGCTCCGGCATGATTTCGGGGACGGGGTTTGCCATTGCAAAGACGACTGCGCCGTTTGCCATAGATTTCACCATCTCCGGTGTCACGCAATTGCCCACGGAGCAGCCCAGGAAGAGGTCTGCGCCCTTGAGTGCGTCCGCCAGACTATGCACGTCCGTACGGTCAGTTGCGACGGCGAGTTTCGCGGGGTTGGATGCATTTTGGCGGGTGATGACTCCTTTGGAGTCGCAGACCACGACATTTTCGCGCTTCACGCCCATGCGGATGTAGAATTCGATGCATGCCAGACCCGCCGCGCCCGCGCCGTTGCCCACGACCTTCATCTCGGAGAGTTTCTTGCCGGTGAGTTGCGCGGCGTTGAGCAGCGCGGCCAGCGAGATGATGGCGGTGCCATGCTGGTCGTCATGGAAGACCGGGATGCCCATTCGCTTCTGGAGTTCGGTCTCGACCTTGAAGCACGCGGGCGCGGCGATGTCCTCCAGGTTGATTCCTCCGAAGGTGGGTTCGAGTGTTTCGACCATGGCAATCAGCTTGCTAGCATCGGTCTTGCCGTCGGGCCCGAAGACCTTGGTGAGGCACAGCGGCATGGCGTCGATGTCCGCGAAGCGCTTGAAGAGCACGCATTTTCCTTCCATCACAGGGAGGCCGGCCGCGGGGCCGATGTTGCCCAGGCCGAGTACGGCGGTTCCGTCCGAGACCACCGCCACGAAATTGCCCTTGCCGGTATATTTATAGACATCGGCGGGCTTCGCCTGAATCTCCAGACAAGGCTTGGCGACGCCAGGCGTGTAGGCCAGGGCGAGGTCGTGTTGTGTCTGACAGGGTTTTGAGGCGTTCACCACGAGTTTGCCGGGGACGGGATCTGCGTGGTAGCGCAGTGCTTCTGCGTTTAAGTCGGACATGGCGTTCTCAGAGATATTGAAGTGAAATGGCAGGGACAGAGTCCCTAGGAAAAGACATACCTATACTATAATTGCAAATTCGCGGACGGTTGCCAACCCTGATTGAGCGATTATATTAAGATGTTTTACAATTTGAACCACTCGAGGACTTCCCCGGAGAAATCATTTCCCATGAACGAAGAATATCTGAAGAATGCCATCGCGATGGCAAAAGAGAACGCCGCTGAATTCGGTGAAGAATTTGACATCCGGCTTTTTATCAGTGGCGTTGCCAAGCGTGCATCACAGCTTGCGCAGGGGTATCCCCGGCTGATTCCCATGTTGCCTGGCGACAACCAGACTTCCTTCTTGGATATCGCATTGCAGGAAGTGGCCATCGGGCAGGTCATCATCCGGCATGGAGGGCAAGTCGAAACAAAGGGAAAGGATTCGACCGAGATCTCCATGGTGGACTAAAGGTTCGCTGTCTTTTTGTTTTTGATTGTCAAAAAGGGCCGTCGCCAACTGCGACGGCCCTTTTTCCCTCAAGGGAATGATACAATGCTTTCCCTGGGGACTTCCCAGACTGGCCAGAGGCTATTTCCTTTGCAGAATCGCGGGCAGAAGCTCAATCACCCGCTGCGGGGTGAGTTCGCGCATGCAGCGATAATGGATTGCGCCCGCCCAGGGGCAGGAACGCTGGAAACATGGCCGGCATTCCGCTGTGGCGACGAGCAATTCCCACGGCGCACCCAACGGCCCGGTGGCCACGGGGTCCGTAGATGCGAACAATGCGATGCCGCGTGTGCCCAATCCCGCCGCCAGGTGCATTGCGCCAGAGTCGTTGGCGATCACGCCATCGACATTCTGGAGAACGCTCATCAGCTCGTCGAGGCCGGTCTTGCCAGTCAAATCCAATGTCTTGGGGACGATTCGCTGGATTTGCTGGGCCAGGTATGCCTCTTTGGCAGTGCCGATGATCGCTACCTTCCCGCCATGGTCGATATGTTCCCGAGCCACCATGGCGAAATTCTCTGTGGGCCATTGCTTGGCAGGCCCGAAGGCCGCCCCCGGAGCAATGGCCAGCCACTGTGCGTTCTTGGAAATGCCGAATGCGGCGGCAGGTTCTGACGCAACCTCCAGAGGTGGGATTTCCGCCGTGTAGGAAATCTTCCCAATGACGCTCATCAGCTCCAGATAGAAGGAAAGCTGGTGCCATTTGCCTTCTCCTTCGCCGCGTTTCCAGGCAGGAAGGCGGTCCGTCAACATCAGCGAGCGGAAGTTGCCGACCCGGCCAAGGCGGCGTGGAATCTTGCAGCGCCAGATATCGCGTGCGGAGCCAAAGGAATTGGGCAGCACAATTCCCAGTCCGAAGTCGTGGATTTTGACCTCTGCGATTTCAAGAGAGGAGGGATGGTGCTCGGCAAAGGAGATGACACCGTCGATCCATGGCGCGGTTTTCCAGATGGGCGCGAATTGCCGTGGGGTGAATACCCATAGCGGCACATCGGCGGGCAGGGCGCATTTAAGTTGCCAGGTGGCCGGCAAGGTCATCATCAAATCCCCCAGCCAGTTGGTGGAGCGGAGCACAACACCGCCACGCCAATCCACCGGCGGAAGCATCGGCAGTTCGCGGTCGAATTTCTGGATAATCGGAGAATATGGCATTGTCGGTCATTCCATAATCGATTATGGCGCTGGGTGCCGAGCCGTTCGTAGGCTAGCGCTCGAAGTCCCGAAGTAACCTGGAGAGGGTTGTGCGCAGGTCCTTTCGTTCCACGATGGCGTCGATGAATCCGTGCTTGAGGAGGTATTCGGCGCGCTGGAAGCCCTCGGGCAATTTCTCGTGGGTGGTCTGCTCGATGACGCGCTGACCGGCAAAGCCGACGAGCGCCTGGGGCTCGGAAAGGATGATGTCACCCAGCGAGGCAAAGGACGCGGTCACTCCGCCGGTGGTTGGGTTGGTGAGGATGATGATGGTTGGAAGGCCCTCCTCGTCATGGCGCATGATGGCCCCGGCGGTTTTGGCCATCTGCATGAGCGAGAGCGCGCCCTCCTGCATGCGGGCGCCGCCGGAGGCGGTCACGATCACCAGCGGCAGTTCGCGCTTCGTGGTCCATTCGGTAAGGCGCGTGATCTTCTCGCCGACCACCGACCCCATGCTGGCGCCCATGAACCGGAAGTCCATCACCGCCAGACCGAATCGCCGTTTGTCCAGGAACGCCTTCCCGACAATCACGGCTTCTGGCATGTCGGTCTTCTGGCGCGCGTCGGCGAGCTTCCGCGGGTAGGAGCCGTCGCCCGCGAAATCAAGCGGGTCTGTGGAACGCAGGTCATCCGCCATTTCCGTGAAGCCCTTCTTGTCCGGGTCGGTAAGCTGTTTGATGCGCTCGCGTGCGGTGAGCGGGTGGTAGTGCCCGCAGGTAGGGCACACGGAGAGATTCGCCTCCAACGCACGGCGGTAGATCACTTCACCGCAGGCCGGGCATTTGGCCCAAAGGCCCACGGGAATCTCCGTGCGCGAACCTGGCGCCGGCAGGTTGAACGAGGTTTGGGTGTCGTTGAAGTCCATGAAAATGATTTGGCATTGGATATTTGGACGGCGATGTAATGTAATGCCTGACGGGAATTCTGTTTCCTCGGCTATCGCCGAGGCGCAGGATCGACCCCGTTCCCCGTTTTACGCTTCATTTCACTGCTGCCCGGTAAAAAATGCAGTCCTGCAACATGCGAGTCCATAAGGACAGGTCCAAAAGAATAGCCTGGCGGAAACCGTCCCCCAGGACACCCTCAAGAGGAGGTCCCCAGGGCATGTCCGCATGTCCTTATCCATAGTGGGTACACCCGCCACCCCCGTCCTCCACCCCTATTACAATCCCGTCTGACGGCCGCCATGTCAAGCCGCCATGGACGGATTCCCCGGCAATCCAGTTTTTTCCATGATTTTCAGATGATTTTTCTGAATCTTAAAATCTCAGGCGTTTTTACCGGACAGCAGTGGCTGCATTTCGCATTTTTCCTGAATCCGTGAATTAACATCGCGGTGACGGGGTGTCGCCACAACATATTCCGTCGGCGAGGCGCCGACGCTACATCCTTTTCGCAAATTCACGGATTCAGGATTTCTCATTATTTAACTGTCCATGTGCGCCCAGGCTGTAGTAGCCGATGTGCAACGGATCCGCCTCCTGGGTGCCGAGGATGATATGGTCTTGGACACGGATTCCAAGCAGATTTCCGGCGGCACTCAGCACGCGCGACAGCGCCAGGTCTTCTGGCGAGGGATGCGGGTCGCCGGATGGGTGGTTGTGGCAGAGAACAATCCGCTGGCAGGCGCACTGGATGGCGCGTCGGAAGACCTCGCGTGCGTGGACAAGGGATCGGTCGAGTAGCCCGAGAGTGATTCGCTCCTCCTGGATTACCTGGTTGCGGGTGTCCAGCATGATTACATGGAACTCCTCCTGCGCGGCGCGCTGGATGCGCGTTCGCATATACTGCGCGACTGCGCCAGGGGAATTCAGCAAGGGGTGTTCCCCCAGCGTGGCTGAGGCCAGACGCCGCGCCAATTCGCAGGCGGCCACCAGGGTGATGGCCTTCGCCTCGCCAATCCCGCTGACCTGCTGGAACTCCTCCGGAACGGCGAAAGCCAGCCGTCTCAGCTCTCCCTGGAAGTGCGCGAGGACCTGGTCGGCCAGCGTCAGGGCGCTGTCGCCCTGCTTGCCGGTACGCAGGAGGATGGCCAGCAATTCACGGTCGCTCAGGGCCATTGCGCCTAGTCGCATCAGCCGTTCGCGTGGGCGCTCCTGCGCTGGCATGTCCATGATCATCAGTTCATTCATAGTGTTCAATGGGTGGCGTCCGGCCGTTCATGGATGAGGTGCAAGGGGATTATCGTATGGGGTTGAGAGATAATCTAACCCAGCCATTTGCATCCCGCAAAATTGGCCTGCAAAGTCATAAAATTCCTATTGGCATAGCGCAAAAACGGTGAAAGCATTACATTTAAGGGAATGCCCACGCTTTTAGAACCAATGACTTTTGCGAATGGCACGCGGTTGCCCAGGATTCTCCCTGGGCCGATGGAGGGCGTGACCGCCGGAGCCTGGCTGAAGATCCTCACCCGCCGCCAGTGGGTGAATGCCTGGTGGACGCCGTTTCTGCGCATCTCCATCGGCGTGCCGCGTCGCTCGCGGCTGGCGGCATGGCTTGCGCCATACTTGGCGACGGGGCTGCCGGTCATCGCGCAAATCATGGGCGAGGACGCCGCGCGGCTGGCGGAGACCGCCCGGCGGCTCCGCGAACTCGGCGCCGTGGCCATCGATCTCAACTGCGCGTGCCCCAGTCCCGTGGTGGTACGCAACCACTCCGGCGGCGAACGCCTTCGCCATCCCGAGTGGATTGCCACGACGCTTCGGGCGATGAAGCAAGCCATGGGCGAGGCACCGGTGGGCGTGAAGCTGCGCGTGGGCTATGAATCGCCGGATGAGTTTGCCACATGCATTGCCCCGGCTGTCCGTGAGGCGAGGCCGGATTTCGTGACAGTTCATTTCCGCACGGTCCGGGAGCGCTACGAGCCCATCGCAGACGGTCTGGACCGCCTGTCGAGAGCCCGCCATGCGCTCTCCGGGTTGACCGTCATCGGTTCCGGTGATCTCTTCACGCCTCAGGATGCCATTGCGATGCACGAACGCTGCGGCGTTGACGCCGTGGCGCCTGCCCGCGGGATGCTTGCCAACCCACGGCTGCTGGTGGATGTCGCACAGGCCTTGCGCGGCGAGATGCCGACGCCCTTCACCTTGCAGGAGAAGGCTTCGCTGCTCGGCGAGTTCGTGGTGCATTCTCCCCGTCATTTCCAACTTCAGATTGCCGCGAACCTCTACGGCAAGAATTCTCCAGAATTCAATGCCTTCCTGAAAAAGTAGCCCGCTTGCCTTCCACGAAATGCCTTTTCATATCGTATTAGTTTCACCGGAAATCCCCCAGAACACGGGGACCATCGGACGGCTTTGTGTCTGCACAGGCGCAGTTTTGCATCTCATCGATCCATTGGGTTTCGTGATCGACGATGCGCATCTGCGCCGCGCCGGCCTGGACTACTGGCCGTACCTCGATTGGCATCGCTGGCACTCCTGGGAGGATTTCCTCGAAGGCGCAAAGCCAACGCGGATGGCGTTCCTCTCCTCCAAGACGACCCGGAGTTTCTTTGAGCGCCAGGCCACTCCGGGGGACTTTCTCGTCTTCGGCAACGAGCAGCACGGCCTGCCCGTGGAGTTCTACGAGCGCTACCGCGATTCGCTCTACACGCTCCCGATGCCCGGACCGCACGCTCGGTGCCACAATCTGGCCAACGCGGCCTCCATCGCACTCTACGAAGCCCTAAGGCAGACCCACTCACTCTGATTATATGCTGCATTTCGACCGTGATTTCGCCGCCGCCCAGGCAGATGCCGCAAAGTTGGCCTCCAGGCGTCCGCGCCTGGAGGCCCGTGCCAAAATGATGTCGGCTTTACGGACGTGGTTTGCGCAGAATGACTTTCTGGAACTCGAAAGCCCTGTGCGCATTCCTGCGCCTGCACTGGAGGACTACATCGATGCCGTGGAGGCCGGGGCAGGGCGGTGGCTGCGCACCTCGCCGGAACTCCACCTCAAGCGTGTGCTGGCCGCCGGCTTCGAACGGATCTACGAAATCGGACCGTGCTTCCGGTTTGGGGAAGACGGCGACCACCACCGCGAGGAGTTCACGATGCTGGAGTGGTATCGTCGAGGTGGCTCCTGGCGTGACCTGATGGCGGATGCGCAAGAGATGATCCGCGCGGCGATCGCGGCCATCCATCCAGGACAAAATGCATTGCCGTTTCGAGGAAAGATGATCCACTTCGACGGCGTTTGGCAGGAGTTGTCCGTTTCTGACGCCTTTTCACGCTATGCGGATATGCCATTGGCGGAGGCAATCCGCCGGGGCGACTTCGAGTTGCAGCTCTGCGAGAAGGTCGAACCACATCTGGGCAATGACGCGCCGCTTTTCCTCACGGAATATCCCGTGGAATGCAGCGGGCTTTCCGCACCATTGCCAGGGAAACCCGGCTTCGTGGCGCGGTGGGAACTCTACATCGCAGGACTGGAAATCGGCAACGCCTGCAGCGAACTGGTGGATCCGCCTGAACAGGAACGCCGTTTCGAGGCGACGGCGGAACTGCGCGCCCGCGATGGGCGCCCAGTCTATCCGATGGACCAGCCGTTTATGAACGCCATCTGGAACGGCCTGGCACCCTCCGCCGGCACCGCAATCGGCCTCGACCGGTTGGCGATGGTACTGACCAATGCCACGGACATTTCCGAAGTTCGTGCGTTCTAGCCGCACTAGCCGTTCTAGCTTTTCTAGCAATGCTTACTCATATCCAAGACTTTCTTGAATACCTCACGCTGGAGCGACATCTGGCGAAGCAGAGCATCGCGAGCTATCGCTACGACTTGGTCGCTTTTCAGGAGTTCCTGTCGGAGATGGGCCGCGATGAGGTCACGGAAATCACCCGCGACGACATCTATGCCTTCCTTGCGGACCAGCAGCTCCACGGCATCCAGGAAAAATCGCTCGCGCGTCGTCTTTCAGCCATCAAAGGCTTCTTCCGTTTCCTTGCGCTGGACCACGTGATTGCGCACGACATCACCGAGGTGATGACCTCACCAAGGCTCCCGCAGCATGTCCCGGAATTCCTCACGGAGGAGGAAATCTCCGCATTGGTGAATGCCTACCAGAGCGACACGCCCATCGAGTTGCGAAACCGAGCGGTGGTGGAGTTGCTCTACGCGACAGGCATCCGCGTGTCGGAGTGTTGCGACCTCAAGCTCGCCGGCGTGAATTTCGCCGAAGGGGTGATGCGCGTGATCGGCAAGGGCTCCAAAGAACGGGTGGTGCCCTTCGGACGGCCCGCAGCAAAGGCCTTGGAACAGTATCTTCAGAAGGGGCGACCGGAACTGGATCCTTTGCATCGGCAGCCATTCGTCTTCCTGGGGAAACGGGGCGGAAGGCTCAACCGGCGTGCCGCCTGGGACATCGTGGAGCAGGGCGGCGTGATTGCAGGAATCAAAAAGAAGCTCCATCCGCATCTATTGCGGCATTCCTGCGCGACGCATCTGTTGGCGCATGGTGCCGACCTGCGCGTGATTCAGGAGCTCCTTGGACACGCATCCATCGACACGACGCAACTCTATACCCACGCCGATACGTCGCGGCTCCAGCAGACCTTCCTGAAATTCCACCCCCGGGCGAAGGGGGGACTGGACCTGAGTCCTGAGTCCTGACGTGGCGGCTGACGCCCGACGTCTGACGTCCCGCCCTGTCGTCTGACGCCCGACGTCTGACGTCCCGCCCTGTCGTCTGACGCCCGACGTCTGACGTCCCGTAAGAAATCACATGATTCCTATGAAAACAAGCGACTTTTATGTATATACAAGAAGATTTGAGCATCGACTTGAAAGTATTATAAAAACGCTTAAACTATAAAAAAGAAACTATAAAAAAGTACTTCAGAAAATTCTAACTTATCTTTCTCAATGCAACAAGTACTTCATCCTTTCGGCGGATACCGTAAAACCCGCGCATTTGCCTTCACCTGCCTGGCTTTCCATGCGACTTACATTTTTTGTCAGCGGAATTATCCGTATCAGAATGATCCACTTGGAAAGACCAGCGGTCAGATGATAGGCGCGGCCCGCAGTGCCCGTCAAAATATCGTTGAAGGTTCTTCTCGGGCTGGGACCAGCCGTGAGACAGAACTCAAGTTATATGATGTTGCCAAGGGCTCGTTGCAGGAATTGGCCGGAGACTACGAAGCCTTCTTGGTTCAAAATGGCACCGCACCTTGGAGTGTCGACAGCCCTCAGATAAATGAATTGGAAGCAATTCACATTGAACCTTTCATAATGCAAAAAAACAATGATGACCGTCATGAATTTGGACTTTATCTTCTGCGGTTACGCGAAAGCTTTGGAATTTATCTCGAAGCAGAAGATCCAATTTTGGCGGCTAATTCAATCCTATGGTCGATTGACAATGCATGTAAACTTCTCTATCGGCTAATTGAAACAGGAATTGATGCAGTAACTAAAGATGGCGGGTTTGCGGAGAATCTTACCAAGGCAAGGCTTCAATACCGCAGTGAAGACACGAAAACAGAAGAGGAACCACTTTGTCCGATATGTGGAAAGAAAATGCGGAAATTAATAGCCCGTCGTGGGAAAAATGCGGGGAAACCATTTTGGAGTTGCATCGATTTCCCCAATTGTAATGGCTCACGTAATTTGTGAAGTCCGATGCCTGACACCCGATGCCCCGCCCTGGCGCCCTGTCGCCCGATGTCCGACAAGTCTGCCAAAACGCGACAAAACTTGACAAATTTAAAATTGTCATGAATTGTCACTATTTGTCAATATCGGCTTCGTGCCGAGGCAAAAAAGTTGTGCCTTGAGCGAAAAAAAGTGCGTGAAAAATTCGCAATTTTTAGAATATAGGCTATGTTGTAGGGTTAAGAGTCTTCGTTGGGCGCTTTTTACCTAGTCGCGCCGCTGGCATGAATTTTGCTTTAAGAAGATTCAATAGAATTTGAATGAATCACGCATCATTACACATAACAACAACCAAACAACCCAATCCGAAAGGAGCAACGAAATGAATCGTAATCGAATCCGTTTCAGCCTGGCGATGATGGTCGCAGTGGTCTGCCTGTTCGCTGGCAGCCTGAAAGCCGCCTCCGTGGACAGTGCCACCGCCTCGCTGTTTGTGGGCAACTGGCTGCAGGCCGCGAACAATCCCGTCGTGGCCGACGGCATTGAGCGTACTTTGACTGAACCCCAGGCGATTACGATGCCTGGCAACGACGAGGTCCTGGCCTACGCCATCAACCTGAAGCCCTACGGCTTCGTGATTGTTGCGGCGGACACGCTGATCAACCCCGTGGTGATGCACTCCGCCGGCGGTCAGTATGATCCCGACCCGCGCAACCCGCTGGTTTCCTTGGTTCTTACGGACATGGCTGCCCGCAAGGCCGCCGTTGAGACCGAGCTGCGCTCCGCCGAGCAGAGCGAGTACTACGCGGCCAACGAGGACGCCTGGTCGAAATTCACCTCCGAGACCCGTTCCAAGGGCGCGAATGTCCTCCAGGAGGTCTGGGTGGACAAGCTGGTCCAGACCGAGTGGGGCCAGAACCTGGTGCACGGCCAGGCGGTCTTCAACTACTACACCCCGACGGTCGCCGCCGACGGCACCGTCACCTGGGAGGAGGGCAACCCCATCAACGCCGTCTCCGGCTGCACCGCCACCACGCTGGCGCAGTTGATGAACTACTACCGCTGGCCGCAGAAAGCCATCGGCAACAAGCAAGGCACGGTCAGGATCGGTACGAAAGACAACCAGGTCGGCACGACGCTGGTCGTCACCCGCAACTACCGCGGTGGCAACGGCCATGGCGGCGCCTACAACTGGGACCTGATGGTCAACTGCCCCGATGTGACTGACAAGACCGACCCGCGCTACCAGGAACTCACCGACGAGAGCATCCGCGCCATAGGCGCATTGCTCGCCGACGCCGGCTTGACCAACGGGATGCACTACTATTCCACCAATTACGGTGATGCTTCCGGTGCCAATGTCAGCGCCACTCGCTGCCGGGACAGCCTTGGCTTCTTTGGTGCCCAGACGTTCAGCGCCTCGGACCGGACGCAGATTCGCGCCGCCCTAGATGCGCACCGTCCCTGGGCCGTCAGCATCAGCACCCCGAACGACATCTTTGGCGAAGAAGGGCACTCCATCCTGTGCGACGGCTATGGCCGTGTCGACGGCCGCTGGTACTACCATTTGAACATGGGCTGGAATGGCGGAAGCGATGGCTGGTATAACCTTGAGGACTATTTCGAGGCGGGCAGCCTCTGGAGCAACGGCATTTCCTGCCAGTGGGGCAACATCTACCGCCAGAAACTGCAGACCAATGACATCGACTCTGGCAAGATTATCGCCGGTCGCGTGACCGACGCCAACGGCAACCCCGTCGCGGGCGTGAAGGTCAGCATCTCCAAGGGCGGTGCGGTCTGGCAGTCCATGCTCGTGTGGAACGAGACCGTGGATGGCTCCGACCCTTACGCAGTTCGCACCACGGCGTTGGCTCCGGATGCAGTTGGTACCGTTTTCCGTAACTACACCGATGAGAACGGTATCTGGTTCGTGGACAAGGTGGAGCCCGGCGACTACACCGTGAATCTGGAAAAGGACGGCTTCACCTTCCTGGGCGATGTCAATGTCACCGTTGCCAGCAAGAACGTCTGGGGCATCGGCTTCGTGGCCGTGCCTGACGCAGTCGGCGCCCTAGCGCTGGAAAACTGGTGGATTGACGGTGGAGTCCTTTCTCTCCAATTCAACCGTGCGATTGGTGATGTCGCCATTGATCCCTCCTGCATCACCATTGGCGGCGTGAACCTGAATGGCTGCACGGTGGTTTCCGCAGCGGACAGCGCAATTGTCACCATCGATGTCTCCAGCCTCGCTCCTTCCGGCAACCTCTCGATGACCTCCGGCGCTTTCTATTATGATGTGGACGGCTCTACCGATGAACCCGGCACCTACGACGTGCCAGTCGTGAATGTCGCCCCCGTCGTCGCCGACCAGGCAGCGGGCACCGCTTCCAGCGACACTGCCGCGGTTACTGCCATCACCCGCAATGGCAATGACTTCAACTCCGATGCCAACGAACTGGTGTTCCTGGTCACGGGTTCTGGTCTGGATGCAGACAGCATCAACTCCTTCAAACTGCACGTCACCGACTCCTACGACGGTGCCGAGGGGGCATACGCTCGTGTGAACGCCTCCACCCTTCCGGCCGCCGCCATCGGTGATTGGGACGCCTCCAGCGGCCTCCTCACGGTCACCGTCGGTTCCGGCTATGGCTTTGTGCGCGTGGACTATGTGCCTGCCGATGGTTCCACCCCCTTCGTGGCGGGCGAGACCTACCGCGTGAACAAGCAGGGGCCGGTCATCATCTCCGCCACCCTCGCCAAGAACAACGAATACGTCGATGTCACCTTTAGCAAGCCCGTCGGCGGTGCTGGTACCGTTACCGCGCTCTCCGGCATCCAGGCCAATGCTGATGGACAATATTATCGCACGAATACCGATGGCGCCATCTGGAGCAAGGGTGTCTGCAATACCGCGGATGCGACTTACAATGGCAGTATCGATGGCAATGCAGTCGTCGGTTCAAATGCCATTGAGGATGGGACTGCGGGAACTGTCCTGCCTTCCGTGATTCGGCTGACTTATTCCGGCGAAACTGTCAATGGCGGCAAGCTGATGTGGGCGGACATGGATGAGGACGGCGTGTTCACTCCTGGTATCGACGGTATCTTCCTGAAGATTTGTGACGAATTGAAATACTATCGCGAACATGGCGATGAAATGGACTTCTGGGATAAAGTCGATTTCGTCCTGGCCTGGGAGAGCAGCGGCGGCACCTACACGGATGGCAACTTGTTCATCGTGCCGGATGACGCTTCCGATTCCCTGCGCGACCGCTGGCTGAGCAACAACAGCGCACCGAGCAAGACCGGTACCGTCATTGCCAAAGACTCCTATCCGGCGTATGACCTCAATGTCGGGTTGCCCGCGAAATTATACTACTACCATACTGACGGGGCAGTGCTGAATTCCCCGTTCACCGATCAGACCGAATTGATGAATTGCTTCGGGAGTTTGATGGGTGCCCCGGGCAACGGTGTCTGGCTGGACTACTCGGTGGACGCCTCCACCAACTTTGTCGAAGGGCAGGACACGGTCATCTTCGGAAGCGTGCCCGCCGACGGATCCAGCGGTTCCGCCGTCACCGACTCCTTGTACTATATTGATATGGACGGTTCGGGAAGCCTCTCCCGTGCCGACTTCATCTGGAACGACGACAATGGCGACGGCGTGTGGACCGGCAGCGGCGACACCATCGTCGGCACCGTGCCGGAAAGTGTCTTGAACTGGCACAATCCTTTGGCTGCCAATGATTTCGACTGTATCCTGCATGCCAATGGCGGCACCTTGACTGGCGCGCATATCACCGGCATTACCGATACCTTCGGCAATCCCCTGACCAGTGCGGCCACCACCGTCCGCCTCACCTTGGGGTATTCGCCCTCTTTGAACACCTACACCTTCAACGGTGAAAGTTCCGACGAGGCCTCGAACAGCTTTGTCAATACCATGAATGTTCCCTCCGGTGTCGAGACCATCGAGATCATGCCCTACGAGGAGAGCATCTTCGACGCAGACGACAATGCGGCTCCTGCCTCCTCTTCCACTGGCGAACTCGTCCTCTACGGCTCCGGCAACCCCTACGTGGTCGCCTACAGCCTGGGCTTCGACAACTACTCTCTTGCCATCCGTTTCAGCGAACGCATCTATGGCTCCACCAGTGGCTTCAGCACCACGCAGCTGGCTGCGTTCATGTCGTTTAACGCCAGCTACGGCGATGCCTCTGCGGCCGGCGCCGACCAGGAGGTCTGGGCCGAGGCCAGCGAAAAAGTCCGCAGTGCCACGCGAAACATGCCCGCCGGTTGCTTCACCGTGAAGGTGAACTACACCAGTGGCTCTCCTGAGACTCTCCAGCTCACCCAAGCTGGACCGAACCGTGCCATCCGCTACAAGACCGGCACCGCCTTCGCGGTTCTGGACTTCGCGACCCCGCTTGACCTGGCGACCAACGCAATGCTTCTTGACCCCGTGTACCAGCAGGTCAAGAATAGCCGCACCCCGGTGAGCCTGACGGTGACCATCAACAACGTCGCGGATGCCGACGGCAATCTCGTGGCGAACAACTCCTTCACTGTCGCCTTGCGGGAACAGTTCAATGGCGCCTCGCTTACGCCGAGCCTGCCGCCCCCGATGTTCACCAACGCGAAAGGCGCCTATACTTTCCTGACCGCTGCAGACAGTGCATGGGGAAGCAACCGCGGATACTACATCTACAACTCCGCCACTCCTGCGGCAACCATCGAAAAGGACTTCTACGCCCAGGCCTACAGCGACGACCCGCGGACTCGGGTTTACTCGGTTTACACCCAGGATGAGCAGTGGATGCTCAAGGATGTCATCCCCGGCACTTACATCTACGACCACACGGACTCCACGGACACCACCAAGCATTACTACACCTTCGTGCCGGCCGAAGTCGGCGTGGATGTCGATGATCCTTCCGAAAGCCTGGAATACTACGGCATCTACTACCGAGACCTGGATGCCGATGGACGCATTGACGCCATCGACCTGAACTTCCATACTCCGTGGTTCGATGCGGCAAGAGGGTTCTATCCCACGTTGCGGGTTGGAAGCCAGGCGAAGGATAATTTCGCCGTTTATGTCAAGGTGGCTAGCGAAAACAATGGCGGTAGCTGGACGGGCTATCCTGTTTGGTCTGACTACCCGCTGACCCAGGCAACTGACGGCGCAATCAAGAACCTGGTTGAGAAGGGTGCCACGATGCTGAACTGGCAAAGCGTGCCCGTGACCGGCGTTGAAGTCGTCCAGCAGAATGTGAACGGCGAGGGCTATGATGATGCTAGCCTGAGTGGCAAGTACTGCTACTCCACTCTGCGCGTTACGATTGACCAGACGAAAGTGGCTCCCGGCACCTACGGCGATGACCGCGTGGCCATCGCCTACGCAACTCCCCGTGCCTACTCTGATGACACCACCTTCAACAAACTTTATCCGGCCGGCCTCAACGCGACACCCCTGAAAGAGGTGGCGCCCACCGATACTGCGCCCGGTTACAACACCGGCATTACTGAGCAAGTCCTGAGCCACTACTCCGCCGAGGACGAGCAGGCCGGTATCTACTGGATGTGGGATGATTTCCCGGAAGGAGATTTTAGCGGTGGCCTCTATCCGACTTGGGTTGCCGAGTCCTTCGGACCGGTCTTTGCCTGGGACGGTGCTCCCGCCATCCCGTTGGGCGCGGTTGCCTGGCGTGCCACCCCATACGCCAAAGTCGATGAGCGCAATGGCGCAGACGACATTACTAGCTATGAATATGTGGACGTCCTCTTCTCCGAGCCGCTGGGCTTGGCGGAGGACCGCGGTCTCCGCGACAGCGCGGGCATCATCTCCGGCTGGACGAACAGCAAGTATGCCCTGACTCACGGCGTCCTCGGCGCCGACCTGATCAATTCCACGACCGTCCGCTTCAAGCTGGATAGAGCTACCAAGGAACTTGACCTTAACTTCCTGGGCGCCCTCTACCCGATGTCCGGTGCCATCGAGCACGCCTGGAGCGCCAACAGCTCCGCTCCCGAGTTCGCCCAGTTCGACGTCACCGCCACCGGCGTCCTGCCGATTTGCTCCTCCTACCAGGTGACCGGCGGCCCGGATGACAAGATTCCGGTCTTCCAGATCACGAATTCCGAATCCACCGTCACCACCAAGGTCGTGACCACCACAAGTCCCTCCGAGGAAGACGCATCGGCGAATGCTGGCAGCACGCTTGCATTTACATCAATCCCGATGTCCCGCACGATTTCGGGCGGCGACCGCAATGGCTGGACCTTCCGCAGCAACGGCGGACAGTTTGACGCCAACAAAGACTTTGCCCTGACCTGGGATGGCGATACTGCATACGTCGCCGCCCCCAGCACCGCCACTCGTCCCGGCACCTCCTACTATGCGGTGCTTCAGAACTTGACCATTGAAAACACCACTGTCAAGGACTACTTCCCGGTTGCCAGCTATCCGGATTACAGCAAGTCTCCGGTGATGCGTCCGTGGAGCGGTGTGACCGCACCGGCACCGTCCGCCTGGAGCACCTGGATGCAGACCACTCCGAATACTCCCGCGAGTGGCGTTCTCTCCGGCCCGATTTACAACTACATGAGTGCCTCAGCCGCTGAAGTGCTGAAGACGAGCCGCATCAACGCGGATACGGATTATGCGATCCTGGGCATCGACGCGGCCGGTGCCTCCGGTCAGAAGCTGACCGGCGTCACCATCCGTTTCGTCTCCACCAACTACGGCCAGTTCGACCCGGCGGTGGATTTGAAGCCCTTGACGGACGGCGCGTCCAGCGGCGTTTACCTCTATGACGAGACCAGCGGCTCCGTGGTGAAGATCTCCACGAACGGCCTGGAGTGGAGCGACTGGAAGGTCAATGCCTACGGCCAGCCCTACCGCGAGACCACGCTTCGTCCCTTGAACGGCGTTGCGCTGCCCGCAGCGGGCGGTGCCCCCAACTCCTTCGATGTCACCGTGCACATCGTGCCATCCAGCGACTTCAACCTCGGCGATTCCTTCTACGCCGAGATTCCGGCGGACGGCCTCGTGATGGGCAGCTACGCCTCTGGAGACTCCTACAAGGAAACCTGGACTACTGCCGACGGCACCCAGGGATTCCCCCTCACCGCATTCCAGTATTATGACGCAAATGGCGACAAGCGCTGGAATGTCGGCGAACCCATCGCCGACGCCGAGGACATGAATGCCTATTCCGCTCCCTTCTACGATGGCGGAAGGCCTTTCTTCACCTACCGTGCGATGACCAGCCACTTTGTCCTGGAGGAGAGTGGCCTGGAGACCCGCAACCTCTACTACGCCAAGAAGAACGGCGCGACCCACGCGACCACCAGCCGTTACAACGGCGTGTTGGATGCACCTTCCATCGCCGGCATTGCCACTCATACCAATGTCCCCGAAATGTGGAAGCATGTCAACTACGAGCCGGGCGACGATGTCTGGTATGACATCGGCGGCCGCCCCGGCGTCTATGACGCTGGCGTGGACGTCCCGCTCTTCGGCAATGCGGACAAGTTCGTGCTTCCGTGGGCACCCAAGCAGGGCGGCGCGAAGAGCGCCTGGTTCCACGGCGCTCCGCACTCCGAGGCGAATTCCGTGACGACTGGCATCATCTCCGCCCCCAGCGGTGACGAACCCGTGGCAATCGTTGGCCTGAACATGGAAGACACCGGCCGCGGCTTCGGTCCTCGCTACATCCTGGGCGGCGCGGTGCTTGTCGAGGCGGTTTCCAAGAACCTCGCCGCCGGCGAGTTCGAGCTGGCCTACACTGCCGAGACGCTCGCCTTTGACGGCGGTTCCGCCGAAACCATTCCGACCGAGGTCGGCGCCCGCGCCATCTTGGTGGATGCGGCCGGCACCGGCTTTGTGGTCGTCCGCCGCATGGCGGACCTCTATGACGCAGATGAGGACGGCGATCTCGCAGAGGCCGTCGAACTGCCCGCCGATGACGAAACCATCGCCTTCGGCGTTTCCGAAGATCTCGACCGCGACATCTCGCAGCCGCAGGCCATCACCGGCGTCCGCGTGATCGCCGTGGGCAACGGCAATACCGCGAATGCCACCGGCACCCTGACTCGCACCGGCACCAAGCTCGCCTGGAAGGGCGGCACGGCGGTCGATGTGGCCGATGGCGGCATCTTTGTCCTCAAGGGCAAGGCGGCTAACGACTACTTGACCGTCCAGGTCACGATGGTCGGCGGTGCCGCCAGCGAAGACCTGACGATCTACCAGGCCGACGGTCTGCCGATCACCCCGTTCCAGAATATCACCGGCCTGGAGGTCATGGCGGTCGGCGACATGATCCGCCAAGGCTTCTACACCTTCTCCTATGACGGCAGCGGCTCCCTGAGCTTCGGCAATGGCGGCCCCTGCGCCGTGCCCGCCTCCGTGGGCGATTTCGCCTTCGTCTATGGCGATGGACTGGCCTCCGACTTCAGCCGTCCGTTCGTGGTGGTGCGCCGCACTTCCGCCGCGCTGCCGGCGGCCGCGGTCACCGATTCTCTCTTCATCAACCAGACCCAGCTCTTCCAGGTCAATGTCACCCTGAAAAATGTCAACGGCGTGACCCCGAGCCACTTCGAGGCTCTGACAAACGACGAGACCAGCGGCATCTCCCTGTGGTGGGACGCCGACGCCTCCGGCGTCTTCTCCGGCAGCGACATGTTCGTGCCGTTGCTGGAAGCCCCCGTGCTGGAAGGCACCGGCGACTCCTGGAAGTGCAGCCTCACGCCGGATCCGGCCTATCTGACCGCCTGGCTCTCCCGCGCCAAGGACGTCACCTCCGACAACCGCAACAACTTCTTCGTCTGCGTGCGCACCACCGTCGATATGACCGGTGGCGACCAGTTCACCCTGGCGGCCGACTTCTACGATCCCACCGAGCCGAACTATACCTATAAGTATTACGACAAGGACACCGGCACCATCGCCTGCTTCGCCAGCGTTGAAAGCGACGTGGTCACTTGCACCAGCGTGACCAACACCATCCTGGCCAAGATGACCATCGCCGGCCAGACCGTGGACGCGGGCACCAATGTCCCGATGGTCTCGGTCAGCCACTTCGTCAATCCCAGCGACAAGCAACCGCCGTATGTGACCGAACTCGCTTTCGACCTCTACAGCGTCTTGAACTTCGATCCGGAAGTTCACCTCAAGGACATTGCGAAGGCAACGGATGTCGCCGCTCGCGGCATCGTGCTCTACAAGGATGCCGATGGCGACGGCGAGCTGGACACCGAGGTGGACACCCCGATCGACTGCTACATCAAGATGGAGCATGAGGACGGCAGTGACCTCTGGCACTATTCTCTTGACATCGATGGCACGGAGTGCAAAGTCTCCACCACGGAGGACGAGGTGCCGGACCTCTTCGTCACCATCAACACGGCGGAAAACCTGCCCTTCAATATCACCTTCTACGGGGTCATGGAGTCCGACTACATCACCTACAATACCGGCGTGGGCAGCGCCTCTGCCGCAATCCGTACAGACAACCTGACCAGTACGGTCAACTCCGACTACCAGCAGGTGGCCGGCATCTACAACTATGATGCGGCCGCCGGCAAGCAGGGCGTCTTCGTGACCACCGCCGGCAGCGGCGTGAACGGCCTCCAGACGGTCACCGTCACGAAGCAGGGCACGGACCTCGTGGTCACCTGGGGCAGCTTCTCTGCCACGGTGCCGGCCACGGATGGCATCACCTTCCTGACCCTGGGCTCCGGCGCCAACGCGCTGACCATCGCCTTCGACCCGTCCAAGTTCGACACTTGGACCGAGGGCCAGACCGACACCTGGAACATCCTGGTCAGCGGCTCCCTCGTCGCTGTCCGCCGCTTCAGCCAGGACGCGAACCTCAACACCTACTATGACTTCGCCAGTGGCGAACCCTACCTCGCCGCCGCGAATGCCATCATCGGGCTGGACATCGCCACCGACGGCGTTAACGACCTGGCCCTCACCAGCCTCACCGCCCGCTTCACGAATGTGAATGGCTTTGCCACCAGCGACCTGCTTGCGCTGGCGGCCGATGAAACCAGCGGCGTCCAGCTCTGGAAAGACAACGGCAACGGCGTCTTCGAACCCGAGTTCGATACACCGGTGACCCTGGCGTCGGTTCCGACCTGGGATAATGACGGTGAAAACTACATCGTGAAGCTCTCGCCCGCCGAGGGTGAAGGCGCACTCTCCGCCACGGAAAACGCGAACCGCGACGGTCTCTTCGACTTCTTCCTGGTGGTCATCCCCAGCACCACCGCCAACCAGTCCGGCGAATATGATGCCGAAGACACCGGTGCTCCCACCGACAAGTTCTCCGTCACCATCAACTCTTCGGACGTGGTGCTGACCAAGACTGTCAACAAGAGCGCCAACGTGGTCACCAGTACCATCGTCATCGACTCCAAGGCACCGGTCGCCGAAGACTTCGAGACCGTCCTGGACGACGACGAGACCTACACCGCGAAAGTCATCATCACCCTCGACAGCGCGGTTCTCGACTTCAACCCCACGGCCGAGGATGCCTCGGTGGTCTGGACCGTCAAGGACGTCGATACCTACCATGACAATGGCGGCACACTGGTCATTCAGGACGTGGGCGAGGAATACGATGTGACCCCCGAAGTCTCCGCCGACGGGTTGACCGTCACCCTCAACTTGACCAAGCGCGACGGGCTGACCTACCGTGCCTACGGCGTGAAGGTCTATGCCGACTTCACCCCGCACCATGTGCTGCGCGACCTGGCCGGCAACCCGCTCCAGGTCACCTGGGAGATGGACGACTATGTCTTCTCCGATACAGATGAGGACGGCGATGGCTTGCCGGACGCCTGGGAGATGGACAAGTACGGCGACCTGACTACCGCCGACGAGACCACCGACTCCGACTCCGACGGCATCGCCGACTCCTGGGAGTTCCAGTACTTCTACTACACTGAAATCGCGAGCGACTACGCCGACGCTCTGGCCATCGCCGACTCCACCAGCGACTACAACTCGGATGGCGTCACCGACCTTGAATGCTTCGAGAATGGCTGGGACCCGCGCGTCAACTGCGCAGACCCGGGTGATGACGACGACGATGACGACG
>JAFPYX010000055.1 GCA_017417585.1 Victivallales bacterium
CTTGACGCTGTCGGGGATGTTGTTTTCCCCGCCGAACAACTTGGCGATGGAGTCCCTGAAGATGGTTCGGGTATAGTTGTTGGCTTCCTTTGCCGCGGAGGAGCGGATCAGCTTGCTGAACCAGTTTTCCGTCGTGCCGGCGATGGAATGCGGCTTGCCATCGGGAACGAGAGGGGCAGTGGTGGTTTGGGCTATGCTGCCGGCCTTTGATGTCTGCGCAAACTCCACGAATTGCTGGAATTGGGCATTCGTGAAGAGTTCTTGGTTGGTGATTCCGAGTGGCATGAGGCACCTCCGATGATGAACGATAACTTTTCCCCCTATTTCCAACCAACAGCCAGAAACGCGGAAACCGTTTTTACTATAATGTCTGTTCACTTGTCTGCAAACTCCTTCGGTCCATTTTCTTGCTTTCCGGGACAATTTGGCCGACGGTCAAATTGTCGAAGATTATCTCCCTTGGCATTTGCCATTGAATATATATCGGATTAAACTTGTAGTTTTCCATAAAAAATATCCACTACAAGCGATTTTTTTGAAATTTGTGCAGGAAGATCGCTTGTTTTTTTGATTTTGTAGTGTATATTATTATATGTTTTTATATCACCTACAATCGTTGTCGCAGGAGGCGTCATGGGCTACATTCTGGTAACGGCAAGAAAGCGCGGAAACCCCGTCGTCACCTGGAACACATCGCTCCGCATAGAGGGAAAGGCAACCCCCGTGCGCACCACAACCTATCTCGGCCTGCTGGACGGCAGCGGCACGAAACTGGTCAGGAGCTCGGACATCAAGGAACTTTCTCCGGAGATTCTGGCGGGGCTGGAGAAGAAGCACCTCGGCCTGTCAGCCGAGGCGGCCGCGCCTCGCGGCCGGAAGGCAGTCCTTCTGCGCCGCATGCGGCTCGACGACCTCGCGGAGACACGCATAGAAACCGTCGGCACCTACCGGATTCTCCGCGGGCTGGCGGAGGCGTGCGGGTTCTTCCAGTCTCTCCATGCCGCGTTCATGGAGGACGGCGACGCCGTCTTCGCCCTCATGTGCCAGCGACTGGACAGCCGCATGCAGGGATACCTCTTCAGGGACTGGTCGGAGGACACGCCCTTCGCCCTGGCGCGTCTTTCGATGTCACCCAAGGCCGTAGGCTCGCTGCTCTGCCGGATCGAGAACCGCCGCCTTGCCTTCTGCCAGGCATGGTACAAGGCATGCGGCTCGCCCCGCGAGCTGGTCGGGGCCTCCACCCATTTCTGCACATGTGGCAGGACCGGCGGCGGACGCGAATGCGAGGAGTACGGATGGGACCACCGCCAGGAGGCGGGGAGGCGGCAGGTCAACGTCATGTCGCTGGTCGCGCGGTCCGGCAGGCTCCCTGTCATGTACCGGGCCTATCCGGGGAGCATCAACAACATCTCCACGTTCACGGAGACCGAGGAGGAGATGAAGGCTGTCGGCGGCGACGCCTCCATCCTCTACGTGCCGGACAGCGGATATTTCTCCAGCCTGGACATGCGCCTCATGGTGAAGAACGGGCACGATTTCGTGATGGAGGTGAAGTGGGACACGCAGACCCTGGCGATCCTGGCCGCAAAGCGGGGCGCGCTCATGGGGCCGGGGGAATACGTGAAGCACGGCTCGTACACGTACAGGAGCGAGCCGTGCGCATACAGTCTCTTCGACAGGAGCGCGGGCGGCCGGAAGGCGACCATATCCGGCTACATCTTCTATTCGGAGCTTGAGGCCGGCCAGCTGCGGAACAGCCTGCGCACGACGGCGATGCTGTGGCAGAAGGCGTTCCGCAGATACGACTTCGAGAGCGCGGCCCAGGCGCAGGAATGGCTTGACACCTGCACGGACGGCTTCGGGAAGTACCTGCGGCTGGCCGGCGTCCACCCCGCGCTGGACACCGAGCTCGACAACTCCAGAATCGCCAAGGACACGGAACGCTTCGGCTTCCATGTGGCGGTCACGACCGTGAAGGACATGGCGGCCGCGGACATCATGGAAATCTGCCACGGGCGCGATCCGGTGGAGAAACTGTGGCGGACCATGAAAAGCGACCTCGACGCGAAGGCGCTGATGACGAAGATAGACCCCGCCACGCAGGGGCAGATATTCATTGTCTGGGGTGCGGCAATCCTCTACCGGCTGCTTGCGGACGCGCTGGAGAGGGCGGGGCTGGACATGACAGTGGACGAGGCCCTCCTGACAATGCGCAAGATCCGCATGATGTGCATGAAGGACAGGATCATCGCGCAGACGCCGCCGCGGAAGGCGAAGGACATCGTCGTAGGCCTCGGCCTGGAGAGGGATTTCCCCGAATACGCCGAATGCCTGCGGTCATGCCTGGAGGAGCGGGAAAGGCTCGGGAAGGCGCAGGAAGGGCGGCGGCACAGGGGGCGTCCACCGAAGTTCAAGCTGAAGACCAGCCAGCGGAAAACTACCCTTGGGCAGAATGCCGTGGAGGAGGAAAAACTTCGGAAGAAAGCCGCTACGCCACGCAGAACGGGGCGGCCGCCGATAAAATAAAATGGCGGGGGTGCTTTGCGTAACTTCTGACGGGCGTTATATTAAGCGTATCGTCAATGTAGTGCATAGAATACATGGAAAAACACAAGTTATATTGATTCGTCAGGAAACATCGAAACCAATTTCTGCCAAGTGCTTCCCCCGGTGTCGGTACGCTGTGGTGCCGACTTCGGGTTGCGTTCGGCTTTTGCGGCGTGCAAGCCCGCCGCCACTTGACTGCTATTCCAAAACGAATGAATTTTTACTGGTCCATAGTTCTTTATATTTTTCTGCACCTGTTTGTTTTTGTTGGATTTGCAGAAGAGACTCTTCCGGTTTGCCCCGCACGGGGAATTGCGGTGGATGGTCGGCTGGACGAGGCGGCGTGGGGCGAGGCGCCCTGCGGGAGCGGCTTCTCCTTGCTGGCGGCGCAGGGTGGCGGAGCCTCGTCGGTGCGGACGGAGTTCCGGGTGTTGACGGATGGCGAAAGCCTCTACTTCGGAGTGACTTGCTTCGAGCCGTCAAGGTCGGAGCTGCGCGCGGACTTGCGCGGTCCCGATGCCAATCCATGGCGAAACGACCTGGTGGAGCTGTTTTTGGCGCCGACTGGCGTCGGGGACGAATACTATCAGTTCGCGCTTTCCGCAGGCGGGGCGAGCTGGCAGCAGTTCTTCGGGGAGCACGGCAATATCCGCCCGGAACCGTATTTCCCGGAATATTCCTTTGCCACGCAGATATTTGACGATCGCTGGGAGCTGGAGGCGCGCCTGCCTTTCACGGCCTTCTACCTCACGCCGCCCGGCCGCTGGAGCGGCGATTGGCTGGCGAATGTGACGCGCCACCGCTGCGCCTGCACGCCGGAGGACAGCACCTGGTCGCCGCTGTCGTCGAGTTTTCACGAGAGCGACGATTTCCGTCATCTGGCGGGCGTGCCGCTCAAGCCCGACCGGTACGATTTGCTGCTGAAGTCGGCGGAATTTCGCCAGACGGGCAGTACGCCGGAGGGATATCGCGGCGATGTGCTGGTCGAAATTCATGCAAATGACGCTCCGCCAGGTGATTATCGGATACGATGCGGCGAGCGCGAGGTTCTCTTCAAGCTGCAGGCGGGGCGAAATGTCGTCACGCTGCCCCGGATGACCTTGCCCGAGGGCGGACGCAATCTGCTGCGGCTGGAGGTGACGGATGCGGCGGGGGAGACCGTGGCGGCGCGCCAGTACCCGGTGCTGGTGGAACCGGCGTCGGTCCGGTTGCATTTCACTCGTCCGCAGTATGGCGGGAACTTCTATCCCGGCGAGGACGCCAGCCGCCTGGAGGGCTGGGTGGAGGTATTCTCGGACGCCCCGGAGGTCGCCTTGGAGGTCGGCGGTGCGTGCCATGTCTTGTGCGTCCAGGATCGCCGGGCGTATTTCTCGGTGGAACTTGCCGAACTTCCTGAGTCCCTGGAAATCCGGGTGGACGGCGAGCAGCGTTGCATAGTTCGGCGTCTGCCGACGGCACGGGCGTGGGTGCGCGATGGTCAGCTGGTGGTGGATGGCAAGCCATTTTTCCTGCTGGGATGGTATGGCGCCAGCGGCTGGAAATGCTCGCGGGCGCAGCGCGAGCGTTATTCCACGCCGGCGGCGAAGCATCCCTTCAACGACCGGGAGTGGATCAACCTCGAGCCGTCGCGGCTTTGCGACTGGGATGTGGAGGGCGAGGAGATGGTTCTCGACCGACCGCCCTCGGCGCGCGTGCTGGAGGCGTTCCGGCGTGCCGTGGCGGCCGCGCAGGACGCCGACGGCTTCCTCTACTACCTGTGCGACGAGCCGGAGTGCCGCGGCCTTTCGCCCATCTACCTGAAGCACCTGTATCGCTTCGTGAAGAGGCTTGACCCCACGCGGGTGGTCATGATCATCACCCGCGAGCCCCTGAAGTACCTGGAATGCGCGGACATCCTGAACCCGCATCCCTATCTTTCGCCGACGGTGGACGAAAAGGGCGCGCGCCACTACCACCAGACGCTGGCGGCCGCCGGAGACCTCTACGCCGCCGTGGAGGAGCTGCATGGTCCGGACAAGGTGCTGATGGCCACGCCACAGGCGTTCAGCTACAACTTCAACAACCGCAACGCGGACTTCCCGACCTTCGACGAGTTCAACGCCAGCGTCTGGACGGCGGTCTGCCATGGTGCGCGAGGAATCACGCCGTTCATCTTCTACGACCATCTCTCCCGCCCCTGCACCGACGTGGCCGCCGACTATGTCTTCACTTCGCTGGGTCGCCTGGCGCCCGTGCTCGCCGAGGCGGAGACGCTGCCGCTGGATTGCCGGTCGGATGGTCCCGTGGCCGCCCGGCTGTGCGAAAACGGCGCGGACCGCCTGCTCGTGGCGTGCAATCTCCAGAATGCCCCGGCGACGGTCAGCTGTTCTGCCGCGGCCTTGCGCGAGACTCCGCGCTGGCAGCGCTTCCGGGAGGCGGGCGAAGTGGCTGCGCACGATGCTGCAATAGAATTGGAGCTTGCTCCATTCCAGGTTGTTGTGCTGAGCAGCCGGAAGCTGGACGAGGGGCTGCCAACGCTGGCGTCCGTCCGGCAGGAACTGGCGCGACGAGAGGCGGAGCGCTCCAGTCGGGGGAATCTGCTCTTCGGGCGCGGCCGCGAGGTCGCGGTCGCCTTCCCGCCCTCGCGACCCTACGAGCTCTGCAATGCCATGGAGCAGCAGGACAAGCTCTTCGACGGCGTGCTGGACGCCGGCGCGTGGCTGCCGATGAATGTAGATGGGGAACTTTGGTACGAGCTGACGCTTCCGCCAGAAACCAAGCCCTTCCGGCGGCTCCGCGTCTGGGGCGCGGAACTGGCGGGGCTGGCCGTGAAATTCCGTTCTGACGTCGCGGAACCGTGGCGAGACGCGCCCGTCCTTGCGGCGACCAGCCAGGGGCGCTACTGCGTGGAAGTGGAATGCCCGGAGCCGCAGCGCGTCCGCTGCATCCGGCTGGAGTTCCGCACTGGTTCCAAGCCGGAACTCTACGAACTTGAATTGCTGGAGCAATGAATGGATTATGGACGAAATCAATAAAATTATAATTAAGTTATTTATAATAAATGTATTATTGTTATTGTCATTGGGCTTTCGGCTGGTTGCCCAGACGGTCGTCTATGAGGACGGCTTTACCGACGCGGAGTGCGGTGCCTGGCAGTTGCCGCCTGGCGCGGCGTGGATCGAGGAGGCGGGCGAGCGCGTGCTCCAAGTCCAGGCGACGGGCGACCCGCGACTGAATAACGTTGCTGCCACCAGGGACTTCGACTTCTCGCGCCTGGCGGCGCCGTCGCTGGTGGTCCTGGATGGCGAAGTGAAATACGCGGAGGTGACTCGACCTCAGGAGCCCTGGAATGGCGTCAAGTTCATGATGGTGGTTCCGCAGGAGCACGGCCGGAACGGCTATTTCCAGGCGCCCGGCGCTTTCGGCGACAGCGACTGGCGACCGGTGCGGGCGATGATGCATGTCACGGAGCCTTTGCGGCCGGGGCGGCTGGTGATGGGTCTGCAGGACGCCACGGGGCGGGCGTGGTTTCGGCGCCTGAAGATGACGATAACTCCTCGCAGCGAGGCATTTCCGCCATTGACTCCAGAGGATTTCCAGGCTCCCTACACCGCTCGGGTCAAGAACGAGCCGGTCCGCCGCGGCGCCATGTCGCCCCTGCCGTCCAGGCCTGGAGTCGTCGAGGAAGACCTCCCGGTCCTGCGCGCCTGGGGCGCCAACCTGCTGCGCTGGCAGCTCGTCCGATACCCCAGCGAAGACAACGGCAACCAGGACTGCGAGGAGTATCTCGACTGGGTCCGGGCAAACCTTCCCGGAACGCTGCGGGTGCTGGACCGCGCGCAGGAACTCGGAATGAAGGTCGTGGTGGACTTGCACATGGTGCCCGGCGGCCGCGATGCGGACAACAACATGCCAATGTTTGACAACGCCGCGTTTGCCGCAGCGTTCCAGGAGGCCTGGCGGTTGCTGGCCACGGCGTGCAAGGGGCATCCCGCGCTTTTCGGCTATGACCTGGTCAACGAGCCCTGCCAGGCATTCCAGGTGGTCCGCCGCGACTATCTGGGCCTGCAGTACGACATTGCGCGAATGGTGCGGGAAATCGACCCGGAGACGCCGATCATCATCGAGTCCAACGAGTTCGACAGCGCCACGGCATATTCCTACATGAGCGCGCTGCCGCTGCCGGACATCATCTACCAGGTCCACTGCTATGCACCGTTCCAGTTTACGCATCAGGGGGTGAAGGGGCAGCCGGCCGGACTTCGCTACCCGGATCCGGAACGGGGCTGGAACCGCGAATTGCTGCGGGAATACCTGCGGCCGGTGCGGGAGTTCCAGCTGCGCCACGGCGCGCGCATCTACGTCGGCGAGTTCTCGGCCACTCGCTGGGCGCCGGGCGCGGAAGAATATCTGCGGGACTGCATTGCGCTCTTCGAGGAGTATGGCTGGGACTGGAGCTACCACGCCTTCCGGGAATGGGATGGCTGGAGCGTGGAGCACGGGGAGGACCCCGACGACCATCACTCCGTCCTGGAGGAAACGGCGCGGAAACGTGTGCTGCTGAATGGGTTCCGGAATAACTGGGAGGAGTCGCGATGAGGGGAAGTTCGTGACGGCAAAGCAAAGTCCGTTGAGCGCCAGTCTGCTCTTCAGTCCGCTTTGAGGAGGGAGACGATGCGGTCGAAGAGCCTCGGCGCTCGCACCACAATCAATGACAGGCGTTCGCGGACACGCGTGATGCCTTGGTAGAAGAGATTGGGGTAGAGGTAGTTGAGGTTGGGCTTTGGGATGCCGCGGAGCATTCCGCGGGCGTCGTAATAGAAGGAGTGGTCCATCAGCATGACCACCTGGTCGTATTCCTGGCCGATGACGTGGTGTGCGTCGAAGGACTCGTCGAAGGCGTCGTAGGGTCCGTGCCGCCAGCGCGCCTTGGCGTAGTTGATGAAGACGTAGCCGTTCCGGCAGTAGTATGCGATGAGGTTCTGCGCCTCCGCGATGGTGTTGGCGTAGTTGACCGCGACATTGTCGAAGGTCAGGCTGCGGGGCAGTTTCGCGCGGTGGTTGAGGTTCTTGAGGCACTGCACGAACTGGGTGATTTCCGCGTTTGCGCGGAGGCGCTCGGAGAGCACGTATTCGCCTTGCAGGGGCAGCCGCCGCAGCCGCCCGACGATGTTGTTGCGCTTCTCAGCGGTGGAGAGGACTTGTCCGGGGTCGGTGCAGAAGAGGCAGCTCTGCGCGGCGGAGCGCACCTGGTCGCAGAGTCGCTCCAACTGCGGCGGGGGCATCCGATGCGCTTCGTCCACAAGAACATATCGGTATTTGGTTGGCGGCGCGTCCTCCTGCCGTAGTTCGCTGGCGGGGACAATCTCCAGACCGTCGATGGCTTGTCGGAGCTGCTCCTGTCCGGAGGAGAGCCGCCCGCAGTGGACCATCAGCGTCGGGGCTTGCTGCGCCAGCGTTCGCGCGATGTCGTAGAGCACCAGCGTCTTTCCGGTGCCGGGCTTTCCGGTGATGTGGAAGAAGCGCGCGCCGTCTCCGGCGGCCATGCCCTCCAGTGCTGCGCGCTTGACCTGCTCCTGCGCCTGCGTGAGAAAATACTCGCCCTGGATGAAGCGCTCCGGCGTGGCGTTCGGGGAGACCAGATAGACCGACGGACGGAAGAGCCGGTCGATCTCCGGCGGCGTGGCGTCCGACAAGGCGCGCACCGCGTCGGCGAGTTCTCGCCAGGTGGCGGCTCGCAGAGCGCCGTCTTCGTCCAGCCGCCAGCATTCCAGGGCATCCGTGACCGCGGTGTAGAGACGGGTTTCGCGTCCCAGATGGCGAAGATAGTAGCGGTTCTTGACCAGTTGCGCCATGATCTGTTCTTGCGGAATAGCTTGTGACTTCAGCTCCAGATTGAGGCACTGGTCTTCGGAGAATTTGAGCAAGTCGAACTCCTTGCCAATCTGGGGAATCGTGAAGCCGAAGAAAAAGCCGTCCAGCTCTTCCACGGAAAGTCCTTCTCGCGTCAGCTGGTCCGCCACCCGTCGCAGCGACTCGATTTCGTGGTACTGCGTCCGCGAGGCCTGGCGCTTGCGCGAGACATGGCGGTTGACGATGTTGAAGGGACGCTCCTCGTGGATGCGGGAGAGCGCGTAGATGTTGACCGGCCGGGTCATGGTTCCGTGGATGGCAGGAGGTTGGCTGGGAACATGGGAGCCATGTTCGCTGGGGGGGCCATTCGAGTACAGTACAATATTAATATAATATAATGGAACTCCGCATGTCTGGCGGTCTGTCCCCAGGGCGGCGAAAAGAAGCGGAATAATTCAGCATGCGCCGCCGTTTGATTGGGGCATCTGGCGTTTCCTATTCGCCTGGACTTGCCCCATTCCCGATACCCCAAGAACTTCGGCCAGGCATCCGCTTTGAAAACCAAGCCAGATCTTTTCCCTGCCGCGACAGCATAATTTCCAAACATATGGAAGCGGCTTGGTTCCGCGCTGTCTTCTATACGCTAATGAAGCCGGAGCTGGGCATTCCGAGGACAATCGGCGCTTCCTCTTCCTGGACAACGGCCTCTTCGGCGGCGGCGTGGAAATTCTCCATTGCCTGTCGCCATTGCTCGACCTTGTTGACGAAGGCCTCCAGGTCCGTGCAGAAGGACTCCAGATCCAGATTTCGCGTGAGGATGCGCCATTGAAGAACCACCTCGCCGGTTTCGTGGAGTCTGCCGAAGGCCATGGCCTGGAGGCCCAGCGATTCCAGGTTCGCCTCCAGAAGCAATTCCAGGAATGCCTGGGTCTTCTCCAGTGGCGGCGTGCCGACGATGGCGGAGACCACCAGGTTCTTGCCATCCGTCGTCTCCACGAGCTCCATGGCGATGCCATCGATCTGCAAGGAGCAGGAGCCGTCCTTGACGGCCA
>JAFPYX010000056.1 GCA_017417585.1 Victivallales bacterium
CAGCGGCATCAGCGGCTCGGTCACCGCGCGGAGCTTCATTGGCCACATCACGGCCAGCGGCGCGGCCACCGCCTACGGCATCTACGGCGGAAATGTCGCGCTGACGGGACTGCTTGGCGGCGAGATTTCCGCCAGCGGCGGCAGCGCGTACGGCATCAACGCCACCGGCCTCTCCGCGGACAGCGTCAGCGGCACGGTGTCCGCCACGGGGAGCAACTATGCCTATGGCATCTACGTGTACAGGAACGGCGACGCGCTGCTGACTGTGACCAACGACTTCGGGGGCGATGTGTCCGCCAGCTCCAGCAACTCCTATGCCTACGGCATCTACGTGTACAACAGCAACTCGTCACAGACTGAGGCTGCCCGGCTCACTGTGGGCGGTAACTTCATAGGTAAGGTCAGTGCAACATCGACGAATTCTGATGCGTATGGCATCAAGGTTTACAAATATCGTAATGTCCAAAGCAACTTGAGTATCGCAGGGAATTTTGCTGGAACGGTAAGTGCACAGGGCAAGACCTACGCGTATGGCATTGACGTGCGAGATCAAAACAAATCTGCGTCTTCCACCATTGACATCGGCGGTCAGCTAAGCGGCAGCATCATATCGGAGGCTACCAATGGAACGGCATACGGTATGTACGTCAGCGGAAAGACGGGAGATGTCAGCATCGCAGAGGGAATCTCTGGAAAAGTCATTGCCAAGACCATCCAAGGCGGCACCGCCTACGGCATCTACGCCACGGGTGCGCTCTATGGCAGAAGCAACGACGAGGCATTGTCCATCTCTGGCGTCGTGGCCGCCAATGGCAACAGCGCAACTGCAATCTACGCCAACACGCTGAATGTATCCGTGTCCGGCGTGGTCTATGCAGGGAACTACAGGCTGCTGGTGAAGCCTGGCTTCACGATAGACGCGATTGCCTCCACCAGAGAGCTGGCACAGCGTCTGGAGGAATACCACCGAACTGGAAACTACCTCGAGGATTTCGTTGACACCATCACAGGGACGGCGATTTCGGGCGGCAATGGCGACGACCAGGTTACGCTGGCTGCGGGCGGCACCATCTTCGGCGACATCTCGCTGGGCGGTGGCGCAAACACCTTGACCATCGACAACGGCGCACGCATCTATGGAAATGTCACCGCCGATTCTCTGGAGCTGACATTCAACCTCGCGAAACCTCTTGGGACACCCGTCATCACGGCCACGGCGGCAGGCTCATTCACATCGGAGACGACCCACTACACCATCAATCTGGAAAATGCAGTCTATGGAAACTACACTCTGATTGCCACTGACGCCGACCTCTCGGCGCTCAATGACATGACGTTCACCGTCATCCACCAGGGCGAAAGCCACGAAGTCAAAGTCTCCGACACTTTCGAGGAGTTCGATTTCGTTGACATCAATGTGACGGAAGCGGGCTTGGAGCTGAACTACAGCAACTCCTTCTTCGTTTTGAAGAACAGCCTGACAAACAACACCATAACAGGAACTTCCGCAAAATCATTCTCCATCACCTTCTCCCAGGCACTGGATGCGGATGCCTTCCAGGCGGACTTCATCTCATTTGCCGACATCAACGGCAATGCTGTCAATGTCACGGGCTATGAGATTGATGACAATGTCCTGACCATTCATTTCGATGAAATCACCGGCGGGCGCTACAAGTTCGCGCTGTCCAACCAGATTCGCAGTGCCAAGGGCGAACTGCTGGACCAGGACATGGACAAGGTCACCAGCAATGCGACGGACAACTACGAGGTGATGCTCAACACCAGCTTCACGCTGCCGCGCATCGTGAAGGTCGATCCAGCCGGAGACGTCTCAGGCACGTTCAACACCTTCAACCTCTACTTCTCCAGTACCATTGACTTCAATACCTTGAAGGACAATGTGTCGCTGATTGCGCCGGACAACTCCGTCTATCGCCCCACAGTCATCCGCAAGGTATCCGACACCATCTACCAGGTGGAGGTCGAGCCACAGTCGCAGCTTGGGCAGTATAGGATACAGGTCGGCAGCGGCGTCGCCAATCTCGGCGGCAACCGCCTGGACCAGAACCAGAACGGCATCGGCGGCGAGGAAGGCGACAACTTCACCGCCACTTTCCAGAACACCCGCATTGACCTCCAGGTCTCCGATGTGGAACTCTCCGCTGCCAGCGTCCATGCTGGAGACGCCCTGACCGTCACATGGAAGGTCTCCAACACCGAAAACGCCGCTCTGCATGGCTCCTGGACGGATGGCATATACCTCTCCACCGATACCCGCTGGGACATCTATGACCAGCAGCTGGGGACTTTCGCACACAGCGGTGGTCTGGCGGTGGGCAATGCGCTCAATGGCGCGTTGAATGTCACGCTCCCAGGCGTCGTTCCTGGCGACTATTATCTGCTGGTGCGCTCTGACATCTATCTGGACGAGAAGACCGACCGCGAGGCGGCTGAGCAAGCACAGAATCTGGTCGCCGTGCCCGTCAAGGTCACCGTGCCGCAACTGGCCATCGACACGGCACAGACGGGGCGCTTCGCCGCCAATGGCGACTTCGCCTACTATGTGGTGCGCCAGGAGGCCAACGAGAGTCTGCAAATCGTTCTGGACAGCCTGACGAGCACCCGCCAGAACCTGGAAATCTACATCGGCTTTAACGAGGCTCCAAACCGCGAATCCTTCGACCTTGCCTTGCGGAACATCACGGACGGCACGCTGGACATCGACGCGGTCTCAGCTGGGCGGGATGTCTATATCATGGTCAACGCCCAGAGCGTCAGCGGTTCCCTTGACTATACGCTGACGGCAAAGTCCGTTCCGCTGACCATCACCAGCGTAACGCCCGCCATCCACGGGCGTTCCACCAACGCCACCTTCGACATCATGGGCGTCGATTTCACGCCCACCAGCACCGTCACTTTCTACGACCGTAATGGCAACCTCTACACGCCGCAGGAGACCAGTTTCATCAACTCCAACCGCATCAAAGTGGATTTCGCCGCCAACACGCTGTCCTCGGGCCAGCTGTACCGCGTCGTCGTCTCCAACGGGACGGAGACGGCGGAGAAGGAGAACGCCATCACCATCACGGGCAACACGGGAAGCAAGTTCACCTACTCGATGGACAACATCCCGTCACAGCTGAGTCCCGCCCAGACTTTCACCTTCAAGTTCACCTACAACAACATCGGCGTCGATGCGATGGATGCGCCACTGGTCATCGTGAGCGCGATGTCGGGTGACGACCAGGGTGCGTTGCTGGCGCTGGATGATGCTGGCGTGTCTCGCGGCTTCTGGACCTCCACCAAGGCGCAGGGCTTCTCCAGCTCGGTGCAGTTCCTTGCCACAGGGACAACGCCTGGCCTGCTGCAGCCCGAGCCAGGCGACACCCACGGCGTCACCGTCCCCATCTACTACGCGGGCTGGCGCGGCACGGAAACCAACGGCATGCAGATCGACTACTATGTCACCGTCATCAACAGCGATGACACCACCGCTATGGATTGGGACGATATGCTGGACGATCTGGATATGCCAGAAGAATACAAGTCTATGCTCGCGCAGAACCTGGCGCTCTCCGTCGGCGAGACCTGGGGTGACTACGTGCGGATGCTCAATGACAATCTAGTTTATTTGGACAAGCTGGACATGGCGGTGCTGCCTGACGAGACAGGTGACAAAGAAGCCATCAGCATCGATGACATGTTCGGCTTCGAGATGCTTCAGAACAACGGTGTCCTTTCGCCGTACCGCACTCTCCAGAGCTCCACCGACTTGTCGGTGGTGGCACCTGGCTTGGGAATGGGCATCTCCCGTAGCTATAACTCCGACCTTGCCAGCCGCTTCACGGAAAGCTCCTTCGGCTATGGCTGGAGCTGCAACTGGGACATGACGTTGGAAATCAGCGAGGAGGGCGACCTCACATTCAAGCAGGGAACGACCTCGCGCTTCTACCAGCCGAACTACACCAATGGCTACCAGACCGTGGCTGGCGATGGCTCCAAGATGACAAAGCTCTCCAACGGCGGCTATAAGCTCACGGAGCGGGATGGCTCATTCTGGCTCTTCTCCGCAGAAGGTCAACTGACCAGCGTTACCGACACCAACGGAAATGCCATCACTTGCGGCTACGATGAAAACGGCAGACTCGCCACGCTGACGCATTCCAGCGGCGAGCAAATCACCATCGCCCGCGACGATGCAGGGCGCATCACCGAGCTTGCCGACACTCACGGCAACGGCGCGTCCTACGCCTACGACGCCAACGGCAATTTGACATCCGCCACCGACGCCGCCAGCGGCGTCAGCGTCACCTACGCCTACGGCGACAGCCACAATCTGACGCAGGTCACGGGCATTGACGGCAATGCCGTCACCTACGCCTACAACGAGATGGGGCTGCTTTCAGAAATCTCCGGCCGCGACAGCGCGGCGCAGGTCTCCATCGCCTACGGCACACACGGCGAGGTCACGATGACCGACAATCAGAACGGCAATGTCACCTACTTCTACGGCGACAACGGCCTCGTCGCCAAGGCCACCGACAACACCACGGGCATCTCCACCTACTACCGCTACGACGATGACAACCAGCTGGTCTCGCTGTTTGATTCGCGGGGCAACTCCATCGGCATGACCTACGACGCCAATGGCGACCTCACCTCCATGACTGACCAGCAGGGCAATGTGATGCGCTTCGTCTCCGATGGCAAGGGCAACTCCATCCGCCTGACCGATGCACGCGGCAATGTCACGGAATACACCTACGATGCAAAGAACAACCTGACAGGCACCTACTACGCTGACGGTACCAGCGAGACCTACGCCTACGACAACGCTGGAAACCTGCTGAGCTTCATGGATGTCAAGGGCGGCGTCTCCTCCTTCAACTACGATGCACAGGGGCGTGTCACCAGCACGACCTTCAATGGCAAGAGCACCGCATACGCCTACGACGCGAACAGCAATCTCACCAGCGTCACCTGGGTGGACGGAACGCAGAGCCAGTACGCCTACAACGCCTTTGACGAGATGACGCTCTTTACGGACGCGAAGGGCAACCAGACCGCATACGCCTACGATGAGGTGGGACGCCTGACGGGCATCACCTACGCGGACAATTCGGCGGAGGCCTTTGCCTACAATGCCGCTGGCGACCTGGTGCAGTGGACCAACCGCCGTGGCGGCACGGTCAGCTACACGGTTGATGCCCTGGGTAACACGACGAAACTCGTCCAGACAGACGGAATGGTCATCGACTACGCATACGATGCGCAGAACCGCCTCGTCCAGTCGGGCGATTTGTCCTTTGCCTACAACGATTTGGATTATGTAACCTCCATCACCGCGAATGATGGCCGCATCATCGAATACGCCTACGATTCGCAGGACCGCGTGGTCTCCATCTCCGACGGCGTGAATGTCACCAACTACACTTACACTGTCTATGGCGAAATTGACACGCTGACCAATGCCAGCGGTGCGCTAATTGCGGACTACGACTATGACCGCTATGGCCGCCTCTCCAAGGTCACCAACGGCAACGGCACCTACACCACCTACAGCTACAATGCCTACGGCGAAGTGACCGCCATTGAGCACTACGGCAAGGATGATGCGCTCACCGCCTACGAGCGCTACACCTACAACGCCGACAATCTCATCGCCACCAAGGAGACCGCCGATGGCACGTGGTTCTACACCTACGACAGCATCGGGCAGTTGACCGCCGCCGTGCTGAAGGCGGGGGACGTGACGCTCCGCAGCGAGACATACGCCTACGACGCCATGGGCAACCGCATCCAGAGCGTCATCGACGGCGTGGTCACCAACTACACCTACAACAGCCTGAACCAGATTGTCACCGCCAATGGCATCGCCTACAGCTACGACGCGGACGGCAACCTGCTGGAGGACGAGAAGCGCACCTACACCTGGACCACCGACAACCGCGTCGCATCCGAGACGCTGAAATCCACAGGCCAGACCTGGGAATACGGCTACGACGCCATGGGCAACCGCACCAGCGTCACCACCAATGGCGTCACCACCACCTACACCGTGGATGCCAACGGCAACGTCCTGGCGGAGTACGTGAACGGCGCGTTTGTGAGAAGCTACCTCCAGGGCAACTCGCTGGCCGCCTTCACCGATGCGGCGGGCAACACCTACTACTTCAACAGCGACCTTCTGGGCAGCACCGTCGGCCTTACCGACGACACGGGTCTCACCGTCAATTCCTACAGCTACGATTCCTTCGGCAATGTGCTGAACACCACCGAAGCCGTCGCCAACGACTTCGAGTTCGTCGGTGGCTACGGCCTGATGTCCAACGCCTCGGGCACTACCTTCGTCCGCGCACGAAACTACGACGCCGTCACCGGTCGGTGGCTCTCCGCCGATCCAATTGGCATTAATGGCGGTGAGAATCTGTATGTTTACTGCGGGAATGACTCCACGGTTTATATTGATATTGATGGACATGGTTGGATGGTATACTGGGATATGGGAGAAGAAGGTAATGTTTCGGAACAATGGGGAAGTAATTGGCAAAAAGATAATAATCTATATTATGGCCATGCTCAATACATTTTTGAAGATGGAAGTAGCTTTGGATTTGGTGTAAAGCATCAATGGTATACGAAATATACTGGAATCGGAGATGGCCTTTTTTTGGAGTATGATAAAGAACGCACAAAGAAGGAATTGTCTTACAAACATATCCAACCATATGATGGGAAAAGATATGATGATGAATTGATGAGTGAAGCAATTAAGAATGTGAAAAAAGATGAAAAATGGAACAATTATAGTCTATTTGGACGTAATTGTCAAAATTTTGCAGATGAAGTTATTAAGGAATACAATAGATTACAAAAACGAAAACAAGGTCAAAAAGTAGGTTCTGGTGCACCATGGGATACTCTGCCATTGTCAGCACCATATAACGGGACGCCTTATGCTTTAATTATGCATCCACAGGATAGACTTCCCCAATCCACCACTATCGTCCGTTCTGTTGACCCGAACGACAAGCTGGGCAACACGGGGTATGGCGAGGAGAATTACATTGCGCCGCAGCGGATGGACTACACGGTGCGCTTCGAGAACGACCCAGAGTGGGCGACGGCGCCCGCGCGGTGGGTGCGGGTCTATGACACGCTGGACGAGGACTTCGACCTGGACACCTTCGAATTGAAGTCCTTCTGCCTGGCGGGCAACCTCTTCACCATCGGCAATGGTCGCGATTCCTTCAACCAGGTGGTGAAAATCACCATCGGCGAGGATGAGGTCTATGTGGATGTGAAGATCAACCTGGACCGCGAAACGCGGGAGATTTCCGCCGAGTTCATGGCAATAGACCCAGAAACGGGCACCATGTCGATGGACATCACCAAGGGCTTGCTCTATCCCAACGACGAGACAGGGCGCGGCGACGGCGACATACAGTACTCCGTCTCCCCCAACGAGGGCGTGGAGAACGGCGCACAACTTACCAACGTCGCCAACATCTACTTCGACTTCAACGACCCGATTGAGACGCCAGTCGTCGAGCACACCATCGACAGCGTGAAGCCAGAGCTGACCGAATTCACTGTGACGAACGACGGCGGCAACCTGGTCAATTTCACCTTTGCGGGAATGGACGCCGATGCTGGCATCTACGGCTACAACATCGCATATTCCACGGATGGACTGGTCTATACCATTCTCGCCACGGTCACGGAAAGCGAGTGGACTTGTGAAATCGACCTTCAGACGGAGTACTACTTCAAGGCGCAGGCGATTGACAATGTGGGCAATGTCTCCGAATGGAGCAAGGCGATGGCTGTCTCGCAATATGAGTTCACCATGCCAGACGGTTACGTCGAGGGAACTTTCGCGACACTGGAATGGACTGGAACCGAAGGAAGCTACATCCTGGAACTCTCCCGCGACAACTTCGCCACCACCCTCGCTGTTTCCATCGGCGAGGCAACCGGTATTGAGCTGGCTGGCCTGGCCGACGGCGCAACGCAATGGCGTGTGATAGACGCTGAAACCCAGACCGCCGTGGACTCCGGCACGCTCAATGGCGAAAACCTCGGTGCGGAGGCCTTCGTCTCCGCGACCAACGGAAATGCGGACATTCTCTTCGCGCAGCCCGACGGAAAATGGGACGTGAATTACCAGGCTCGTCACAGCGGCAACCTCCTCAACGGCTGGGAAGGCACGCTGGAGACCGTAGAGCTGGACGGCAAGAACCGCTTCGAGGACATCTTCGTCGGCTCCGCCGACAACAATATGCTGCTTCTCACAGACGACGCCTGCGGCGACGCGCTCTTCCTGGACGACATCTACACCAACGGCGTCACCCAGTCCCGTCTCAGCGGCATCGACCAGATACAATGCGGAGCTGGCGACGACATCGTCGATTTCACCAGCGCCCGCTATCCCTACGTTGGACGCGGCACGGAAGTCCACGGCGGCACTGGCAACGACACCATCTGGATGGCCAGCGGCAAAAACGCCCTGTTCGGCGACGCCGGCAACGACCGCATCGTGGGTGGTGCAGGAAACGACGTCATTGTCGGCGGCAGCGGCGACGACACGCTGCACGGCGGCGGAGGGGAAGACACCTTCGTCTTCGGCGGCAACTGGGGCAAGGACACCGTGGAACAGCTCGCCGCCGGCAAGGTCACGCTGTGGTTCAAGGAGGGCGACGACTCCAAGTGGAACGAATCCACGCTGACCTACACGGACGGCGCGAATTCCGTTGAGGTCTCCGGCGTGGCCAGTGTCTCGCTGAAGTTCGGCGACGACAATGGCAACGCGGTCGAGCGCTTCAACGAGCTTTTGGCGGCCGATGCCTTCGACGACTTCACCAGCGAGAAGATCTTCGAGGACAAGAACAGGGGAATGCTGGCGTAGGGAGAAGAGGAACGAAAATGAGAAAACAGCTTCTGATGCTTGGCCTGCTGGCCAGCCTTTCCGCGTTCGCAGCCGTTGATCCAGTTTCCAGCCAGAAACTGGAACTCAAGCCTGGCTGGAATTTGGTAACACTGACGCGACCGATTGTCGCTGAATCTGTCACGCTTTTCCTGTCGCTGAAACCAATGATGCTGGATGCCTGGAACAAGTGCTATGTGCGATGCACCAGCAAGGATGATATCAAGATAGGTGTCGGCTACTGGATTTTCTCCCGAACAGAGCAACCGCCCATAGACCTTGTTCACGAGCAGACACAGACCAGTTACGAAACTGCCGGATTGACCAACGGCTGGAATCTCGTCGGCATGGCCAACAACTCCACCTGGATGAGCCAGGCAGACGAAATCTGGCAGTGGCTGGACGGCATGTTCCAGACAATTGCCAAGGAGGAACTGCCCACTGGCGGGGCGTATTGGGTGAATGTGAACACCTTGTAAATTTTGCAAGCTATAGGTTGGAGTAGTGGCAGGCCTCGAAGTCTCTCGTCCCTCGTCCCATTAACCTGGACAGAGCAAATTTCGTGCTTTCCGCAAAAGCCGCGTAGTTCGGCGATGTCACCGCCGGACGCCAGCGCGGAGGCGACCGCCGAGGGCAACCGCCTCGTACTCGCCCCAAATGGCGTCGCCGTGCTGCGGAAAGCACGCTGAGACCGCACGAAACTGGTTTACAGCAATGCCTTGACGACAGGAGCGATGGCGTGGGCCAGTCGGTAGAAGCCCAGGTCGTTCAGGTGGCATCCGTCCACATAGCCTTCCCAGAAGTCCTCTCCGCAACTTTCGTGGTAGGCGTCAAAGAAGAAGATGCGAAGGTCGCCGTCGGCACAGCGTTTTTGGCAGGTCTGGCGCAGATAATCGGTTTTCTCTTCATGCGTCTTGTCCGGAACGATTTCCAGTGCGCCACGGCCAGGCGTGGGTGCCACCAGCAGAATCGGCACGGTCGGGTGCTTCGCGCGCAAGATATTCAGGAAAGTCGGCAAGGTCGCCCGGAGCTCTTCCACACCAACATTCCATGTATAGTCCAGGAGATAGACGGCAGGATTCGGAATCTGCGCCAGCATTTCGGCGATTTCCGGCTCGCCCTTGCCGCTTCCCGAGTAGCCCTGGTTCACGACCTCGCGGTCGAGCAGGCGCGAGAGGATGTTGCTGGCGGCGAGGCCAGGACGCGTCGTGCAGCCGCCCTGGGTGATGGAAGTGCCGTACCAGACCACCGGCTCCTCGGCCGTAAAAGGCGTCGGCGGTTCCACATGCGCCGTCTCCTCCAGCCCGATGAAGAGCTTGCGGATTCCCGCATAGGTCGGCAGGTTGACGATGACATCGCGCATCTCGCGACGGATTCCGCCGGCGATCTCCGTGGAGAACGACGCCTGCGCGGGATCCCGCCGCGTCGCGCCCAAGGCAACCCATCGGTCGCCGTCCTTCAGATAGATGTCCAGCCCCATGCTTCCGGTGTCGGCGAAGTGGTCAAACGGGAACATGTCGTACTCCTCCACGTCCACCGCGAATCGTGCGCTGTCGGTGCGGAAACGGACTTGGCCGCCGGCGGTATTGCTGGAGAGCGAGTATGCGCCGCAATTTTGTGCGGAGACCATGGTCTTCACGCCATTGGGGAACTGCGTGACCTCGGCGGGACGCGCCAGCGGGAGGCGGTTCAAAACATGGTCCACCTCGAACCATGGGAAGCCGAAGAGCCGCATCGGGGCCTCGAAGGGAAGATGCCACCTCAGCCCGTCGCGGTTGACGGGCGCGGTCACCATGCGTGGGTCGATGGAGCGTATGTCGTGAGAGAGGTCTGTCATGGGAAATACCGCCTTTATGATTTGGTAAATTTGGAAGCGATGCCCCAGGTCTCCAAAGTTGTTTTTCAGAGAAAGAGCTTCAGCGTTAATGTAACCCGCTCCTTCCATTCTTCCTGGCATCTCGGCTGAAGACGACAATGCGGACATGCAAGCCGCTTCCCCTGCCCTGCCAGCCTAGAATCGGGTTTTTTGGGATGATCTTTGACGTGTTTCGTAGGAAATTACACTGGCTGTTGCTACTGTCCGGTGAATTTCCACAAAACACACAAAAAGGGAAGCAATATTGTCCCCGGCACCCGTTTCGCGTTCGCAAGGCCGCCACGAAATGCCCTCGCATGGAAAGTGCCAGGGCTTTTCCCATTGCCCCCTTTTCCCGGATGGCCTTGTGCGTCACTTTGCGCCGTGCCAGAAAATGGCATTCCTGACATTTGTCAGACCGCAGTGATGGATGGTGGGTTTACCCCCCAGCTGTCAGACCGCAGTAATGGATGGTGGGTTTACCCCCTCAGCTGTCAGACCGCAGTAATGGATGGTGGATTTACCCCCTCAGCTGTCAGACCGCAGTAATGGATGGTGGGTTTACCCCCCAGCCACCCGCCCTTTCAAATTTAACGCACTGCGCCGGAGAATGCAAGCCCATTCCTGGAAAGTCATGAAAGTCATTCAGGAGACGGGAAAGCCTGCGCTTTTCTGAGACGTGTCTCTTCGCGCCGCAACGAGGGGAAGAGGAGTCGCGCAGGAAATTTGTCCCAGGCTTTCGCACATTGTATTTTCCTCGGACAGCAGCTTTCCGCATAGCTCCGCGCTTTCTTCCCGTGCCTTTGAACTTTCGCGCATTGTTTTTCCTGGACAGCAGCGCCAGTGCTATATTAAATATTCCTAAATCCATGAGTTAACATCGTGGTGACGAGGCGTCACCACAACACATTTCGTCGTTGAGCGCCGACGCTGCATGCTTTACGCAAATTCACGGATTCAGGATATCGTCAATCTCCCTGGCGAACGACCGTAAAAATCGGATATTAACCAAATACGATGAAAGCTCTTCTTCTTGCCGCCATGGCGTTTCTGTTTGCGGGCTGCCTGGGCTGCGCATCGACACGTCGTTTCAACGCCGACGATGCAACATCCATCTCCCTCCATGTCAACGAGACCTTCAACATTGACATCCACGGCAACAAAACCACGGGGTTCATCTGGCGGCAAATCCCGAATGACGACTCCACGGCGATTCTGGAGCTGGTCGGAGAGACCTACGAGACCGTGAAATCCAAGCGGAATCTCTGCGGTGCGCCCGGCACGTTCCAATTCCAATACCGCGCCAAGGCGCCGGGGAAGTGCCTCCTGCAATTCGAATATATCCGTCCCTGGGAGAAAGAGGCTCCCCCGGCGAGCACGAGGGAGATTGCCATCATCGTCGAATGACCGGGACCAGGGGATGGCACCCCGCCGGCTGTCACACGAGCTTGACCTCGATATACTTCATGCGCTCGCCGGCTTCGGGGGCGGGGATGGACTCGGTGGTGACCTCGGGATCCTCTTTGAGCGCAGTGTGGATGACGCGACGCTCGGCGGGCAGATACGGTCCCAGGCGTTTGGCCTTCTTCCAGTGCTTGACCTCCTTTGCGATGTCCTTGGCCATGCACTCCAGCTGGCTGACGGTGTCGTCATCCAGGATGCCGCGGCGTTCGGGCGGCGCGCCGGTGTGGCCAGTGGAGTAGCCATCCACCTCGACGGGCACCCAGGGGGCCTCCTCGCTGTTCTTCTTGAGGATGCGGTTCAGCAGGAGCTCCAACGCCTCCAGCGACTGGCCTTTGCGGCCGATGATCCGCCCGGCATCCTCGGCGGCAATGCTGAGCTTGAAGTTGTCATGCTCTCCGGGCAGGACGGTGATGGTCGCCCCGAATTCGAGCAATGACGTCATCTTTTCCAGCGTCTGCTTGGCCAGGTCTTTGAATTCTTGGTCTGTCATGGTATTTGGTCTCTATGCTTTTTGGGGCTCAGCCGGGGCGTTCTTCTTCTCCCAGCGCCGGAAGAGGAGCATCTGGCAGATGGAGAAGAGCTGGTTCACGGTCATGTAGAGCGTCAGTCCCGCCGGCATATTGTAGAAGAAGAAGATAAACACGATGGACATGATGTTCATCATCTTCCCCTGGTTGGGGTCGGGCATGGGGGTAAGACGCTGCTGGAGATACATCGTGGCGCCCGTCATCAGCGCCAGCGGATGGATGGGCAGCCCGAAGACGGCATCCGGCATGGAGAGATCCTTCACCCACAGGAAAGGCGCCAGGCGGATTTCAATCGCGCCACGGAAAGTATTGAACATCGCGAAGAAGACGGGAATCTGAACCAGCATCGGCAGGCATCCGCCAAACTGGCTCACGCCGTTCTCCTTGAAGAGCTTCTGCTGCTCATAGTAGAGATGCTGCGGGTCATTCTTGTATTTTTCGCGAAGGGCCTTGATCTGCGGCTGGACTGCCGCCATCTTGCGCATGTCCCGGGTGGACTTCCAGGCCAGAGGAACGAAAATGAGCTTGACCAGGAAGGTCACCAGGATGATGCCCATGCCGTAAGCGATGGAAGCGGGGAACCATCCTGCCACCCAGTTCAGGAACTCCAAAAGCACGCGGCAGATCCAGCCCATCCAATCGGCATGCCAGAAGAAAAAGAGATTCATCCCCACGATGGCTTCAATGCCCTGCCCCATCTGCTGAAGACGCGGGTACTTTTTCGGACCGGCATAGCCCGTGACTGTAATGGTGCGGCTCTGATCGGGTTCCAGGGAAATCTCCGGCAGACGTCCCTGCGCATGGAAGAATTCCCCAGGCAACACACGGGGTGAATCCGCCCGGAAACCCCGGAAGACGGTGCCCTGGTCATCCAGCTTCAGCTCCCGCAAGGCAAAGACGAAGTATTTGGAGTCCACGCAGATCCAGTTGGCCGGGGTAAGCGCGTAACCCGCCGCCTTCTCCGGCGTCATCTTGGCAGTGATATCCTTCATCTGCAAAAGCTTGCCGGCATTCTTCTCCACCGAGCCGTAGGCCATCGACCCTGTGATGCCTCGTGAGAAGGAGACATTGGTCTCATCGGAAAGGAAGCTGGGCAACGCACCGCAGTCCAGCCAGAGTTCCGAAAGCGTGCGCTTTTCGGAGCCCAGATTGGTGACGGTCAAGGTATACACGATTTCGTAGTCGTGGTCGGCACCGGTGGCATTGCCAACCGTCCAGCTTTCGTCAAATTGCAACTGCCTCTTGTCGTCCATGCGATGCGTCGTGACGGATTTATCCGTGATTTCGCCCTGGTTCTTCTGATACAGCGTGAAATCCGTGCTCAGGCTCATAAAAGGCACTTCCGTTTTGCCCATCACGACCGGCATGTCCTTGTGTTCAGGCTTCTTAGTCTGAACCGGATATTTGTCCAAAGACACTGCCAGGACGCCTCGTCCGTTGGTGTCCACGGTCGCCGAGAACTCGTTTTCGACCGAGAGGACATGCGGCTCCGTCTTCAAGGCGGCCTCCTTTGCAATGACCTCCTCGGCTTGAGCATCGCCGCCATCGGAAGTCACGGTTCCCTGTCCCGAATCGTTCGAGGAGGATGCCTCCGGCATCGGCTCCTCTGCACTCTCCACGCTTTCCACAGGAACGGCGGGCTGAACCGCGCGTGGCGCAGGATTCTTCATATTCCTGACAAAGGCAAACGCAATCACCAGTATGCATAAGGCAGTGCCGATGATTGAAACTGCATCGTACTTTTTCATGTTGTTCAATTCGCTTATTTGCTGATTGCCAATTCCCAGACAGCGCCGATATCCCGTCATGGTTCTAGCCAACTTCGGGGATGTTATTTTCTCGGCGGCACCGGGTCGATGAGATTGCCGTGGTAGAATGGATGGCAGCGCAGAATGCGCCAGATGGTCAGTCCCAAGCCTTTCCAGAAACCATGAACCAGAAAAGCCTCGCGTGCGTATGCCGAACAGGTCGGCGTGAACCGACAGCACCGGGGCTTGAGGGGGCTGATGAAACGCTGGTAGAGCCCCACCACCCACGCGCAGCTGCGGCCTGCCAAGTTGTGGAGGTTAAAAGCCATTCTTCCTTGATTGACCTCAGGTCTTGGATCTCAGGTCTCAAATCTCAGGTCCTCTAACCTTCAACCTCTGACCTCTAACCTTCTCCCAGCACGCCGGCGGCGGAAGCCACCCGCTCGACTTCCGCCAGCACCACGTCCAGCTTCACATGCTTGATCGCCTTGCGTGGTATCAACAGCATCCAGCAAGGCGCAAGCCGCGGATAGAGACGCCGCCAGCATTCCCGGAAGAGCCGTCGCGCACGGTTGCGATGCACTGCCAGCAAATCGAAGCGGCGGGAAATCAAAAACGCCGCCCGGCGTTCTCCGTCCGGCGGCGTCTTCAAAATCAAAATCACGCTATAGCGCCCTGCCTGACTTTCACCTTGTGTTTTGACTGCCTCGATCTGGCTGCGATTACGCAACCGCGCCTGGACTCCAAAGGGAGAACCAGGCGCCGAGGAAGGATGATCGTTTTGCGGATGGGCGAGAATTGAGGAGGCCATCGCTCCAGGAAGGTTACACCGTCAGACGAGCGCGGCCGACCTTGCGACGGTGCGCCAGAATCTTGCGGCCGTCGGCAGTGGCCATGCGATGGCGGAAGCCGTGGGTGCGCTTGCGGGACTTGTTGTGCGGCTGGAAAGTGCGTTTCATGGTCGTAATTCCTTGATGTTCTATACAGAAAAAGCCGTTTCCGGACTGGTAGTCATGCCAAGTGAGTTGTTTAATATAATTGCTGAAAAGCAATTTGCAACTCAGCAAAGGCAAAAGTGCCGCCATTGCATGAATTGTCCATAATTGTCCAATATTTCCCGAAATTGTGCTATATTATGCATTTTACGACAATTGTCTTATTGTCTTCAAGGAGTTCTACAGGTATGAAACGCACGGTTACGCTGGACAAGGTCCGCAACATCGGCATTATGGCGCATATCGACGCCGGCAAGACGACTTGCACGGAGCGCATCCTCTATTATACTGGCCGCACCCACAAGCTGGGCGAGACGCACGACGGCTCGGCGACGATGGACTTCATGCCGGAGGAGCGCGAGCGCGGCATCACCATCCAGAGCGCGGCCACGACCTGTTCCTGGCACGAGAATATGATCAACATCATCGACACTCCCGGCCACGTGGACTTCACCGTGGAGGTCGAACGCTCGTTGCGCATCCTGGACGGCGCGATCGGGCTCTTCTGCGCGGTCGGCGGAGTGGAGCCGCAGTCGGAGACGGTCTGGCACCAGGCCACCAAATACAACGTCCCGCGCATCTGCTTCGTGAACAAGATGGACCGCACCGGCGCGGACTTCTTCGCGGTGGTGGACCAGATCCACGACGTGCTGGGCGCCAACGCGGTGCCGATCTGCATCCCGATGGACCAGGGACCCGACTTCCACGGCATCATCGACCTGGTCAAGATGTGCCAGGTGCGCTACGTCGAGGACCCCAAGGGCACCTATCCCGTGGACGAACCGCTTGCCGAGGAGTACCGCGACTATGCCGAGAAGTGGCGCAAGAACCTCATCGAGGCCGCCGCCGAACTCGACGACACGCTGATGGACAAGTACCTCTCCGACGAACCCATCTCCGAAGAGGAACTCATCGCGGCTGTCCGCCAGGGCACCTACCAGCAGAAGATCTTCCCCGTGCTCTGCGGAACCGCCTTCCGCAACAAGGGCATCCGCAGGTTGCTCAACGCGGTGGTGGACTACCTCCCCAGCCCCCTCGACCTCCCCGCCGCCTCCGGCACCACGCCTGACGGCACCACCGTGGAACGTCCCGCCGACGACGACTTGCCGGCCACCGCGCTGGCCTTCAAGGTCGTCAGCGACAACGCCGTAGGCAAACTGGTCTATGTTCGCGTCTATTCGGGCAAGCTGGAATCCGGCACTTATATCTACAACTCCACCAAGAAGAAGCAACAGCGTATCGGCCGCATCTTCCGGATGCACGCGAACCACCAGGAGATCATCGACACCCTCTTCGCCGGCGAAATCGGCGCACTGGTCGGGCTTGCGGACACCGTCACCGGCGACACCCTCTGCACCGAAGACGACCCCATCGCGCTGGAGAACATCTCCTTCCCCGCACCCGTCATCTCCATCGCCGTCACCCCGAAATCCCATTCCGACCGCGACAAGCTGATGATCGCCCTGGGCAAGCTCGCCGAAGAAGACCCCACCTTCACCGTGCGCGTGGACCCCGAGACCGAGGACACGGTCATCTCCGGCATGGGCGAACTGCACCTGGACATCATTCTCACCCGCCTGAAGCGCGAATTCAAAGTCGAGGTCTCCGCAGGCGCCCCCGAAGTCGCCTACCGCGAGACCATCGGCAAGAAATACTCCCACGAGGAGCGTCTCAAGAAGCAGACGGGCGGACATGGCCAGTTCGCGCACATCCTCTTCGACATCGAGCCGCAGGAGCCCGGCGCCGGCTACGAGTTCGTCAACGAGGTCAAGGGCGGCGACATTCCGAAGGAATACATCCCCGCCATCGAGAAAGGCTTCAAGGAGGCGATGGAGGCCGGTCCCAAGTGCGGCTGCCCCTGCGTGGACTTCAAGATCACCCTAACCGACGGCTCGTTCCACCCCGTGGACTCCTCCGAGATGGCCTTCCGCGCCTGCGCGGTCGCGGGCTTCAAGACCGCCTTCGCCAAGGCGGACCCCGTGCTGCTGGAGCCGATCATGAAACTCACCGTCTCCACCCCGGAGGAATACGCCGGCTCCATCACCGGAAACCTCTGCGGTCTGCGGGGACAGGTGCAGGGCATGGAGAAGGTCGGACGCAACCAGCAGATCCATGCGCTCGTGCCGTTGTCAAACCTCTTCGGGTACACCAGTACCCTGCGCAATATGACCCAAGGCCGCGCGGGCTTCAACATGGAGTTCGCCTACGACGCGCCCGTCCCCGCCGCCATCGCCGAGAAGGTCGTCGAGGAACGACGAAAGCAGCGCGCCAATAAAGGTTAAAGGGGAGAGATGTGCCGCCGGCGTCCGCCGGCGATTTCTATTCCAGAACAATATCGTCGGTGTTCCGGAACTGCCGTTTCACGCCGAGTTCCTGCATCCAGCATTTCACATAGTTCGTCTGCCAGGAACCAGAGCCGGGACCACCGCCGTTGTCGTTGTCCCACAGCCAGTCCGGCGTCTGCCAGATGGCGATTTCGGGTGCGACCTTTTCGTAGAACTGGCGGCTGGCGCCGTTCTGGCCGTGGTGGGAGAGGACCACGATGTCGGCCTTGAGTCCGTCGCCATATTCCTCAACCAGCACATTGGCCATCTCCACGCCGATGTCGCCGGGGAAGATCAGCCGCCGCCCGCCCAGCCGAAGCGAGAAGACCAGGCTGGAGTTGTTGCAGGAGTTCTGGGTCATATTCAAGTCGTAGAAGTTCAGGACGTCGATGGCGGCGCCGTCCACCTCGAAGCGGTCGCCCTTGTGGAGTTCGACCTGCGGCCAGGGCAACGCGGCCACGCCCGTGCAGACATCGCGGGTCTCGGCCTTCGACCAGGCCTCGGTTTCGGCCAGCCACTGCTGGGGCGGGAAGGCGTAGAGGACCTTCGCGATCTTCAATGCATCCGGACGCTTCTTGGCAAGTTCGATGATGGCCCCGCAGTGGTCGCTATGCGCATGGGAGAGAAACCAGTAGTCCACCGTGTCGCTGTATTGCAGGATGACCTCGGCGAGATGGTCCGCGTCGGCGTAGTGCCCGCCGTCGAAGACAATCACATGGCGGTTGGGGGTCACCGCCACCACCGACTCCATGATGGAATTTCGAGAGGACCTGGGGAAAACCATCCGCACGTTGCCTGGGAAATATTTTCCGGCGGGCGGCTCGGCGGCGGCAGAGAGGCTGGCAAGCAGGCACATGGCAAGGAGAATGGGGATGGCTCTACGCATGGAATGACTGCGGAATTGCCGGAAATGGCAGAACGCTTCACTTGCCCCGTGCGCGGGAATAGCTCTTCCGGAAGAACTCGATCCACTCGCGCTGGAGGATCGCCTGGCTTTCGGGCGTGGAGATGTCGGCCAGTACTTTGGAGGCCTCCGCATAGCTGAACGGCAATGCCTCGAAGGCGGCAAGCTGTTCTGGCGAAATGGCCTCCAGGCCGCCCTGCTCCAAGATGTCCTTCCAGGCCGCGCGCAGCTCCGGCCCGCAGTCGATGATCATCACCTTGATGAGCACGCGCATGACGGTGAAGAGCCGCCCGGTCCAGTCGCCGCGGTATTCGAAAACCTGTGCCAGCTCGAAGGGCTGCGCGTCGCCGATGCAGGTGTTCAGCTGGCGCTCCCGGGGTGTATAGAGATCGCGGCGGACGGGTTGTCGATACAACGTGTACCGAACCGGCCCGCCTTCGGTGCCGGCCGGACGCGCCCAGAGCCGCTGGGCCTCCGGGGAGAGCACGAAGTCGATGAACTCCTCGGCCAGTTCACGGTCCGGCGCCCCGCGCAGCAGGCCGATGGGATCGGCGGAGACCGTGGAGGCGGCGTGCGGCGTGCGGTACGCGACGGTCTCGCGGCCGACATGCCTGCGCTCCCAGTCCACCTGGGAACGCCCGTAGAAGTCGATGCACATCCCCGCCGCGATCTGCCCCGTTGCCGCATCTGCGGGCACCTTTCCGGCGGAGAAGGTCAGATACGCGGCATTCCCGCCCAGCTGCTTGATGAGGGTGAAGGCGCGCGTCCAGGCACGCTCCAGCTCCTCCGGCGTGGGCTGGGGACGGGCCTCTCCAGGATGCGTCTTGGCGATTTCATCCTGCATTTCACGCTGGATGAGCATCTCGAAGCACTTGTTGATGGAGCCGCTCTGGGAGGGGTCGGCGATGCCGATCGCCTGATACAGGCGCGGATCCGCCAAATCGCGCCATTGCTCGCCGAAATGCGCAATCTCCTCGTCGTTCAGCCCGGCCTGCCGCAGGCGGTCGAAATTGAGGATGACGCCAAAGCTGGAGAAGCAGGCTGCATAATATCTGTCCTGCGCGTCGTACCAGGTTTCTCCCCCGCCGCCAGATGCCAGGATGGGCTCCGGGCCGGAGAACCACTCGGGATGGCGGTCCTGCACCCCGGCGGGAACCAATATGCCGGAAGCGGCCAGGCTGGAGTGGTCATACTGCCCTCCCCCCATGAAGATATCGATGTCGATGCCGACATTGCCGGCAAGGAAATCACGTCGCGCCTCCGAGGCGCCGCTTTCGCCGTCCAACGACGTGCGGGCGTTGAACACGTCTGACGCAATCTGGTCGTCCCAGGGGAAGCTGGGGTTGCGTTGTGACCAGTCGTGCTGGAAATTAGCGATGAAGGTGCTGCGCAGGTAGCGTACGCATTCCGTGGTGCCGCCGATGGCACGCCAGTCGATCGAGACCTCTTCGCCGGTGCGCTGGCGGTGGTACTCCCGGAAGGCCAATTCGATTTCGTGGCGGATCGACTCGTTGTGCGGGGTCAGAATGACCAGCTGGCGCCTGGCCGGCGGAAGTTTCTCGGCACGCCTGCGAAGCGCCAGAGGCAAGGCGATGATCACGCCGAGGACGAAGATGGCCAAAAGAAGGCTCTTTTTCATCATGAAAACGCGGACCTCAAAAACGGTGGATTCTGAGGCCCGCGGCAAAAAGGTGAAATGACAGTCGCCGACACGTCAAATTTTCAGCCCGCAGTTCTCAGCTGCGGCCTGAAGCTGCTTGGCCAGCACGGTGCAGGAGGAAATGCGCAGATCGCGGCGATAGATGGTGCAGTTGCGGATGACCTCCGCCAATTCGCGGTAGTTCTTGCTGGACAGCTCGGGAATCTCGCGGACCGCGGTCATCTCGGTCTTCTCCATGTCCCAGGCCGCGTTGCGGCGGAAGTCTTTCTGCACGGCGTCGTTGGGGTCCTGGCTCAGCGGCTTCCCGCCAAAGAGCAGCGAGAAGGTAACGCCAAGAGCGAAGATATCCGTGTCCGGCCCCAGCTCCGCCCGGCAGATCTGCTCCGGCGACATGAAGCCGGCCGTGCCGGCGACGGTGTTCTTCTTGAAGCCGGAGGGCACGGAGATGCCAAAGTCTATCAGCCTCACCCGGCCGGTGCGCTCCAGCATGAAGTTCGAGGGCTTGATGTCCAGATGAATCAGATTGCGCTGGTGGAACTGCCCGATGGCCTTGCAGATCTGAAGGCAAATGCGGACCTTGTCCTCAAGGTTCAGGGCATTCTGCAACGGCTTGGTTCCCAGGTCAATGCCGTTGATGCGCTCCATCAGCAGGTCGTACCCCAGCTCCAGGCCCATGCTGCTGACTTTTCGCAGGGAGAACATGAACACCGGAATCTGAGCGCCCAGTCCCTCGGTCGATTCGCTATTGAGCAGCTGCCCGACCTTGTACTCGTTGCTGAGGTGCTTCCATTTGGTCTTGTAGGAGACGCTCTGAAGCTTGCCTTGGTTCCCCTTGTAGCGCGGATCGCCAAACCAGCGGTCCTTCCAGTTGCGGATGGACTTCACACAGAAGGCAAAGCCGTTGAGGTTCGCATTGTACAGCACGGACTCCGCTCCACGGTCCAGGAAGGTGCCGAGGGTGTAGGACGCTCCCTCCATGAGTGCCTTCGCCTGGGCTTGTCGGGCGGCAGGGGACAGTGTGTCCAGCCGCTCCGGCAAAGTGGCGTTCAGGTGGTTCATGGCGACCTCGCTGAGGGGATTCTCCGGCAGATAGGACGGACTGGCAATGCGCATGGTCTTGACCAGCTGGTCAAGATTTTCCGTGGCATTGATCGTGTCGCCAGGCGTGCGTGAAGGAGCAGGAACAGGCGCGGGAGTGCTGCCCTTTGTGGCCTGCGCCAGCTCCTCCGGGGTTAAGTATCGGCGATTGTCGGTAGACATTTCAAAAATCGTTTGGCCTGCGAACAAATCCTGCCGAGAGCAAGATCCGTCGGCCGAATGCTGGCAACTAGAGTTTGTTGATGCGCTTGAGCATCGCAATGACCTCGTCCTGGCCGTCGGCTTTGACCTTGGCGGCCTCGTGGTCCAGATTGACCTGAAGTGGTTCAAGCTCCACGTACTGGTCGATGGTCCGGCGGACCTTGGTCTGGGCGTGTTCTTCGGACTGGCGGTTGAAGTCCTGGACCTCCTCCGCCGGCTTGCGGGAATACAGCAGCGAGACGCTGACCCGAGGATTCTTGAGGGAGGGATTCTCCACCACGCTGTAGAGCGGCTTCACCTCCTGGTCGTTGAAGTATTTCAGGATGCCGTAGAAGCAAGTGCCGTCGTTGCCGGCGGGGACTTCCAGCAGGAACATCGCCTCGATGGCCTGCTCCGGCGGCAGCAGCAGCGGATTCCAGTGGCTGGAGAGCTGTCTGCCAAAATCGCTTTCCGGGTTGAAGTTGAACGACGTGAAGTGGTTGAAATACGGCTTGGAGAGATAGAGGGCGAAATCGGCCTGGTCGATGTGCTCCTCAAGAAGCTTCAGCTCAGCGTTCTTCTCGGGAATCGCGAAGAAATCACGAAGGGAGTTCACGATCATCTGGTTGTATTTGTCCTCGGCAATCTGCTTCTCGAACTTGACGCGGTTCGAGAACATGAAAATGTTCCCCGTGTTGCCGCTGTCGATTGCCGCCGCCACAGGCCCGTTCAGGAAGGCCGAGGTGTTGCTTACAAACTCGTCCGGTTCCATCTTGCCATACGGAAGAACCAGCGCGAAAATGGTCTTCTCCTCCACTGGAATCTGTTCCTGCCGCGCAGCCAGGTCCCGCAGAATGCCCGTCGTTATCCCGTTGCCGGTCCCGCCGCCAGTCGCCGAAATCACCATCGCGCCGCGAACCAGGTTCGACAGCTGGCGGCTCACCGAGCCGTATGCCTCCAGACCAATCGCGGGGTCCATCCGCGCGCCTTGGAATACCCCGGACCCGTCGTGCAAGGATGCCTGGATCTTCTCGCCAGAAGTCGGAACCTTCGACAATTCTATCTCGGAGATGTTCACCGCCACCGACTGCGAATCCAGCTTGACCGCAATTTTACTTCCCGCGCCACCAATGCCGATGGTTCTCATGGTTTGACCTCCTCTAGAAATGCCGAGCCCTTCTTTGTATAGCGGCCCGTCTTGATGAGTTTCTCCAGCGCCTTCGCGCCGAATTCCGTGATGTAGATGTTCTTGCGGTTCCGCTCGTCCCGCACGTCAATCAGGCACAAAATCCGCAGCGACTCCACTATCGCCACCGCTGTCTGCTTCGTCCGGGTGATGCCGCCGTGCTTCAAGTCGTCAAACAAATTCGTGATATTATACTTCACTTGCTTATACTCACCTGTCGCAGCCCACAGCAATACCAGAAAATGCTCCTCGCCTAGACGAGAAAGCTGCTGTTCAAACAACTCGGTTGGATGGACGGTGCTTGCCATGCAAATGAATGAACGGATAAAAGACTCTGCTGTTTCTCATACTATAGTGTAGTGAAAGCGTTTTGCACGTACGCGTGCGAATATTTTTCCCTTATTCCCTTAATAATTCTTACCCCCTCAGTTTCAGTACAATTCCATAAACGGGAATGCATTATTAAATGTAAATAGAATACACTAAAGTAGAATTTACATCAATATAGTATGGTATAGTTTAGTAAAATATATAATTGTCTTCTTGTCACGGCAGCAGACATGGAATGGAGTAAGTAGCCAAGGCCATCTCTGATAAAAAAAATAATTAGTTACAAACAAATAACTTAAAACAAAGTACAAGAAGGCTGTGCAATCCCAATTCCGAAGCACGGGCAACAATAGAATAATTATCCAGATAATAGAATCAAACGAAAAACAAGACTACGTGCCGCCAAAATCAAGCAACATGAAAAATCAAAGGGGCCAGGTAAAACGAAATAGACCAACTCAATAAAATACAAATGCTAAAATGAAGCTAAGTATAGTATAGTAAGAAAAATGAAACAACGGAGAGGCCACGACAAAATGCAGAATTCATGAGATAACGTTACAAATACATAACGGCGAAAATCCGGAAGCGGAAGGCGTAGTGAATACTACTAGCCACAAAAATGGGAGGATAAATAGGAAATCAAGAAAAACGGTAAAAGAAATCCAAGTTCAGAACAAAGCACAACGAATAAAGAATAAAATGAAGTAAAATGCTACTTCAAATCACACATTATTCGCTCCAGGAAAAAAGACAAGTCGGGAGCGCCTTTCGCCACGCGATAGCCGTAAGCGGCTCCAGGGAACGGGAAATGAGCGCCAAGGAGAATCGCGTCCATCCGCAAGGTCTGGATGCGTGACACCACGGCGTCGGCGGGTGACGCGTCGAAACGAGCGCAGAAAGTCGGATGCGGGAACTGAAGTTCAACAGCATGCACGATATCACCTACAAAAACAATCTCACGTTGTCCATTTAGAGGAAGTCTGTAGATTGTATGGCCAGGTGTGTGCCCGGCCCGCTTTTCCGGCACGATTCCATGGGGAAGTGCATCAGAGTATTCGAATTTGTGGGTTTTCCCTGCATACGGTTCCAGGTATTTTTCAAGCGCGCTGCGTGTGGGATCCGTTTCCCACGCCTCGTATTCGACTTTGGCGATATGGATCGTGGCGTTCGGGAAGAGGGGAAGTCCGTTCCATAGAAGACCGCCAACGTGGTCGGGATGGATGTGGGTGATGAACACATCCGTTATCTCACTAACAGACACGCCCATCTGGGCAAGCTTTTCCCGAAGCGACCCGCGCGACTGGTCATTCCCTGCGTCGATCAGGAAGGTTTTCCCCTCCCTCCGGACCAAAAACACGTTCACGGACGACTCAAAAGATTCTTCGGCGGGTCGATATCCAGTATTTGCGGCATCGGTGAAAAGGCTCGGCGGAAACTTCATTGCCGCATCCTGTATGCAGACAACCTCGCACCCCTCGAACTCAAAAGACTGGATTCCGGAGACCCCGCCGGAAGCAAGACAGTGCAACAATGCGGTGCCAAGAACGACCATGACCAGTAGCGAATGTTTCATTCCCAAATTCTCCTCTTTCTCCTACTACGGTTGCTAATTAAAACTTGGTTTCCATGGACCAACATGCGAAAAAGCAATTGCGAACAAGTTAGTTCTGTCTGCCCTCGATGGCGGCCAACAGAATTCCTCCGGCCAAAATCAGGTAGGGATGCAAAGTATTTTGGGGAGAAATACAAACTTTGAGCTTAAATACAAAAGGATTAAAATTCTGCCCCATGGTAGCGACTATATTACCATTATGCATAACAAAATAATCCTGAGGAATCCAATTGGCTACAAATCGACGAACCAGAGCCATCCCCGCCGAATCCTCAAGAATTTCCCCTGTCTGCATGCCGGATCCATCGAATAGTTGCCACTGGTCCCGAATCAAAGACGAAAAACCCCTGCGCTGCCAGGTCCCAAGATAAGTGTTGGTCGATGACTCAAAAACATCATACGCCGCGCTGAAATCGATGATATTCCGAGCCAGAATCACAATTAATTCCTGTCGCTTGGTCTCATCAGTATAAACACGGATGTCCTCTTTCAGCTTGAAGGCCTTCTGCTGGGAAAAGCCAATCAAATTGCCGGCGGGATCGTAAATGTGAAAAGCAGCGCCGAAAAGCTTAAAGACTTTGCGACGAATTAAATAAGAATAATCGTTCATGATCTAACCTCAAGAAGAGACACCTTAGGGTAACAAAAAGGTAAAAAAACAATCGTGGTGAGTGCCACTTAAGACATTTTAGGCATTAAAATATCTTGTTTCCCAAATTTTACCAGCTAATTCTCCAATATTGGTTTGCACAATAGGCGTTTGTCGGACAACAAGGAAGAGGGGGAACAATAAAACCAGCACTTCCGACACACCAGGGAGGCTTGGAAAAGCCCGCCAGCAGACCATTGAAGGGCTATATTAACTTCTGGTACTGGACATCCTCTAGTATATATATCAGGAGAAAAGGAATGAAACTACCGGATTTGGGGCTATATGGCAAGAGCGTCCTTCGCCTGGCCGATTTGAGTGACGCGCAGGTGACCGGGCTGGTTGACCTGGCGATTGCGCTGAAAGCGCGAAAACGTGCCGGCGAGAATCTTGTGGATCCGTTGTTGAAGGGAAAGAATATCTGCCTCGTCTTCGAAAAGAGTTCCACCCGAACGCATTGCGCAACCTGCGTGGCGGTCCACGACGAGGGCGGTTCACCCGAATATTTGAGCTCTTCGGACATCCATTTCGGCAAGAAGGAGTCCGTGAAAGACTCCGCGCGGGTGCTGGGCCGCATGTTCGACGGCATCATGTTCCGCGGCTTCAAGCAGAAGACCGTCGAGGACCTGGCGACCTACAGCGGCGTCCCCGTCTGGAATGGCCTGACCGACGACTGGCATCCCACCCAGATTCTGGCGGATTTCCAGACCATCAAGGAACACTTCGGCTATCTCAAGGGCCTGAAGCTGGCTTTCCTGGGCGACGGGCGCAACAACATGGCGAACTCCCTGATGGTCGGCTGCAGCAAGGTCGGGATGGACTTTGTGGACGTGTGCCCGCCGCAGCTCGCTCCGTCAAAGGAGGTTCTTGCCATCGCGGCGGAGGGGGCGAAGCGCAACGGCTGCAAAATCGAGGTCAGCCATGACCCGGTGGCGGGCGTGGCGGGCGCGAACATCCTCTACACCGACGTCTGGGCATCCATGGGCGAGGAGGCCAAGTTCCAGGAACGCCTGGCGCTTTTGCATGACTACCAGGTAAATATGGCGATGGTGAAGAACACCGGCAACGCCCATCCTGCGAAGCTGATTTTCCTGCACTGCCTGCCGGCGTTCCACAACAACGAGACCGAGGTCTCCAAGGAATGCGGCGCGCTGGAGGTTACGGAAGAAGTTTTCGAGTCCGAGTATTCCAAGGTTTTCGACGAGGCGGAGAACCGCCTGCACACCATCAAGGCGATGATCGTCGCATCGCTGGCAAAATAGGGCCGAGGGTTTCCCGGCCTCGCCGGCCGGGCGAGGAAAAGGAGACAAACGATGTTGCACCGAAAAATGTTGCAGGAAATCACCTGGGGGGATTTCCAGAAGCTCTCCCTGGCGGAAAAGGCGCCGTATTTCGTGCAGTCCAGCGGCCGGCCGTACCACTGCGTGATGGCACAGCAGTTCGACCGCGAGATGCTGGATCACCTCTGTGACCTGGCCACCCGCATCCGCCGCATCGGCAAAAGCAAGCAGGGCATGGACTATCTCTCCACCCTGCTCAAGAACAAACGCGCGATGCTCTATTTCACACAGCCCAGCACGCGCACCTTCCTGTCATTCTACTCCGCATGCCAGATCCTCGGCATCCGTCCCGCCGAGGTGCGCGACCCCGACATCTCCAGCGAGGCGAAGGGCGAGACCAAGGAGGACACCATCCGCACCTTCAGCTCCTTCTTCGACCTGATCATCATGCGCACGCCAATGCAGGGTTTTGCCGAAGAAATGGCGTGGATGATCTCCAATACCGACCGCCCCATCCCCATCATCAACGCGGGGTCCGGAAAAGACCAGCATCCCACCCAGGCGCTCCTGGACATCTACACCCTCGCGCGCTCCTTTGAGAAGCGCGGCGGCATCGACAACAAGACCGTGCTTTTCTGCGGAGACCTCGCCCGCGGACGCACCGTGCGCTCCCTCTCCGGGCTGCTGATGAACTACACCAACGTCCGCCAGATCTTCGCCGCACCTGAATGCCTCCAGATCGGCCAGGACATCCTCGACCGCCTCAAGGCCGCCGGCGTCGAATACGAGGTCACCACCGACTTCAAGCGAAAAATCCCCGAGGCCGACGCCATCTACATGACACGGCTCCAGGACGAGTGGGGCGACATCTCCGGCCCGCCCTACAAGCCGGAGGACTACTTCTTCACGGGCGATGACCTCAAGGCGCTGAAGCGCGAGGGAATCATCATGCACCCCCTCCCGCGACGCAAGGAGATCTCCACGGAATGCGACAACGATTCCCGCGCGGTCTACTGGCGGCAGGTGCGCAACGGAATGTGGATCCGGGCCGCCCTCATCGCCACCACTTTCTGCCGCGACGATGAAATCACCCAGTACTACATGCTCAACAACCGATAGCCGAATATGTTGAATGCCAAAAACATCGTCGTTGGCGTGCAGTCTGACGACCCCTTTACCAGCGACATCGCGCACTACATGAGGCAGGAGGTCGACGTCTCCGACATCCTCGCCTACAAGGAGTTCGCCAATACCGAGTTCTGTCCGCGCTTCCTCAGCGACGAGAGCGACTTCGACCATATCGGCCACGGGCTGGACGGCAAGAACGTCATCATCGTCTCCGCATGCTCCGGGAACCTCACCCGAAACGCCCGCGCAATGCGGACGTTCCTCGTCGCGCGTGCCGCCAAGGACAATGGCGCCGAGCGCGTCATCCTCATCGAGCCGGATCTCTTCTACAGTGCGCAGGACCGCGGGCCGCGCCCCGAATACGGCCGCGTGGCCTTCCAGCGCTCCGTCTCCGACTACAAGAAATTCGACGGGCAGCCCTGGAGCGCGATGCTTTACGCGCAACTGCTCAAGACTGCCGGCGTGGATGAAATCATGACGGTCCACAACCACTCCGTCGCCGTGCAGGAGCTTTTCACCAATACCTTCAACGGATATTTCCACAACCTTTCGCCCGCGAGGCTCTACGCCAGCTACCTGGCCAACCATTCGCAGCTGGGCCAGCCCGACGACGACCAGGGGATCATCGTGTGTGCGCCGGACAAGGGCGCCACGCCCTTCGCGCAGAGCGTGATGAAGGCCTACGAGGAGGAAATCGCCAAGGATCTGCTCTCCCGGCATAAGAAGCCGGATTTTCTGGTCATGTCCAAGGAGCGCCTGGGTGAGCGCGAAGTGGTGATGAAGCCCGCGCCGGACTCCCCCACCACCTTCGAGGTGCTCAAGGGCCGCGAAGTCGTGGTCTGCGACGACATGGTGCGTACCGGCGGCACCATCATGGCCTGCTGCAAGCAGCTCAAGGCGGCCGGCGCCGCACGCGTCCTCTTCGTGGTCACGCACTTCTATTCCTCGCAGGAGGTCAAGGACAACCTGGGCAGCGACGTGGTCGACGAAATCATCACCACCGACACGCTCCCGAACATCCTGAACCGCGACATGCAGGGACGCCTCCGCAAGAAGATGCTTGTCCTTAAGCTGGAGAAGTGGATTGTCAACGAACTGCGGCACAAGATTCTCCACCTGGATATGCCGCCTTACGACCCGCCTTATTCGGTGGACATCTCCCACAAGAACCCCTATTGGCTCGCCAGCCAGGCTCTTCGTGACCTGATATAACTCCAGCTCGAAAAGGTTATGTTTCTTTCCCGAAGACCCGCCGCCAGTTTTCCGTAAGCTGTGCGGCGAGCAGGGCAGGGGAGTCGTTGCGGAGTTCGGCCAGGCGGGCGATGACGGCTTCCAGGCCGGTGGGACTGCTCGTGCTGGCATCTGGCAAGTGCTGGAAGGGATAGTCGCTGTCGGTCAGGATGCGTTCCGAGGGAATGACCTGTGCGGCTCCTGCCTGGCGGGTTGCCGCAGGGTTCGCTAGCGCAAATCCAAAGGAGAAATAGCAATTCGGCAAGGACTTGAGGAGTTCGCGTGCGACCTCCCGGCTGCCGTTGAAACTATGCAACACAGTGGTGACTTCGGGATATTTGGCAAGGATCGCAGGTGCGCAGTCCCATGCCCGACGCAAGTGCAGGACGGCGGGGCGACGGTATTTGGCGGCGAGGGCGAGTTGCGCCTCAAACCAGTGGAGCTGCCGTTCGCGATCATCACGTCCGTCTGCAAAGTCCAGACCGATTTCACCGACGGCGAGGGCAGGGTGGTTGGCCAGAAGCGTATCCAGTTCTTCCAGCGCGGTCTCAGGGGCTTCTGCAAGATACCACGGATGGACGCCCAACGCAAAGCGTACCCACGATGGTGTTCGTTGCGTCAACTCCAATTCTTCCGCCCACTCGGCATACCGCGCGGTCGCACTGGTTGCTCCCGCCAATCCCGCCGCATGCCATTCGGACAACTTTGGCAGATCCTTGCGGGTCAAATGAAGATGGGCATCGCAAATGATCATCTTGGCTTGGAGGCGGGAATCATGTGTATTATAATCTATTTATATTATTTATAATAAGTATGTTAATTGTATTTTATTTGGGAAAAGAACAGAAAAACGGCGATTCTTTGGCCTTCTTGTTCGGGAAATTTGCAATGCATCGAAAACAAGGTTATGGTAACCCTTGAAAGGGGTGGGGGTATACCTCCCTATATGGAACGTGCGCACGCACAGAAAGCAGACGCACTAAATATATCATCCGTGAGTTGACACCGTGGCGACGAGGCGTCACCACGACATATTCCGTCGATGAGACGCCGACGCTACATGTTTTACGCAAATTCACGGATTCAGGTATACGTTTTTCAAAAGGCCGGAAGCCCAAATTTTCGAGCCTCCGGCCTTTTGTGTCACCCAAAGTACTCCACGCCGGAGAGGAAGATGCCCTGCTCCTTGTTGCCAGGGACGTTTTTGCCGATGTCGGTGTCCCAAGAGCGTTCGGAGTGGCCCATCTTGCCGAGGATGCGTCCGTCGAAGGAGGTGATGCCTTCAATCGCGTTCACGGAGCCGTTGGGGTTCCAGGGCATCTCGTTGGCGGGCTTGCCGTCAAGGTCAGCGTATTGGAAGGCGACCTGGCCATTCTGGACCAGTTCGGCGACCTGCTCGGGCGTGGCGTGGAAGCGCCCTTCGCCGTGGGAAATCGCGACCGCATGGACGTCTCCGACATTGGCGTGGCGCAGCCACGGCGACTTCACGGAGGCGACCACGGTGTTGACCATCGTGGCGGCGTGGCGGCCGAGGTTGTTGAAGGTCAGCGTCGGCGCATCGGCATCCAGCGCAGGGCGGATTTCGCCGTAAGGTACCAGTCCGAGCTTGATGAGCGCCTGGAAGCCATTGCAGATGCCGAGCATCAGACCGTCGCGCTCCTGAAGCAGCCGTTCCATCGCCTCGCGGACGCGCGGGTTGCGGAAGGTGGTGGCGATGAACTTGCCGGAGCCGTCCGGCTCGTCGCCGCCGGAGAAGCCGCCGGGGAATGCCACGATCTGCGCATTGTCAATCGCCTTGACGAGCTTGGCGACGGAGTCCTCGATGTCGGCGGCTGAGAGGTTTCGGATAAGCACAAGTTCGGGGACGGCACCGGCGTTCGCGAAGGCCTTCGCAGTGTCGAACTCGCAGTTTGTGCCAGGGAAGACCGGAATGAGCACGCGCGGTTTGGCGACCTTGATGGTCGGCTTGGCCTCGTTGCGCTTGGCATAGGGCGACCAGGTGGCCATCGGCAGGTCCGCGACCTTGGTCGGGAAGATCTTCTCCAGCGGGCGCTTCCAGAGTGGGATAAGCTCGTGGAGCGGCACCCGCATGGTGCCTTCGATGAGAATCGCTTCGTCGGCGGTAGTGCGGCCGATGACTTGGAAGCCATCGAGTTCCTTCTCCGATTCCACGATGATCGAACCGTAGTCGGGAGTGAAGAGGCCGCCGAGTTCCTGCGGGGCGGGGCCAGAGAAGCCCACGAGGTTGCCGAAGCACATCTTGGAGATGGCGGCCGCGATACCGCCGCGACCGACCGTCTGAGCTGCCAGAATGCGCCCCGCCTGAATCTCTGCGTAAAGGCGAGCGTAGTTCTCACGCAGTTTGGCGAAGTCCGGCGTGCCGTCGGCCAATCGCGTGACAGGAAGAATGGAGACCACATGACCGGCGGCCTTGAATTCCGGGCTGACGACTTGTCGCGCGTCCGCCGGAACCACTGCGAAGCAGACCAGCGACGGCGGAACGGTCAGGTGCTCGAAGGTTCCGGACATCGAGTCCTTTCCGCCGATGGCCGCCGTGCCGAACTCCAGCTGCGCCTTCAGTCCGCCAAGGACTGCCGCCAGGGGCCGTCCCCAACGTTCCGGCACGAACTCCAGATGCTCGAAGTACTCCTGGAAGGAGAGGCGCGCCTGCGAAGAGTCGCCGCCCGCCGCCGCGATTTTTGCGAGGGCCTCGACGACTGAGTAGATGGCGCCGTGGTAGGGGCTCCACGAACAGATGTACGGGTCGTAGCCGTGGGACATCAGCGTGCAGAAATCCGTCTTGCCCATCGTGGGCAGTTTGGCGCACATCGCGTCGATTGGCGTGAGGCGCGTCTTTCCGCCGTAGGGCTCCAGCACGGTCGCCGCGCCGATCGTGCCGTCAAAGCGTTCGCCCAGTCCCTGCTGGGAGCAGACATTGAGGTCGCCGAGCGCATCCAGCCAGTTCTCCAGCAGTGCGTGTGGAATGGGTTGGGGCGCGAAGGGGTTTGCAGATGCGTCGGGGGCGCCGACTACCGCCTTGGCGTGCTGGGTGACGCCGTTGGTGTCCAGGAACTCGCGGGAGATGGAGACGATGGGCTTGCCGCGCCAACTCATCTCCAGGCGTCCCTCGCCAGTCACGGTGGCGACGGCGGTGGTTTCGAGGTTCTCCTCGGCGGCGAGAGCTGCGGCTTTCGCCGCGTCCTCGGCGGCAACGACGACTGCCATGCGCTCCTGGGACTCGGAGATGGCCAGTTCCGTGCCGTCCAGCCCGTCGTACTTTTTGGGCACGAGGTCGAGGTTGATTTGGAGCCCGGGTGCCAGTTCGCCGATGGCGACGGAGACGCCGCCGGCGCCGAAGTCGTTGCAGCGCTTCACGAGCGTGGAAAATTCCGCGCGGCGGAAGAGTCGCTGGATGTTGCGTTCGGTCAGCGGATTGCCCTTCTGGACCTCGGCGCCGCAAGTGTGCAGCGACTCGGCGGTGTGCGCCGTGGAGGAGCCAGTCGCCCCGCCGCAGCCGTCACGGCCAGTGCGACCGCCGATGAGCAGAATCACGTCGCCTGGCGCGGGCGTCTTGCGGATGACATTCGCCTGCGGTGCGGCCGCGATGACCGCGCCAAGTTCCAGACGCTTCGCCACGAAGCCAGGGTGGTAGTACTCCTGCACCTTGCCGGTCGCCAGGCCAATCTGGTTGCCGTAGGAGGAGTAACCCGCCGCGGCAGTGCGCGTGATCTTGCGTTGCGGGAGCTTGCCGGGGAGCGTCTCGGAGACGGGTACGCGCGGGTCGCCGGCACCGGTGATGCGCATCGCCTGATAGACGTAGCTGCGGCCGGAGAGCGGGTCGCGGATGGCACCGCCCAGGCAGGTCGCCGCGCCACCGAAGGGCTCGATTTCGGTGGGGTGGTTGTGCGTCTCGTTCTTGAACATGATGAGCCACGGTTCCGTCTTGCCGTCCACGGTCGCATTGGCGACGATGGAGCAGGCGTTGATTTCGTCCGAGGCATCGAGGTTCTCAAGCTTGCCTTGGCGCTTGAGTTCCTTGGCACCGATGGTTCCGATGTCCATCAGGCAGAGCGTCTTGTTCTCGCGGCCCAGGCGCTTGCGGACTTCAAGGTATTCGCGGTAGGAAGCCTCGATGGGCGCGGCGAGCGCGGAGTCCTTCGGGAACTCGATTTCGTCCAGGCTAGTATGGAAGGTGGTGTGGCGGCAGTGGTCGGACCAGTAGGTGTCGATGACCTTGATTTCGGTGAAAGTCGGCTCGCGCTTCTCCTGGTCGCGGAAATAGCTCTGCACGAAAGCGAGATCCTCCGCGCTCATCGCCAGCCCCAGCTCCTTGACCATCGCGGCGATGCCCGCGGCGTCCAGCGTGAGGAAACCCGTCATCACTTTGACGTCCTCAGGGACGGTAGTCTGGATTTCGAGGCTGTCGGGCTTCACGCCCATCACGCACTCGCGGCTCTCGACGGGGTTGATGAGGTAGCTCTTGATGCGGGCGACCTCCTCCGGCTTCACCTCGCCCAGCAGGGCGTAGAGGGTCGCGGTGCGCACCAGCGGCTTCTCCTTCTGGGTGAGCAGCTGGATGCACTGCGCCGCCGAGTCGGCCCGCTGGTCGTATTGCCCCGGCAGATACTCCACCGCGAACCACTGTGCCCCTTCGACTTCCGGATGCGTCTCCAGATAGACCGCATCGCAATTCGGTTCGGAAAGCACGGATGCGGTCGCCGCTTGGAACTCGGCCTCGCTGAGTCCGGAGAGGTCGTAGCGCTTCAGGATGCGAAGGCCGACAAGCGACTGGATGCCAAGGGTCTCGCGAAGGTCAGAGAGGAGATTCTGGGCCTCGACGTCAAAGCCGGGGCGTTTTTCCACAAAAGCACGGAATACTTTAGCCATGTTCAGAAAAGAATGGGATTTTCAGGAATTGGGATTTCCTCCAATATAATGCGGTTTTGCGAGACGATTCAGCTATATTAACGAGGTAACCATCTGAACCGCCATTTTCAGAGTTTCCCAGATGATGAGATCTTCGCAAATCCCATTGGTTTTGATGGCCTGCGGACTGCTTTTCCTCGCCGCCTGCGCAAATGCGCCAAAGCAAATCGCCCTGGACTACGGACCAGTGCAGATTGGATACTGCCTGCAGCTAGATGATGCTTGCGCAGGCACCTACGCGCCAAAGTCCGACCGGACTGCCAGCCCGAATCTGCGAATTGGTCTCCCGTTCTTGATACAGCCGGAATACGGATATGACGTCAATGGCCTGAATCTTGCGCTGCTTGCTGGTGCCGGTCGAGGCTTCAAGGGGGTTGCAGCGGCGCCAGTATTCCTTGCGGAACAAGGTCGTGGCTTCGTCATCGCGCCACTGGCCAGTGTGGTTGCCAAGCTGGACGGCTTGAGTGTCGGGATATTCAACTGGGTCTGGGATGGGCAAAGTATTCAACTGGGATTGGTCAATTTGCGCAACGGCATCGTGACCTGGCCAGACCAGTCTGGCATCGCCCAAATCGGTCTCGTCAACTGCGACAGCCAAGGCGTTGCCTCCCAATTTGGCGTGGTCAATGTTTGCGAACGGGCGATTCCATATCTTCAGGCCGGGCTGGTCAATTTCGCCCACGCGGACTTGCCGGATGAAAAGATGGACGAGGAACGGCATTTCGCTCTCCAGGTCGGGTTGTGGAACTCCAACGGCCGATGGTCGTTCCCGCTGGTCAACGTATGCTGGTGAATGCCTCTTGAAACTTGAGGTTGAGCGAACAATTTCGTTAAAAAACGCCTTTGTTTGTTTCCTTTTTGAAAACAAGTATTATCTTATAGATAACAACCAAAGGAGGCAACCATGCTACAGACCATTGTGGGTTCTCGGGGAAGAACTGAAATCTTCAAGGCTTTTTTCACCACGGAGGCCAGGCATTTGTATCTGCGTGAACTGGCACGTGTCACTGCCTTGAGCGCACCAGTGCTGCATCGAGAACTTCATTCTCTTGTTGACGCGGGAATTCTCTGTTGTCGCGCCGATGGAAACCGTGTGGAATATTATGCCAATCAATCACATCCGATATATTCTGTATTGTGTGAACTTGTGCGTAAGACAGTTGGCGGCGAAGCACTGCTGCGCACGGCATTTGCGGATTGCAACGCCGTTTTCGTCTTAATTTTCGGTTCTACCGCCAATGGCACTGCCACGCCTCAGAGCGACATAGACTTGTTTGTCATTGGCGATTGTGGTCTCCGTGAGATATCACAGCGAATTCACACATTGGCTGACACCATTCCTCAGGAAGTGAATCCATTCGTCATTACCATGGAGGATTTTCTGAGTCGCAAAAGTCATCACGACCACTTCCTGACGGAAGTTCTTTCCAAGCCCAAAATCTTCCTGAAGGGGACCGCCGATGAGTTTGCAAAATTGGCTAGCTAATGGGTGGCTTCGCCCGCATCAAACTGATTTGCAAGAGATTAGTGGTCTTCTTGCAATCGTCGACCGGGATATATCTGATGCCCAGTCCAAGGATCTCTCCGTCGATTGGAAATTCGGGATTGCCTATAATGCGGCATTGAAATTGTGTACGATGATGCTCTATGCTGCCGGGTATCGTTCTGAAAATGCACTGGCACACTACCGAACTTTGGCTTCAATCGAATACACTATGGGTGAAGAATACCATGTCGATGCCATTTATTTGAACACCTGCCGTGCCAAACGCAATACCATAGAGTATGACAACGTGGGAGTAGCCTCACAGACTGAGGCAGATGAACTCCTGGCCTTTGTTCACAAGTTGCGTGCAGATGTGTTAAATCGCCTTGCCAATCAATATCCTGCTCTTCAATAATTTACCAGTGATTCTGGTGGGATGCTGGATGCTTTTGATCGTTTTGCAAACGGTTTCACCTCTGGCATTTCGGGCAGTAGCAGGAGGAACGCCCGCCAAGGGTGACGGTGCGCAGGGTGGTCCCGCAACGGGGGCAGGGTGTGCCGGCCTTGCCGTAGATGACCAGTTCGCGGTTGAAGGAACCCTCCGAGCCGTCCACGCCTCGGAAATCCGAGATGGTGGTTCCTCCGGCGGCGATGGCGCGTGCGAGAATCGCCTTGACTTCGGCGACGATGCGGTCGCAGGCCGCATGGCTGAGGCGGTCGGTGCGGTGCGTGGGACGCACGCCTGCGGCAAAGAGGCTCTCGGTGGCATAGATGTTACCCACGCCGGTGACCACGGTGTTGTCCATGAGGAGTTCTTTCACGGCGATGTGGTGGTGGTGCGCCGCGCAATAGAACATCTCGCCGTTGAAGTCGTCGGTCAGTGGCTCCGGCCCCAAGAAATCCAGCACGGCCGGGAGGCCTTTTTCATTGAGCGGATGGCACTCCAGGAGTCCGAAGCGGCGCGGGTCTTCGAAGCGGAATGCGAAGCCGTCGTCCAGTTCCAGAACCACGTGTTCGTGCTTTCGCGGCGGCTCGGCGACGGGGGTCACACTGACCGCGCCAGTCATTCCGAGGTGCAGGAGCAATCCGCGGCGGTCGTCCAAGGCGAGAATATTGTATCTTCCTCTCCGATAAACGGCTGTAAAGGCGCGACCTGCCAGTTTGGCGGTTTTCAGCGGTGCGAGTGACGTGCGCAGTTTCGAGGTACGCAGGGTCACCTTCACGATGCGCCGCCCAGGCAGAACCCGGTTTAATGCCCGCGCGACAGTCTCTGCTTCAGGAAGTTCCGGCATTTTATAAGGTTAGAGGTTAGAGGTGGGAGGTTAGAGGTGGGAGGTGCACAGAATAGGACGTCATGCGCACGAGACAGAAGCGGCGCGGGTTTCGATAAAGCCACGCAATCCACTATTTTGCATTTATATTTTGAAGAAGTACGCGCAATGCAAGCGACGGGATGCGGGTGCCGGGCACCAAGCCGAGTTCGGCGGCGCGTCCGGCGTGGATTTCCAGCGCGCAGGTCACGGGTCTGGGGCAGAGATAGGTCTTGAGGCGCGCCTCGTAGTCCTCGTCGCTTTCGTTTTCGGCCTGTGGTGGTTCGACCGCCATGGTGTTGACTTGGAGAATCACGCCGTCGGCATTTATGAAAATCACGTCCAGCGGGATGCGAGTGTTCTTCATCCAGAAGGCAGTGAATTTTGGGCGTCCGTAGAAGAAGAGCATCCCGCCGTCGTCGGCGAGATACGTGCGGTCCATCAGCCCTTTGCGCAATTCGGCGTCGGTCACAGCGACCTCGATCTGGCGGAAGGGCATTCCGCAGAGGGAGATTTCCGGCAGGAAACGTGGTGGATTCACTGGCTCGTCGGCTCCCAACGAAATGGCCGCGAAAAGCGCGGCAATGGTGAAAAGTGGCAGGATTTTTCGCATAACTCTCTTAATATAATTCCAATGTTGAATTTTTACATTAAGACCTACGGTTGCCAGATGAATGAGCGGGACTCGGAGGCGCTGGCATGCCTGCTGGAGGCGCGTGGCTACCGCGAGGTGGAGACGGAGACCGAGGCGGACATCCTGATCTTCAACACCTGCAGCGTCCGCGACCAGGCGGAACGCAAGGCCATCGGCAAGATCGGCATGATGAAGATGCTCAAGGACGAGAAGCCGTCGCTGGTCATCGGCGTGATCGGCTGTATGGCACAGCGCCTTGGCAGCCAAATTCTTGCGGAGTTGCCGCAGGTGGATTTCGTGGCGGGGACCGACCAGCTCCAGAATGTCCCGAATCTGATTGCGGAGGCGGTCACGCGTCATGGCCGAAGTGCCGCGCTGGAGATGGGGCCCGGAGTTTTTCGAGAACTGGACGGCCATCGGCCCGGCCAGCTCATCGCCGAGGTCTCCGTGATGCGGGGCTGCGACCAGTTCTGCACCTACTGCGTGGTGCCCTACTGCCGAGGGCGCGAAAAGTCCCGCCCCATCGAGGCGATTGTCGATGAGGCGGAGCGGCTGGCGGCCGGCGGAACAAAGGAGCTGTTGCTGCTGGGCCAGAACATCACTGCGTATGGCGTGGCGGAGGCGCGGAAGGCTGGCACTTACACGCCGGAATTCTCCGCCTTTGCGGATTTGCTCGTGGCGCTCAACGAGGTCAAGGGCATCGAGCGAATCCGCTTCACTTCGCCGCACGTGCGCTTCATGAATGACAAGTTCGTGGAGGCGGTCACGCAGCTGCCTAAGGTCTGCAAGTGCTTCCATGTGCCCGTGCAGTCCGGCAACGACCGCATCCTCAAGTTGATGCACCGCAACTACACCGCGAAGGAATACCTCGACCGCATCGATGCCATCCGTGCCAAGGCACCGGAGACGCTCTTCTCCACCGACATCATCGTGGGCTTCTGCAGCGAGACGCGACAGGAGTTCGAGGACACCCACGAGGTCATGCGGCGTGTCGGCTACGATATGGCGTACATCTTCCGCTATTCGCAACGTTCCGGAACGAAGGCCGCCGAGACGCTGACGGACGATGTCCCCGAGGCCGAAAAGCACGAGCGCAACCAGATTCTCTTGCAGGAACTCAACGAGAGCGTGGCCCGTCACAACGCGCAGATGATTGGGCAGACCGTCCCTGTGCTCATCGAGGGTCCCAGCCCACGCAACCCGAAGCGCTGGTGCGGACGAAGCGACCGCAACAAAATGGTCCTCTTCGATGCCACGCCAGGTCTCAAAGTCGGCGACCTGCGTAATTTCCGCATTGAACGCTCCACCGAAAATGCGCTGTATGGCACATTGGACAAAAGCTGACAGAAGTGGACAACTTTGCTGTTTTCCAACGTTATGACATTCAAGATTATGACATTCTATGATTTATTGTGACTCTCTGATTGGCACTGATTTATGCATTTATATTAAGAAAGGGGAATCGCCTTGTTTGGTGCCAACCAAGAAGAGGAACAGAATGAAAAAGCATCCACTGTCCGCCATTGTAAATGAGCAACTTCTATCTGATGCCCGTGCCATCATCAACGCAGCGAGGGAGAAAGCGATTCGCAGCGTGGATTCTCAACGTGTGCTGATGTACTGGAATCTCGGCCGTCGCATTTTCGAAGAGGAACAGCAAGGCATGGAACGTGCGGAGTATGGTACGAGGCTCATCCGTGGTCTCGCAGAACGTCTGGAGCCTGAATATGGTAGCGGATTTGGGGTTCGGCAGTTGGAGCAAAGTCGGCAGTTTTATCGTGTCTATCCAATTGCGAACGCACTGCGTTCGCAATTGAACTGGACGCAGTATCGTGCTCTGATTCAAATAGATAATCTAAAGAAACGAGAGTATTATGAACTGGAGTCTGTAAATCATGGCTGGACTGCGCGGGAAACCGAGCGCCAAATCCATTCCCAACTGTGGGAACGGCTCTGCCTAAGCAATGACCCAGAGGCGGTTTTAGCCATAGCGCGCAAGGAGCGCATTCCGGAAACGCCACAGGAAATCATCAAAAATCCGATGACCTTGGAGTTTCTCGGATTGGAACCGAAAGCCAAATACTACGAAACCGATTTGGAGCAGGCCATCATTGACCATCTGCAGGAGTTTCTGCTGGAACTTGGCGATGGTTTCTCCTTCGTCAAGCGCCAAAGGCGGATTACTTTGGATGACAAGGAGTTCTTCATTGATCTGGTGCTTTACAACCGGCTGCTTCAGTGCTTTGTCCTGATTGACTTGAAACTTGGTGAACTCACCCATCAGGACCTGGGGCAACTCCAGATGTATGTCAATTACTACGACCGAATTGTGAAATTGCCTCGCGAAAATGATACCATCGGCATTCTGCTTTGTACCCAGAAACATGACGCGGTGGTGAAAATGACCCTGCCGGAGCGGCAGACCAAAATTCTGGCTGCGGAGTATCGCCTTCATTTGCCGACCGAGGAGCAACTCTTGGCGGTGGCCAAGCAGGCCAGAGCAGAATTCGAGACCAATCGTTGCGAGAACGACAATCTGTGACGAATGCAGTCAAGTAGCAACCACGAAACAACTTCATAACAACCATGGTCATCTTATCCATCGGCGGTAATCTAAGGGATGTGGAAGCAACCTTCGCACGGGCACTGACGATGTTGGAGCAGGGCGGTTTCGTCGTGACGAAAGTCTCGTCGCCCTACCGGAATCCGGCGGTGGGCTGCGAGGAGGGCGCTCCGGAGTTCGTGAACTGGGCGGTGGTCGGCGAGTGGTCGGGAACGCCGCTGGCGTTATTGGACTTGGCGCAGTCCATCGAGGTCGCCGAGGGCCGCCCCGCCGACCATCCGCATTGGCATTCGCGCACGCTGGACATCGATATCATCGAGTGCAACGGCGTGGTCTGCGACACGCCGCGCCTCACTCTCCCGCATCCGCGCTGGCGGGAACGCGACTTCGTCCGTGTTCCCCTGCGCGAAATCCTGCCGGCCTACCTGGAGGACCAAAAGTAATGCCAGAACTCCCTGGAGCATAAACTGTCGTGCGTTTCGGCTGTATCTCCCGCTCGGAACCATGCGCGATCAGGCGCGCACCTGCGTGGACGGCGCATTCGGCGAGGTCATGAAAACCTATCGGGAATGGAAGGTCTCGGATGACCGTGAATGGTTCAGGTCGAGGTGGCCTTTCGTGAAGAAGATTCTTTCCTACGCCTGGGACAAGGACAATCCAGACCAGTGGGATCTGCGGAAAAGCGGTCTGATCACGGGCCGACAGCATCATACGCTGGACATGGAACTGTTCGGGCCGACCGCCTGGCTCACCTCGCATTATCTGGGTGCGCTGAAGGTGGCCTCCGAAATGGGAATGACCTGCCGGGGGCAAGATCAGGCGATGTCTGGGTTCTGCTGGACGCGCTCCTGTTTCACGCCGGTGATTGCCTGACTTTGCAGGGCATGTAGAATCCTCGTGCTATCCCAGTGGCTCAGTCAGGGCGGCGGTGTCTGTCCCCGAAGTTCTGTCCCCGAAGTTCTGTTCTGAAACGCCAGAAAAGGCGGGGGCATCATCGCACGGTCTTTAAATATGAATTATATTAAATGAGTTTTCGCAAAACGGGACGAGCGGTCCCATCAACTACTAAGGAGAATACCATTCCATGACGACCTTGAAAGACCTCAAGAACGCCGAACTGAAGAGCTGGCTCCAGGGCTGGGTTGACCTCTGCAAGCCGACCGATGTGTACATCTGCAACGGCTCGAAGGAAGAATATGACAGCCTGTGCGACCTGATGGTCAAGACTGGCACCTTCATCAAGCTGAAGACTCCCGCGAACTCCTATCTGGCCCGCTCCGACAAGAGCGACGTCGCCCGCGTTGAGGAGCGCACCTTCATCTGCTCCAAGACTGAGAAGGACGCCGGCGTGACCAACCACTGGAAGGAGCCCGGCGAGATGATGGCCGAGTTCAACAAGGTCTTCGACGGCGCGATGCAGGGTCGCACGATGTATGTGATTCCCTTCTCCATGGGTAATCCCGAGTCCCCGCTGGCCAAATACGGCATCGAGATCACCGACTCCCCGTATGTCGTGGTGAACATGGAAATCATGACCCGCGTCTCCCAGGTCATCCTGGACCGCATTGACGCCGGCCACGAATATGTCCACGCGGTGCACTCCAATGGCGCGCCGCTGGCGGATGGCCAGGCGGATGTGCCGTGGCCCTGCGCCCCGGTCGAGAAGAAGTACATCTCCCAGTTCCCCGAAGAGCGCAAGATCATCTCCTTCGGCTCCGGCTACGGCGGAAACGCGCTGCTGGGCAAGAAGTGCTTCGCCCTGCGCATCGCGACCGTGCTGGCGCGCGAGGAAGGCTGGATGGCCGAGCACATGCTCATCCTCAAGCTGACCAGCCCGGAGGGCGAGGTCAAATATGTTACCGGCGCCTTCCCGAGCGCCTGCGGCAAGACCAACCTGGCCATGCTGACCCCGACCATCCCCGGCTGGAAGGTCGAGACCGTCGGCGACGACATCGCCTGGATGCGCTTCAACGAGAAGGACGGCATGCTCCACGCCATCAATCCCGAGGCGGGCTTCTTCGGCGTGGCTCCCGGCACCTCCATGAAGTCCAACCCCAACGCGATGAAGACCATCAACGGCGGAAACACCATCTTCACCAACGTGGCCCTCACCGAGGACTATAGCTACTGGTGGGAAGACGGCGACGTCAAAGACCCCGGCAATGTCGTGGACTGGCTGCGCCGCCCCTGGAACAAGGCCAACAACCCCGCCGGCCCCGCCGCCCACAAGAACTCCCGCTTCACCACCCCGGCCCGCCAATGCCCCGTCATCGCTCCGGAATGGGAAGACCCCGAGGGCGTGCCGATTTCGGCGATTCTCTTCGGCGGCCGCCGCAAGACTGTCGTCCCGCTGGTGAATGAGTCCCTCTCCTGGGAGCACGGCGTCTTCATGGGCGCGACCATGAGTTCCGAGATGACTGCAGCCACCCTGGGCGGTGCCGGACAGCTCCGCTTCGACCCGATGGCGATGCTGCCTTTCATCGGCTACAACGCCTGCGACTACTTCCAGCACTGGCTTGACATGGCCAAGCACCGGCTGTGCAAGAAACTCCCGAAGATCTACTACGTGAACTGGTTCCGTCGCGGAGAGGACGGGCATTTCCTGTGGCCCGGCTACGGCGACAACTCCCGCGTCCTCAAGTGGATCTTTGAGCGCTGTGACGGCAAGGCCGCGGCCAATGAGACCGCCATCGGCAACCTCCCGACCGAGGACGCCATCGACATGTCCGGACTCGACGTCTCCGCCGAGGACAAAAAGACTCTCCTCTCCGTGGACACCGAAGGCTGGAAGGCCACCCTCCCGCAGTTCAAGGACTGGCTGGACAAGCTCAACAAATACGGCAATATGCCCAAGGAGATCTTCGCGCAGTTCGAAGAACTCAAGAAGCGCCTTGGCTAAAGCCAGGTGGTTATTGCGTAACTATCTGCATTGCAATATGTTATGTATTGCAATGCAGATTCGTCCAGGCCGGTTCTGCATTGATGTGGAGTCGGCCTGATTTGGTTTTCAGGAGAATCCCCGCAGCATATCGCCGCGGACACCGAACTTTTTGATACCGATGAATCTCTCCTATCTTGAAGGACGGAAATTCTGCGTGGTATTCGTGAAGGTGCTAGATGCCGTAACGGGCAAGGTTCAGTGCCGTTGTCTGCGTGGTCGTTCGGCCATCAACCAGGGACACCTGGACGTGATGACCGAACGTGGCGCGATTTTCACCGTGCCCGCCTCCGCACTGGCGACAGTTGCCCCCAACGACGGCACGAAAATTCTAGGTGACTGCGAATATTATTGTCTGGTCAAGGTGGATCCGAATATTGATTTAGAGCACGGCGGCCATCATCACCATCCCGGCTGCACTTGCGGCTGCCACGACGACGATGACGACCTAGGCGACTCACCTATCGTCTTTTGAAGGTGAGAAGATAGAGGTGAGAGGGGAGAGGTGAGAGGTGAGAGATATCAGGGAACTGATACTGAGTGAGGGCGAACTGCTGGCGGGCGAGAACCTGGCCTTTGTCGATGAGGGGCTGGGCTTCCTTGCTCTTGAACTGGAAGATGACAAACACTTCCATATCGCCATGATGACCTACGACGCGCTCGATGGTCTTCTTCAGAGCCTCGTCGGTAATCACCTTGCGCTGCTGAGGAGCAATGCCGCTGATGTCGATAGTACCACCATGACCAAAGGTCATACCCTCAGGACGATTGCCTTCGTGATGATGAGCCTTACCTGCAGAAGCGCCGCCTACGAACCACTCGAGTTCGAGATCGTCGAGCGACTTGAAGAAGTTCTCATTGTAAAC
>JAFPYX010000057.1 GCA_017417585.1 Victivallales bacterium
GTCGTCACCGTCGTCGTCGTCATCGGAGCCGACGGAGGAAAGACGGCTCATCTTCTTCCGTGTACGCCACATGTCAAAGACACCGGCCTCAATATTGTAGAAGCGGGTCTCCATGGGATCCATTTCAATCAACGGATGGGCCACGATGACCGAAGATTCCACAGTGCGGATTCTCAAGCTGAATTGCCAGGAGAGGTAGTCCAGAACTTCACGCGGAGTGATGTTGACCAAATGGAGATTGACCATGGATTCCCCCAGCTCTTCGCCAGTGGAAAGGGCAGATTGGGAACCCATCATCGGGTTTCCGGCCGCCATGCCGCCGCCATCGTACCCGTAACCGCCGCCATAGCCGCCGCCATAGCCGCCGCCCATATTGGCATTGTAGCCTTCATTGTAGGTCGGGCCGAAGTTGGTGTTGAGTCCATGGATGGATCCGGCGGTCATCGGCTGTTGAGAGCCACCCTCGCCGCCACCGCCAACACCGCCTCCTCCTGCTTCATTGCCTACATATCCAGGAGGCTGATAACCGGCGATGCCAGCGTGCGAAGGCGGGGTGAGCATCGGGACAATGTTGACACCTATGCCCTCTGGGTCGGCTTTCTTGATTTCGCGGGGGAGAATTTCGTTCAAGACATCGGAAAGCGACTCGTTGTCAATGGTGAGATTTTGAATGATAATTTCATCCAGACGCTTGCTGATGCCCTGTGTTTCGTCATTCTTGCGAATGGTTTGAGTGCTGATGTTGTCGGCAGAACCGGCAATCAGCGGCGTGACAGGCTCGGACCAGCGCCAGCGCACTTCGGAAATGCGGTCCTTCAGAAGAGCTTCAAGCTTGGCATCCGCCGCTTTGGACATCGCATCGCTGATTTTAGCCATCGCATGGATGGCCGTCAGGTTATAGGGGTCTTGGATCAGAACCTGCTCAAAATATTCACGCGCTTCGGAGTAACGTCCATTCTGCAGGAAAACCTGACCTTTTTTCAGGTTGACCCGAATCTCCTGGTCACGACTGCTGGCATCGGGCATGAGGGTGTCTGTGGTGGTCATGGCGCGCACGACAGTCTCCCTCTTGATTTCCGTGAGTCGCTGAATGTCGCTGGAGAGCTTGTCCTCGCGAGCTGGAGTGATGATGTCTTTCAAGTCAGGCGCCTGGCGGCCGATTTCTGCGAGTTCCTTCTCTACCTCGTATGCATCGTCAAGGTGAAGTGCACTGATGGCAGTTTGACTCTCGGTCCAATCTTCTTCAGTAGCTTTGTGGCTTGCATACTTAAGTTCAAGGATGGCACAGGTCAAAAGATACTCGCCTTCTTCGGGATTCTTCTGACCACGTAAAGAATAGATGTCAGCCAGCTTGGATTGCAGTTTGATGCGCAAATCCTCCAGTTCGTTGAGGGCCTTGCTCACCGTTTCATTGGGAATGACGTCCTGCGTGTCTTTGTTGGTTAGAATCCTTCCCGCCGCAAGCAAGTTTTTCAGTGCCTCGCGAGCCTTAATCTCAGCCTGGTCGAGTTCAGCATTGCTAAACACGGTGGCGGCGCTGGAATAACCGCGGGATGCTTCATCCAGCAGAAAAGTGGCGCGCTGAATGGCGTTATTGCTCTTTTGGATTTCCGCCTCATCTTGCGTTTGGCGAATCTGCAAGGTGAGTTGACTGCGAATCTGCTGGAGTTTTGCCTCAATTTGCTGCAATTCCAATGCTTTTGCGGAAATTTCATCCTTTTGGGAGGAGGAGAGGCTGGTACGCTCTTTGAGAATCCCGTAGATGGTACTCGCATCCTGGCCGTGCCGTGCAATTTCGCTATCTTCTTTGGTCAGTTCACGCACCTGGTCTGGATGAAAGCCATCGTTCATAAGCCGAGTTGCCTCATCGAGCCTTTCATGCATGAACTGGATGTCGCGGGCACCAAGTTCCAGCAAGTCGTCACTGGACAACTGCTTGAACCAGCGGACACGCTTGCCGATGGTCGGGTCGTCTTCATCCAATTGATTGGACAACTGACGCTCTCCCTCAATGACATAATCAGGCACTGTCTGGGCGCGCAGAGAAGTCGGCAATGAGACAAGGAAGAGCAGCGCACCGAGGACACTGCACACGGAATTCATTGCTTCGATGTGTTTTTGCGTCTTAACCATGGGTCCTTCGCTTAACCTGCTCGTCCGCTTGCGTTAACAAGCAGGTTGCTTGTGTTGGTTGGTTGATGTTTTTTATTAATTAAAGAATGAAAGGGTATCTGTGCCAATCCGATTCCATGGCACGACTGGCTGGAATCAACGGCCAATGCCTCCCATGCCGGTGGAACCTGGGGAGAAGAAGTAATCCTGTGAAGTAGGTTCGCCTGGGCGGCGTGGCAGGGGCAGCTTGTCGAGCATCGGCACCTCAATGGGGGCACCAATGGGGGCGCCCCCTGCTTCGGAAAGTTGCTGGACCCAGACAATGTCCTTGCTGTCTTCTCCTTCTCCGTCGGGCGGCTGAATATCCAGAACCCGGTAGTATTCAGTAACCAGCCCTTCGGCCTCGGGATGTAGCAAAGCATCATTTTTATCCAGGAGGGTGAAGATTTTCTGCAAGACAAACATGTCGCCGACATGGAGGCGGAACCGGAGCGGCGGTTCATTGTCATTTGGGAAACTTCCGCCCATTCCACCGCCGACATCACCGCCCATGCCTCCTCTGGGGGAATTCCCGGCACCCATCATCGCGCCGGGTCCCATCATTGCGCCAGGCCCCATCATGCCACCGTCATTGCGATTGTTCGCCTTTTCGCGCTGTTCGAGCATCTTCTCGTAATCTTCCTGCGTGATGGCGGGTTTGCCCATCTGTTCGATATCGCGTGTCTGCGGGCGTTGTTGGCGAGAATGCGAGGCCTGATAAAGGAAATCAACGGAATAAGCCTTCTCTTGCGTGGGTGTATTCAAACGGATGGTGTACTCCAAGCCAGTCGCATCGCGAATCACAATGCTGTCAGTGGAAGGGATGGAGACTAGAGTGTAGTCGGTACTTTGAATTTTTTCGCCAGCCTTGACATCAGTGGTTCTGGGATTTTCATTGATGGAGAGGGCTGCCTTCCACGTGCTCTGGTCGGAATCAAAGGCCTTTACTCGTTTAAGCACGACGGGAATATTGGAACGCCGTGCCTGGCCGTCGCGGCGAAGCAGGAATGCCAGTGCGGGTCTGCTCTTGGCGTCCATCATGTCGGTTCCAGCGCGGTATTCTTCAATATTCAGGAAACCGTCGGAGTCGAAATCATTCATTGAATCATAAGGATAACGGTAGTTGAGGATAGGGGCGGCCGCCTTTTCCGCCAAATCAGGAATGCCATCCTTATCCAGGTCATCCGATGGAAGAGTTTCCGGACCAATTGTTTCCTGGGTGGCGTTGCAGAACGGGCAAATGTCCGCTTTGAAAGGGATTGCATAGCCACACTGAGGACTTTTGCAGATGACATATTGCCCACCGTCAAAGAGACCACTAGAGGCTGGGTCGCCATTGGTTTGCAGATTGAAGGCAAGTTCTGGCGGATTCAGCATGTCATTCAATTGGCGAAGCTTGCTGGCATCAAGCGCTTCGACCATCTTCTTCCCAGTGGCGACCCTGTTCTTGTCACGCATTTCCTCGCTGACCTTGGCGGTCTCTTCCACTTGCTGAGTGCTATTGTCAGAGACGTGCTTGATCATCCAAATCAAGCACAAAAGGCAAACAGCGAGAATAATCTTCTCAAAATGTTTCGCTAGGAAATTCAAACTGTGACCTCAATTCGGTTAAGAGTGAATGTAATGCGTAAACTGCTACGGGGGAGGAGTCAGGAATCGTCCTCTTCCTCATCCTCTTCCGTGCCGTCACCCGACGACTTGAATTCCAACAAGTCAAGCGTCAGATTGATTTGAATGCGCCGTGGAGTACGGAAAACCAGGTAATCCTGACGTTTGGGAGGTTCATAGACCAGCGCGTTGGAGTCAATGTTCTGTCCATCCATGGAACCGGTTCCGCCCATGCCCATTACTCGCGGCGACATGTCGTCCATTCCCATTCCGCCCATGCCCATGCCCATGCCGCCCATGCCCATGCCCATGCCGCCCATGCGTTCGTTGTTGCTGTTGGCAGCATTCAGCCTGGCTTCTTGGCGCTGTTCAATTTCCGCACGGCGCTGCAGGACGATGTCGTAAAACTCCTCGGCAGGGCTATTGCTGGTGGGGACGATGAAATTCATGTTCCGAATGACGAACAGCATCGTGGGGTCGAAGGAGAAATTGTTGACCAGTTTTTGGATGGTCATTTCATCCCCCTCGACACTGATGATGATTGGCGTAACCGTGTATTCCGATTCCTCTTCAACTACCAGCCCACGGGGGAATTCCAAAGTATTGATGGTTTTCACGCCGGAATTGACAATGATCTGGATCAGCTTTTCATAAATGACTAGCTGGCGAAAGATATTCGGGAAATCTGATGTCGGGATGGGGGCGGACTGCCGCGCAAGTACGTAGAAAAGTCCGCCAATTGGCGTGGCGCAGTTCCATTCGACTTTATTGTTCAAGATAGTGTCTGTCAATTTACTTAGGCGCTTATCCAGTTCATCCTTTGCCTGACCATCGGTCTTCGGCAATGCGGGCTGAAATGAAAACCGTTTGATCAGCTCGTTGTGGAGGTCGTTACTATGTTCCTCGGCTATGCCTTGGTTGTTGGCAGCAATCATGGCATTAACCAGCACGTCATCGCCATGAACATTCTTTTCCGTGAGAAGAATGTTCCAGCCAGCCGAGTTGATATTGTTCTTTGTCGTCTGTGCCTGGTCAACTCTTTTCTCATTGGCGTCCTTCATTTCCTTGTAGCTGAAGATTTGCTTCAACTCAATTGCCATCAAGACAATGAAGGCAACTGCGCAAAGCAGAAGACCCCAATTTTTCTTCAAGAATTCCATAACTAGCGTGTCTTGAAAATGATTTGTTCAGCGAAGGTGTGATTGATGTTCGAGAACTGCTTTTTGCGTTTTGCTATTCTGAACATCAAACAGGCATCTTGCTTTCTAGGAGAAGCCCAAGCCGAAGAACACAAGGAAAACTAGTGGCTGCTAATCACGCGAACCATGGCGGCGACGACCGGAACGTCCTGTCCCTGTCCCGACACCGCCACCACCCATGGCACCCTGGCGGTTCGCATTGTTGAACTGCCAGTCGTAAGATTCCATCGGAATTTCCAGTTTTAATTGGATTTCGAAATCCTTGCCGTTGGCAAACAGTTCGCTCTTTAGAAGAGTGCGCATCGCGGTCATCGTCGGGTCAGAACTGAAGAGGCGGGATTTCCGAAGGTTACGAACAAAGAGGTATTCACCGGATTGATCAAGAGCCTGCGGAGCTTCGTTGGGAGAATCCTGACTCGATTCCGCAATCTCCTCCTCGTCCTCGGAGTTGTCTTCCTCCTCGTCTTCATCGGAACTGTTATCGCCTTCTCCAACCTCAAAGGGGAATCTGGGTTCCGGAGGAAGTTGGGGGTCGGTTCCCAGACCGGTGCCGAAAGGAGTAATCGTATGTGCGGATATTTCAAAGCCTGCGATTGCCTTTTTGGCAACGGACTGCGCACCCGTCCCCATGCCCATATCCGCTCCGGCCATCATGCTGCTCATGTCATCCATCATTTCCATGCCCCCCATCATTCCCATTCCGCCGCCTGTGGTGACGGAGGTGTCTTTCACCACCGTTGTTTCCACCACGGGAGCAATGTTTCCCATGATAGGTGTGATGTTGTCAATCCAGACAGTGGCAGGTTTGGCACGGAAAATCTCTTCAATGATGAGCGGCCATTTTGTTCGTTCAAGTAAAAATTTATTCAAGGTGTCCACGCTTTCAATGGCGGAATCCGCATTGCTGATCGCTCCCGTGATCTTCTTAAAACTGCTCTCCAGCGGGGAAACCATTCCCTCATAAATCTCCGCGCGTTCTTTTGACTGCTCGGCGGCCGCCTTTGAGCCGCGCTCGGCAACGAACGTCATCGCCAGAAGGCAAAGCATCGCCGCGATGAAATAGGGCTTTTTCGAAGAGAGACGTTGCTGGCGCATAATCTTGCGCGGCAACAGGTTGATTTCGACCGGGCAGGATCGCACATAACGCATGGCCAGACCGACGACCTCGCCGAACATGTGTGCGACGGCGGCAAGTTTTTCGCGATCAATGGAGGGGGCCAGCGAGACAACGGTCAGGGGGTTGAAATATTCGACCTTCAAGTCGAATTTTTGGCTGAAGAAGACATCGCAATAGGTGAGGATGGAGGAGCCGCCGGTCAGGTAAATCGTCGTCGGCATGGACCCGCCCTGCTGGGAGCGATAAATATTGATGGAGCGGGAGATTTCGCCGTGTAGACGGCTCATGACATTGCGTATGATCTTGGCAATGTGCGTAGCGGCCTCAGAAGTGGCGCCGACGTTATCGGTGTGCCCCAGGTCGACGAAACCATGGTGACGCTTCAGCTCTTCGGCTTCCGGCAGACCGATGCCAAATTCCTTGGCAATCTGCTGAGTGATGGAATAGCCGGCGATGGGAATTGAACGGGCGAAGAAACGGTTTCCTTCAATGAACAGCAGGTTGGTCGAACGGCCGCCGATGGAGACGACCAGAGAACTGCTGGTTTCCCCGAGGCCATTGGCACGTGCGCTATTGTAACAGGCAACCGGAGCTAGGTCAATCAGAATAGGTCGGAGGCCGACATTTCGTATGGCCTGGGTGTATTGCTCAACGAGGTCGCGCTTGAGGACAACCGACATGACCTCCAACGAGTTGCTTGTTTCGGTCTGTTCGTCAAAGGCGATTAACTGATAATCCAGGCAGATGTCTTCCAAGGCAAACGGAAGATTGCGCTTGGCCTCGAATTCGGCCAGTTGTCGAATCTGCTTTTTGTCATTCTTCATGTTGCTGATACGCCCGAAGCGCAGCAACGCGGATTGACCGGAGAGGGAGACCAGGGTCTGCCGTGCCTTCACGCCACTTTCCAACAGCATCTGGCGTAACACGCCTTCGACCACGCCCATGCGGGTCTCCTCCGAGAGTTCCTCTTCATACTCCCGGTAGGCAAAGACCGTCATGGTCATTTGTCCCGCATCATCAATTTCAAACTCCCCCAGCTTGATACTGGTGGCACCGATATCTACGGTCAGGAATTTTTCGTTCTTTGCCATGATGAAATCTTTCTGGAGTTAGTTGCCAGCCAAAAGGATTCTCAACTGCCGACACCCATCGAAAAAACAACTGGATGCAATGGAGGAGACGTCTGAAAGAGGCAACGAAGGAAATGTTTAACCTATTACCATACCTATTTTCTCTGACAATTCAAGTCGATGGAGGAAAAATTTTTCTTGGATTTGCAAAAAAAGTCCCTTTTTCCTCTCATTCTTGCGAAAATACGCATTTGAAATGTCCTGCGGCACTTGCGGCCAATCTGTGGATTGGCTGGGAATAATGCCGGGGCTTCGTCCAAAAAGAATCAAAGCAACTGCGGGACCGTAGAGGCCATGCAGTTGCCTTGAAGGACAAAACCGGAAATGTCAGCCGGCACTGTAGTTCGGAGCGTCTTTGTGCAGAATGACGTCGTGCGGATGAGCCTCGTGTAACCCGGCGGCAGAAATGCGAACGAATCTGGCGTTCTGCTGAAGGGCGGGGATGTCTCGTGCTCCCAGGTATCCCAGTGAGAATCGCAAACCGCCGAGGTATTGGTTGAGTACATCGGCCACGGATCCCCGGTAGGGGATCATGCTTTCGATGCCCTGGGGGACCAGCTTGCTTTCGGCGACTTCCGCCGAAACCCCATAGCGTTCACGGCTTCCGCGGCCGTGCTTCATGGCGTCAACAGACCCCATTCCACGGTATATTACATAAGTGCGTCCCTGGTGGAGGATACGTTCGCCGGGGCACTCCTCGGTGCCGGCCAGAGCGGATCCCATCATGACGGAGGAAGCGCCAACGGCCAAAGCCTTGGCGACATCGCCGGAGTGGGCGATTCCCCCATCGGCGATGATCGGGATTTCGTCGCCGACGCCTTTCCATGCATTGTAGACTGCGGAGAGCTGTGGTACGCCGACACCGGCGACGACACGGGTGGTGCAGATGGAACCGGGGCCGACGCCGACTTTGACGGCATCCGCACCGCATTCCAGCATCGCCTTGGCGCCTTCGACAGTGCAGACATTGCCGGCCACGACATCAACCTGCGGGAAACGCTTTTTGATTTCACGGACGGTGTCCATGACATTCTTGGAATGTCCATGGGCGGAATCGACGATCAGCGCGTCCGTGCCGACGGCGACCAGCGCCTCAATACGCTCGAAGTCGTGCGGACCGACAGCTGCGGCGACACGGAGGCGATGGTGTGCATCGCGGTTGAAGTTCGGCTCCATGTTGTCCAGGAGTGTGCGGACGTCTTCAAAGGAATACAGTCCGCAGAGACGCCCGTCGGAGTCAACCAGCGGGAGTTTCCCGATCCGGTTCTTGAGCATCACCTGGAACGCGGTCTCCATGTCGGTTCCAGGAGGGGCGGTGATCAGTTTGCCCAGCGGAGTCATCGCCTGGGCGACGGGCATGTCGAACTTGGTGAGATAGCGCAAGTCGCGATTCGTGAAAAGCCCTACGAGGCGTCCGTTTTCATCCAGAATCGGAAAGCCATTGAATTTATAGTTCTTGACCCGTTTTTCGTTGATGATTTCATAGACCTTCATGTTTTGGCGGAAGGTCACTGGCTTTTCAATGACGCCGTTGAGATAGTGCTTGACCTGTGCCGCTTGTTCCGCCTGCGCCTGCGGGGTGAGATTCTTGTGGATGACGCCAATGCCGCCCAGCATGGCCATGGCGATGGCCATCTTGCTCTCCGTCACCGTGTCCATTGCGGCGGAGATAAAGGGCGCGTTGAGGGAGATGTTGCGCGAAAACTTGGTGGCCGTGGAGGCTTCGGCGGGCATGAAGTCCGCATAATGCAGTTCAAGCGAGACATCGTTGAAAGTGAGTGCCTCATACTTGAATGAGTCCATAAAGCTGGCAATGTCGTGGTTGACCATCGGAATAATCCCTTTCAGACGTTTGGCGGTGATTGAAGGTTTGGTTGACTCACGGAGTCGTTGCCGGTTTAATATATATGCTTTTTCCCCGCCAATTGCCGATGCGGTGAGATTTTCCGTATGATGAGTTAAAAATAGGAAATAGGATGCGGCGTTCGTCGTTTTGAGTCCCGTGCCGTTTTCCAGACGTATCCATCGGCGTGGTTTCAGCCGTCCGGCGGCGGGGTGGCGGGGTTCGGGACGTCACTCTCATTCTGTGTTGTCCGGTTGGAAGGCAAGGCGTTTCGTGAGAATTCGCAGCCACAATAGTTCTGCCGATAGAGGTCAAGTTGGCGGGAAAGCTTCAGCGAACGCAGAAAACCATCCCGCTTCTTGAAGTCGTATGGCTCGAAATTCGGGTGCGTCTTGCCTATGGACAATAGCAGTCTAGAGTTCTTGTGGGGACTGACAGTTAGGCTGGTGGTGAAGGTCATTCCAATGCTGGAGGAAAAATTCGCGGCACGGGCCAACGACCATTCGAAGCACTTGGCGCAACGGGGGCCGCCTTCACGACATTGTTCATAGTCCGGTATTTTCGCCACGTGGTCCAGCCAGCTGTGGTGGAGATAGGCGTCTACCTGAACTTCTCCCAGGGAATAATGTGCGGCGACCTTGCGGAGATTGTCCAGCCGCCGGGTGAATTCCGCCTCGGTGTCCAAATTTGAGTTGGAAAAGAAAAGACGACATTCGCGTCCTTCTGCCAATAAGCGCTCCACGCAGGCAGTTGAACAGGGGCCACAACAACAATGCAGAAGAATGGGGGAGGGCATGGCCGCTACTCGGGACGGACCGGGATGTTGTTGACGGTCAAATCCACAAAGGAGATTTTCTTGTTGAGTTTGCGACGATGTTCGACAATGTATTGAAGCCGGTCCAGATGCGCCGGGACATTGCTGACTAGCATGAACACAGCCGCATTTTCTTCAAAAATATCATTACCCTTTAAAAACAGGATCATCTTTTCTTTTTCTGGCTCCATTTGAACGGAGGAAATCTCATAGGTGGCGCCATCCGTCCGAAGAGCGCATTCGCGGAGCAAAGACAGGAAGGCAAGCACGAATGGGTCTTCCGTATGCTTCCCGATGACATAATGCTCCGGATTCCTGAGATTCGTGATGCAGGGAAGCCGGTCGGTGTTGCCGGGAAGATTGCCTGGGAGCACATAGCCTTCCTGGTCGATGCGAAGACTTTGAGGCGGGAGAATCAATTCTGCCACAGGGACGCGAGGTTTGATGGCAATTCTAAGCGTGCCGGGGAAGACTCGCCGAACCTCGACGGTCAATACACGGGGGTCCTGGATCAATTCTTCACGCAAGTTCCTGATGTCAATGCTGGTAAGTGTGGTCAAACCCTCCTGGATCTGATTCCGCTGCAGACACTCCTCAACAGCCGGACGCAGTTGCTCGCAGGGGGTTGCGATGTCGATGGTGGTTATCCGGAAGGCAGGGTTTTCACGATAAAGCTGGCGAATGCCGTAGCGGCAGAGTAAGCCAAGGACAGACAGTAGCGCCAAGATGATGATGACGGCGACAATGGGCATCAATCGTGAGTTCTTGCGCGATTGGTCGCCAAGTGCCTCAATGGAATGGTCCTCGTGTTTTTTCATGGAAGAAAATGGCTGGGTAGGTCAATTGGCGGCTCCCGTTTAACTCAAGAGCCGGGCGACAAGGTCGTAGTCGTCGGCCTGAGTGATTTGAACCGTGGTGAAGCGTCCAGGCTCCAACCGCTGACCATTCGACAGGTGAATCATCACGCGAGGATCCACCTCGGGAGCATCTGCCGTGCCGCGCGCGGCCCAGATGCCTTTGCGGACTCGTTCCTCGACGAGAACCCGCATGGATTTCCCTACGAATGCACGGTTTCGAAGGAGGGAGATGCCTTTTTGCAATTCCAGAAGTTCTTTTCGTCGTTCTTCTGCGACTGCCTGAGAGACCAGGCCATCATGAATCAGGGCTGCCGGGGTGCCAGGCTCCGGGGAGAAGGCAAAGGCGCCAAGTCGGTCGAATTTCATCTCCCGGACGAAGTCGAGAAGCTCCTGGAAGGCTTCGTCGGTTTCGCCTGGATATCCCGTCATGAAAGTGGTTCGGATGACAAGGTCGGGGTAATGTTCACGGATGCCGCGAAGCAGGCTACGCGTCTTTTCGCCGGTCATGCCTCGCCGCATAGACCGCAGAACGGGGTCGGCGATGTGCTGCAGCGGAACATCCAAATAGGGGGCCAGGTGCTTCCCCCCATTCAGAATTTCCAGAAATTCCCGCGTGAGATGGAGAGGGTGGGTATAGAGGACTCTGACCCAGAATTCCCCGGGAAGCGCATCGATTTGGCGTAGCAGAGCGGACAATTCCTGGCGAGGCTGGAAGTCGAAGCCGTATGCCGTGGTATCCTGTGCGATCAAATTGAGTTCTCTTACGCCATTTGCCAGCAGTTGCCGACATTCGGCCAATACAGATTCCGGTGCACGGCTGCGGAGGTTCCCTCGAATGCCGGGGATGGCGCAGAAGGCGCAACGGTGGTTGCAGCCTTCGGCGATCTTGACGTATGCGTATGACGGCGGAGTGACCTGAATGCGTGGCGCCGTATCATCATAGAGCCAAGTGGGTGTCGCCGCATTGACCAGGATTTCCGGTGCCCCCGACGAAGTCTTCCTGGCCAGACGCAAAACGATTTCGTGGATGTGAGGCGCGTCATCAATGCCGATGAAGCAATCCACCTCTGGATATCGGGCGGCATATTCCGGTGCGCTGCGCTGTGCCAGGCACCCTCCGACCACCACACGGCGTACTAGTCCTTTGAAACGGCCGGACTTTTTCCAGCGGATGGCATCTTCAATGGCCCTTTCTGCCTCGTCCCGTGCGCTTTGGATGAAACCGCAGGTGTTGATCAAGGTAAGGTCGGCAACCTCTGCGTCCGTGGTCAGGCAAATGCCGTGTGTTGCAAGAGAACCGCACATCACCTCGGCATCGACGAGGTTTTTCGCGCAACCCAGCGAGACGAGTCGGACGGTGTATGGCTGGGCAGAAAAAAGTGAGGCTGGCTGGGAAATGGAGGATCGACGGGACATGTAAGTGGAAAGGGAATACTTCTAGGTGGAAGACGTTTGGAAGCATTCCATGTTTTGAAGGATACTTCCCCGGGCCAGTAGCGGGAATGCTGCGGAAGTGCCGGAACCGCACGGGGGGATGAAGGAATTTGGGTGCAATGCAAAAATCATTCGCCGGGCGGCGAACGAATATGGCGATTTGGGTCTACGGTTCGGGATCGGGCGGCGGCGCCAGGAGCTTTCCGTAAGGATATGGGAGGGCATCATGGCCAAGCCCGTCGATGCTCAGCAGAAGGTTCGAGAACAAATGCACATCGAAAGTTTCCCAGGAAACGGTGGAAGAGGCAAGAAGCTGGGCCAGATAGATGCGGATGGTTTCCTGATTGGTACAGAGGTGGAAATCCTCTGGGCCGTGCGCCTTGGATACCTTCCAGCCTTCCGTGGGGTCGGCAAAGCTGTGCATGGAGTCGATCAGGCAAAATTTCCCGCTGATCAGGCAGACTTGCAGCATGAGCCCGTGGGAACGGGCAAGTTGCCTGGCCAGCACACAGAGTACTAGGGCGATTCCCTGACAATTGTCCAGGACATCGCCGACAAGATAATGAAAGACGTTCAAAATGGGGTGGGGAGGCACCGTGTATTTGCGGTCCGCCATGAATTTCGCCACCTGCCGCAAGGAGACCTCCCCCTGGGGGTGAAATCCCTCAAGGAACTCCTGCGTGGCCTCCATGAGATAGCTGCGGGAGGAACGCTGGTCGTAGAGCTGGTCGATGGCCAGCATGGCTTCCCAAGCGTCCAGCTGTCCCTGCTCGAATTTAAAGATGAATTTTTCCCGCAGCTTCTGCATCCTGAGGCAGCCGGCAAGCTGATGAACGCAACGGCGCAGCGCGAGGTCAGGGGTGTCCTGGTTGTCGGCGATGAGGCGTTCGCACAGTGCAGGCGTGCGCAGCATCTGTTCCATGGCCAGGGAAGAGATGCAGGGATTGGGATCCAGCATCAGCGCCTTGAGTGTTTCCTGGCTGGTGGCAGATCGCACCGAGGGGATTTTCTTGGATGTCGTGGATGGTTTCATGCGAATTCATTCTCTGGGAAGAGCGGTTTTTTCCACGCGATAGTGGTTTCGGCGCTCCAGAATTTGTCTAATATAGCTTTGGGTTTGCGGATAAGTGATTTGTTCAATGGAAATGGGAAGGTCGGGAGTCGCGGGTGCCCAGTCCTTGACGACTTTGGTTCGGCCTGCGTTGTATTCCGCAAGCTGGAGAATCTCCCGGGAGGCATAGCCGTCCCAGTGTTTGCCTGTGTGAGAAAGATACCAACACCCGATTTCAAGATTGATTTCCGGTCGGAACAGTTCCTGGCGGGAAGGTATTTTCTGGCGGTTCACTCTGGCCCAGTCCTGCACAGCGCCGTCAGTGATCTGCATGAGGCCGATCTCGCCGATCTTGCCGACGCTGTCGGGATCGAAACGGCTTTCCTTCCAGATTACCGCGCGTACCAACTCTGGTTCCAGGGAGTGCTTTCGGGCGGCGGCGTAGATGGCCGGCAGAAGCTCCTCCTCGCTCAGCCTGGGAGCGGGATGACCAAAGGGGGAAATCTGCCAGAGGCGATAGCCAATTCCAATGGCCAGAACCATAAGACACACCCGGAAAATCCAACGCAGAGAGCGGTGTCTTGCCTTGCGGGAACGCTGGGCAGGCTTTGAGGTTCTGGCGGTTCGGGAAGACATTTTCAGGCCGTGCAGAGAGGCTATTTTTGCCCCGTGGAGCCGAAGCCGGCTTCGCCCCGGTCGCTGGTCGAGAGGACGGCTGAAGGTGTCAGTTCACAGGCGGGAAGGCGCAGGAAAAGCATCTGGGCGATGCGGTCTCCGCGTTGAATCTCAAAGGGTTCGGAACCATGGTTGATGAGGATGGCCTGGATTTCGCCGCGGTAGCCGGAATCGATGGTGCCTGGAGCGTTGAGAACCGTCACGCCATGCTTGAGGGCCAGGCCGCTGCGTGGCCGCACATCCGCCACATAGTCCGCCGGCAGTTCGATGTGCACGCCGGTGGGAACCGCCGTGTATGCTCCGGGGGCCAGCGTAAGGTCGCGGGCGGCGCGCAGATCGTAGGCGGCGTCGCTAGCGTGGGCCTTGCGGGGCAGCAAATCGTCGCATCCTGGTTCCATCTGGAAGAAAATCTTATCCATATAATTCGTAATCAAGTAGTTATGGTATTTATTATTAGGATTTTGCGCGTCGATACACCTCGTAGAAACGGTCCTCGAACTGCTCGAAGAGTCCGTAGTCGCGCAATTTTGCGCCGAGGTTGCGGGCGCTTTCCAGTGTGGTGCAGTTCTGGAAGTCATTCTCGATTTCCTGCCGCACTGCGGCGGGCATTCCATCCTGGAGGTCCAGCAATCCGCGTTGCGCAATGTCTCGCGCGTGGTAGGGAAGCGACCGCTGGACAAGTTGGGTGATGAAGTAGAGGAGCGAGACCTCCCAGGTGTCGTTGGTTCCGACAATCACCCCCCGCAGTTCGTGGAGATTGTCTTGCGCGTCCTTGGCGGCCTGCTCGGCGATTTCGCGGAGATCGCCAGAAACTTGGTGGGTATGGTATTCCTGCTTGCTGAACTTGAGGCCGTACTGGAGGAAGCGCACTGAGATGTCCTTGGCGAGCACCTCGTCGAAATACCGCTGTGCGTCCGCCCCGAAATTCTCGACCACCCTCTGGCGGTAGTATTGCGGGGTGATGATTCGCGGTCGTTCGGCAGTGACCACTCCGTCGTGGAGGTGGACACGTGTCGGATTGTCTGGATCTTCAGCGACGACGAGGTAGTGAACCAATGTCTCGCCGAAGGTCTCGAGCAGTTTGGGCGGCATATACACAATCCGAGTGCTTTTGGCCGCGTACCAGATTTCGTCCAGGTTATTGTTCATGAGGAGAGGAGTTTTTTCAAAATATAATCTATCGACGGCATTTTGCGTGCGCTATATAACACTATAGTACAGCGATTATTCCCAAAACAACAGTTTTTGCAATTCGATGACGCGACAAACTCAAATTCTTTTCCTGTTGGATCACATCAGGCCATTTGAGGAGACCTTGTGTGTGGTGGGCGACTTGTGCAGGGATAGAGACCTGTGGAGCATCCAGGTAAGGGTGTGTCCGGACGAGGTGCTTCTGCGGCTGGTCACCCCGGCAGGCTGGGAGGCGTTGACGGGGTATCCCGTTGTGTCTGAACGGGAACTCTCAAAGTATTTGGAACAGAAGCCATTGGCTATGTTTTGCCAAGGCTGGCGGGAAGACTTGGCACCGATGTTGGCGCACTCCGGTGTCCCCGTGTTGCTGTGGGGGGATGAATTGCCGCCCGGACTGCCGTCTGGCAGTGCCGCATTGCCAGGGTTCGAGGCAATGGAAATTCTGCAGAGACTAGAGCAACTTGCTTCTCCCCAGGATTTTGTCGGGAAGACAGTGCTGGTGACGGCGGGACCGACGGTAGAGGACATCGATCCCGTGCGCTTCATCACCAATCGCTCCAGCGGCAAGATGGGCGTGGCGATCGCCTGGGCCGCCGCAATGCGTGGAGCACGGGTGTTGCTGGTACACGGCCCCATGACTGCCGAGGTGCCGGATTTTCCTGGACTGGAGAAGTTTCCCGTGCGTTCGGCGCAGCAGATGCACGATGTGGTTCGCGACCACTGGTGCGAGGCGCAGGTTGCGGTGCTTTGCGCGGCGGTGGCGGATTTCCGCCCCGACCACTATGTCCCCCAGAAGATCAAGAAGATCGAGGGAGAGGGCATGGTGCTTGTGCTGGAGCGCACGCCGGATATTCTTGCGGAGCTGGGTGCAATGCCGAATCATCCATTCCTGGTCGGCTTTGCCGCAGAGACCGACGATGTGGAGATCAACGCCCTGAACAAACTCCGCAGAAAACACTGCGATCTGCTCTGTGCCAACGACATCCGCAAGCCTGGATGTGGGTTCGCAGGCGACACCAACCAAATCACCATCTACGCTCCCGACGGCACTGTACTGGCCTTGCCGATGCTCTCCAAGCAGGGCGCCGCATACCGTATCCTGGAGGAGATTGCCAAAAGAATCTAGCCGGTCTAGCGAATCTAGCGGATCTAGCGGATCTAGCCGATCTAGCGAATCTAGCCGCTCTAGCGAATCTAGCCGCTTTAGCGAATCTAGCCCATCTAGCTGGTCTAGCGAATCTAGCCCATCTAGCTGGTCTAGCGAATCTAGCGAATCTAGCCGCTCTAGCGAATCTAGCCCATCTAGCTGGTCTAGCGAATCTAGCGAATCTAGCCGGTCTAGCGAATCTAGCCAATCTAGCCGGTCTAGCCGATGAAGCCCTTTGCCCTGTACCCTGTACCTTTTACCCTGCACTGATATGCGAAACGCCCTTCATTGCTTTGCTCTGGTTTCTCTGCTGACTGTCTCATCGCTTTTTGCGGCCTGGACGCCGATGACCGTGGTTCCCGCTAGTGCCGATGGTTCTGCCGCTGCCTATCTGGGCGAGTTCATCGCGCTGGACGGTATGAGCCGCCCCGAGGCCAACACCGCAGTCTTCGTGTGGAAGGACGCCGAGGCGATGCATTTCCGCTTCGAGTGCCAGGAACCCTACATGGGCAAGATAAAGACGAACATTGATGTGCAGGATGGCGCGGTGTGGGAGGACGACTGCGTGGAGATCTTCCTTCAGCCCAAGGGGGCAGAGAACTACCTGCATTTCATCGCCAGTTCGCGCGGTGTCAAATATGACGAGCAGGACCGCGACGTGACGTGGAATGGCGAGTGGGAGGTCCGTACCACCTGCAAGGTCTATGACTGGAGCGCGGAGTTTACCATCCCCTTCAGTACCTTGGGCGCGATACCACAGGAGGGCGATGAATGGCGGATGAACGTGGGGCGTGGTCGATATTCGGTCAAGGAGATATCCAGTTGGTCCTCTACGGTCAAGGAGTCATTCCACGATGTCGAGTGCTTCGGCACCATCCGCTTCAGCGATTCAGAGCCGTATCCGGTTGGCGCGCCGGCCGCGCGGGAATCGAACGCCCCCGCTCCACAGCTTCTGTGGCATGGCGAAGAACCCGCTCTGCGCACCGCCGAAGTGCGGGCCGGGCATCCTGGATACCGGGTGCTCTGCGAAGAGTATTCTTCGGGCGGGAAGGTGGTCATGCAGTGTTACCACGTCTCCCGCAACTATCGCGGAGAGGAGATTCTTGCCCCTGCGCTGGAGCGTCTGAAGCCGTATCAGGACGATGACGCGAAGGCGCTGCGTTCCGAGGCGGAGGTGCTCATCAACGCCTCGTCCGTGCCTGTCGCGCTCTTTCCCGCACTGGAGCATCAGTCCGAATTGCTCGCCGCAAAGATCATTCAGTACGCCGACCGGCAGCAATTCATTTCAAATGGTCACAAGCCGCGCGAAATCCTCTATGGCGTGGAGAGCTCGCTGGTCAAACTCCTTCCGATTCATCCCTACGAAGGCGAAATCGGCGGCACGGTGAGACTCGATGCCGCGCGCAACGAAATGGATGCCGCGCAGGTCACGCTCTTCGCGGGCGAGGCACCGTTGTTGCTGACGAAGGCGCGGCTGGTCGGCGACCTGGTCGCAAGAGACGGAAGCACCTTGTCTTCCAGCAACTTCCGCATCCGTCGCGAGGGCTATGTCGAGATGATTCCCACGGACCACAAGGTCATCTACACAGGGCCTTGGCCGGATGTGCTGATGGAAGCCACGCCCTTCGATGTCGTGGCGAATGGCCGTGAGACGCTCTGGGTGGATGTGCGTGTGCCCGTCGATACCAACCCGGGGTTCTACACGGGCCAGCTCGTTCTGGAGGCGAAAAACTCTTTGCCGACGGTGGTTCCGTTGGTGGTGCAGGTGCGTTCATTCACGATTCCAAAGGACTCCAGCATTGTGACCGCCTTCGGTCTGCATCAGTTTGCGGTCAAGCAGAATGAGGACTCCTACCGGGAGAACATGCACGAGCACCGCGTGAGCCCATATCAGAGTGCGCAGCGCCCGGAGCTGCTTCGCAGGCCGTCGCTTGAGATCAAGGGAGGAGACACGTTGGAATTAACCGTTACGAACGACCGCGCGGGGCACCTTCGAGTCGTGGCCTATGATGTCTCGAACAATGCGCAGACGCTTTTGGAACAAGACATTGCAGTAGGCGATGGACAGCGCTTCATGGCCGTTTTTCCGGAGAACCGTCGTTTCGACGGGCTATGGGCACTGGAAGCCAAGCTCAGCGGCGCGGGACGCGCGACGATGACGGCGGTGCTTCGGCAGGGCGAGCGTGAGCGTACGCTCATCGACGGCGAGGAGGCTTTTGCCTGTTTTGGCGAGGAATGGATGTACGCATGGCCGGAGTGGGAGTTCCTCGCCATGGACCTCTACGACCGTCCCGCCGAAGTGAACTGGGCGCCGTTCGACGAGAGCTTCGAGGCGGCCTTGAAGCGCGGCATCACCTCCCACGAACTGCCCTCCGGCTCGCCAAGGCCGCTCTGGCTGCGCCTCTACCGTGAGCACCTCATCGAGAAAGGCTGGTTCGAGCATTTCTACACTTATCTTTCCGACGAGCCGGAAGCCAAGGACTATCCAGCCATCAACGAGGCACTGGCCGCCGCCAAGCGCATCGGCGACCACGACATCCACAACATGATGACCGCACGTTCCTTCCCCGAGGCGCTCAAGTTCGTGGACATCTGGTGCCCCGAAATCTACTCTTTCGACGCTGAGGGCGCGAAGGCCGAGCAGGACCGCGGCCGCAACGTCTGGTGGTACACCGCATTCGGCACGCGCCATCCCTACCCGAATGTCTGGATCGATTACCCCGCCATTGACTGCCGCGTCTGGCCCTGGATGAGCTGGAAGCACGACCTGGACGGCATGCTCTACTGGGCGGTCACCTGGTGGGGCTGGAACAACCCGTGGTTCTCCGGCGGGACCTTCCCGAACGCCAATGGCGACGGCTCGCTGATGTATCCCAGCGAGGGAGACGACGGCACGCCTGTGGATTCCATTCGCTGGGAGTGCTTCCGCGACGGCATGGAGGACTACGAGGTCTTCTGCCTCCTGGAGGCCGCGAAGCGCGAACTGGGCGACCACGCTCCCGAGCTTAGCGCCCGCATTGACGCACTCCTTGCCATCAATCCGAATGTGCTGGAGGACTTCGAACACTACAACCTGGACCCCAAGCCGATGCTGGCTGCGCGCAAGGCCATGTCGGATACGCTGGAGGCGGCCATGGACATCCTCGGACATCAGCCGGAGATCGTCGGCCGTCCGCGTTGGCGCAAGGGGCTGGTCGGCGAAGAGGCCGCCAACACGCTGGCGGAGTTCGATGAAGCGGAGCGTGTTCGCCGCCGGACGGTATTCGAGGAGAATCGCGCAAAGCTGGAAGCCTTGGAGACGGGGCGTCCGGCGGATCTCCCCGAGGAAGGCCTCCGTCTCTATTACGACTTCGAGGGCGATTTTGCATTGGCGGTGGATCGTTCGGGAAATCGTCTGGACGGGATGCCGGCCGAAGGGCGGCGCGTGGCGGGCGTGGGACGGCCCGGTTCCGCATTCCGCACGAAGTCCCAGTGGGGCAGGGTGATGTTGCCTGGCGGTGCAGAAATCCTTGGCCATCAGCCGGAAACGGGAACCGTTGCCTTCTGGGTTTGCCCGGATTTCGACAAGGAGTTCGTTATTGCACAAAAGCATGTCGCGCTTGCCTATCTCATGGAGACCGACGAGAACGCCACGCCTAGCGGGTATGACGAAATCGGAATCTACCTCAGTGGCGATAAGCTCAAGGCGCGAGTGGGTGGAATGTGCCCCGAAATCAACTTGGGTTCCGTGCACTCGCCGCTGAAAAAGGGCGAGTGGACTCATTTGGCGCTGACCTGGAAATCGGGCGAACGGATCCTCTACGTCAATGGCAAGCCGGTCATTACCAACCGGAAGCCCTTCACTACGCCAAGACTCGACGGCTTCCCCGCGACCCTGGGCACGCATCCCAGCAACATCGCCATGTATGCGCCCGGTACCTACGACGAGCTCCGGATCTACGACCGCGCCCTGACTGCCGAAGAGATTCAGCGTCTTGCAAAATGAAAGGAGATGGTCTTGATAACTTGGAGGTTGTCGTCGAAATGGATCCCTGCGCTGCCGAGCCATACAGACCAAAGCATTGATTGCCCACGATTGATATAATCCTTTTCCTTCCAGTCGCTTGAATTTTGGATTTTTTTTTCTATAATATTTTAGATTTTCCTTAACTAACTTTAATTAAATTTTAATTGGAACTACGATGAAAAAGACCTTTACCCTGATTGAGCTTCTAGTTGTCATTGCAATTATTGCAATTCTGGCCTCCATGCTGTTGCCGGCCTTGTCCAAGGCACGTGCGAAGGCGCGTGGCATCTCCTGCCTGAGCAACCAGAAGCAGCTGATGCTGGCGGTCCTGGAATACTCTCTGGACAGCGATGACTGCGCAGTCATCAAACCCGGTTACGAAGGCAATGCTCCCTATTGGTGCTGGCCGTGCGCCTATACCGACAACTGGAATTGCGCCGGAATACGGGCAAATGGCAACCCCATGAATTGCTGTCTGGGACTGGGTTACTACTCTGGCGGAACCATCGACCACTGCCCCGATACCGAGACCCATAAGACCAAGGTGAATACCACCGAAGACTGCTTCGCAGCCTACCGCGGGGCATACGCCATGCCGATGAACCGCTCCTGGGACTCCCATGTCGGAGATTTCGGCGGCCTCGCCGACTCCACCTGGGGTGGCCTGGAAGCCAAGACCGCCGTCTCTATCGGCAACGGTGGCTACGGCATGCGCCCGGACAAGGGGGTCGTGCGTGCTTCGCAGCGCTGGGTCTTCGCGGACTCCGTGTGGATTGATCCGAACTTCACCCCCACCCGTAAAGGTGCCGCCTTCATCGGCATCCATGACTATACCTACAGCTCCGGCTCCGACTGGCGCACGCTGGCCGCACGCCATACCGGCAAGTGCAACATGGCATTCTGGGACGGCCACGCCTCCGCGATCACCCCGCGTATGGCATGCGAATTCTTTGCGCTGGTCGGCAAGGATGAGTCTCTCTGCAGCATGGGCAAGATTCTCGTCGATTCTGGCTGGGAGACCTATCCCAGCCTGACTGGCGAAGTGCACTAAGTTGCATCGAAAGCTCTGAATCGCAAACGCCCCCGCGACACGATAGATGTCGCGGGGGCGTTTGCGATATGGCTGGTATCCAAATGAAAAAAGAATTATTGATGGTTGCAATATTGGTTGGGGTTGATTGGCTCGTTTTCTCATTTAGCCATCGATAAGAAATAAAATTGCGCAGGAAAGTGAGTCAAAAATCAAAGACATTTCCATTGTGGGAGTATGGTTTTCGTTTGAAAACAATGCAAAAGGTATAGTGGTTATCTATAATATTGAAAACAATGGGTGGTATTCGACAGCCTATTGGTATCCATTCCGTTCTGAGATCCATCTTTGTAAATAGAACTTAACTATACAGAAGCAAGCGATTCTCCTAATACGAAAAACACCCCGCAAGATCACGCCTTGCGGGGTGTTTTACAATAAACTTTAATTTCAGCGCGACTACTTCTGGTTTACCAGATAGGTGGTGTTGCTGGGGAAGGCGAAGTCGATTCCGGCCTGGTTGAAGCGTTCCAGAATTTGCAAATGGATTTCGGTCAGCTCGGTGTTCTTCTGGGCCAGGTCGTCGGTGCCAAACCAGATGATTACCATGATGTTGAGCGACCAGTCTTTCATTTCGTTGAAGACGATGATGGGATTTCGAACCTTGTTGCAGAGTGGGCGGCTGTCGAGGATTTCCTTGATGATTTCCATCGCTCGGCGCATTTTCTCCGGGGGTGTGGAGTAGGTCACGCCGATGTTGAGCGTCTGACGGATGTGCTTGCGGTCGGTATTATTTATGATGACTTGGTCTGCGACGACGCGATTGGGGATGACCAGCAGCTCTCCTGTGAAGGCTCGCAAGCGCATCGAGCGAAGACCGATGTTTTCAACGAGACCCTCCTGGTCGCCGATTTTTACCCAGTCGCCAATCTTAAATGGGGCATCGCCGATGAGCGATACTGCGCCAAAGAGGTTTGCGACTGTGTTTTGGGCTGCAAAGGCAAGCGCCAGGCCGATGACGCCCGCGCCAGCCAGCATGGCGCTGACATTGAGGCTGAAGACATTTTGAAGCAGGAAGAAGAAGGCCAGGAACCATAGGATGGCCAGCAGCAGTCTCCGAATCAGGTCGGTCATCAACACTTGTTGCGCCTTCTGGGCTTTGGTCTCGTGCTGGATCAGCCATTGGCAGAAGCTGTTGAGCAGGATATTCAAGCCAACGGTCAGGACGAATGTAATTCCGCAAATGAACCCACGCTCAATCCAGAGATTTGCGGTAGAGTTGTCAATCGGCAGTACGGCGATTGAGAGGCGAATCCCGAAGAGCAGGCCCAGCCAGGTCAAAGGCCGTAATGCCTTTTTATATAACCGTGCAAGCAGAGGATGCTTGCCTGAAGATTCCCATCGTTTGATTGGGACTAGCCATTGAATGAGGCGGACAACGATGATGCATACGCCGAAAATGGCGAATGCCAGGAGCAGTTGTTGCCAGTGCGAGCAAAGCCACCCCTTAACGGCCTGGAAATAATCTGTAAAGTTGAAATTGTCCATTGGGGCTGTGTCTGGAATAGACGAAGTGATTTCAAAACTCCTCGTGAAAATGACAGGGCATGGAATGCAGATGCGCCGAAATGTGGATTGAGTCGTAGCCGCTACGGGGGAACCGATTCCGGATGCAGATGCGAGGCCATATTCTTCGACGGCGAGTTTTGAAATTCCCTCGGATGGTCACTAGTTGCGGAAGGGAGTTTAATGTAATGCAATTCCATGAATCATGCGGGCAGAATTCAAAATGCCGCATACAATAAAAAGCGACAAGTTCCGTTTTATTAAAAATAGTGGTTCAAATCATGGAGGCATTTGACGGGAGGTTCCAATGGGTAATGACAAACAATGGATTGCCATCATTGTAGTAGTTGTGGTTGTTGCGGTCGGTGCGTTGGGAGGCGCCATGTATTATCGGCAGGATTGTCAGGCGCTTCAGGCGCAGCTTGACGAATTGGCGGGGAAGACCTCTGGAGGAAAAATCACAGAGGAACTGGTGCGTCCACTGGTCACGGTGGCCAGCAGCCGTCCGGCCACCACGGGCGACAGTGAGGAACTGCAGAGCCTCAACGCATATATCGACAAGTTGGAGAGCGAGAATGCATCGCTCAAGCAGCAGCTGGAGCAAGCTCAGAACCGCAGCGAAAGCGAACAGCGCCGAAATGCCCGACGTGAGCGGAATCGGGATCCTCGCCAGCGCATGGAGGAGCTTCGGGAGACTAATCCGGAGGAATATGAGCGCATCCAGAGTCGGATGGCCGAAATGCGAACCCAGATGGAGCAACGCCAGCAGCAAGTGACCGACTATCTGGCGAATCTGGATACCTCCAGGCTTTCCCGAAGCCAGCGCGAGACATTGCAGGATTTCCAGGCAGTTAGAGCCGAGATTCAGGAGGCGATGGCGGATCCGGAGAATATGGACCGTGATGAAATGCGCGAACTTGGTCGCGAGATGTTCGAGTTGGCCGGGCCTGTCCGCGATATTTTATATGAGCAGCTGGCTGGCCAGTTGGGCACTGATGCGGCGGGGCTGGCTGAGAGTATCGAGGTCATACAGAATGCGACTGGCTTCGGCGGCATGGGCGGGCCTGGCGGCTTTGGCGGCCGGGGACCTGGTGGCAGGGGCGGCTTCGGCGGCAGCGGGCGGAGATAGTGCGCATTTTGTAATGCATAATTGGGCCGCGCGTTCATGCACGGCTTTTTGTGTTTTTCCGTATTCCGCGTGGGAATACAACCCGGGGCAGCATAAAAAACTGTTGATTCCTGATGTGCCCGGCCAAGTCAAGTGCATAATCGCTTTTTCAATTGGGAACTATACTGTTTAGCTAGGTGAAAAATAAGGATGCCAAAGGCAGCCGCGAAACGGCGAAGGAATTCACCACCGGGGTGGCTTGTCACGCCGTGTCGCATACGCGAAGGCGGAAGCGAAGCGGAACCCGGGGTGGTGTCCCCAAAAACGAACCCTGAAAGGGTGGCAGGAAAAAGCCGGAGTGCATAATCTAACTCATCGATATAATTCCCTTTCATTCGGGTTGGCGGAGACCGCCTACAAGGACTTCAAAGCCTTGTAGAGCCGCCTGCGGATATCCTGGAGCCATTCGGGGCCTTTCGGATGGTCGGCGATTTTCACTGGGCGGTCGAGGCCTTCCTGGAGGAGTGCCATCGCCTTGTCGCGTCCGGCGAGTTGTTCGTAGAGTTGGAAGGCACGCTGGTCCTGAAGGGCGGCGGCGAAGACCTCATAATGAATGGTGTCGATGGGGGTGCCGTCGGGGCCGGGATAGACATGGAAGCAGTCGCCGCCTGCGAAACTGTGCCCGGCGGTGGTGTTGAGCCAGGGGTTGAAGCGTTCCTGCTGGACGGAATACTGCGAGAACCAGAAGTTGTGTCCCCAGTGCAGGAAGCCTTCGATTCGCAAGGCATAAAGGAGGACGCCGAGAGAGCGGTTCCGCCAGGAGGGCATTCCGAGGAGGCGGCTGGGGTCGCCGGGACCTCCGCCGCAGTAATAGACCCAGCGGGCCTTGAGCGGGAGGCTGTCGAAGGCCGCCAGGTGTGCGGTGTGCGGAATGGGACGGTATGTCACGCCCTGCCGGACGAACTCGGGTTCGGAGAGTGCATCGAAGATGGGGAATTCATCGTCGGGGAGGTGTTTCTGAAGCCTCCGCAAGCTGTCGCGGTATCTTCCGATGTCCTTGAGGCCGGGTTCGTCGGAGTTGTGGAAGAAGCACTTGCCGGCGAGCCCTTCGGCACGGAGGAACTCCGCGAGTCTTGGCAACAGCTGGTCGAGGAATTCTTGGTATTGCGGGGAGTCGGCCGATGTCTCCCAGCCAAAGCGCCGTTCGCCATTTACGAGAATCTTCGGGGCGGCGGTGGCACCCCACTGCGTGAAGGCGTGGGCCATCTCGAATCGCTCAATGCCGCACTGGCGCGCAAGGCCTATGTAGCGCTTCAGGAGAGTGAAGTCAAAGGAATACTGACCATCCTTTTCGGTGATTCCCAGAAGTTGGATGGTGGGGCGTTCCTGTCCGACGGCGGTGTCCAGCTCGGGTGTCCATAACGGTGTGAAGGCGACATTGACGCCGTGGACGGCCATGTCCCGGAAGTAGTTCGCCAGTATCTCCCAGAAGTGCTCCTCGGTGGGATTGGTGTGGTAATGGGCCTCCAGGCAATCCACATGGAACCAGGAACAACTCCAGAGCGTCTGTTGCGGGAGGACGTGAGGTAGGACCTCCAGGTCGATGGAGACGGTGACAGGCGGGGCAGGTGGAAGACCCCACGGTGTTCGCACTTCCGACGTGGCGGTGCGCAGCGTGATGGCGATTCGATGGAGGCCGGCAGGAGCGTCTTCCGGGAGGGCGACGGTCGCCCAGAGCGCCTGCCAGTGGTTGGCGCCCAGGCAGAAGATATTGTCACGCGCCAGCGGCATCAACGGGGCGGGGTAGAGTCCCGGTTCGGCGCTGATAATGTCCGGATCGTCCGGTGAACAAGGATTGTCGCAGGGGACGCATTCGACCGAACGCAGGGTGATATAGGGTGACAGTACGGAATCGATTTCCGGCACCAGATAGGTGGAGCGGGGACTCTTAACCGCCAGCTGGAAGGAGACGCGCTCGCCGCGAAGCCCATACAGAGGGCCGGACAACTCCGGAGAATTCAATTCACGGCTGAGAAAGACCTTCTCCAGGTCGCTGACAAGACGGACCTCAAATGGAAATACCTCGGAAGTTGACATGGTGACGCTCCTGGATGAGAAAAAGAAAGTTGTCGCCGGATTGATGAAGACACGTCAAAGGCTCTGCCTGCGGAAAGGTTGTTGAACGAAGCCTTGAATGTTTCTTTAATTTATCCCCAAACGGGAATTTTACTCCAAAACGGATTTTTTTGCCAAATTGCGCTTGCAAATTTGTTAGACGCGCTTAAATTAATGTCATCTAACAAAGGGTTCCCCTTTCTCCTGGTAGAGTTTTCCAGGTATGAATGACAGGGGTAGAGACAAATTGTTTTCTTTAACTTAGACAAGAGGAATTTTAATGAACTGGCAAAAAGCTCTGGGTGTGTTTTTCGGTGTCGCGGTGCTGAGCGTGGGTTTGACGGCCCAGGAAGCGGTGACGGTGGATGAGGAAGAAGGTGGCTGGAAACCGTCGCTGGAGTTGAGCGCGGACTACTCTTCGGTGTATATCTCGAAGGGCAACGTCAGCAATCCCGACCCGATTCTGACGCTTGATGCGAAAATCGGGTTGAAAGGCTTCTACGTGGATGTCACGTCCATGTTCGACATGAGCGGCTACAATAGCCCGGAGCGCAGCGGCAGCTATACCAACAACCGCAAGTGGCGCGCCGAGGAGATTGACTATGTGCTGGGCTATGCCTATACCTTCGACAAGGAATTGCTGGGTGGATTCAGCGACCTGACCGTTGACTTCTCGTGGCAGTACTATCAATACCCGCGCTTCCGCGAGGAGCAGGGTGAGGAGGACGAGGACGGAGAAATCGAAGGATCCCATCTCTCCCACTTCAAGGAGATGCCGCTGTGCCTGACACTGAGCCTGGACAACGTACTGGCATCCTTCACCGAGGCGGACAGCCCTCACAAACTCTCCCTCTCCAACAACCTCTACTATGATCTGGCCCAGTACTACTGGTATACCGAGACCAGCGTCGGCTATGAATACAAGATCTCCGAGAAGCTCGCCGCTTCCTTAACCAACACCTGGTACTGGGGGGACGGCAAGTTCAACGGCTGGGGCAAGCAGGCTATGAAGGCCACCGACTTGGTTGCTGAACTCGCCTACGACATCTGCGACAACGTTACCCTGGGCGCCTACGTGGGCGTGGCCTGGGCGACCAACTCCCACGAGCGCCAGGAGTGGAAGGATGATGCGAACAACAACCGCACCAACTGGTGGGGTGGCGTGAAGTGCACTTTTGCATTCTAAATCGACAATTTGGGCGGCCATTTGATGAGCCGCCCAGATGTTAGGCGACTTTGCAAAAACTCCATTTCAGTCCACAAGACACACGATCCAACAAATAGAAAGCTTTCAGGCACAGTTTTCTATGCAACATGCTGGCAAAGGTTTTCATGTCTTTGGTGTGTTTTGTGGACTATCTGAGTGGTTGATAGGAAAACATTAGAAACTAACCATGTTACCGCTTGCGCTCGCCACGGTCGGCGAAAAATGCAAAATCAAGAAGATCTCCGGCAACGATAAAATCCGCCAGCACCTCCAGGAGCTGGGGCTGGTGGTCGATGCCGTTGTCACTGTCGTCTCTTCCGACGGAGGGAACACCATTGTGAACGTGAAGGGAGTGCGCGTGGCACTAGGCAGCGACCTTACCGCGAGAGTGATGATTTAATTCGCATTTATCAATTAAAAATGCTCGGCTGCCTGTTGCAAGGGGAAGAGGAGATATTGCGACAATTTCTGACAATCAATGACAATCAATAACAATTCAGGACAACTTCAACAATGAAAACACTGCGTGACGCAAAGATTGGCGACACCGTGATGGTCGTCAAATTGCATGGGGAAGGCGCGTTGAAGCGCCGTGTGATGGACATGGGCATCACCAAGGGGACCGAACTGTACATCCGCAAGGTCGCCCCTTTGGGGGATCCGATCGAGCTGACGGTGCGCGGCTATGAGTTGTCGCTGCGCAAGGACGACATCGACATCATCGAAATTGCGTAGGGAGGAAGACATCATGGCCATCAAGATTGCATTAGCCGGCAACCCGAACTGCGGCAAGACCACGCTCTTCAACGCCCTGACCGGCTCCAGCCAGTATGTGGGAAACTGGCCCGGCGTGACCGTCGAGAAGAAGGACGGCACGCTCAAGAAGCACAAGGATGTGACCATCCAGGACCTCCCGGGCATCTACTCGCTCTCGCCGTACTCCCTGGAGGAGGTCGTCGCCCGCAACTACTTGGTCGAGGAACGTCCGGACGCGATTCTGAACATCGTGGACGGCACCAACATCGAGCGCAACCTCTACCTGACCACCCAGTTGATTTCGCTGGGCATTCCGACCGTCGTGGCGGTGAACATGATGGATGTCGTCGAGAAGAACGGCGACCGCATTGACCTGCGCAAACTCGCCCAGGAGCTGCACTGCACCGTGGTCGCTATCTCCGCACTGAAGGAGACGGGGATTGAGGAGATGACGGAGGCCATCCTCAAGGCGGCGGAAGGCCATGAGATCAAGGAACCCCCGCGAGTCTTCCAGGGCAATGTCGAGCACGCCATCGCACATATCGAGGAGTCGCTGGAGGGCAAGGTTCCTGAGGCTACGCTTCGCTGGTATGCCATCAAGCTCTTCGAGCGGGACGAGAAGGTTCTGGAGACCCTCGGGCTGGACGCTGATCTGGTCGCGCATCTCGAAAAGCACATCACGGACTGCGAGAAGGAGTTCGACGACGACGCGGAGTCCATCATTACCAATCAGCGCTATGCCTACGTGAAGAGCGTGGTGGATCTGGCGGTCGTGAAGAAGCCCCGCAAGGGCAATCTCTCCCTCTCCGACAAGGTGGACAAGATTGTGACCAACCGCATCCTCGCCATCCCGATCTTCGTGGTGGTCATCTGGTTCATGTATTTCATCTCGGTGACCACCGTCGGCAGTTGGCTGACCGACTGGGCCAACGACGGTCTCTTCGGCGACGAAGGCTGGCATCTGGCGTGGACCAGCGGCGAGAAGGGCGGCCGCGACGAGTGGGAGGAGGCCTCCGCGGACTTCGCCGCCGCGCAGACGCGCATCGTGACCTTCGGCAACGCCGCAGTCGAGGCAGGGGCGGCCAAGTGGGTCGCCCAGCCGGAGGAGGGCGAACCCGAACCCGACGCCGCGACGGCCGAGGCGACGGAGGAGGAGGTCGATGAGGAGAATGTCGGCGATTTCGAACTCATCATCACTAACACCGCCAACATCGGCGAACTCTCGCGCATCTTCCGCATTGAGGACGAGGAGACCGGCGAGGTCACCAACTATCCCGAGGCGTTGGACGAGTACCTCTCTGCCAAGTACCAGACCGAGGAGGCCTTCGCGGACCTCACCCGCGAGGACATCCTTGCGCTCTTCCAGGGCGAGAAGCCCGACGAGCTGGCGGACATCACGCTGGCGGAGACCGCCGATGGATATGTACTTCTGGAGGATGGCGAGGAATACCCCTTCGCCGGCTTCATCGCGGACTATGACACCTTCAAGGAGGCGCTGGTCGCCAAGGAGCCCGAACCCTCCGACTACGGCGTATGGGTTCCGTCCCTGCCGAATCTCACCGAGCGGCTCTTCGCCTTCCTGAAAATTGACGAGGACGGCTGGCTGCACAAGTTGGTCTTCGATGTCATCTTCGGCGGTGTGGGCACCATCCTGGGCTTCGTGCCCCAGATCATCGTGGTCTTCCTCTTCCTGGCATTCCTGGAGGACTGCGGCTACATGGCGCGCGTGGCGTTCATCATGGACCGCATCTTCCACCGCTTCGGACTTTCCGGCAAGTCCTTCATCCCGATGCTGATCGGCATGGGCTGCGGGGTGCCGGCGGTGATGGCCACGCGAACCATCGAGGCGCAGCGCGACCGCCGGATGACCATCATGCTGGGCACCTACATCCCGTGCGGCGCGAAGGCCGCCATCATCGCAATGTTCGTGCCGGCCTTCTTCTCCAAGCAGGCGTGGGTGGCGACCTCGATGTACTTCCTGGGCATCGCGGTCATCGTCCTGAGCGGCATCGCCCTGAAGAAGTTCAAGGCCTTCGCGGGTGACCCCGCACCCTTCGTGATGGAGCTGCCGGCTTACCATCTTCCCACCTTCACGGGCGTATTGCGCCACACGTGGGACCGCACCAAGGCGTATATGATCAAGGCCGGTACCATCATCTTCGCGGCCTGCACCGTCCTCTGGATCCTCATGCACTTCAGCTGGACGCTCAGCTATGTGGACGAGGCGCTGGACCAGTCCATCCTGGCCTCCATCGGCAACGCCATCAAATGGATCTTCGCACCATTGGGCTTCGGGCAGGACTGGGCCGGCGCGGTCGCCTCCGTGACCGCCGAGCTTGCGAAGGAGGAGGCTCCCGCCACGCTGGCGATGCTTGCCGAGCATCAGGAGGGCGTGGTCGGCGGCACTTTGCCGCATCTACGTGCTCTCTTCATGCAGCTCAACGGCGTCGGACTGGGCACCCTCGCCGCGCTCTCCTTCATGCTCTTCAATCTCTTCAATCCGCCCTGCCTGGTCGCCATCGCGACCGCCTTCCGCGAGATGGGCAGCGCGAAGTGGGGATGGATCTGCGTGGGCTTCCAATTCCTCGTGGGTTACTGCCTCGCGCTGGTGGTGTACCAGATTGGCGCACTCTGCGTCGCCGGGCAGTTCGGCTTCTGGACCGTCGTGGCCTTCATACTCGTGATTGCCGCACTTTATCTCATCTGCCGGCCAATGCCGAAGGTGGAAGAGTAACTTGTTCAAAGCGAACGAGAACCAAGGAATATCATGAACCTGGCCTCTTGGATTGTCGTTATTCTCTTCGCCGCCGCCTTCGTGGCGGCGGTGAGACATCTATTGCGTCATGGTCTGTGTTCCGGGTGCAAGGGCGGCTGTGCCCCCGGATGCGGCAAATGTGCCAGTTGCCATTGTGGGATGTGCAAGGAAGCCAGAAAAACATCCGGGCGTAAAACATGAGCATGTGGGTTATATTATCCGCATGCTACGCCCGGAACTCTCTCAAAAGTATCAGACGCTTCAGGAAAATCTTCGTTCGCTTGGAAGTGTCGCCGTCGCCTTCTCCAGCGGCGTGGACTCCACGTTGCTGCTGCGGGTTTCGCACGATTTGCTTGGGACACAGGCTGTTGCCGTGACCGCCAGGTCGTGTTCGTTCCCGCATCGTGAATTTTCCGAGGCAGGGGAGTTCTGCCGTCGTGAGGGAATTGAACAGGTGGTGCTGGAGAGCGAGGAGTTGGAGGTGCCGGGCTTTGCGGAAAACCCGCCGACCCGTTGCTATCTGTGCAAGCACGAGCTTTTCTCGAAAATTCTCGCCTTTGCCAAAGGTCGTGGCTTGACGGCGGTCGCCGAAGGATCGAACGTGGACGACCTTGGTGATTATCGTCCTGGTCTCCAGGCAATTGCAGAACTCGGTGTAAGGAGTCCCCTTCGCGAAGCGGGACTCACCAAGACGGAAATCCGCGAGCTGTCCCGCGAACTGGGATTGCCGACCTGGGAAAAGCCCAGCTTCGCGTGTCTGGCCAGCCGTTTCGTGTATGGCGAGAGAATTACGCGTGAGAAGCTCTTGATGGTTGAAGCTGCAGAGGAGTTCCTGCACGATCTTGGGCTAAGGCAGCGGCGCGTGAGAGTCCATGGCGATTTGGCCCGCATCGAAGCCGAACCGCAGGAAATTGCCCGACTGGCAGAACCTTCTTTACGGAAAAGAATTGTGGAGAAATTCCGGGAACTTGGGTTCCTTTATGTTTCCCTGGATTTGGAGGGGTATCGCACGGGAAAGATGAACCGGGGACTCCTGTAGGCTGGTCTGACGTCTGACGTCCGACGTCTGACGTCTGACGTCCCGGCCACCCTGACGTCCGGCGACCGCGAATGCGACGAGGTGCGAAATTGGCGCAAGCATATATATTACAACTTATTTCTTAACCCCTCAATTCCATGATGAGCAAAACACCTTGTACCATCATCCTGGCGGCCGGGAAGGGCACGCGGATGCACTCCGACAGCACTCCGAAAGTGTGCTTCCCTGTCAACGGCGTTCCTGCGATTGTGCGTGCGATGCGTTCGTATGCCGCCGCAGGTGTTCAGCAGTTCGTGGTGGTGGTGGGGACCTTGGCGGAACAGGTCATGAAGACCGTCTCCACTGAGTTTCCGAATTGCGTGTATGCCTTTCAGCCAGAGCAAAATGGCACTGCCGGTGCCGTTGCCAGTGCGATGGCCGGGGCAACTATGCTCGCCGATGACGACGATGTGCTGATCGTTGCCGGCGATCGGTTGATCGACCAGGAGATTCTGGAGCAATTCCTGACGCGCCACGAGTCCACTGGCGCCGCACTCTCGCTGATAGCGCAGGTCGTGGAAGGTCCCAGCGGCGCAGGCCGCATTGTCGTGGACAAGACTGGCGCGCCTATGGCGGACATCGAACTGGCAGACATACGGCAGCGCAAGGCCTACCTCGCCTTGCAGAAAAAACTTGCCGGTGGCGAAGCCAGTCGCGGTGCGCTCTTCCAGACACTCTGCGCGGAGTTCTTCCCCGGCACGGAGCCGAATCCCAAGAAGGGTGCCAAGGCATTTGGCACACTCTGGGAGAAACTTGAGAATGGTACTGCGTCGGAGGAGGCTGATGCCGAGACGCGGACGTTGATTGGGCAGGGTGAAACCACGTTCCGTTTTGCCACCCCGAAAGGCAAGCTGGTGCTTACGCCGCAGGAAGCCGAGGCGACCACGCTTCGCAATACTTCAATTTATCTGGTGAAGGCAGAGTTGCTCCGGCAGGCATTGCCGACCTTCACACGGGAAAATGCCCAACAGGAAATCTACCTGCCCGACTTGGTGAATTATGTCTATCGGGTTGGCTTGCAGGATCCCGCCGTGCGGACGACGGTCTTCGAGGTCTCCGAGCCTGGCAAGTTGCTGGGTTTCAACAACCCCTCCGAACTCCTGGAGGTCGAGAAGGCACTGCACCAGAGCGAATGTCCGGCTCGTGCGCCACATCCCGAAGGCCTTTTCCGCACGCTGGCCGAATGGCTGGCTGCCTTTGCCGAGGGTGGAAAGTCTGGCGGCGCCTTCCGTCGGCAGCTGGAATCCCTTTATGGTGCTGACGATGCGGTGATCGGCCGTCAGCTTGCAGAAATGCGGAAGCTGGGAGAGGCTGCCAAACAGCTTTATCCATTGAATACAAAGCTGATGTTCGTTCGTGCGCCGGGTCGTCTCAACGCGATGGGGCGCCATGTGGACCACCAGGGCGGCAACTGCAACTTGATGACCATCAGCTTCGAAACGATGATGTTTGTGGCTGAACGGGCGGACGACACCGTCACGATGCGCCATGTCCAGCCGGAGCTCTTTCCCGAGGACTCCTTCCGCATTGGCGACTTGCTTGCCGATCTTCCATGGGAGGACTGGGAGACGCTCGTCGGCAGCGAAAAGCTTGCCAAACGCCACCAGTCGCAGGGCATCACTTGGAGCGACTACATTCGGGCGGCGATTCTTCGACTGCAAAAGAAATACCATAACATCCCTTTGCAAGGGATGGATTTGTTGGTAACTGGAAACATCCCGATGGCGGCAGGACTCTCCTCGTCCTCCAGCCTGGTGGTCTGCACCAGCGAGGCGGTGGTGCGGCTCAACGGCCTTGCCACTGCCCAGAACCAGCTCATAACCCTCTGCGGCGAAAGCGAGTGGTTCGTTGGCACCCATGGCGGCAGCGCCGACCATGCGGCGGTCAAACTCGGCGAGTGCGGCACCATTACCAAGGTGCGCTTCTTTGATTTCGGTGTGGAAGGCACGGTGTCGTTTCCTCCTGATTACCAGATGGTGGTCTGCGATTCCGGCGTCAAGGCCCGCAAGTCCTCCAATGCAAAAGACCAGTTCAACCACCGCGTGGCCTGCTATCGCTTGGGGTTCGCGCTGATCCGGCGCTTCTGCCCGCAGTATGCGGCAGTGCTTCACCATCTACGTGATGTCAATGCGCAGAACCTGCGAACCTCGCTCCGTGAGATCTACAGAATTCTTCTGCGATTGCCGGAGAATCCCAGCCGCGCCGAATTGGAGGAGATGCTCCAGGGGCTCGATACCACGCCGTTTTTCAATGGACATGACAGTTCGCCCGAACGACGTTACCCCATCCGTGGCGTCGTGCTATATGGACTCTCGGAAATGGCCCGCTCCGCGAAGTTCGCGGATGCGCTGGCCAGGAGCGACATCGCCGCCATCGGAGAGATGATGATGCGCTCCCATGACGGCGACCGCGTGGTTGCGCATGACGAGCAGTTGCATGAAATTCCGTACCTTCCGCATGTGGGCAACCACGACATTATGCAGCTGATGGAAGACATCGAAAGCGGCGAGATCGAGCGTGTCGAGCGCGCACAGCTGGAGCGTCAAAGCGGAGCATACGGCTGCAGCATCCCCGCCATCGACCTGATGGTGGACATCGCCTCTCGCGTGCCTGGCGTGGCGGGTGCACAACTGGCCGGTGCGGGGCTGGGCGGCTGCATGATGATTTTCACGCATCGTGATGCCATCCCCGATCTTTCGGCAGCGCTGATGCGCGACTACTACGAGAAGTTCGACCGCCCCGCCCGAATCCTTCCCTGCCGGCCCGTCTCCGGCGCGGGGGCGCTTGTGTAGGTCAGAGGTCCGAGGCCAGAGGCCAGAGGCCAGAGGCCTGAGGTTAGAGATTTTACAATTAAGGATAAATCAATGAAACGAATTTTAATAACCGGTGGCGGTGGCTTTCTGGGCAGCTGGCTCTGCGAGAAGATGCTTGAACGCGGCAATGAAGTCATCTGCGTGGATAACTTCTACACCGGAACCCGTCGCAACATCTATCACCTGCTGGACAATCCGCGCTTCGAGGTCATCCGGCATGACGTGACCTTCCCGCTTTATATCGAGTGTGACGAGATCTTCAACCTGGCGTGTCCCGCCTCGCCTATCCACTACCAGAAGGATCCGACCCAGACCGTCAAGACATGCGTGCACGGCGCCATCAACATGCTTGGGCTGGCGAAGCGCCTGCATGCCAAGATCCTCCAGGCCTCAACCAGCGAAGTCTACGGCGACCCCATGGTTCATCCCCAGGTGGAGTCCTACTGGGGCAACGTGAACCCCATCGGTCTGCGCTCCTGCTACGACGAGGGAAAGCGCTGCGCGGAGACACTTTTCAACTGTTTCCGGATTCAGCACAACCTTCGCATCAAGATCATCCGAATCTTCAATACCTACGGTCCCCGGATGCACCCGCATGATGGCCGCGTGGTCTCCAATTTCATCCTGCAGGCGCTTCAGAACCAGGACATAACCATCTACGGTGATGGTTCGCAGACACGCTCCTTCTGCTACCGCGACGATCTTATCGACGGGATGATGCGCCTGATGGACACGCCCGACGAGGTCACCGGTCCCGTCAATGTCGGCAACCCCGGCGAGTTCACCATCCTCCAGCTGGCGGAAAACATCATCGAGCTGACTGGTTCCAGGTCCAAGATCGTGCGGATGCCGTTGCCCTCCGACGATCCCAAGCAGCGCCGTCCCGACATCACCAAGGCGCAGGAACTGCTGGGCTGGCAACCGACCACGCCTCTGCGCGAGGGCCTGAAGAAAACCATCGCATACTTCGACGAACTACTCAAGACCGACCCAGAATTCTGCGCCGGCTGAGCCTGTTAGACTGCTATGAACTGCATCGAACGCTTCCAGGAAATCTACCACAGCGAGCCGCCTGCAATCTCCTTCTGTCCCTACCGTATCTGTCCTGTGGGCGCGCATGTGGACCATCAGCTGGGCAAGGTTACCGGTCTGGCGTTGGACTGTGGCATTCGCATTGCCTACCAGCCGAAGCAGGATGGCGTGGTAGAATTGGAGAGCCTGCAATTTCGAAAGCGTGTACAGTTTCATGTCGTTTCGCCGCCGGAAAACAAACAGGGCGACTGGGCAGACTACCTGCGTGGCGCGACCATTCGGCTAGGCATGAAATACAAGCTTCGCACTGGTCTGGCGGGCGTTATTGAGGGAAGCCTGCCCATCGGTGGACTTTCCTCCTCTGCTGCGGTCACCATCTCCTTCCTCCTGGCTCTGGCCAAGGTCAATGACATCCAGCTCACGGATGGGGAACTCATCCAGGTCGCCAGGGAAGCCGAGAACAAATACGTCGGCGTCTCCTGCGGAACTCTCGACCAGAGCTGCGAAGTCTATTGCCGGAAGAATCAGCTTCTCTATCTGGATACATTGGACAACTCCTACGAGCTGATTCCCCAAAGCCCCGCGATGAAGCCATACAAGATTGCCATCTTCTTCTCTGGGCTGGAACGCGCACTGGCTTCCTCCAAATACAATACTCGCGTGGACGAGTGCCGAGCCGCCGCATACGCGCTGTTGGCATACGCGGGGCTGGACTACGGGAAGATCGCCGAGACTGGCATGCGACAGGTGCCCGTCGAGGTCTTCGAGCGTTTTGGCGAGCGGCTTCCCGAGCCGTGGTTCCGTCGCGCCAAACATTACTTCGGCGAATTTGAGCGTGTGGAGCAGGGTGTCGAAGCCTGGCGCAAAGGCGACATTGAGGAGTTCGGTCGGATATCCTTCGCCAGTGGCAAGTCTTCCATCGAATACTGGGAGGCTGGTTCGCCTGAACTCAAGGAACTCTACCGCATCATGACTGAGACCGATGGCATCTACGGCGGGCGATTCTCCGGCGCGGGCTTCAAAGGCTGTTGCATGGCACTCATTGATCCCGCATTCGCTGAAAGCATCACGAGGCGGGTGACAGACGAATACCTCAAATCTTTCCCAGCTCTTGAAGGGAAGTTTTCCGTGTACGTCTGTGACAGCGCCGATGGTGTCGGTGGCAATGCGTAATGCGTACGCTCATTCATCGTTTCACAGTTCACATTTCTCATTTTCAATGCGTTGCCTCATTCTAGCCGCAGGCTATGCCACGCGGTTGTATCCCTTGACTGAGAATTTTCCCAAGCCACTTTTGGAGGTGCAGGGCAAGCCCATCCTGGACTGGCTAATTGACGACTTGGAAACCACCGGCGAAGTCGCCGGCTGCGTCGTGGTCTCCAACCACCGCTTCAAGCCGCACTTCGACGACTGGGCGGCTCGGCGGTCGCAGTGCATTGAGATCGTGGATGACGGAACCTCCACCAACGAGACTCGCTTGGGGGCGGTGCGCGATATCCAATTTGCCATCGATGCACTTAAGCTGGATGATGACTTGCTGGTGATGGCGGGGGACAACCTCCTGGATTTTAGCCTGAAACATTTTGTGCGCTATGCCATGGAAAAGCAGACCACTTGCGTGATGCGCTACTTCGAGCACGATGAGAAGCGGTTGCTCAAGACCGGCGTGCTCACGATCGACGACCAGGATCTCGTGCTGGCGATGACCGAGAAGTCGCCCACGCCCGCCACCCACTGGGCGTGCCCAGCCTTCTACTATTACCGTCGCAAGGACATTTCGCGCGTGGGCGAGGCTATCGCGGAAGGCTGTGCCGTCGACGCGCCCGGCAGCCTTGTCGCCTGGCTGTGCCAGCGGACGCCCGTCCATGCGATGGAAATGCCTGGACGGCGCTACGACATCGGCAACCTGGCCAGCTATCAGGAGGTCCAGCAAAACTACAAAGGCATTGAAAAGTGATGTCATCATGTTGAATCCCAATGTCAATCTCGAAGGTAAGACCATTCTGGTCACCGGAGCGGCCGGCTTTATCGGCGCGAAGCTCGCCACTAAGTTACTTGCCGAGGTGACGGAGTGCAAGGTCGTTGGCCTAGACAATGTCAACGACTACTATGACGTCTCCCTCAAGGAATGGCGATTGCAGGAACTGGAGCGCTTGGGCAACGATGTCGGTGCAGGGAGATGGACCTTTGTGCGCGGAAACATCGCGGATGCGACGCTGCTCAACCGCCTCTTCGAGGAGCATCGTCCGCAAGTGGTGGTGAATCTGGCTGCCCAGGCGGGTGTGCGCTACTCCATCACACATCCAGAGGCCTACATCGAATCCAACCTGATTGGCTTCTACAACATCCTGGAGGCCTGCCGCCACTTCCCCGTTGAGCATCTGGTCTACGCCTCCAGCTCCTCCGTCTATGGCAGCAACAAGAAAGTGCCCTACAGTGTGGATGACCGAGTGGACAACCCGGTTTCCCTTTACGCCGCCACCAAGAAGTCCAACGAACTTCTCGCGCACGCATACTCTAAATTGTACAACATCCCCTCCACGGGACTGCGCTTCTTCACGGTTTACGGGCCTGCCGGACGCCCTGACATGGCCTATTTCAGCTTCACCAACAAATTGCGCGAGGGCAAGACCATCGAGATCTTCAACTTCGGCAACTGCAAACGCGATTTTACCTACGTGGATGACATCGTCGAGGGGGTTCATAAAGTGATGTGCCGAGCCCCGGAAAAACAGGACGGCGATGATGGATTACCTCTGCCTCCCTACCGCATCTACAATATCGGCAATTCCGCACCGGAAAACCTCCTGGCCTTCGTGGATATCCTCCAGCAGGAACTAGTCCAGGCAGGTGTCCTGCCTCCTGACTATGACTTTGACGTCCACAAGAAGCTTGTTCCCATGCAGCCAGGCGATGTCCCCGTGACCTATGCCGACACCTCCGCACTCGAACGTGACACGGGGTTCAAGCCTGCCACCCCGCTGCGCGATGGTCTGCGCCGTTTCGCCGAGTGGTATCGGGAATTCTACCTGAAATAACGAGCGCTTCACCCCTTCATTCCCCTTTTTCAATGATAGACTTTCATTGTCACATCCTGCCAGGCATTGACGACGGTGCCCAGAATCTCGAAAAGTCCCTGGCGCTGGCCCGTCAGTGTGTGAATTCAGGCGTGGACACGGTGGTGGCCACGCCACATGGCCATGGCAGCGTCTTTGAAACGCTGTTGCCTCGGCGTGCCGAGGCCTTCAAGCTGCTTAGCGAGACCCTTGTGAAGGAGGACATCCCCCTCAAACTCTGTCCAGGGATGGAGTATTTCGCTGATGGGCATTCCGTGGATATGGCCGTTGCACACCCGGAAATCCTCTGCGGCGTTCCTGGCACCCCAAACCGTCCGCTACTGTTGGAGCTCTCCATCGATATGGATCTACATTTTGTTGCCGACTTGTTATTCATGGCGCAGCTCAAGGGAGTGCCGCTGGTGCTTGCGCATCCGGAACGCTATAAGAATTTCCGAAAGTCATTTGATTTGCTTTGTGAATTGATGGACAAGGGGCTGGTGCTCCAGTTCAATTCGGAAGACTTTCATAAGTCCTTTTTCAATCGGGCGATTCCAAACATGATGCTTGCCCTTGTTGATCATGACCCTACGCGGGTTGTAGTTGGCTCCGATGCGCACGATGCAGAAGAACGACCTGCCGGCCTGGAGGTTGCCATGGAAAATGTCTCTAAGGCTTTCGGGAAGGCGGTATGGGAAAGGGTGAGCCAGCAGAATCCAGCAGAGTTGCTTGGTTTATAAGTTTTACTCGGCTTGGTTTTCTTTTGCTTGGAAAAGTAGGCTGATGGGGGGTATGCAGGTTGTTTTACATCATTGCTTGAACATTTGATTGCGGAAAACGGTGTCGATGAAATCGCCGTATTTTAATGATAAGTTCCGCATGGAAAAGGAAATCATGATAACTGAGGACCTGAATGCATGAATTTGTGTAAAGCGTGTAGGGTCGGCGCATTGCCCTCGCAGGCGGAATGCGTTGTATGTACGCCCTATTACCACAGACGTTGATTTACAGGTTCAGGAAAGAATGTAATTTTGTGTGGAATTGTCAAAAAATGTCTAAAAAAAGAATAATCTGTAATCAAATTTCATAAAAATGCTTTTTTTTGACTTTTTTTGTCAGTTGTATAGCAAAATCACTTTTTTTGCATTATAGTAATGTGTTTTCATTTTGATTTCGGCTTTTTCTTTTCTCTAAATAAATAACGCGAACCCCAAAAAACTAACCTAAAGGAATCATCTACGATGAAAAAGATCTCTTTGATTGCTCTGCTGGTGCTGGTGGGCATGCTCTTTGCGGCGCCTGCCATCCGGGCTCAGGAAGCCCAGGAGACCGAGGCTCAGAAGAAAGCCAAGGCCATTGCTGCGCTGGAGGATGACGAGCAGCTCGGTATTTTCCTGCGCGACCTGAGCCAGGAAGAACTGGCCGCCTACGTTTCCGCCGTGGTGGAGATGGGTGACGCCGCCCTGTTGGACCGCGTTTCCAACGCATTGAACGCCATGGGAACCGACGTGCAGAGCGTGCTGGCTCCCGCGACCCAGACCGCCGACAATGCCGCTGCCGCTGGCGCTGACCAGGCCGGCACCACCGAAGGTGAAGCTGGATCGGACAAGCTGTCGGCAATCGCAGATGCCATCGTCGCCAATTTCGGGGATGCCGCTTCTATGCTGGATGGCAAAGATTTCAATACCAGCAATCCTGTAGGCAATACTTCTTCTCTGAGCATGCCTGAGGCCGAATAAGTTTGTCATTCGTAAAACGACTTAACATGGAGAAGGTCATGAAAAAAATTCTTAGCTTTCTTGCGGCCGTCAGTGTCTTGGCTTGCCTGACTGCCACTGCTGCCAGCAATGATGTTGCAGCATATCTTGACAGCGCCCTCAGCGTTCTGCCCAATCAGCTTTCCTTGAGCATCTTCGAGGAGATTGGCCATACCAACAACGCCTACAAGTCGTCTGATTCCCGTAATGGTTCCTTCTACTTCAAGACTGGTATCGCTCCCGCGATTTCCCGGACGAAGGGGAACTTGACCTACGGACTGAAGGGGCGTTTCACCTACGACTACTACACCCGCTTTGGTGGCGACCTCAACCAGTTCAACTGGTCCTTGACTCCTACCATCAGCTTCAAGGACGATGGCGAAGGTCTCATTCGTGACCTTACTCTCGGTCTGAACTCCACTGCAAAGGTGGATGCGCTGAACAATGCCGACAACCGCTATGCCCGTTCCTACATCACCACCGTCAACGCCGGTGTTGATCTGGCTTTCACCGAGAAGCTGGGCGTTCTCCTCAATGGCAAGTATGTCTATGACTACTACACCCAGGAGGAATTCGAGGACTTCAGCAAGCAGACTTACAGCGCCAATGTCACCCCGTACTTCCAGGCCACGGCAAAGACCCGCTTGGGCATCCGCCTCGGCTATGAGGAAACCAAATACAACCACCACGGCGCATACGATGATTTCAACCGCTATGTCGTGAATGGCCTGGTTGATTTCCACGGCGAGAAGTTCTCGGCGACTGCCGAGGCAGGTTTGGAGCATCTCAACTATGATGGTGTGACCGGTTACATCGCGGATGCGGATGGCCATTGGAAGCTCAATGGCAGCTTGATTCTGAAATTCAAGCCCGTGACCAATTTCGAGACTGCTCTGGCTTTGAGTTCTGGCCACGAGAACAGCTCGGTCGGTTATGGCCGCAACGGCAGCGTCTCGAACAAGATCGCGATGAGCGCCCAGTGGATGGCGACCTCTCACATCCTGCTGCAGGGCCGCGTCGGTGTTTCCGACAACAATGAAAAGAAGTCTGCCGATGACAACCGCGAGTTCTTCACCGAACTTCAGGCCAACTACATGTTCAACAGCGGGCTATCCCTGTATGTCGGCTACAAGTACCGCAACATCCAGTTCCGCTATGACAGCGACATGGACTACAGCGTGACGGAGTACTTCGTGGGCTGCCGTTACACCTTCTAACGTCCCTTCGCGGGGTCCTGCAGACCCAGGTGGAGGCTTTCACGCTCCCTCCTGGACGGACAGGCCGCATCGAATGTATTTTCGGTGCGGCCTTTTTTTCTTTACATTCCAGCGATTTGTCCAAGGGCATCGTTTCACGCTTTGAGTGCCTAAGTGCCGGACAGATGATTTGCTTCTTGTCCTAATTTGGAAGAATCGCTTGGAATTGCCTTGATGGTTTCTGTTTGTCAGTCGACATCGTATCGTTCTCAGCCGTTTTGTTTTCCTCTATCGATATGAAACATTTTTTTGCCCTTCTGGCTTTCGTCGGGATGATGCTGCCACCTGTTCTGAACGCGGAAGAGGCTGATAATTCCGCATCGGCTCTGCGTCCAGGCGATGTGCTCAATATTACGGTTTTCCGGATGCCTGAACTTTGTCAGGAGGTCCAGATTGGCGAAGATGGCACCTTCGCGTTTCCGATGTGCGATTATATCCAGGCTGGCGGAAAGACTCCGAAACAGGTGGCCGTCGATTTGACAGAGGAATTGGGCAAGCAGATCAATTCGCCGCAGGTCAGCATCTTTGTTTCCCATTGGGCCAAGCGCACAGTCTATTTACTGGGTGAGATCAATGCCAGCATGTCGCTGGAGTTGCCGACATACGGAAGCATGACGGCGTTGCAGGCTATCAGCGCGGCTGGCGGGTTCACCGAGAGCGCCGACTTGAACAATGTCGCGATTCTTCGGCGTAACCCGAAGGACAAAAGGTTGATTCAGCGTTTTACGCTGGATGTCTCTGCATTGGTGGATCGCCATAGCGGCGGCGATACATTCGTCCTGCAGCCGGAGGATACCATTTTGGTTCCCAAAGCGCCGCCTGTATATATTGCCGGCGAGGTCCGGAATACCGGCAGCTTTTTTATCGACACTCAGCGTCCTCCACTGTGTTCGGAATTTGTCACCCGTGTGGGTGGTTTGCTGGACAAGGCAGATGCGGGCAACATTCTGATTGTCCGCAAGGGAGAGGATGGCGTGCGGATGCGCTTGCCGGTGTCGTTGCAGCTGGTCGGGCCTGGTCAGTATGAAAATGACCTTACGATTGAGCCAGGGGATTATATTTTGGTCAATTCCGCCCGTGAAATCTACGTGTTGGGCGAAGTGGAAAAACCCGGTCCGCTGGTGGTTGGACCGAACAAGACCATCACCGCCAGCCAGGCGATTGCTCTGGCGGGCGGCTATACCAAATTGGCAAAAAAGAGCGGTGTGACTCTGATTCGCGGTTCGGAGGTCACCATTCTGAATCTGAAGAACATTTACAATTCCGGCGACAAGCTAGGGCAGGATGTTACCCTTCAGAACGGCGACATTTTGTTTGTGCCAGAATCCATCTGGTAATTTGCAAAGTCTTTCATTCTTTGCCAACTGCAAAGTCCTTTGAAATTGTCGCGGTGAGGCGGAGTGCCTTCAGCGAAGTTTTTTTGGAACGATACCCCAAACGATGCCATGAGCGAGATGATGCCGAATCAGCAACAGGTTGCCAATCTGGAAACGAACCAGGCAGGTGGCGGCGAAAATGAGACCGACATCCTGTCGATGGTTTTGTTTGTCTATAACACATACGTGCGGGGATTCTGGTGGATCTATTTGGCCGCAGTTGTGTTTTTCTTCTTTGCAGGAATCATTTATCTTCAGACGGTGAAACCGATCTATCGTTCCGTCTGCCGGATGCATATCAGCAACAACAATATCCAGGTTGTGGATCTGCAGGCAGTCAATGAGCAGGGGGGAGTGCAGGCCAATACCTTCCTGAATACCCAGATCATGCTGATTCAAAGCATTGATGTCCTTAGTGACGCCTACAAGAATTTTGGTCGGCAACGCATGGAATCGCGGAAGTATCTCGAGCCGAAAGTCACCCAGGTGAATAATACGAATCTGGTCGACATCACAATTGACTCGCAGGATGCCGAAGGGGCGGCGGAGCTGGCCAATGCGATTGCATTCTCTTATCAGAATTACATGCGTCAACGCAAGACCGACATCTCCAGTTCTGGCGCGGGCTTTTTGAAAGATCAGCTGGATGGGGTGCAGGATAGACGTGACAAGGCCATGCAGGAACTGCTTGCATTCAAGCAAGAGCATAATATCTTTGACTTGGACCAGACCTATGCGGACTTGTTGGCGCAAGTCTCCAAAATCAATACGCAGATTCTCGAAGCACAGCTAGGTGAGGAGGAAATCTCTTTGACGCTGGCTGAGATTGACCGGAATCGCGAGGATGCGACAATCATGCTCCCCTTCTTGCTGCCTGAGGAAATCCAGCAGAATTTCATGACTTTGCAGCACATGTTCCTGACGCATGAGATGGAATTGCCGAAACTGCTGGCGCAATACAGCGCGGACAATCCGGCGGTCAAGACGCATGAACGAATTGGCGAGATGATCAAAAAGGCGCAGGACGATGAAGTCAAGGTTTCGATACGCGGCCTGAATTTGCGACTTGAACGTTCTACCCGTCAACGCGAGATGTTGCAAAAACGTCTTGAGGAAATTCAGAAGCAGCTTGCGGATTTGGATTCGATTGGCGGAAAATACAAGTTGCTTGAGGCAACCTGGAAGGCGCTGGATCAGAATTGTTCGATGCTGGTTAACCGCATCAACGAGATACGAATTTCCGATGCCAATACTCAATTGGACTCCTATTCGATTTTCGTCGTGAATCCGGCCGTCAAGGCTCAAAAGCCACTTTCGCCGCGTCCCCTAAGGGTGATGGTGGTCTGCGTTATCTTGGGAGTCCTGCTTGCCGGCTTTATTTCCTTCCTGCTGGTTTCCACGAATACGAAAGTCACTTCTCCGGAAACAGTCTTCTCCATTCTGGGCTTTAATCTGCCGCTCTTTGGAGCAGTGCCGCATTTCGATGGCGAAGAAGATGTCTTGTTGAAAAGCAATGGCAAGGAACGCATCGACGAGGTGTTCCGCAATATCCGAACCAGCCTGAATCTTTCGATGCTGACACGCGATAGCAAGTGCCTGGGCGTGACCAGCTGCATGCCGTCGGAAGGAAAAACGTTGATCGCCTGCAATCTGGCGCGGGCTTTTGCACGTGACAACCGAAAGGTATTGCTGATCGACATGGACATGCGCAAGCCGCGTTTGCATAAACTGCTGAAGACCTTCCTTCCTGCGGGTGCAAATGACAAGGGGCTGGCCAATGTTCTGGTCAAGGACGTGGCGAGCGAGGAAGTCATCCGTACAGTTCCAGAATTGGGTATTGATGTCATGTTGTGCGGCCCTGTTCCGCCGAACCCCAATGAACTTCTCGGCAGCGATCATCTCAAGGAGTTGCTGGAGAAACTCTATACGCAATACGACCTGGTAGTGGTGGATACGCCGCCGGTGACAGAGGTCTCGGATACCCTGCTGATTGCCAGCCAGGGGGTCTCGATGTTGCTGGTGACGCGTCTCTTCCGCTTGGTGAAGGCGCGTCTTGTGCAGTTGCGTTCAACTTTGAACTCGTTGGGTGTCAAGCCGGTTGGTTTGATTGTCAACAATGCCGATGTTCCTAAGAATGGCGGCTACGGCTATGGCTATGGTTACGGTTATGGCTATGGCTATGGCTACGGCTACGGTTATGGCTACGGCTATGGCTACGGGCATGGCTACGGGGAAGAGGATAAATCGAATGCCTCTGGCAAACATCACCACCATCACCACCATTCATCTGGCTCGGCAAACGTCTCAGCCTCGGATGCCTCTCAGCCTCAGCCTCCGAAGGAGAAGTAGTTATTAATTCAGGGCATTCCAGTTCAGGGCACACGCATGCCCATCACCACCATCGCCGCCGTCGGGAAATCCTGCGGCGGTTTTTCCATAGGTGTTCTAAAATTGCGCTGGGTATCGCCTTGGCGACAATCGGAATCCTTCCGATTGCCTGGGGAGGCGGGCAGGCCTGGTGGTTTCCAGCAGCGTTGCTTTCGTTGGTGACGGCCTTTGCCATCTGGCAAATCGGCATCTGGTGGATGGGCGAGGGGACGTATCGCCTTCAATTCAACTTTGGAATTCTTCTTTTTGCAGTGCCGTTGGCATTTGGTTTTTTCCAATGGATGCCATTGGGAGAAGCCGTTTCTAGCCTATGTCCGGCCATTGCGCAATACTGGGCGAAGGCAAGTGCTCTTTGGGGTGCTCGAAGCGCCTCGTTGTCACTTTACCCGGATGCGACGATGCGCCGTTGCGGACTGTATCTGGGATGTCTTATTTTATTTTTGCTGATTGGCAGCTTGGCGCGACATCGGCGTTATATGATTGCTGTGCTTTGCGCGGTGGCCGTGGCGGCGCTTGGGAATGCCGCCCGTTTCTATGTTCAGGTTTTCTCGGATGCCGCAGCCGAGGGGCGTTCGCTGACCGGAACCTTTTTCAATCGAAACCATTTTGGTTTCATGATGACGCTGGGTATCATGGCAGTCTCTGGCCTATTGGCAATTTCCGCCACGAAAAACCGTCATCATGTTTATGATTTCAGAAACCGGGCACTGGATCGGGAGCGTTCTCAGGGGGTGCTTTTCCTGTTGACTTTCCTGCTTCTGTTCTTGGTTGTTGCACAGGCACTATGCCTTTCACGTGGAGCATTCTTGACTTCCACGTTTGGCCTGATGGCATTCTGGAGTGTATGGGTTTTACATTATTTCCGGCATGACCGACAGAAGATTGGCGCAGATGCCAAAAACCGTCAGACAATGCTGGTGCTTGCTATTCTGTTCGGCGGGGCGTTGTGTGTCGCAATGCCATGGATTCTGGAGGCGCTCTCTGAGCGCTATGCGGAATTGTTGACGGTGGATGGGCTGAACGGCGAGGGGCGTTTGAAGGTATGGTCGATTTCAATGAAGCTTTTCCGGCAATATGGTATTTGGGGAGTCGGCCTGGGCGGTTATGGCGTGGCGGTGCAACCGCTGGAGAATGGCGTTTTCCCGCAGGCCTTAATCGTCCATGCGCACAACGATTATCTGGAATTGGCATGTGAGATTGGCTTGCCAATGGCGATAATTCTCTTTGCGCTCGGAGGATGGCTGTGGTGTCGCTGGATGCATGTCGTTCGCCGCCAGCATGATTTCGTGTATCATTGGGCTGGCATGGCGGCATTGGTTGCATTGGCCAGCTGCGCGGCGCATGAATTTGTGGAATACAGTCTTTTGACATGGCCCAATGCCTTTGCATTCACGGCGATGATGGCTGTCGCATCGGCTTGTTTCGGAGTACAGAGGGGCACTGGAAAGAAGAGCGCGGCATCGGTGGTGCCAACTCCTTCTGGTGACGATGCGGTCTTTGTGGATCCAGAGGAAGCGGAGCAAAAACTGCGGTCGGAGGAAAGGCATTCTCATCACGAGAATTTCCGCCGAAACCGGTGGAGATACCGGTTGGGATATCTGGCTTTCGCCATTTTGCTTCTAGTCGTAAACTATCCGCCGTTGCTTCGAGACTTGAATTCCGGCATCCATGCTACTCGATTGCTCCACGGGTATGAGGAACTGCAAGCCGAAGATACGGCATTCCATTGGGGGAAGTCGTCCCAGGACTACAGAAGACTGCTGGCTTTTGCGGATCGGGCGCTTCGTCATTGGAATTCAAGTCGTCCCAAGATGTTAGCGGTTCGTGCGGAGGTACGGCAGCAGTTGGCGGTGATGCTGGAAGATGAAGCGGGGAGTCAGCCAAGTTCGTTGAAGCAAGTCGGCGAGAATTTAGAGGAAGCCGTTCGTCTACGGCAATTGGCCTTGGCCGATTTGAAGGAAACTTGTTCTCGTGTGCCTGGCTATGGGGACTACGTGTTCCAATATGCAAAGGTGCTGGAGTCAGGGCAGACCGCACCTGACTGGAAGAATGTTCTGGCATATTACGACTGGGGGCTGAGCCGCCAGCCTGGCATTGCGGACAGTATTCGAACAACCTCGGACGCCTATGCACGAGCCTGGCTGTGGGCAATTCAAAACCGCCAAGTGCAGGAGGCATTGGATTATCGCCAACATGCCATTGATGGCTATTTGCATAGCTTGGACTTGCATTATTCGCAGAAGGTTTTGGTGGCGTTGCGACTTTTGCAAGTGCCGCTTGAAGAGTTGCTGGCGCATGTCAAGCCTGGGAAAAACCAACAGCAGTTCTTTGAGTCCCTGATGGACTCGCAAGATTATTCGGCCGCGGAAATTTTGTTGGATGCCATGGCAGGGAGTTTCCCGGAGCCAGAAGAAATCAGTGCGGAAGAGTGGACAATGCAAGTGGCAAAGGACAAGGTCTTCCTGGCCGAAATGAATGGCAACCTTGATGGTCGGCGAAAGGCCTGGATGGATTATCAGGCTAAATCAGCGATATGGCAGAGCATGCGACTGGCGACGCATCAAGAGTTGCTAGATGCCGGAAAGGACTGGGAGGCGGAGGAATTGTTGCGAAGCCTGGAGCAGGAGAAAATCCAGATTCCGCAAATCACCCTTTGCCGTGCACGGCAATTGAAGTTGTTGGGGCGTCCTGCGGATGTGGTATTGGCTTTGTTGCCTTTGGCATATAGTCTGCAGAATTGCCCCTCGCAGAATGAACTGCAAGATGCGCTGGAGCTGCTGGCGGGGATGCGCGGAGCGATTTCCGCGAATTCCCCTGTGGCATTGCGGTATGAATTTCTCTTGAATGCGCTGGTCATTCGGAAGAATTCAGAAGCAGAGTCTGTTGACCATGAAGAAATGGTCAATGCTGTGGCAAGGCTGGAACAGCTTTATGCAATCCAGCAAGACAAGAATGCGGCCCGCTGGCTTCAGGAGCATTTGATTGCTTTCTATGCGGGACGCGGTCAGGAAGCCTTGGGTAATCTTGACCAGGCTTGTATGGATTATCGGATGGCATTGGCACGTTGCCCGAATTTCCTTCCGGGAATACAACGGCTGGCGCAAATTCGCAACGAGGAACTGAATCCCGCTGAACAGAAACTACTTGAATTACAACGGCGGGTGGATTGTCCCATTGGCATTGTTTCCAATGGAATGGTGTGGATGGATGTCGAGAGTTCCCGCGAGACAATTCAGGAACTATATGAAACCTCTCAATGTACGTTTGTCTTGCTGTGTACAGGAGATTTGAATTATTCCCAGGAGTGGCAAGTCGCCTTCCGTGACCGCCGCGGCGTGGTTTTCCATAAGAAATTAATTGACAAGAGTATGGGTGCCAAATTCCTGACTATGCGCGTGGGGGAGGTCATGCTATTGCCCATGCAGTTGCATCCCAATGTCGATGTCACCGGATGGGCGCGTCGGAAACTGGTGGATGGCGAACTTACGGCGGAGTGTGGGGGGTGCCGGGCCAACGTCCTGAAATTGGATTTGGAATAACGTGTCAGCGGCACGGAAAAAATAACTGTGCCAAAGGCTGGCGAACTTGTCAGGCTGCATTAGTTGAATTGGAATTTCAACTTGGTGATGCGATGCTGGCGTACTTCCAGGACCGTAATGCAGACATGGTGATAATGATAATGTTCACCGGCGGTGGGAATTTTGCCGGCAAGTTTGAGGACGAGTCCGGCTGCGGTTTCGAAACCTTGGTTGGGAATGTCCATGCCAAGGTACTCCTCCAATATCCGGATTTCCATTCGCCCACTGCATAGGAAGGAATTTTGGGAAAGCCGTCGGAAGTCGGAATTCGCCTCGTCACGCTCGTCGCCCAGATTCCCCGTGATTAATTCGACCAGGTCTTCGACGGTGACCATGCCGGTCATTCCGCCGTATTCGTCCACCACGATGGCAATGGGGAGGGGGCGGCGGCGCAATTCGTCAAGCAAAGTGCTGACCGATTGGGATTCCGGCGCAAAGAGGAGCTTTCGGTTCACGTATGGTTTTACGCTTTGGTGCAGGAATTCCTCTTCGTTGAGATTATCTGGACGCAGGGCAAGCACTTCCTTCAGGCACACGGTGCCGATGATGCGGTCCACGCGTTCATGATAAACCAGCAGATGAGTGAAACCGGTCTGTGCAGTGAGCTGGCGGAGTTCCCCGAGGGTGGCGTTGTCTGGCAGGGATTGGATTTCAATAAGGGGGACCATCACGGTCTCGACAGGACGCTGGTCAAGTTCCAGGACGGTCTGGAGCATCTCGGCGGCCGCTTCTCCGACAAGGTGCTGTTCGCCCAGCATCTCGGCCATCACCTTGATATCCTCTCGTGTCACGCTGTTGCGATTGGAACCCAACGGCTCGTTGGTCTCAGGAGTGAGCGACAACAGCCGCGCCAGAGCATTGAGTGCCCAGACAAAAGGTGCCAGAATACGTTCCGACCAGTGCATCGGTCGTGCGACCACAAGGGTAAATGAATTGGCAAAGTGACGGCCAAGCGCCTTGGGGAGAGCCTCTCCGAAGACCAGCACGACTGGCGTGACGACCAGCGAGGCCAGCCAGGCCGCCCAGCTGGAGTCCGACCTCCCCAATGCGGGAGCCATTTCATGGACTGCGACGCTGTGGGCGAGGAAAGCCCCCATGGCGAAGCGCGCGATGGCGGTTAGGCTGACGTGGGTAAGGTTGTTGCCTACAAGTACGGTGCCAAAGAAACGGTCGGTATTCTCAACGAGATGGCACGCATTCTGGGCCCGCCGGTCGCCGTCCTTGGCGCGTTCCTTGAGCCAGACGCGGTTCACGCTGGTCAGCGCGGTCTCCGAACCGGCGTAAAAGGCGATTAGCGCCAGCAGCAGGAACATTAGGATGTGGCAAAGCAGAAACATTTTGTGTGGGCATGCGCCGGAAAGGCAGCTACCAAACTAAGTTAACCGCTAAACTTGGGTTTCGACGGCGAAGTTGCCGCCGCTACACCTCTCACTTCTCACCTTTCACCTTATTCTGGGGTTATGGTGACAGCAGCAGCAAGTTTTCCCGCCGTCCGGACGACCATGAAGCGGTAGCCAGCCTCGTGGAAGGCATCACCGTTGGAGGGAATTTTGCCGAGACGTTCAGTCACGAAGCCGGAGAGGGTGTCGGCCTCGGTGTCCTCGAATTCCAGTTCCAGCGCTTCCTCGATGCTACGTAGCCGCGCCCGCCCGTCAGCAAGATAGCCTTCTTTGGAAGGCAGGGACTGAAGACGATTGAAGTCCCGGCCGCTGAATGCATAACGACCGACAATCTCCTCCAGTATGGCGGAACGGGTGACCAGCCCTTCGGTGCCACCGTATTCGGAGACCACGACGTTCATTCGGCAGTGATTTTGCTTCATGTCCGAGAGGATTCGCTCGATTTTGGCCGAGCCAGGCACAAAGAAGATGGGGGAGACCGGAAGGTTTTCAGGTGCGGCGCCATTCTCCAAGGGGATTCGGAACTGCGCCAGCGGACGTTCGCGACCGGGGCGGGAGCTCCAGAGAAGCGCGTCCGTGAAGGGCAGGACACCCCAGATTTCATCGATGGAACCGTGGTAGACAGGAAGGTAGTTGTAGTCGCAGTGCTTGGCGAATTCGCAGGCTTCCTGGAGACTGAGTTCGTCGGAGATGCCAACGATTTTGGTGCGTGGCACCATGATTTCGGTGGCCTCGATGGTCCCGAAGCGAAGGATTCTCTCCAGCAACTCGTGTTCGCGTTGGGAAGTCGCTCCAGTGGCAGTGCCTGCATCCAGTGCGGCGGCGACTTCAGCGGGAGTGAACATCTGCCAGGCGGAACTGGTGGATTTCACGCGGAAGCATCGCAGGAGAAGCGAGGTGATTTCATCGAGCACCCAGAGTAGCGGCGTGGCGAGGCGCTGAAGGGCAAGAAGAGGTTTGGCGGCTGTCCTGGCCGGACCGAGGTTGTTGCGGTAGGCATTTACCTTTGGCGTCAGCTCTCCCACAAGAATGAGTAGTGGAGTTACCACGAGAATACTTGACACGATGGCAATGACGCCTTGCCACCGTTGCCAGTCGGCGTTCCCCGATGTGATTCTCGTCAACAGGCGCGAGAGCAGCTCTGCCGAAAGTGCAGTCAACAGGGTGTTGACAAATAAGTTGCCAAGCAATATAGTCGCCAGTACCTTCTGCGGGTTTTGCATCAAGGCATAGATGGCTCGGTCACGGGAACGGCCATTTTTCAGGCGGCGCAGTTGTGCCCGGGATAGGGACATCAGCGCGGTCTCGGAACCTGAGAAGAACGCCGAGAGCGCCAATAGGCAGAGAATGCCCAGAAGGATGGGCAGATAAGATAGCAAGTGTAAAAATTTTAGGTGAAAATTTAAAGGGAAAAAGTTTAAGGTTGAAGGAAAACTCGATGATTCAAGTCTTAATAACCTTTCAACTTTTGGTTTACATCTCCCAGTAGGCCTGCACGAAACGGGTCAGATATGCCACGTCGGCGATGGAGGCGGTTTCGCGGAGGGAGTGCATCGCCCAAATGGGGATGCCTAGGTCGATGGCGGGGATGCCCAATAAAGCGGCGGTCACGGGGCCGATGGTGCCGCCGCAAGGCATGTCGGAGCGTGCCTCAAAGACCTGGGTGGGGACATTGGCCTTTTCGGCGACCTGCTGGAAGAGAGCCTCGCCCAACACCGTGGTCGCATAGCGCAGCTGCGCATTGAGCTTGAGGGCGGGGCCTCCGCCGACCTTCGGAGCGTAGCCGGGGTCGTAGAAACTGGCGAAATTGGGGTTGAAGGCGTGGGCGACGTCGATGGAGAGCATTGGCTGGGAGGATGCCAGCATCCGCGCGGTCGCGTCGGCCTCCGCGCTAAAGGCGTGCGCGATACGGCTGAGTGTCTTTGGCAGGAAATTGCTGCCGGCACTGTCAAAGGACTGCCCGACCTCCTCGAGATTGAAGAGCACTGCGACTTGGGTTTCTTGGGAGGGCGGGGCCGCGAGCAACGCCTCGATGATACTGTGGCAGCTGCTCAGGTTGTCGATGTGTGCGCCCTGGACGTATGGCATGGAAGACAGTCCGATGAGCTGGGCGGGCATCGTGGAATACAGGAATAGCTCGGCGGCGGGAAGGGTTTTGCCTTCCGGCATTGGAAGGCCAGCCAGGAGGAGTTCGTAAAGGGATTCCAAGTTTGGTGCATCAAAGAGCGCGGCGAGGTTCTCTTGGGCATTATAGCTGAAATGCCCGTTGTTGGTGTTTGCAAAATGCGGCGGTGGATTCGGGATGACCGCCATCGGTCCCTCACTGGCCACGAGTTCGGCTGAGGGGCGGCCATCGGTCATGCCGGCGACACGGCCTGCCACGCCAAGGGGGCGGTCCAGCCAGGTGGAGAGGATTGGGCCGCCATAGACTTCGATCGGGATGCGCAGCGGCTCGCCACCCTTGCCGCATTTCGCATCCGCGAGCTTGAGTTTGAGGGACGGGCTGTCCGTGTGTGCCAATGCAATGCGGAAGCCGTGTGCAGTTGGGTCCTGGGCGCTGGAGAGTCGGAAGGCAATCAGAGCACCGCCGCGCACGACGAAGCCGCAGCCGCCGGGCTGGAGTTCCCAATGCTCCGCCTCTTCCAGGTGTTTGAAGCCGGCCTCCTGAAGTTGTGCGGCCAGGCAGCCTACTGCGTGATAGGGCGTGTAGGAGGCATCCAGAAATTCAAGAAAGTCGTGTTGCATGGCGGAAGGACAGGTAAAGGGTACAAGAGGCTAGTTCGGCTGGCGCGGCTATTTCTCCAGGATGGCCTTGATGCGGCGGACACCGCGGGAGGAAGATTCCTCCTTGACAATCTTGAAGTGTCCCAGCTCGGCGGTGTGGGTGGCGTGCGGTCCGCCGCAGATCTCCTTGGAAAAGTCGCCGATGGAGTAAACCTTCACGCGTTCGCCGTACTTGCTCCCGAAGAGTCCCTGGGCGTTGGTCTTGCGCGCATCCTCCAGGCTCATCTCCTCGCAGATGACGGGGAGGTCCTTCTGAATCTGCTCGTTGACTTGATCTTCGACCGCCTTGAGTTGTTCTGGGGTGAGTTTTTCAGGATAGTTGAAGTCGAAGCGAAGGCGTTCGGCGGTGATGTTGGAGCCACACTGGTGGATGTCCTCGGCGATGAGGTTCCTAAGAGCCTGGTTGAGCAAGTGCGTGGCGGTGTGGAGGTGCGCGGTGGCTTCGGAGTGGTCCGCCAATCCGCCGGCAAACTTCTGCTCGGCGCCCGCCTGCGAGAGCTTCTGGTGGTCTTCGGCGGCTTTCTTGAAGCCCTCCATGTCCACCTTGAAGCCTTTTTCCTTTGCCATCTCGACTGTCAGCTCAATCGGGAAGCCATAGGTCTCGTAGAGGTTGAAGGCGTTCTTGCCGGAGATCTGCTTGTTGACCACGAAGTCCGGCACGCGTTCGATCATCTTGTTGAATTCGCGGGTGCCCTTTTCGAGCGCAGTCGCGAACTGCTTTTCCTCGCGGTCAAGTTCTTCGGCGATGACCGCCTCATGCTCCTTGAGCTCCGGATAGTATTCGCAATAGTTCGCGATGACCACTGCGGCGATTTGGGAGGTGAAGGGCTCGGTGCGGCCGAGTTGGCGTGCCTCGCGGATGGCACGGCGGATGAGGCGACGCAGAACATAGCCCTGATCCACATTGCCGGGCTTCACGCCGTCTGCCAGCAGGAAGGTCGCGGCGCGAAGGTGTTCGGCCACGATGCGCGCGGAGCGGCTGGTGTGGTCCGCGGCGGGATTTCCGGAGAGCTCCTGAAGTTTCGCAAAGATCGGCTGGAAGAGCTCGGTCTGGTAGGCACTCGGGACGCCCTCCAGGAAGGCGGTCACGCGTTCGACGCCCATGCCGGTGTCCACATTCGGGTGTGCCAGCGGTTCGTATTTGCCTTCCAGCGTTTTGTTATACTGCATGAAGACGTTGTTCCAGATCTCCACCCACTTGCCGCAGCCGCACTTGGGCGAGCAGTCCGGCCCGCAGTCCGGTTTGTCCACGGGTACGAAGATTTCGGTATCGGGGCCGCAGGGTCCGGATTGGCCGGCAGGTCCCCACCAGTTGTCCTCCTTGCCCAGGAAGTAGATGTTCTTCTCTGGGATGCCGAGGGACTTCCAGATGCCGGCGGCCTCATCGTCGCGCGGGGCGTTTTCGTCGCCGGCGAAGCAGGTGACCTTGATTTCATCGGGCTTGAAGCCGAGCTCCTTGGTGAGGAACTCGAAGGACATGGAGATGGCCTCCTGCTTGAAGTAGTCGCCCAGGGACCAGTTTCCGAGCATCTCGAAGAAGGTCATGTGGAAGGGGTCTCCAACTTCATCGATGTCATTGGTGCGAAGGCATTTCTGCACGTCGGTCAGGCGCGTGCCCATAGGGTGCTTCTGCCCCAGGAGATACGGCACGAGGGGGTGCATTCCGGCGGTGGTGAAGAGGCAGGTCGGGTCGTTCTCCGGCACCAGCGGCGCACTCTTGATTTCTGCGTGGCCGTGCTTCTTGAAGAAATCCAAATAGAGGCGGCGCAACTTCGCCGCATTCATATCGGGGCGCATTGTCGTAGGTTCCTTACAGGTTGTTTTGGGGTGTGATTTGTTAATGTTTATAATTTAGTATAGATTTGCCAGATTGTCGGGCGGTAGCATGGACAGAGTTCTTCTCGAAGTGGATTTTATAACGGAAAAACCATCATGAACCGTTTTCATTCCTATCTTCGTTGTTTTTGGCCATTGACTTGGCGTTTTCTGTGCTGGTGCTAACCGGACTCCGCAGCGTGCGGCGGAGTATGATGCAAACGCCGTCCGCAGAAGATTCTCCGAAGGCTGTCGTCGATGAAACGGTGGCGCCTGGAAGGAGGGGCGATGCATCTCGTCGTCACCACTCCGGCAAGAGTTGCGAATGGAACAGCGCCAGGTGCGCGAAGAGACGAACCGTCAGGCGGCCTTGCAGGAATTTGAGGACTTGGTGGAGGAAATCGATTGCTCCCATTGGAGCGAAGATGAACAGCAGGCATTGGAGGCATACCTGTTATGGCGTCGCCAATGGGCGGCGGTAATCTATGATTTTGAAGTGCCCCAGGAGGAAAAGTTTGCGGTTGCGGAGGAATTCCCGCGTGAGGCGTTCCAAATCGCCGGTGAAAGCAATTCGAGGCAGATTGCGGAGAAAGCTTGAAAAATATAATCAAATATCTCAGGATATACGGTTTGGCAGAATTCACATGTTTGCTTATCCAGAGCCAATGTGTCGTAATGTGAGTTACACGGACGAGCAGGGCAGGACGCATTTCTATCGCGTGGAACTTTTTTTAGTCACACAGTGATACGGTTAAATTACAAACCCCTGCTTGGATTATATGTCCATTGACTTTTGATGTGCGCGCGGGCGTTCCCCCTTATGAAGAGTCTGCGACGATAATTCTTCATGGTGCCGCCTGGCGGGCATTCCATTGGATGTCAGGTTGCCGGCTCGTGTAGTGAGGCATCCGTCGCGCAGATTCTGCTATGGTGTCACTTGGAAATCAACTAGAAGAATGCTTCCCTTGTATGCACGGTAAACGGCGACGGCGGAGGCGCCGTCTGCCCGCAGGCGGTTTTCTAGTTCTGGCGCGATTGCTTCCGGGGCATAGAATTTCTCCGGAAGTTCGGCTCGTGCGACTTTGGGACTTTGCTTGCGACGTTCAACAAAATCCTCTAATTTTTCATCCGCCTGCTGGTCGTTCCAGCTCAAGGAGAAGGTGATGTAAGTCCTTACCGGCCCAATCCAGAGACCATCCTCCGAAGGTTCTGCGGCGCAGCGCAGCACCTGGGTCAGGCCGGACTCGTCCGGTGTCTCCGACAACTGGAAGTAGGCTTTGGACCATCCGACATAAAGTGCCTCGTCAGTCGCCAGTGCCTCGTCGATTGCCATTGTTTCGACTTCAGCTGAAAAACGCACATAGCGTCCGCGAATGGGATCGCTCGGGTCATATCCAGTCGCTTTGAATCTGCATTCCACACCTCTGGCTATCACGAGATTGCCCTTTACAATCACGCTTCCGATGACCAGCAGCTGCAGAACGAAGAAACAGGCTGTCGTGGCTAGATACAGCGTTCGTCTTTTCATGATGCGACCTCCTTTGACGCCTGACGGCGTCCGCGAATGATGAAGATGTTGCTGAGCAGCAGCACAATGCCGCAGAACAGCAGGAGCAGGCCTTTCACGGTGAAACTCCAGTCGCTTACAAGATTTTTGACGAGAATCTCATAAATCAGGATTCCCAGGGAGAGATTCATCTGGAGAAGTCGCAAGTTCCGTAACGCCTGCACCAGCGCCAGACCGGCCACGACTAGAATGACGACGGAGAACGGAAACAGCGGTTCATTTATTGAAAAGACCACGATTGCCGCCAGCAATCCAAGCATCGCGACAATGATTTGCAGTCGCCTTTCCTGCGGCAGACACTTCTCTCCCCTGCGTAAAAGCAGGGGGAGTCCTGCTCCCCAGACCGAAAGTGCAAGAAAACCGAACAGCATCGATTCTTGCAACCCAGGTAGACCTGTATGGTAGACATTTTTTTCTAGGGTCGGAATACACAGCACGACAGGAAGGAGGTATAACAAGCCAAGCAGACACAGGGGACGCCACTGAGTATATTCGGAAACACTAGTGTCCCGTAAAAATCAAAGATAGGAGGTTGAATCTAGCTTAAAATCAAAGAATTAAGTAGTCATTTTCGTGCGCGACGATTTGAAACGAGTATCTTTGCATCCTTACAAGAGGACTGCAAATGAACAGGGACAAA
>JAFPYX010000058.1 GCA_017417585.1 Victivallales bacterium
CTTCCCAATATGTCAAAACGCACTGACATTCAAAAAATTATGCTACTTGGTGCCGGGCCGGTGGTGATCGGTCAAGGCTGCGAGTTCGACTACTCCGGCGTGCAGGCATGCAAGGCGCTGAAACGCGAAGGCTACGAGTTGGTCCTCTTGAACAGCAATCCCGCGACCATCATGACAGACACGGAGTTCGCGGATCGGACCTATCTTGAGCCCATGACTGCGGAATACCTGAGCGAGGTCATCCGCCGTGAGCGTCCGGACGCGCTTTTGCCCACGTTGGGCGGGCAGACTGCGCTGAACCTCGCGATGGAGGCTTGGAAGAACGGCGTGCTGAAGCGCTACCATGTCGAACTCATCGGGGCGGATGCCGAGGCCATCCAGCGTGCGGAGGACCGACAGCTCTTCAAGGCGACGATGGACTCCATCGGCATTCGGAGTGCCAGTTCCGAGTCGGCTCATTCGCTGAAGGAAGCGCTGGTAATCGCAAAGGCGTTCGGGAAGTGGCCGCTGATTGTGCGACCGGGCTTCACGCTGGGCGGGACAGGTGGCGGAATCGCTCACAGCGAGGAGGAGTTCCGTGTCATTGTCGAGCGCGGGCTGGAAGCCAGCCTGAACCACGAGGTACTCATCGAGGAGTCGCTTTTGGGATGGAAGGAGTACGAGATGGAGGTCATCTGCGACAAGCGCGGGACCTCGGTGATCGTCTGCTCCATCGAGAACCTCGACCCGATGGGCGTCCACACCGGCGACTCCATCACCGTGGCGCCGGCGATGACGCTTACCGACCGTGAATATCAGGCGCTGCGCGACGATTCGCTGAAGGTAATGCGCGCCATCGGCATCCAGACCGGCGGATCGAATGTGCAGTGGGCGGTCAATCCCGCGACTGGCGAACGGCTCATCATCGAGATGAACCCGCGTGTCTCGCGTTCCTCCGCGCTGGCCTCCAAGGCCACGGGCTTCCCTATCGCAAAAATCGCCGCATTGCTCGCCGTCGGATACACGCTGGACGAACTGCGCAACGACATCACCGGCGACACACCCGCCTGCTTCGAGCCGGCGCTCGACTATGTTGTGGTCAAGATGCCGCGTTTCACTTTCGAGAAGTTCCCGGCGGCGGATTCCACCCTCGGAACCCAGATGAAGGCCGTTGGAGAGGCCATGGCCATCGGACGGAATTTCAACCAGGCCTTCCAGAAGGCCATCCGATCCCTCGAAACTGGACACTGGGGCTTTGGCTTGGAACCCAAGCAGGAGCCTTTTGAGAAACTGGATGACGAGACGGTTGCGCAGGAACTCTCACGCCCCAACGCCGAGCGCGTCTATGTCCTCCACACGGCTTTGAAACGGGGTTGGACGGTCGAGAAGGTCCACGAACTGACGGGCATGGATCTCTTTTATTTAAGAAAATTATTACAACTTATTAAATTTGAACAAGTTATAACAAATTCTCCGGAAAGTCTCCGACAGGCGAAGGAACTGGGCTACTCCGATCGGCAGTTGGCTTATGCGTTGAAGACGACGGAACTTGAGATTCGCGAGATGCGCAAATCCTATGGCATCCGCCCTGCCTACGGGACGGTGGACACCTGCGCCGGCGAGTTCGCGGCCACGACGCCATATTACTACTCGACATACGCGGAATACGATGAACCTGTTCGTGATGCGGCGGGTCGCCAAAAAATCATGATTCTGGGCGGCGGTCCCAACCGCATTGGCCAGGGCATCGAGTTCGACTGCTGCTGCGTGCATGCGGTCTTCGCCTTGAAGTCGGCGGGCTATGAAACCATCATGGTCAACTCCAACCCGGAGACCGTCTCCACGGACTACGATACGGCGGACCGCCTCTACTTCGAGCCGCTGACCTTCGAAGATGTCCTGAATGTCTATGAGCGCGAACAATGTGACGGGGTGATTGTCCAGCTTGGTGGCCAGACACCGCTGAATTTGGCCAGCGAACTGGCGGCGGCGGGCGTCCGGATTCTCGGCACGCCACCTGCTGATATCGATGCCGCCGACGACCGCGGTATCTTCAAGGGGATTACGAAGGTGGCTTTGGTCCGCCAGCCGCCAAGCGGGATGGCGAAAGATGCCGACGAGGCGTGTCGCATTGCCGCGGAAATCGGCTATCCCGTGCTGGTCCGGCCTTCCTTCGTGCTGGGCGGACGCGCGATGGCGATCGTCGGAAAGGAGGACGCGCTACGCACCTACATGGCGGAGGCGACACGCGTTTCCGAAGGTCATCCCATTCTCATCGACAAATTTCTCAGCGACGCCCAGGAGCTGGACGTGGACTGCATCTCGGACGGCCAGACCACGGTGGTCGGGGCGATCATGGAGCATGTTGAGCAGGCAGGCATTCACTCCGGCGACTCCGCATGCTCCATCCCCCCGCGCGACCTCTCTCCGGCAGTGCTTCAGGAGATTCACGAGGCGGCAGGGCGGCTGGCGCAGGCCCTCCATGTCGTCGGTCTGATGAACATCCAGTTCGCGGTGCAGCATGATGTGCTATATGTCATCGAAGTCAATCCGCGTGCTTCGCGGACGGTCCCGTTCGCGAGCAAGGCCACCGGCGTCCCGCTGGCCAAATTCGCCGCGCTGTGCATGGTCGGCAAGACGCTGAAGGAGATTGGCTTCACGCAGACGCCGAAGCTCTCCTTCTCGGCTTTCAAGGAGGCGGTCTTCCCCTTCGCAAAATTCCCCGGCGTGGACATCACGCTTTCGCCGGAGATGAAATCCACCGGCGAGGTCATGGGGCTGGATTGGGACGGCGCCAATGCATATCTCAAGTCGCAGGACGCGGCGGGCAACCGCATCCCGCATTCCGGCGGTGTTTTCCTCTCCATCCGCGACGTGGACAAAGAACAGGCGTTGCCCTTCATTCGGCAGCTCTATGAAGTCCACGAGTTTGACTTCTACGCCACCGCCGGCACCGGCGAATTGCTTTATGCTCACGGCATTCCCTGTCAGGCGGTCTTCAAATTGACTGCCGGACGCCCCAATCTTCGTGATCTGATTCTTGAGAAGAAAATCGGCTGGATCGTAAATATCTCCGCCCCTGGCGACGACGGCGCGAAGATGCGCTCGCTGGCCATCGAGTTCGGCCTGCCGGTCACCACCACCACCGCCGCATTGCAGATGGCCACCGAGGGCTTGGCCAACTCCGTGGCCGACGCCGGAAGAGTCGATGTCTGCTCCCTCCAGGAATATCACCGCATGGTCACTGCCGGTCGTTGACGAACAAAAATGGCATTTGATGCGCAAATGCCAGAAAATCTCTCTGAAACCTGTGGGAAACGGCTTGAAACAGTATATTACATGTTATGTCTTTCCCAGAACTATCCAAAATCCGAAACTTCTGTATTATCGCACATATCGACCACGGAAAGTCCACACTGGCCGACCGTTTTCTTGTGCATACGCAATCCGTGGAGATGCGCACCTTCCATGACCAGCTGCTGGACGACATGGATTTGGAGATGGAGCGCGGAATCACCATCCGCTCCCATCCAGTCAAGATGTATTTCCACTCCAAGGACGGAAATACCTACGACTTCAACTTGATCGACACGCCCGGTCACGTGGACTTCAGCTACGAGGTGTCCCGCTCGCTGGCGGCATGCGAAGGCGCAATCCTGCTGATCGACGCATCGCAAGGCGTTCAGGCGCAGACTATCGCGAATCTCAATTTGGCGCTGGAGCAGAACCTCACCATCATCCCCGTCATCAACAAGATCGACCTGCCATCGGCGGATGTGCCGATGTGCCTGGAGCAACTGGAGGAGCTGCTGACCATCCCAAAGGAGGAGGCTCTGCTGGTCTCCGCACGCGCCGACCTGGGCATCGATGAACTCATGGAGGCCGTGGTGGAGCGAATCCCACCGCCCAGGACCACCGGAGACCGCCTCCAGGCGCTGGTCTATGACTCGCTCTTCGACGACTACCGCGGCGTGGTCACCTACGTGCGCATCGTCAACGGGCAGGTCCGCCCCAAGACGCCCATCCGGCTGATGGCAACCGACATCACGACCGACGTCAAGGAAGTCGGCTATTTCACCCCGCGGATGAAGGCGGTCGAGGAACTGGGACCCGGCGACGTCGGCTACATCATCACCACCCTCAAGAGCCCCAAGGACATCAAGGTCGGCGACACGGTTACCAGCGGTGCTCCGGGCATGGGCGCCACCGAAGCGCTCCCAGGTTTCAAGCAGTCGGTCCCGATGGTTTTCAGCGGCATCTATCCCATTGAGGCAGACCAGTATGAACAACTGAAGTTCAACATCTCGAAACTTCAGCTCAACGACCCCGCGTTCATCGCCATCCCGGAGAATTCCATCGCACTCGGCGCGGGCTTCCGATGCGGCTTCCTCGGGTTGCTTCACATGGACATCGTGCAGGAGCGCCTTCGCCGCGACTACGACATGGACCTCATCCTCACCTACCCCTCTGTCGAATACCATGTCTATCTGAAGGACGGAACGATGAAAAAGGTGGACAACCCGCTCTACATGCCGGACGCCAGCACCATCGAGCACACCGAGGAGCCCATGATCAAGAGCCAGATCATCTCTCCGGTGAAATTCATGGGCGCCATCATGAATCTGGTCATGGACAAGCGAGGGACGGTTCTCAAGACCGACAACGTGGATGCCAACCACGTGATGATCACCGCGCGGATGCCCCTCCATGAAATCGTGCTGGACTTCTACGACAAACTCAAGACCATCACCCGTGGATACGGCTCTATGGACTACACGCCCGACGGCTACCAGCCCGGCCCGATGGTCAAGCTTGAGATTCTGGTCAACGGCGAGGCGGTGGACGCCTTTGCCTCCATCTGCCACGCAGACCGCGCCGTGGAGCGCGCCCGAACCATCTGCAAGCGTCTGCGCGAGGCGATCCCTCCCCAACAGTTCAAGGTCGCCCTTCAGGGTGCCATCGGTGGACGGATCATCGCCCGCGAGGACGTTCGCCA
>JAFPYX010000059.1 GCA_017417585.1 Victivallales bacterium
CACCTCTGCGCCTATTTGCCGAGGAAGGGCAAAAAGAGCCGGCGACCGCCGGGACGACAGATGTCAGGACCTCAGGTCTCTGGACCCCTCGTCAGGTCTCTGGACCCCTCGTCAGGTCTCTGGACCTCAGGTCTCTGGACCCGCAAGTCAGGCCGGGACGACAGACGACAGACGTCGGACGGCAGGGCGGGACGCCAGGCCGGGACGTCGGGCGTCAGGGCATCATGGCACGGCTTTCTCAAGGAGTAAAGTAAAATCATAGATAATTTTGTATTTTTTGGTATTTTATAGCAAATATATTTTTGTCTTTTTTTATTTGAATTTTACCTTTCAGTCACTATATTAGACTCGGTTGCCTGACTACGGGCGGCAAAGATGACACTTAACCCAAGGAGAAACCGATGGACAAAAACCAGATCATGAGTTTGAAGAGTTCGTTCGACGAAATTGCCCAAATTGTTGAAGAGGATAATATTGAATACTGGTTCGCCAGGGATTTGATGACCTTGCTGGGCTATTCCAAGTGGGAGAACTTCGAAATCGCCGTAAAACGCGCAATGGAGTCTTGCCAAAGCATTGGAGTCCAAGTTGATAATCATTTTCGTGGCGTCAGGAAAATGATCCAACTTGGCAAAGGCGGTCAGCGTGCCATCCAGGACTATATGCTGACACGGTATGCCTGCTATCTGATTGCCCAAAACGGCGATCCCCGCAAGGAGCAAATCGCCTTTGCGCAAAGCTATTTTGCCGTCCAGACCCGCCGGATTGAACTCATCGAGGAACGCATTGGCCACATCGAGCGCATCAATACACGGGAGCAACTGGCGGAGGCGGAAAACCGGTTGTCGAAGAACATCTTCGAGCGCGGCGTGGACGAGGCCGGCTTTGCCAGAATTCGCTCCAGGGGTGACGAGGCATTGTTCGGCGTGCGGACGGCGGTAATGAAGAAACGGCTTGGCGTCAGCGAAAAGCGCCCTTTGGCGGACTTCCTGCCAACCCTGACCATCGCGGCCAAGGGACTAGCCACGGAGATGACCAACTACAATGTCGAGCAGAAAAATCTTCAGGGCGAGCGGCCAATCACCGACGAACATGTCCAGAACAACTCCAGCGTGAGGTCCATGCTTGGCAAGCGTGGAATCCGTCCCGAGGAACTTCCGCCCGCCGAGGACATCAAGCGCGTCGAACGCCGCGTCAAGGCAGATGACAAGAAAAACGCCGCAGAAACCACCGGCCTGCCTGAATGACCCGAATCCTGGCTTCTGATTCCGCCGGTCAGGGCGGGACGACAGACGACAGACGTCGGACGTCAGGCGTCTTTTCCCAAATCTTCGCAACAGAAATCTAAAATATTGGGCGTAAATTATAAAGTTTAGTTTGCAATTTACACCATATCGATAATAGTACAAAGGATGATTTCTCATCGCATCGGCCCCTTTCAACTTTAGACTTTTGAAGAACGGCTTTGACAGAGTGTTGACCGAGGCGCAACTGCGCAGTCCGATGCGTGGCAAGCGTCTGGCGTTGCTGACCAACAACCAAGTCCGAACCGACGATGGACGGCGCGGCGTGGACGCCTTGCGCGAGGCGGGTCTCGACCTCGTGTTGCTTTTTTCGCCCGAACACGGTCTGGGTGCTTCCGCCGAAGCCGGCGCATCGGTGGACGATTCCCGCGACCCCGCCACCGGTCTGGAATGCATCTCCCTCTACGGCAATCACAAGGACATCCCAGACGAGGCCTTCGCGCGCTTTGACCTCCTGCTCATCGACCTTCCCGATGTCGGTGTACGATACTACACCTACCCCGACACCGCCTTCCATGCCCTGGACTCCTGCGCCAAGGCGCATTGTCCCGTGATTCTGCTGGACCGCGCAAATCCCCTCGGCCGCACCATCGAGGGACCGCTCATCGAGCCGCAGCTGTGCTCCATTGTCGGACGCTACCCCGTGCCCGTGCGCCATGGCCTCACCCTTGGCGAATACGCCCAGTTGGCCATCAGTCGCTTCGGACTCGCCCCCTGCGTGCAATTGCAAGTCATTGCGCCAGAACTGCCTCCATGCGACAACCCGATGTTCCCCGACTTCGGACTCCCATGGGTGCCGCCCTCCCCCAATCTGCGCTCCTTCGAGGCACTCTGTGCCTATCCGGGGACTTGTCTCTTCGAGGGAACCAACCTCTCCGTCGGGCGCGGCACCGACAATCCTTTCCTGCTCATCGGCGTACCATGGGCGAAGCCAGAGCAGGTTTTGGATTTATTTGATAAAAATGCCTACCCTGGAATGGCTTTTAAAATATGTCAATTCACGCCAAAACAAGACAAATATGCACAACAGTGCTGCTTTGGCATTCAAATCGACATCACGGACTGCCGTGCCTGCACTCGGAGTTTCGCCGCCGGCTTCGCGCTCCTGGACGCCTTTCGGAAAGCCTCGCCCGACGACTTCCAGTTTGAGCATCCCGAACACTTCGACCGGCTGCTCGGAACCTCGAAATATCGTTTAACCGGAGGCCTTTAAAGAATTTGGTCGCGCAGGAGCGACCGCCAGCCGGTGCCCAAGTGCCAATAATCGCGGACCAGGGCAGGCGTAAGTCGCAGAAAGCGGAAGGGGCGCGGGAATCGCCGCAATGCCAGCCGTGCATGGAAGTATCGCCAACTGCGTTCCAGAGCCTGTTTGTTTTCCGGCGCGATGGCATCCGCAGACTGCGCAAAATCATGCAGGGCATCGAGATTCGCCATCGTCGCGGCCAGGTCGTCGTGGGACTTGAAAGTATCCTTCAGGCGATGCAGGAAACTCTCGTTCAGGGTTTCCATGGTCAGTGCACTGCTGTTGTCACCGTGGATCCGATACAACGTAAATGGTTCGTTGACGAAGAGCATCTTGCCGAGCAGCGCGGCGGTCTGCGTCAGCCAGATATCGTGACCGACGCCGGCATTCAACGGCATCTTCTGGAAAATTGGCAAGAAGCTGCTCCGCATGCAGATATTATGCCCGTAGATCGCAAAGCGCGGCCACACCAAATCCGGGAAATGCGGGCTTTGGGCAATTTGCTCCACGAGTCCCGCAGGCAAATGGCCGTAGAGGTGCTTTTCCACGGGCTTCAGGTTGCCGTCCACCACCTGGCTGTTGCATCCGGCCACCTCGATTTCAGGATGTTCCGCCATCACTTGTACCAGCCGGGCGATTTTCTGTGGCAGCCAGCAGTCATCCTGGTCGGAGAAAAATATGAGGTCGCCGGTCGCGACTTCCGCCAAGTGCAGGAAATTTCCGGAAATCCCACGGCGTGGCTCGTTGCGCAGATAGCGCACTACGCCCGAAGGACTTGCCGCCACTGAGGCGACCACCTGCTCCGTCAGGTCATCCGGCGAGTCATCGCCGACCAGAATCTCGTCCGGCCGACGCGTCTGCTCCAGCAGGCTCGTGAGCTGCTCCGCGATGTGTTGCTCGCCACGATAGGCGGCGACCACCACGGAAATTCTTGGATGGGCGGGTTGATTTTCCACTACGGACGGCAAGAACCTCTAACCTC
>JAFPYX010000060.1 GCA_017417585.1 Victivallales bacterium
CCTCTAACCTCTAACCTCTAACCTCTATTGTACAGCGCCGGTGGTAGAGGCCATGAAGACCGCCTCCAGATCGGTGCCACGGCGGAAACCAACCACTCCCAAGTGATTCTGGATCGCCGACACCAGCGTTGCGTCCACCTCCGTGTCTCCGCCCTGGACAGTCACGGTCAAGGCGCGGCGCGAACTGGCCGCGACTTCGGTGACATTGGGCAGCTCCCGCACTTTCGACAACAACTTCGGCGAAAGAGCAGTGAACTCAAGCGTGATTTTGCGGATGCTCTCGGTACCCGTAGGGGCGTGTGCGGCCAACTCCAGTTCTGCGACCGCACCGGAACGCAGGATTTTCCCGCGCTCCATAATCAGCACCTCATCGCACATATCCTCCAGCTCCGTAAGGATGTGGCTGGAAATCAGGATAGTCTGTCCCTTGGCGGCAAGCTGCCGAATATCATCCCGCAACTCGATTCGTGCACGTGGGTCAAGGCCGGCGGCCGGTTCGTCCAGGAGCAGGATTGCGGGATTGGGAATCAGCACGCGCGCCAGCGAAACGCGCTGCTTGAGGCCTTTGGAGAGCGCGGCAAGCCGCCGGTCGGCAAGCTCGCCTAGACGTGTGAACTCCATAATCTCCGACACCCTCGCCCTGCGCTCCGGTTCCTTCAGGCCGTTTGCGCGAGCAAAGAAGTCCAGATACGGCTGGACTTTCCAATTCGTAGCGGCCGGCAAGGAGTCCGGCATGAAGCCAATCTGCGCGGAAAGGCGCTCCGGATAATCCACCACCGAAACGCCGTCATAGGTAACATCGCCCGAATCCGGCTCCTCGCGGCCAGAAAGCAACCGAAGAAGCGTGCTCTTGCCGGCGCCATTCGGCCCCACCAGCGCCGTCACCTTGCCCGCAGACAATGTGAAGTCCAGCCCATCCACCGCATGGACTTTGCCGTAGTGCTTGACCAAATTCGTTATTTTGATTTCCATAAGCCCTCTCCTTTTCTTTTGTAAGACTGTCAGCTCTTGTCCTGTTTTGTCATATCTTTGTGATGCCGACAGAGAATCAGCGCACCGACCATAGCGGTCAGCGGCGCGACGAGGACGAGACCGAAACTTCCGATGATGGTCTTGACCGTCTCGGAAGCCACATACGGGTTGTTGATGAAATCGATGGGGCTGGTTCCCTGCGCAGCGAAGGTCATCATGAGGGTAAGGTACCCGCCGGAGTACGCCAAAAGAAGCGTGGTGGTCATGGTTCCGACCACGCTGCGTCCAATGCGAAGTCCGGAGAGCAGAAGTTCGCCTCGCGGCAATTCGGGGCGACGTAGCACGACCTCTTCCATTCCGGCGGCGACATCCATCGCCAGATCCATCACCGCGCCAGAGGAAGAAAGGAAGATTGCTCCGATATAAATATTTGGAAGACTAAGAAATTCGTATCCAGAATAGAGCAGTGCCAGCGAATAGGGCATCACTCCGCCATTGATGCGGAAGAGCCTCGTGAAGAGCCCCGCCAGCACGGCACTGGCCAGCACGCCGGCGATGGCGCCGATAAAGGCAGTCACGCCCTTCTTGGTGAGTCCCGCGACGAGAAAGATGATTGCGGCCGAGAGGATAACCACTGCGACCAGACACACGCCAATGGCACTCCAGCCTTTCAGGCACAGGGGAATGACCAGCTTCCAGAGCACCAGCGCGGTAAAGACAAACGAGAGCAGCGCGTTGAAGCCGGTGAGGCGTCCGAAGACCACCAGCAGAACCGCAAAGAGCCCGAAGAGCAGCACCGTGTAGCCGATGCGGTAGTGGTCCTGGGCGTTGAGCGTGTAAGTGGCGGGGTCAACATCGTCCAGCACTGCTACCAATATGATGTCTCCCGGCTCAAAGACCTTGTCCAGTTCCAGCTGGGCGCGAACGATGTTCGATGCGCTGAAGACCTGGCCTTTCCAGCGTCCAGTCAGAATTTCGACCTTGAGGGCCTGGACGCCCTTCTGGACCAGGCCGATGGTCATCAGGTCGCTGTTGTCCACCTCGACCACCCGGGCGCGTTCCTTGCGCCCGGGCTGGGGATCCTGCCGTGGCAACAAATCCACCTGCCAGAGTGCCAGGCAAGCGACCACCATCACCGCCAGAGTCACTAGATTGCGGCGCAACGACGGGTTTTCCCGGATGGCTTTCCACCAACGCATAATCATGGAGTTTAAGGTCAAAAGGTAAAAGTTTAAAGTCGAAGTCTTTAACTTCAAATCGAAAATCAGAAGCCGTAACTCTTTGGACTTTAAACTTTACCCTTTAACCTGTAAACTTTGAACTTTATTTCACCAGTTCCTTCAGGCGCTGAGCGATGTTGGTGTTGTCCAGCACATTGCTGAAATTCTCGGCACCGACGCCGCTGGCGGTGGTGGAGACGGGCAGCGCAGTGTGCGCGCCGCTGGTCCAGCCGATGGCGGACTTGTTGTCCAGCATCTTGATCACTGCGGTAGTGAGGCCATGCCCATTGTTTCCGCCGTCCTTGAACTGGCGGTCGAAGGCGCTCTGGATTTCGGCCTGTTCGTTGGCAGTGAGGTAGAGATTGCCCAGTTTGGCTTGGCCGGGCTGGTCGAAAATCAATCCCGAGCATTCGGTGATGAGGCCCTTGGCTTCATCGAAGGTCTTGCCCTGGAGGGCATTGAATTTCACAATCATCGCCTCCTGCGAGCAAGTCTGTGCGGCGAGATTCTGGATGAAGGACTGGTAGGCAGTGCCAGCGAAACCGAGCGTCATGCCACCGGTTTCGTGGTCACCAGTCACCACAATCAGCGTCTCGCCAGGATGCTTCGCAGCGAAATCCAACGCCAGTTCCACGCACTCGTCCAGCGCGAGGACCTCGCGGATGGTGGCCGCCGCATCATTGGCATGGCACATGTAGTCCACCAGTCCGCCTTCGACCATCAGGAAGAAGCCATTCGGCCCGTCCTCCAGCATGGCGATTGCCTGGCGGGTGAACTCGACCAGGTGGATGTCCTCTGGTCCCATGTCGATGTCATAGGGCAGTTCGTTCGGGGCACCGGAGGCCAGGACCTTCTTGCCCTCGCCGGGAGTGATTGCCTCGAACTCGGCGCGGTTGCGAGCGACGATGTAGCCCGCTTCCTTGGCCAATTCGTAGATGTCACCCTTGTACAGCGGATCGTCATTTTTGTTGTTCTGGGCAACGCCGCCGCCGCCGAAGTAGTCGAAACCAGAGGCAATGAGGTCCAGGCCAATCTGATAGTAATTAACACGGCTGACATTGTGGGCGTAGAAGGCGGCGGGGGTCGCGTGGTTGATGGTCACGCTGGTAACCATGCCGACCTTCTTGCCGGCGGCCTTGGCGACCTCGGCGGAGGACTCCAGACGGCGCGTGCCCTCGGCATCCATGCCGATGCGGCCGTTGTTGGTCTTTTCGCCGCAGGCGATGGCAGTTCCACTGGCGGCGGAGTCGGTAATGAAGGAGTCGGCGGAAGAGGTCGTGGTCACGCCCTGGCATTGCAGGTTATTGATGGCCAATCCCTTGCCACGAGTCAGCATGCTGAACTGCTCGGTCACCATGCGCTGCGGGATGGACATGCCGTCACCGATGAAGAGGAACACATACTTGGGCTTCGTGACTTTCGGGACCTCTGGCTCATCCGGCAGAGGTTCGGGGGACGCATGTTCGAATACAGGTGCAGGAGCAGTCGCCGTTTCCGACGACTCCTTTGAACACCCGGAAACAAAAACACAGAAGACTACGGCGGTGAACAGCACCGAGAAGAGTTTTTTCAGAGAATGCATCGTAGGTACCAATTGTTAGGGGTGATATGGCCAATAGAAACAAGAAAAAAAAACTGTTACAAATATAGCCTCCCTGAAGAAGATTGGCAAGAAGAAACGTGCAGAATCTATTAAAACCGACACTTGTCCCCCCAGCCATTATCGCTTGACAGGATGCACTCCCTATTTACAATCACTAGTGTCCCATTAAAATGAGGAGGAATTTTGTTTTAATCAAAGAGACCCGGCAAAAATGGCGTTTCATTACTGTCTGGTTCAATTCTGTCCTCCAGTCCGAACAGTTCGGCGAGAGGTGTCTTGTCGGTCATGGAC
>JAFPYX010000061.1 GCA_017417585.1 Victivallales bacterium
AGGTTAGAGGTTAGAGGTTAGAGGTGAAAGGTGAAAGGTCCGAGGTCCCAGCCATCAGGTCTGAGGTCTGAGGTCCCAGGTCTGAGGTTAAAGGTTAAAGGCATAGGAATCCTTTTCCCACTGGTTCCAAGCCTGGCGTCTGGGCCCCAACTTCGTCTGAAGTCGGCATCCCAAATTCTCGGTTCACGCTTTGTGGCCCCGGCGGATTATCCTCCTGTCCACCGGGTTTCTGGCTTGGTCAGCATGGCATTGCCACAGCTTATTTCGGTCGCATCGCGGGGAATAAAATGACATCACGGATGGACTCTGTGCCGGTAAGCAGCATCACCAGTCGGTCCATGCCGAGGCCAAGCCCGCCGGTGGGCGGCATGCCATATTCAAGGGCAGTAAGGAAATCCTCGTCGATGCGGTCAACCTCTCCTTCGGCGTCTGCGCGGCCGACAAGCTGGGCGGCGAAGCGGGAGCGCTGGTCGATGGGGTCGTTGAGTTCGGTGTATCCGGGGCACATCTCGCGGCCGTCGATTTCAAGTTCATAGACATCCACGAGCTCAGGGTTGTCGGGACAGCGCTTGGCCAGCGGCACGAGATAGGCGGGCAGCCGAGTGACGAAGGTGGGCTGGATGAGCGTGTCCTCGATAAGCCGGTCGTAGATCTCGTGGGAGACATGGAAGGAGTCCATGTCGTCGGTGATTTCGAGTCCGAGCGCCTTTGCCTTTGCGCGCTGTTCGTCGAGGGAGAGGCTCCACCAGTCGGCGCCCATCTTCTCTTCCAGCAGCTCATGGAAGGAGACCCGTCGCCAGGGGCTGGCGAGGTTGATCTCATGGCCGTCCTCGCCCTTGATGACGAGGGTTCCGATGGTCTGCTGGGCGACAGTGGTGATCATGGACTCCATGATTTCCATCATGCCCTGGCAGTCGGAGTAGGCCTGGTAGAGCTCCAGCACGGTGAATTCTGGGTTGTGCTTGTGGTCCATGCCCTCGTTGCGGAAGTCCCGCCCGATCTCGAAGACCTTTTCGAAGCCGCCGACAATCAGGCGCTTGAGGTAGAGTTCCGGGGCGATGCGCATATACATCGGGATGTTCAGCGCGTTGAAGTGGGTCTTGAAGGGGCGTGCCGCGGCGCCGCCTGCCAGCGTCTGCAGGATGGGCGTCTCGACCTCCATGAAGCCGCGCTTGAGCAGAAATTCCCGGCAGGCCTGGATGATCTTGGAGCGCATGGCGAGCACGTGCCGTGAGTCGTCGTTGCAGATGAGGTCCACATAGCGCTGGCGGTATCTCTGCTCCTGGTCCTGCAGGCCGTGGAACTTTTCGGGCAGCGGCAGCAGCGACTTGGAGAGCAGCTCATACCGCTTCACGTGGATGGAGAGTTCGCCGGTGCGCGTGACGAAGGCGAAGCCCTCGATGAGGATGATGTCGCCCAGATCCAGCTGCTTGAACTCCTGGTACGCCTCCACGCCTACCTCGTCGCGTTGCATGTAGAACTGCATCGCGCCAGACTCGTCCTTGAGGTTTGCAAACAACGCCTTGCCCATGATGCGCCGCGCCATCATGCGGCCGGCGACACGGTAGATCTTCGGGGTGGCCGACGGTTCCTCGCCCTCGGCAGGCGGGACGAACTCGGCGCGGATCTGCGCAGTGGATGTCAGGTCATCGACGCGATGGCCGTAGAGGTTCTTGCCGGCGGCACGCATCGTCTCGACTTTGGCCCTGCGCTGTGCGATGACGTTACCGAGGTCCTGGGTGGAAGTGTCGGCGGCAGAATTGTTGGCGGGGATTTGTTCGGAGCTCATTTCAGTAAAAGACAACAGATTTATCGTTTGAAGGAATTTTCCTTGCCATGCAGGAGGCGGTCGATGTTTTCCCGATGCCTCCAGAAGATAATGGCACCGATGATGAACATCAGAACGATGGTGAGCCAGTGCGTATGGGACCATCCCAGAAGTCTGAGGACCAGCGCGGCAACTGGCGTGGCAATGGCGGTCGCCAGGCTGGCCAGCGAGACGATTTTGGTGGTCTGATAGACATACCACCAGACCAGCAGCGCAATGATGACCGGCCAGAAGGCGAGCACGATAAGTGCTCCAATGCTGGTGGCCACGCCTTTTCCTCCTTTGAAATTCAGCCAGCAGGGGAACATGTGTCCAAGCACGCAGCCGATTGCAACAAGAACCCCGCCCCAGGCTGAGCCGATGAGCGAATGGCGGCCATAGCCATAACCGATGAGCAATACAGGAAGTACGCCCTTGAGAAAGTCGAGGAAAAAGCAGACGCGGCCATACGCGATGCCCAGAACCCGGGTGACGTTTGTCGCCCCGATGTTGTGGCTGCCGTATTTTCGGATGTCAATGCCGTTTAACATCCCGATCAGAAAACCAAACGGTATGCTTCCGGCAATGTAGCCGCACAGAAGCATGAAGATAACACAGTAGGTTCTTGGTGACATGGAGCGTGTGCCTTAGATTAATGGACGCCATTGCGGCGCAGGAGGTAGCAGTCCTGGCAACGGAAAGCCTCCAGGCCGAAGACGAGAGTGCGTTGTCTGGCAAGGCGAAGGCTGAGCCGTGCGCCGTCCGCCAGCGGGAGGATGCATGGGTTGTTGTCGGCCACCAACGAGGCCGGTCCACGGAGGAGTTCAAGTTCGATGACCGCGTTTTCCGGAAGGATGGTGAAACTGTCGCCGTCCATGGAATTGCTGAAAGCGATTCCAATGCCACGCTGGAAGTTTCCGCGGGTGATGCTTTGGAAATACCCCGTGCTGCCAAAGGCCGTGCAGAATACCACGCCGTCCGCAATGACTTGTGCCCGAAGAAGTCGTCCGTTTTCATAGAGTCGGGTTCGGATGGCGCCGAGATGGACCTCGCGGGAGACAACGATGTCGTTGAGGCCGGAAAGGCGTTCCCCCGCCTGGGTGGTGGCCACGAGCTTGGGGAGTGCGTCTCCAGGCAGCTCTCCTTTGAAGAGCTGCTTCAGGAGTGTCGGCTCTTCATGGCGAGGGCATTTGGGGTTGTTGCGGCGGTCGCGGAGGGGGAATTTCGGGATACCGGGGTATTCGCGTTCCGCGCCCAGCAAGGAGCCGTCGCCGCCATGGCTGATTACCAGGTCGGGCGTGGTGTTGTCCCCATCTTCAATCAGTTGTACGGAATACGGCTTCAGCAAGGGGCGCAAGTCTTCGAGATTGCGTCCAACCAGCTTGACCTTGAGACCTGCGCGGGTGAGAAAATGTCCGGAGTGGTCGTGCATGGCAAGTCGTCAGTGCTCGTATTTCAATGTGAAATTGATGGTGAGGGAGGCATTTCCCTCAGTGGCGAGTCCGACCTGCTTGAAGGGCGGAAGACCCTGCTGCATCAAAGCCTTGCCAACGGCGTCGGCGCCTTGATTGACAGCGGCGCTGTCCGAACGGGCGGAAATCACGTAGGAGGATACCCGGCCGCTTGGTTCGACAACAAGGGTTAGGGTGGCGGGCTTCGGCACAATGTCCAGCCCGGAAGGGCCGTATTGATTCCATAGGGAAGCAAGCTTCGGGGTGGCGCAGTTCGACATGTACGCTTGATAGCGGGACATTTGCGCAGCGGAAACCCCGACCACCTTCCCGCCGGAAGAGGTCGCTACTTTGGGTTTTACGGAATTGGCGGTCTGGCTGACTCGTTCCTGAATTCGGCGAATGGCCTCATCCGTCTGCTGCTGTTGCTGTCGGCGCGGTTTCTGCGGCGTCTTTGGAGGATCTTTGGACATTGGAGCATTTTCAATGCGCTCTCTCAGAAGTTCCTCGCGGGTTTTCGGTTTGGGCAAAGGCAGTTCTTCTTCGGCTGCCACAGTAGTCTCCTCGGGTGGCGTGGGTTCGACCACAGGCTCCGGCGTGGGTTCGACCACGGGCTCCGGCGTGGGTTCGACCACTGGTTCCGGCGTGGGTTCGACCACTGGTATGCTCTCTTGGGGGAGGGCGCTGGCCGACTGGTCTAGTTCAAACATTGTGACTTCAATGATATTCTCTATTGGCAACGGAGGCATGGCGGGCTTCCATTTGGAATACCAAATGTATCCGACGATTGCCGCCAGATGAAGCGCCACACTTAACGCCAGGAAGACTGGATGCAGGGCGGGATTTCGATGGAATACGGTGGATGACATTCCGATGGGAAGTTTATTTCAGGCCAAGGACATCCATCATGTCGTAACGGCCCGGCCCGGCCTTGGCGAGGAATTGCACTGCACGCATGGCGCCGTGCGCGAAGGTCTGGCGGCTGGATGCCTTGTGGGTGAACTCAATGCGCTCGCCGCTGGTTGCGAAGATGACCGTGTGGTCGCCCACAACGTCGCCACCCCGCAGGGAGTGCATGCCGATTTCGTTCTTTTGACGTGCGCCGACGAGGCCGACTCGGCCATGCCGCGTGTCCGTTTCATAGTCCAGTCCCCGTGCCTGCGCCAGGATCTGGCCTAGTTTCTCGGCGGTTCCGGAGGGTGCGTCCTTTTTCTGGTTGTGGTGCATCTCCACGACTTCGATGTCATAGGAGTCACCCAGAAGCGGAGTGACCTTGGCGCACAGCGCAAAAAGCAAATTCACACCGACGGACATGTTGGGGGATTGGACAATCCTGGCGCCCTTGGCGGCCAGTTCATCCAGCATCCGGGAGTCCTCTGCAGTCAGGCCGGTGGATCCGATGACTAGCGCTTTGCCCAGCGCCGCAACTTTGGGCGCCAGCGTTCGCGTGGCGGAGGCGATGGTGAAATCCACTACGCAGTCCGAAGGGTTAACTGCCTGGTCGCAGTCCGCGGTGATTTTCACGCCGGAGGCCGGCAAGCCTGCCAATTGAGAGGCATCCAACCCAAGAAAGGGACATTGCTCGGATTCCAGGGCACCAACCAGCTCCAAATCCGGAGTGCTGGCGATTTCCTGAATGAGCATGCGGCCCATACGGCCGGCCGCGCCGACTATTGTTACTTTAATCATAGTTCGCAATTGGCCATGGAAATGATTATTCTTGATTCTCCGGATCTTCCGGGTCTTCCGGGCTTTCCGGGCTTTCGGGGTCTTCCGGGCTTTCCGGCAGTACGCATCCTCCCTGGATGAAAGCGACAGCAGTCTGGATGCAGCGGTCGAGTTTTTCGCGTTCGTCGCGGTTGAAAATGCTGTTGAGCTGGACATACTCGTCGCGCGAGAGTTTCACCTTGATGTCTGGCTCGATTCCTTGCTGGTGGATGGGTTTGCGGCTCTTTGTAAAGTATTTTGCGATTGTCAGTTTCAGCATTCCCCCCTGGGGCATATTGAACGATGTCTGTACAATGCCTTTTCCGAAGGTACGTTCCCCGATCAGCGTCACGCGGTTGTAGTCTTTCAGGCACTGTGCCATGATTTCGGCGGCGGAGGCGCTTCCTCCGTCAATCAGCAGCACCACGGGAATTCGATCCGGGAGATGATAGCGTTGTGCCGTGAAATGGCTGATCGTGGTATCGGGGTTGCGCCCCTCGATAGAAACCACCAGCAATTTGTCAGGAAGGAACATGCTGCAGATTTCCACCGCATGGTCGACGAAGCCGCCCGGGTTCTGTCGCAGGTCGATGATGATTGCAGTGGCCTCTTCTTCGACCAGCTGGCGCAATGCCTTTTCAAACTCCTGCGGGGCGTCTCCGGCGAATTCGTGGAACCCCAAATAGCCGATGGTGGTTTCCGGAAGGATATGGACATTGTCCACGTGCGTGATGGGGATTTCTGCGCGCACCAGCTCGATGGAGATATCCTCGTTTAAATCCGGACGGTGGAAGGTAACAGATACCGTGGTTCCCTCTTCGCCGCGCAGGAGCATCACAACCTCGTCCGTGGTCTTGCCGTCCATGCTCTCCCCGTCCACGGCGATGATCTGGTCATTCGGCAAAACGCCGGCCCGTGCGGCGGGAGTGCCTTCGATGGTATTGACCACAGTGACCCAGCCATTTTTCATGGTGATTTGCAGGCCGACCCCCGCAAAGGAATTGGCTTCGAAATACTTTGTGAATTCCTCCGCGACCTCGGGGGGCATGTATTCTGTGTAGGGGTCCAGTTCCGAGGCCAGGCCGATGATCGCATTGTCAAGCAGCCGGTCCGGAGTGACTGCCTCCTCATCGACATAATTCTCCCGAAGGATCTGCATGACGTCGATGAGAAGGTTCAGCCGCTCCAGGACTTCGGAGGAGTTGCTGGCCTTGGCTTCCTTGCTGTAGGCACAATAGCACCAGATGGCATTCGTCAGAAGCAGGCATGCCAGAAGACTGAGGAAGGCGGTCCGGAGTTTCATGCAAAAAGCTGGAGGTTAGGGGTTAGGCGGGAGGATCGCGCTTCAGCGCGCCCTTCGCAGATTAAAGGCTGGCGGCACGCGTCCGATGTCCGTCGTCGGGTCCCGTACGCCCCGGCCAACGAACGGCGTTCCTACGCGTGGATGCGCCCGAGAAGGTAGCCGGGTAGCTCGGCAATGGCGATGCGCTCCTGCTGCATCGAGTCGCGTTCCCGCACGGTCACCGCGTTGTCGTTCTCGGTCTCGAAGTCGTAGGTCACGCAGAATGGCGTTCCGATTTCATCTTGGCGGCGATAACGCTTGCCGATGGAGCCGGTGTCGTCATATTCGGTGCGGATGTCGGCTGCGCGGAGGGCCTTTTGGAGTTCACGCGTGGGAGCCTCAAGTTTTTTGGAGAGGGGCAGCACGGCGGCCTGGACAGGCGCGATTCTGGCGGGAAGGTGGAGGACGACGCGGATGTCCTCGTCCTTGTCCGCCTTCTGGGTGGCGGCAGTGTCCTCTTCGTAGGCGTTGCAGAGGAGCATGAGGCAAATTCGGTCCAGTCCGCAGGAGGTCTCGACGACGGTGGGGAAGCGGGATTCCTTGGTGTCGGGGTTGAAGACGCTGCATGCGGCTTCCTCGCCAGAGAATTTCGCGTGCTGGGACATGTCCCAGGTCCCGCGGTGGTGGATGCCCTCGACCTCATCCCAGCCGAAGGGGAATTCGAACTCGATGTCCACGGCCTTCTTGGCGTAGTGGGCGAGCTTCTCGTGCCAGTGCCAGCGAAGCTTGTTTTCGGGGATGCGGAGGACTTTGGTATAGAACTCCCAGCGCTGTTTCATCCAGTAGTCGAACCAGTCGAGAGATCCCTCGTCCTCGCAGAAGAACTCCATCTCCATCTGCATGAACTCGCGGGAACGGAAGGTGAAGTTGCGGGGGTTGATCTCGTTGCGGAAGGCCTTGCCGGTCTGGGCGATGCCGAAGGGGAGCTTCTGTCGGGTGGCAACGCGGATGGTATTGAAGTCCACGAAGATGGGCTGGCAGGTTTCGGCGCGCAGGTAGGCCTTGTGCTCCTCGTCAAAGACGGGTCCGACGTAGGTCTTCATCATCAGGTTGAAGTCGCGCGGCTCGGTGAGGTTGTGGCTGCCGCAAGCTGGGCATTCGCCAGGGACGGGCAGCTGGTCCACACGCCAGCGCTTTTTGCAGTCCTTGCAGTCGGTCATCTGGTCGGAGAACTGGTCCACGTGGCCGGAGGCCTTCCAGACCATCGGCGCGCAGATGATGGTGGAATCCAGCCCCACCACGTTGTCGCGGTCCTCGACCATGTATTTCCACCAGGCGCGCTCGACGGAGCGGCGCAGGGGCGCACCATTGGGGCCGTAATCCCAGAAGCCATTGAAGCCACCGTAGATTTCGGAGCTTTGAAAGATGATTCCGCGACGCTTGCACAGCGACACGAGCTTGTTCATGAAATCGGCGACGTAGGTCGTCGTGGACTCAGCAGCATTGTCAGTAGCCATAGGTGGAAAAACAAAACAAAGACTCGTTGGAGGAAAGAGAAAACAAAGTAATATATCCTATAAAGCCAAGACTGTGAATGAAACGGAGAATTCCTCAACGGGGCTCTTCAATAACTTTCCAACGACCTCTCGCCTTGACGTTAAATGGCTTGTCCGTCAGAATTCCTGGGTGACGGCGAGCATTTCCTCGGAGGTGGTCGCCTCGCGGAGCCTTTCCAGCAATGCCGTGGAGGAAATGAGCTGGCAGATTCTGCCCAGCAACCGCAAATGGAGCTCGCTGTCCGGGCCGGCGATGACAAAGAAGAGATCGGTGGCCCCGCCATTCTCCTCGCCGAAGAAGACCGGCGTCTTTGCCTTGGCAATGCAGACGAATGGCGCCTCGCAGAGGAACTCATCACGATTCTCGGGGTGGACAAGCGCGACGCCCTCCGGCATGGCGGTGGAGGAGATTTCCTCACGCCGTCGGAGATTCTCCAGGAATTCCGAAGGGTCGTAGAGCAGTCCGGAGCGTTCGGCCAGGGCGGTAAGCGCCTTGAGAATCGCGGGCTTGGTCTTGCCTTCCAGGGCGGCTGACATGGTTTCCAGGCGGCAGTAATCCGCCAGATGAAGCGACGGTTCCGCCGGAGGACGTGCGAGCTGCTTCAGGGGAAGGTGGTGAAGCAGCCGGTGGGTGTACCAGTTGTCCAGTTCCTCGCGCTCGAACATCAGGCGCATGCCCTGCCGGATGCAGGGGAGCTCGCCGCCCATCGCCATCGCGCGAAGGTCCTTTTCGTCCATGTGAAGAAAGAGAGCGGCATCGGACAGGTTCAGTAGTTTGACAGGCATCGGTTCATTGGGGGAGAAGACGCTTCATGGCGAAGCGTAGCCCGAAGGCTTTTACGTTTTTCATTACAATTGGGGCCAGCTCGTCCAGTCGGGGGTTGATTTCCCGGGGCTCGGGCGGCAATTCCGCATATCCAGCAAGTGTCTCGCCGGGTTCCAGTCGGTGCAATGCGCTTCGCAGCGCTTCTGGGACCTTCACGCGCTGGAATTTGTTTATCGGCCGGAAATTCTTGGAAGCGGGATCCCACTCGTGGGTGGTGGCAACAATCTGGTCGGAATAAAAGGCGATGAGCTTGAAGCCTGGACGATGACTGCGTCCTACGGAAGGCCCCACCCATTGTGACCAGTGCTGTTTGGTGAACTCCAGGTCGAGGTGGAGATGTCCGGCGATGGCGAGAAGGAGTTGCGGGGTCTCGTCGAAGAGGTCGGCGAGTTGCGGCGCATCTAGGAACGAAGGTGGCAGACAGGGCTCGTGCTGGAGGTAGATGACAGGTTGCGAGGGATGGTCGGCCAGGTCGGCGCGGAGCCATTTCCAGGTTTTCTCGCTGAAACGCGAACAACCATTATTCTGTCCCGTGACATCCACGGTGTTGAAGATGAAGTGGAAGCCCCCGAGGTCAAAGCTGTAGTGCGTGGCGCCGAAGACCTTGTCGAAGTCCTTGGGCCAGTTGTCTCCGGGAATGACCCAGAAAGGAATCTCGCGGAGGGCTTTTTTCAGCATGGCCTTGAAATCCGCCTGGCGTTGGAAGGTGGTGGAGGCCCCTTTCATTCCTTTCGGGTTGGTGCCGATGTTGTCGCCGGTGATGAATACGGCGTCCGGCTTTAACACGTCCCGGATATACACGAGGGCGTCGTGGCTCATTTTGATGGAGTCGATATCTGTAATATGCTGGTCAGTGAGCCAGACGACCCGGAGGAGCGGATCTACGGCGCGAATGGCCCATTTTGGGGCGGTCGCGACTTCGCGTACCTCGAATTGCTTGGCAAGGTCGAAGTATTTCGCGGCTTCATCATCCATCGCAACCAACGCCATGGATGCGATAAAAAAGAGAAAAATTTGAATTATTTTTTTCATAATAAACAATTAGTATTATTAGTTATGAGAAAGGTCCTCCTCCAGCCGCGGATCGGGCTGGGCACCATTGGCGACAGCCCGGCGGTACCATTCCAAGGCTTTTTTGCGCTGTGCGGCCGCCAGGCGCCGCAGGGCCTCCTGATGGACCGGGTCGCGCTGGGAGGCCAAATCCGTTTCGGAGGCCAGGGTCATCTGAAGCATGGCCAACGTCATGGCGGTCTCGCCGTCGGTGGGCTGAAGTTCCAATGCACGAGTGAGCTGCCGGATGGCGGCGTCCCGCCATTGCAGGGTGCTCAGTGCATTTCCAAAGAGCTTTGTCGTCTGGAAATCCTGTGGCTTTAGTGCGACGGCACGTGAGAGGTAGGCCAGGGCCCATTGCGGCTGGTTGAGTTGTAGCATCGTGAAGCCAAGCGCCAGAAGGATGTCATGGTCGTCCGGGTTCAGTCGGAAGGCGGCGGTGAGATATTTGGATGCCTCGGAGAAATCATTTCGTCCATACGCCAGGACGCCCAGGCGCTTGAGCGCGGTGGGATTTTCTGGCTGGATGGCCAACGCCTGTTCGTAATTCCACTGCGCGGATTCATTTTTCCCCGCCCGCTCGGCATCGACGCCTTGACGGATGTAGGCACGGAGGATGATGGCGTCCTGGCGTGAAAGCAAAGTGGCTGGCTGGGAGGCCACTTCCTCGATGGCGGGAACCGCCGGTGTAAGAAGTGACTCGGCTTCTGCCTTTGCCGCCGCGGCATTGGCTGTGGCGGTTGCCTCCTCCTGTGCGCGAAGAGCCTCGGCGAGAGCGTTTTTTTCATTCTCGCGCCGGATCAGCGCAATCTCGAGGTCGTGTTGTTTGCGGGTGGATTCCTCCAGTTGCGAGCGCAGTTCCTGCAACTGTGCCATCCAGACGCGTTCCGCCGCCTTGACGGCCTCTTCGGCCTGGGTGCTTTGCATCAGTTCATCGATGCGTTCCTTCTGGGTCTGGACAGTGACTTGCGCCGTCGCTAGAGCCTGGCTTGTTTGTTCGGTCTTTTCTTTCAGGGCTGCGATTTCGGCCTGGCAGCGGCTAAGTTCGGCTTCGGTGTCCTGTGCATTGGCGCTGATGCCCTCGCTGGCCTTGGTGGCCGCGTCAAGCTGTGCCTGCAAAGCGGTAATTCTGTCTTGCAAAGCGCTGATTCTGGCTTCGGCCTCCTTTAAGTGTTGTTCATTCTGAGCCGCAGTGGCCTCCATCTTCCCCAGGAGTTCCCGTTGGGAATCCACGGTCTGCTGAAGTTCCTCGTTGCGCGCGCCAAGCTGCTGGTTCTTAAGTTGCGTGGCCTCGGCGCTCTGGCGTTGTTCGGCATAGGCCTGGTTGGTCGCGGCCGCCCGGCGCCGAAGGTCGGTGAGTTCCTGGAGCTGTGTTGCCGCAGTCTCTTCCGACTGCATCAGGCGCCGCCGGAGATTGAGGACTTCCATCTGCGCGCCTTGCAGTTCGGCCTCAATGGCGCCCAGCTTTGCGCGAAGTTGCTCGGCTGCAGCCTGCTCGTCTGAGATTGCCGCCAGAAGCGTCGGGTCCTTTTTTTGCTGCTGGAGTGTCGTTTGCAAGTCCGTGACCTGCTGCCGCAAATCTGCAGCCTGACGCTGCCAATCCTGGGCGCTTTGCTGTGCCGTGGCCAGCTGTTGCCGTAGGGCGTCGATTTGCTCGATGGCCATGGTGTGCCATTGTGCCTCCCGTTGCGTCTGCTGCAGCAATGCATCACGGGCGGTTGCAGTCTGCTCCAGAAGACGCCCGGTCTGCTCCAGCTCGGTGCGCACGACGGAGAGTTGCCTTTCCAGCTCCTGGGCCTCTGCGAGATTCTGCGCAAGGGTCGCGTTTTTGCGCAGGTCCTCTTGCGCGGCGGCGAGTTCGGCGGTCAACCGCTGGACCTGAGCAGTGAGGACCTCGCGGTCGCCTCGGAGGATACGGATGTTTTCCTCGTTGGCCGTCTGGGCGGCGGCTTCGGCGCGAGCCAGTTGCAACTGGTCTCGCATTTCGCGAAGCTGGGTTTCAAGAACAGTGATTCGCTCACGGCAGGTCTGGAGTTCGGCGTTGTCGGAAGCCAGCTGGGCAATGAGGTCTTCCCGTGAAAGAAAGGCGGTGTTTTGACGGTTCTGCTCCTTGATGTTTGCGATTTTCTGCCGGCAGTAATCGATACGGAACGTGATGATTGTGACATTCCAGTCCGGGTAGTCATGATGAACTTGTTCAAAAATCTCCAATGCCTGTTCATAATGGCGCAGTGCCGCCAGATCGGCATGGTCTTTTTCCTCCTGCTCCGCCAGTGTCATTGCCTCATAGCCGCCGAGCCAGATACGGCGGGCAGGGTCCGACGGGGCCGCGCCTATCGACAGAGTCATGAAAAGCAGGGAGACTAGTAGGAAAATGCGAAAGGTGTTTTGCATGTTGATTCCTGCTTGCGTTTATGTGCGGTGCTATGTCGTATGCCGCTTCCGCAAAAGGGTGCCTGCGCACTTGGTGGGAACTTGCCTTGCGGCAGCGGTCATCGTTTCAGGTATTTTGAGAGTGGCGATGTCCGGGTGGCGGCCCGGCGGATGCTGGCGGCGATGAGTTCGTCGGCGTCCGGGGTGGATTGGTCTGCCATCGGCGCAACGGAGTCGGGTTCCGCATCTTGCGGGCGGTGTTCGAGTTCCGCAATGGAACGTCGAAGGGCGCGAACGAGTTGCGGCGAGCAAAATGCGGCTGCTTCCAGAAAGTCCTTCCGTGCAAGGCGTGTGGCGTCGGCGCCGGGAAGAAGCTGTACGCCGGCCAGGACCAGACTGGAGGTCCGAAAGCCCATCGCATTGGCGAAGATAAGCTGCAGGACCAGGTCATGCCCGAGCAGGTCTGCCCCCTGGCTGCGGGCGAGCGCCGCTTCGGCGGGAGTGGCCAGGTGAAATCCAGGGCGTCCCAGAAAAGTGCATAGCATCGGGGTTTCGCCGATTACCGCGAGGGCGTTGATGATCTCGGAGTTCTGGAATTGCGAAAGTGTCTCGGCCAGATTCGGGAAAGGCTGTTCCAGGTGTCGGTGCAGGCCTTCAATTGGTGAAAAAGCATAGCCGTTGATGAAATCTGTAAGCATTGCCCACCTCCCAGACTTGAGGTCTGGATTCAGGCTCAGGGCGCAATCGATAAACAAGGCATTCCTAGCTCCGGCGGAATGGGCGACCGCTGCAGGGAAAAGCCCCGGGAGAACCCCGTGTCCATCGGCGGTACGCCAACCGCCCGCATGAACCAATATTGGCACGCCGTGGCAACGTCCGAAGAGTATCTGCGGCTGTTCCCCGTCCGCGTTTGGACGGGGCGGCAGCGCGAGATGACCGAGAAGTACCTTGCACTGTGGCTCGTCGTCGAAGAGTCCTTGGAGGACGAAGCCGCCGTCAACCCGCAGAAAATACCGTGGCCTTTCCCACTCGGCGAAGTTCTCGGCGAGGAAATTCGCTTCCTGGCTGGCGGCAGTAGCAAATGTGTCGTGCGTCAGCGTCATTTTGACCCAGGTTTAACATCTTCGCCTGACAGTGGCTTTCGTCGGTCGCCGGGGAGGCTGGTGACCACGAGGGAGCAGACGATGATGACGGTTCCGGCAACCGTCCAGGCGTTCATCTTTTCGCCCGCGAGCAGACATGCCAACAGGCAGGCGAAAATGGGTTTCAGAAGAAAGGTCATGGACGCCAGGTAGGCCGTGATGTATTTCATGGAACCGTAGTAGAGCGTGTAGCCCAGGATGGTCCCGACGACAACGACGATGATGAGTTCGAGCAGTCCGGAACGGCAGGAATTCAGTTCACCGGGCTGGTATTTCCACAGTGCCAAAGGGATGACCAGCATCGAGCCAATCAGCGAGGAGAACCCCATGAACAGCCCCGCGCCATAGCGTTTGACGATCCGGCGGGTAATGCAAACGCTTAGGGCAAATGTCAAGGCGGAACATCCCATCAACAACAAGCCCAGACTGATTGTGCGGTCGGGGCGTCCGGACTCGAAGAAAAAGCAAAGAATGCCGCAGATTCCCACCACCATGGCAAGCCATTTTTTTACATTCCATGGCTCGCCGTTGACAAAGCGGGCGAAGATGATGGTGAAGAGCGCATTGGAACTAAAAACGACGGCGGCGGAGAAGGCGTTGTGGAAATACGGCAGGGAAAACTGATACAAGGAAATGGAGATGGTCACGCAGGTCAGGCCGTTGATCAGAAATGCCAGCCAGTCGCAGGCTTTGAGGCGTCTCCCGCAGTGCCGGAAAGCCGGATAGAAAAGGGCAATCAAGACAATTCCGGAGAAGAAGAAGCGCAAGAAACACATCAGGAAGCCGTTGATCGGGGTGCCGCCGACGGCATCGATGCGCTCCCGGAGAGCCTTGCAGGTGAGTTCGATGGTGCTGAAGCAGAGAATTCCGAGGACCGCGAGTGACAATCCAAGTTTTGATACCGGAGAAGGAGATTGGTCTTGGGAGAGACTCATGGCGGATGGCTGAATGCCGGCAGTCAGAAGGAAAAACGGGAATTTACAGTTATGTTATAGGACAACTTCAAAATGCCCCTCCCTCTAATATAAACCTGTTTATGGCCACGACCTGCCGCAAACCAATGATGTTTTTGTTTACGCTGTTGGCTTTCAGCGTGATGCAGGCGCGGGGCTTGACAGTTGAGCAAAGCTTTGTCTTTGATGCCTCAGGAGGAATGAGGGTGACCTATGCCTATGAGGTGCCCAATCGCTGGGCGGGTTTCCTGACGGCTCTTCAAAAAGAGGCTACAGATCAGATGGGCCTCGCCGCAGTCGGAGGCGTACTGGATGAAGATGCCGTCCGGCGGCAGTTTTCGGATCTGTCAGGGGTCTATGTTGAAAATTATTCACTTTACCATCAGCTCGACGAGAGCCGGCGGGTGGAGTTCACGGTAGTGGCGTTGGATGCCGGAGAAGCACTTCAGAGCGGGGTTTTCGGCCCGATTCATTTTCGCGGGCCGACGGCGGAGAAACAAGGCTGCTTCTTTGAACTGGCGATGCCCGAGGGGGAATTGTCCCAGAAGGTGGATGCCGCCCATGCACAGCGTCTTGCAGAGTTGCTGGATGGATTTGAATGTACGCTGAAAGTGACCACCCCGACTCCCGTCCAGGCGGCGGAATCGACCGGAACAGCGGAGACCTCCAACCGCCGCGCATGGCGCTTGAGCATGCAGGAAATATTGTCGCGCCAATTGCCGACGGTGCGCATAAGCTGGTAAGGGGAAGCGTATTTCGTGTCCTCACGTGTGGAGCTTTACGACTCCAGGATTTCCAGAAGGGGGGCGGGATTTCTGGCGATGCGCTCACGATATTCTGGCGGCGTGACAATTCGCACTGCGAAGGTTCGCAGGTAGTCGCTTTCAAGTGACGCCTTGTGGTCGCGGTCCTTCTCGAAGAGCCAGTAGTCTCCCGGGCCGCCGTTGGCGATGCGCAGGTCCTTTGGGAGCAGTTTGGTAAAATAAGGCATTGCGGCCAACACAATCTCCCCTGGCGCAAGTCTGGCGGCGGCGGCGAGACGGTCTTCCAGGTCGCGTAGTTGCGTCAGGGAACGCATGGCATTGGAGAAGTGGAGGAGTTTTGCACGAGACCACTCTTTGACCATAATCGGCTTCCCCACGGTATTTTCCACATATGCATAGCCATCGGGCTTGATGCAAAGGCAAGTCCGATAAAGATGACGAGTGACCAGCCGCGCGGTGAGCTGCCGGGCGAGTTTGGATTTGGCCTTGGCGAGCCAGGCGAAGAGCTGCGAGTCCGTCCACTCCCAGATTTCCTCTTCGATGGCCGCGGGGTCGGAAGCAAGAAGGAGTTCCTCCTGCAGCGCCCGTTGCATTAAACGCTGCGCGGCCAGCGCGGTCTTATTGAGGTAGCCGTGCTGGTGGAGATAGGAGTAGAATTTCTGGAGCCGCTTGCCTTCCTCGATGAATTTCTCATTGAGGGCCAAAGTGCCATCGGCGGTCTCAATTGTCTGGTATTGAATTGTCTCGATATCCGGCACGCCGGTGAAGCCGATGTGGAAGGCATCACGTTCAAGGTAGTCCAGTTTGTCGGTTCCAAGGTTGCGGTCGCTGACCCATGCGCCGAGGGGATGCTGCCCAGCCAGCATGGACTGAAGGAGTTCAACCGACACCCCGCAGGCCTGGATGGCCTGGGACATTTTCTCAAGGCATTGCAGGCCCCGTTGATGGTGGTTCTGCGAAAGGACGGGTTCGACCTGATGGGAACAGGGGCCATGGCCGAGGTCGTGTAGCAACGCGAAGAGTTCCAGAGTACGCTGCTGGTCGGTGTCAAAATGCTGAATCCGGGCACATCGGCGTGTGCGTGCCAGAACGCCCAGGGCATGCTCGAAGCGCGTGTGCTGAGCGCCAGGGAAAATCAGGTCGTTCAAACCTAGTTGGCGGCAGTGACGCAGTCGCTGGAAAAGCGGATGGTCGATGATTGGCAGATAATCGCCGACCTCGACGGGACCTGAACATGGAATACAGATGGACTTCATAAAATTGGCAATTAACAATTATGAAGATTCATTTTTGATGCTAGGGATTAATCTTAAAACAATAGAAAATCCAGGCCAGAAAAGTTCTCGTGATCCTCCTTTACCCCTTTAGCCGAAAAGCGATGTGTTGGACGGGGGTTCCCTTGGAGTTCCAGAGGAGTTCGAAATCGGTCTTGATGTCGGCGACGTCAGCGACTCCCTCGGGGAATGGCTCGTAGAGGTGCGGGAGTTGGGCGAACATCCGCAGCCAATCTTCGAAATAAGGCACATAGTCCGTGGAGAGGTGGAAGACCCCGCCGCGCTTGAGAATGCGCGGCACGCGGCAGAGGAAGTCGGTGCAGACGAGGCGGCGGGCGAGGTGGTGTTTCTTCGGCCAGGGGTCAGGGCAGAGCAGATGCATGCGGTCGATGGAGTCGGGCGGCAACTGGTAGGAGACCAATGCCAGGCTGGCGGCCCTTAGCACCCGCAGATTCGCAAGGCCCTCGCGGATTCCGCGCTTTTCCACGATGCGGAGGCGGTCGCTCATTACGTCGTTGCAGAGTACCAGCCGGTCGGGGTAGCGGTGCGCCAGCGTGGTGGTGAAGCGTCCCTTTCCGCAGCCCATGTCGAGTTCGACCTTGCGATCGGCGGGGCCGTCGGGCAATTCCCAGATGCCCCAGGTGTTGGTCAGGCTGTCCATATTGTCCCTTTAGCGCAGTCCACGCTTCTTCAGGAAAACTCCGATACGTTCCATAGCGGTTTCTATGCCCTCCATTGAGGTCGCGTAGGAACACCGCACGAAGCCTTCTCCACAGGCTCCGAAGGCAGTGCCAGGGATGACTGCCACGCGCTGCTCGCGGAGCAGGCTGGTCGCGAACTCCATCGAGGTCATGCCCGTGGAACGGATGTCGGGGAAGACGTAGAAGGCGCCGCGGGGTTTGAAGCAGTGAAGCCCTAGGTCGTTGAATCGCCTGACGATGACATTCCGGCGCTGCTCGTATTCGTCATGCATCTGGTCGCGCTCTTCATCGGCGTTGTTCAGTGCCTCGATGGCGCCGAACTGCGAGGGGCCTGGTGCGCAAAGCATCGAATACTGATGGATCTTCATCATCGCATCGATGAGGTCATGAGGCCCGACAGCATAACCAATCCGATAGCCGGTCATCGCAAAGGCCTTGCTGAAGCCGTTGAAGACGACGGTGCGGTCGCGCATCCCTGGCAACGTCGCGATGGAGGGTGAGCGCGGGACGTAGGAGAGTTCGTCGTAGATTTCATCCGAGAAGACGAGGAGATCGTGTTTCACGGCGAAGTCGGCAACCTTCCGCTTGTCCTCGGCGGTCATGCCAGCGCCGGTAGGGTTGTTGGGGTAGTTGAGCATCAGGACCTTGGTCCTGGGCGTGACCGCTTTTTCCAGGTCGCTTACCTGTAGTACGAAGTCGTGCTCGGCACGGGTGACCACCGGAACCGGCACGCCGTGTGCCATGCGGACAGTGGGGCCGTAGGAGACATAGCATGGCTCGTGATAGAGCACCTCGTCGCCGGGGCAGATGACCGCGCGTGTGGCGATGTCTAGCCCCTCGGAGACACCGACGGTGATGATGCACTCGTTCCTGGGGTCGTAGCTCCCGCCGAAACGTCGCGCGAAGTATTTGCAGACCGCCTGGCGGAGCTTCGGGTCGCCGAGGTTCGATGTGTAGTGGGTATAGCCGCGCTGCAACGAATAGATGGTCGCCTCGCGAATTTTCCAAGGGGCTATGAAGTCCGGCTCACCAATGCCAAGGGAGATGACGTCCTCCATGGTATTGACTAATTCGAAGAAGTCGCGGATGCCGGATTTGGGCAAAGCAGCGATGTGCGGCGCTACGCGCGGTCGTGGCACGACTGTGGGTTTACGGAGTGACCTTGAGACGCGCATCGCCCTCCTCCTTGTCCAGCACAATGCCGGACTCCTTGTATTTTTTCAGCAGGAACAGCGTGGCGCAGGATTTCACGCCAGGCTGGCTGGAGAGCTTCCGGGAGACAAATCGGGCGACGTCCTGTAGGGAATGTCCAACGACCTCCAGGTGCAAATCATGGCTGCCGGAGACCAGATACAGGGTGGCAACCTCGTTGAACTTTGCGATGCGCTGAGCGATGTTGTCGAATCCGGAGTCGCGTTCAGGCTGGACCTGGACCTCGATAATGGCACGGATTTCATCGGCATCCTCGTCCGGAGCGGTGATGGCTGTATAGCCGAGAATCTTCTTGTCAGCTTCGAGTTTGCGAATGGCGGCTTCGATTTTGGCGGCGGTGGTGTCAAGGCGGTCGGCCATTTCCGGAATGGAGATGCGAGCATTCTTGCACAGCAAGGCCAACACGGCATTTTGCAGATTTTTGGCAGTCATGGAAATTCAGAGTTAGGGTACAGAGCTTGTTCGGCTAGCCCGGCAAAATTGACTATTTAGCGTATTCGACAGCGCGAGTTTCACGAATGACGGAGACGCGGATTTGACCGGGATAGCGCATCTCCTTCTCAATGCGCTCAGCCAGGTCGTGAGCTAGAATTACGGCCTGTGCCTCGGAGACCTTCTCCGGACGCACCAGCACTCTGAGTTCTCGCCCGGCCTGGATGGCGTAGCAGCTTTCGACTCCTGCAAAGGAATTTCCAATCTTCTCCAAGTCTTCCAGGCGTTTCAAATAGAGTTCAGTGGTCTCGGCACGGGCACCCGGCCGACCGGCGGAGATGGTGTCGCAGATTTGCACCAGTTCGGCGAAGAGGCTTGTCTTCTCCGTCTCCTCATGGTGGGCCGCTACGGCGTTCACCACGACAGGGTCTTCACCGGCACGCTGAAGAAGATCCGCACCGATGATCGCATGCGAACCCTCGACTTCATGATCCACGGCCTTGCCGATGTCATGAAGTAGCCCGGCGCGTCTGGCAAGCCGCTCGTCGAGCCCGATGTCGGCGGCTATGGCCCCCATCATGGTGGCGACTTCAATGGAATGCGAAAGGACATTCTGGCCGAAACTGAAACGATATTTAAGACGCCCCAGGAGAACAATCAGATTCTGACGCAAGCTGTTGATGCCCAATGATTCAACAGCCTCTTGGCCGGATTTCTGGATGCTAGCCTCGATTTCTTTCCTGATCTTGTTGACAATTTCCTCGACGCGGGCAGGGTGAATCCGTCCGTCCTGAACCAGCTTCTCCATCGTCTGACGGGCGATTTCCCTGCGTACGGGATCGAAGCAGGAAATCACCACGGCCTGGGGTGTGTCGTCGATAAGGATGCTGGCGCCAGTTGCGGCTTCAATGGTTCGGATATTTCGTCCCTCGCGCCCAATGATACGACCTTTCATTTCGTCATTGGGCAGCGGGACCAGTGAAGTCGTTCGGTCGTAGGTGCAATCCCCCGCATAGCGTTGCATTGCTTCGACCATGATTTTCTGTCCCTGGCGCATCAACATCTGGCGGTTTTCCTCCTGGTATCGCCGGATGAGCTGGGAACGTTCGGTCTGGAGAGTGTTTTCCAGGCGTTCCAGCAACTGCTGGCGAGCCTGTTCCAAAGACATCCCGGCAATGTTGTGGAGTTCCTCCAGTTGACGGCTCTCCAGGTCATTGAGTTCCTGTTCGCGCTGAGCCAGCTGGTCGATTATCTGGCGGTTCGCGGCCTCGCGACGGTCTAGGTCATTGAGTCGTTCCTGCAATTGCGTGAGCTTGTTTTCGACATTGTCCTCCTTCTGCGCCAGCCGAGCCTCATTGCGGGCCAGTTCCTGTCGACGTTCACTTAGACTCGCCTCGAAGGCGTCTTTGGCGGCAATCACCGTTTGCTGGGCCCGGAGTTGCGCGTCTTTCATCAAGACTTCAATTTGCTGGGTGGCCTGTTCCTTCAGATGCTTGGCCTTCTCCTGGGCAATGGCGATAATGCGTTCGGCTTCAGTCTCGGCCTGCTGTGCGGCATTTGCACGGATGCGGTCCGCTTCGTTTTCAGCGGCCTTCTTTTCGTCACCAACCGTTTTCCGATGACGGCGAGATTCCGTGACGGTCTGGAAAATCACCAATATCAACAAAGCCAAAACTCCGCCAGTGACCAGCCAAAGCTGGATACGGTTGACCGCTTCCGGGGTGTTGGCAGTACTTAAACTGTCGGCAAAGCACAGTACATTGAAAAAATATGTGTTCAACATGGGGGTGTTGGAAGGAGACAGGAGACCGCTAGTCTCAGGTTATGTTAAAGGAGCGCGGCAGTCGATGGTCCGCATCTCCGTGACGATGTAGTCCATGGGGAAGTCCCATGGCTCTTGCGGGATTTCCGGCAGGAGTTGCATTTCCCAGGCGATGCCAATCCGTTTGCCCTGAGGAAATTTAGCGAAGAGCCGGTCGTAGTGGCCGGCGCCGCGGCCAAGCCGCGTGCCGCAAGTGGTGAAGGCCAGTCCTGGGACCAGCCAGAAGGTGTTATTTTTAAGTCGTTTAATTTCAGTAAGCTGTTGAATTGGTTCCCGGATTCCGTAGTGCCCCGGCACGATCTGGCTTGTCAAGTCAGTCACTTCGACCAGTTCGTATGACATGGTTGCCGAGTTGAATCGTGGCAACAGTATTTTTCGGTTCAGTTCAAGCCATTCGCCGAGAAATTGATCAAGGACGGGTTCTTGTTGAAAAGCCAGGTATCCGATGCAGCATTCCGCATTCTCCCTGGCAAGTAGTCTGCCGAGCTGAGCCTGCAACGCCACATGGCTTTGCGGAGCATTTTCGCGCAGTCTGACACGGACGGCGCTGCGAAGGTTCTTTTTTGCGGCCGCTGGCGTCATCTTGCTTAATCTACTCTACCACAAGCAAAATACGAGGAGAGATTCAAAAGAAAAAATCATTTTTTGTTGTATGCGTCTTCCATCGCCTTGGCCAGCTTTGCATGATGACGAAGCATTTTCCACGCTAGCCAGACGGACACCAGGGCGGTGGCGATAGCGCAGAGGTGCGCGAAGCCGTTGCCGGCACTCTCGTGGCGGCTGTTAAATTGAGTGTCGTGAAATTCGTAGAGGTGCCAGCCGGGGCCGAAGGCGGAACCGTCGCTTGACAGAATCACCTCGTGGACAAAACCGTCCGGCGTGATGAGGCAGGTATCACTGTTGTTTCCGCTGCGCAGGAGCGGCCGTCCGGTCTCGATGGCGCGGAAGACCGCGTGGTTGCGGTGCTGGCGGGCACCAGATGATTGCCGGTACCAGCAGTCGTTGGTGATGGTGATGAGGAGGTTTGCGCCGTCTTCGACGAAACGACGGGAGATTTCGGGGAAGACGTCCTCGAAGCAGATGTTCACGCCGATCTTGACGCCTTTGACCTCGAAGAGTTTGTAGTTCTGGCCGGGGGTGAGGTCGCGCCCCATGCCGATGGCTTCCACGAGCCAGGGGAAGTATTTACCGAAGGGGACATATTCTCCAAAGGGAACGCGGTGGATTTTGTCGTAGTACTCTCCGCGATCGGCGTAGGGGCTGGAAAGGATGGGCGAATTTTCGTCGAGGAGGAATGCGGTGTTGAAGACCGGCGTGTCCTCGGGCTTCATTCCCGGCAGGAGGCGGTAGTCAAGAGCGCCCAGGAGAATAGGCGTATGGGTCTCCCGGAGGAGTTTTTTCAGCCGCAAAGCAAATGGAGCGTAGTTGATGGGGGCGGGGAGGGCGCCCTCTGGCCAGAGGATGAGGTCGGGGGGATTATCGCCACATGCCTGGAAGCCCTCGCGGGTGAGGTTTTCATAGCGGTTCCACGCCATGTCGAAGATCTGCTCGTTCCAGGCACGGCATTCCGGAACATCGCCCTGGATGGCCAGAATTCGCAGGGTGGTGTCATGGGGGGGGGAAGCCGGATAACCCATGGGGAGGAGCATCGCCAACAGGAAGATCACCCATGTCGCAGCAAACAGGGTGGGCGGCCAGCGTCGGGGGTTGCGCAGAAGAAATGCCATCGCCAGAATGCACGTGGCCGTGGTGAAGATGACCAGGAAGGAGATGCCATAGACACCGCAGAGCTGGGCGGCGGCCGCAAAAGGTGTGTCAACCTGCGAAATCCCGAGCTGGTCCCAAGGGAAGCCGGTGAAGAGCCATGAGCGGACCCACTCCAGCGCGGTCCAGCTGGCGGCGGCAAGCGCGACTATGCCCACGGCGACACGGTAGCGTGGAATGTGTAGTAGTCCGGCACCAGCGCGGTGCGCAATCGCCAGTTCCTCTTCGGTCTGCCCTTCGGGGAGGCTCTCCCGCGGCTTGAGGCTCCACAGCATCGCGCCATATAAACAATACCATGTGGCCGGATAGAGCGCGCAGTAGGAGGCCAGCAGCCAGCCGGCGCCGAAGCCGACGGTATTGAGCCAGTGCAGGGCGGTCGCGAAGTGGCTATAGCCGAAAAGCAAGCCGATGCCCAGACGTTCCCAGCGGTTTTTCGGCGTGGGCAGCGCGAGCATCGGGATGAAGGCGAGCCATGCCATCCACCACCACTCCAGCGGCGCGAAGGCGCTGGAGAGCGCAAGCCCACATAGGAACGCGGCTGCAAGGCGCATCCATCGTAGAGTGCGAAACTGGTGGATGGGAAGGATTTCCGGCAAAATAGGGCAGGTTGTCCCAAAACGGTATCAAGCTTTGGGCACAGGGCTGGAATTACATGCTCTCGATGGTCTGGATGGTCAGGGTGCGAAGCCCGTCGCCCAGAATGTCGCGCACGGTCTTGGAGAGCGCGAGGCGCGCGGCCTGGAGGGCGGGTGTCTCGGCGTTCTTCACGGAGCAGTGGTTGTAGAAGACGCTGAAGTCCTTGGCGAGGTCAAGGAGATATCCGGCCAAGGCGGAGGAGTCCAGTTCGCGGGCGGCCTTGTGGACTGCGTCGCCGTATTTGGCGCAGCGCAGGGCAAGGCGATGTTCGTCTGGCGTGGCGAGGAGGCTCCAGTCCACGTTTGCGGTGTCCACGGCGGCGAGTTCGGGCTGACGGAGCATTGAGGAGATGCGTGCGTAGGCGTAAAGGACATACGGCCCGGTGTCGCCCTCGAACTTGATGGCGGCGTTCGGGTCGAACATGATGGTGGTTCGCGGACTGACCTTCAGCAGCATGAACTTGAGCGCGGCCATCCCGATGGCGGCGGCGCGCTCCTCCAGGTCGGCGGGCGGCTCGGCGCTTTCGGGAACGCGGGCGAGAGTGGCTTCGCGCGCGAGACGCGCCATCTCGTCGAAGAGATCGTCGGCGTCTACGACGGTGCCCTCGCGGGATTTCATCTTGCCGGTGGGGAGGTTCACCATGCCGTAGGCCATGTGGACAAGATTGTCCGCCCAGGCGTAGCCAAGCGCCTTGAGGATGCTGAAGAGGACCTTGAAGTGGTAGATCTGCTCGTCTCCGACAACCCAGATCTGCTGGTCGGGCTGGTAGTCGTTCTGCTTGAGGAGGGTGGTGCCGATGTCCTGGGTGATATAGACGCTGGTTCCGTCGGAGCGCAGGACGACCTTGGTGCCCAATGACTTGTCATCGAAGTCGATGACCGTCGCCCCGTCCTCTCGCTTGTGGAAGACACCCTTTTCGAGACCCTGCTGGATGATGTCCTTGCCGAGCTTGTAGGTCTGGCTTTCGAGGTAGAGGTGGTCGAATTTGATGCCCATTCGCTTGTAGGTCTGGGCAAAGCCGTCGAAAACCCATGTGTTCATTCGCTGCCAGAGTTCGCGGACGGCGGGGTCCTCTGCCTCCCAGTCCTGGAGCATCTTTGCGGTCGCCTGGCCGATTTCGGTCTTGAGGAAGAGCGCGTCCTTGTCCTCTTCGGCGAATTCAGGATGGGCGGTGCGCAGTTCGGCGATTTGCTTTTCCAGCTCCTGGTTATAGCGCACATAGAAATCGCCGACGAGGTGGTCGCCCTTCTTGCCGGTGGATTCTGGCGTGCACCCCTCGCCGAAGCGCTGGTAGGCGATCATCGACTTGCAGATGTGGATGCCGCGGTCGTTGACCAGGTTCACCTGCGTGACGGCGTGCCCCGCGCGCTTGAGGATGGCGGCGGTGCTCATGCCGATGGTGTTGTTGCGCACATGGCCGAGGTGCTGCGGCTTGTTGGTGTTCGGCGCGGAGAACTCAATCAGGATCTTGCGGCGTTCCGCGGCAGGCAGTAGCGCGGAGTCCATCAGCTCGGTTTCGTCGGCGACAGTGTCGCGCATCAGCGCGGCAGTCTTCAAGGTGATGTTCACGAAGGCCTTGGCGACCTCGACCTTCTCCACGTCCGCATGGCCGGAGAGAAATTCGCCAGCCTGCTGGGCGATCTGCATCGGGTTCTTGCGCAATGCCTTGGCAAGCGGGAAGCAGGAGACGGTCACATCGCCGTCAAAGCCTTCGGGGCATAGTTCGGCGGTGATTTCCGGTACCTCGACGCCTAGCTGCTGAGTGAGGTAATTCTGGAGGTCGTTTTGGAAGGCGAAATTCATTGTTTATTATAACTTATTTATTATCAATTAGTTACGAATTGACGCAGATTTCCCGTGCGCATCGAGTCCCTCACAGGCGGTGAGGACTGCCAGGGCGGGTTGTTCCTTGAGCAGTGCCTCGCGCTCGTAGTGGACGAGGCTGGTGCGTCGAATGAATGCATCGGCGGTCAGGCCGTTGAAGAACTTCGCGGTTCCGCCGGTGGGGAGGACATGGCTGGGGCCTGCGACGTAGTCGCCCACGGGTTCCGGCGTGTAGGACCCCAGGAAAATAGCGCCGGCGGCAGTGATTTTCGGAGCAAGTGTTTGTGGATTGGCAACTTGCAGTTCCAGGTGCTCGGGCGCATAGTCGGAAGCGATGCGCGCGGCATCATCCAAGTCCTTGGCCTCGACTAAAAAGACGCCATTCTCCAGGACTTTGGTCACGCACTCTTGGCGGGTGAGACGCGAGGCCTGTAGCGAAATCTCCTCTGCAACGGCCTCCAGGAGTTTGCGTGAAGGCGAGACAAGGACGGCTTGCTCACGGCCAGAGCCGTGTTCGGCCTGCGAGAGAATGTCTGCGGCGACATAGTCCGCACGTGCGGTGTCATCCGCGAGAATCAGGATTTCCGAGGGGCCTGCGACCAGGTCGAGCGCGGCAGAGCCGTAGATCGCACGTTTGGCGGCTGCCACGTATGCGTTGCCAGGTCCGCAGATTTTCTCCACGCGTGGGATGGTCTTGGTGCCGTAGGCCATCGCGGCAATCGCATAGACGCCGCCCAGGCGATATACCGCCGTCGCGCCCGCCTTGCGGCAGGCGTAGAGAAGGGCGGGGTGGACCGAGCCGTCCGCATGCGGCGGGGTACAGACGATGATTTCCTTGACGCCGACGGTCTTGGCGATGGCGACGGTGTGGCAGACGGTGGAGACCAGTGGCGCGGTGCCTCCGGGCACATAGCATCCCACGATGTCCAGCGGATGGAATTGCTCGCCAAGAGTCACGCCTGGACGCGGCGAGTAGCTCCAGTCCTGCGGGAGCCGCTGAGAATAGAAGTCCTGGATGTGCTCGACGGCCAGATCCACGGCATCGGTGGTTTCGGCGGGCAGGGTGGCGATTGCGGAGTCGATTTCGGCGTCGGTGATACGGAAGGTCCCAGGCGTGAGTTCGACATGGTCGAATTTGCGGGCGTAGTCGATGAGCGCATCGTCGCCGCGTTCCTTGACGTCGTCGATGATGGCCTGGGCGGCCGCGTCGATGTCCTTGCTAAAGGCCTCGCGTCGCAGCATTGCCCCCAGGCGCTGGTCGAAATCGGGTTCGGAACGATAGAGGATTTTCATAACAGGTGTCTTTTTGCTCGCTCGAATGTGAGCAGGAACTAGGTGCCTTTGGAGGAAAGCCAGGGGCGGCTCGTCCAAGGTGCCTTGGGAAAAATCCGGTCTTGTCCGTCGTGGTTGGAAACCTGCCGGGTAAAATTGCGTGACAAATGGATACTATAAAGTAAAAAGCATGGACAGTGGAGAAATCGGGGTTAAATTATCGGAGTTTCTACTGTAAAAATCACCACTTTCAAGATTTGAAACATTCATGAAACAACGATTGCATTTCTCCCTGGTGGTTGCGGCGCTCTGTGCCATCGCGTCATTTCCAACTCAAGCCGCCTGGGAGATCGCCACGCCCGCCAATGGCGCGACGGTCTCGCCGCTGAAGCCGATGCAGCGCGCGCTGGCGATGATGACGGAAGAGCAGCTGGACGCCTTCATCAACCAGGAGATGGTGGACCGCATGGAGGATGTGACAACCTATCCCGCCGGCATTCCCGTGGAGTGGCCGTCGGTAGAGGCCTCCGATGGATATCTGCTCCGCGTGGCGGAAAACGCCGAGATGGAGAATGCGCGCGAATTCTTCTGCACGGATACCAATTGCACTCTCTATAATCTCGAAATCGGCAAGAAATATTATCTTCAGGTGTGCGCGTTGGAGGCGCAGGATGCCGAAGGAAATCGTCCAATCCTGCAAACCACGCCGCTTTCCGCCTTCACGGTGGAGAATCTTGCTCCACGCATCCTGAACGTCCCCGGCGTCCCGAATGTCCGCGACCTGGGCGGCCGCATGGGTCTGGAGGGCCGAATGGTGCCACAGGGGATGATCTTCCGCTCCGCCGCCTTCAACGACAATTCTCCGGATGGCAAAAGGATCGGCAAGACGCGGATGACGGAGGAAAACCGCGTGATCGTCCTGAAGACGATGAAGCTGAAAACCGAGATTGACCTGCGTTGGGAACGCGAACTGGCGGGAATGAACGAGTCGCCGGTGGATCCCGGGGTGCAGTATGTGAGCATTCCCTCTACCCTCTATGGCGGACTTTTCACGCAGCAGGGCTACGAAAATTACCAGAAGCTCTTCCCTATTTTCACGAAGGAGGAGAACTATCCGATCGACTTCCACTGCATTCTGGGCGCCGACCGAACGGGTTCGCTGGCGGTGGTGCTCCTGGCCACGCTGGGCGTCTCGCGCGAGGAAATCATGCGCGACTATGCGTTCACCAGTCTCTATACGCCTTTTCTGCGGCCGCCCCGCAATATATGCTCCGTCTTTGACGGGCTGGCGGCCTGCGGCCAGCCGGGCGACACGCTTTCTGACCAGGCGATGCGCTTCCTCCTGCGTTGCGGCATCCGCAGCAGCCAGATCTACGACTTCCTAACCATCATGCTGGGCGAAGGGCTGGCAGTTCCGGAAGTCCTTGCCCAGGCGAGAATCACCGAAGAGATCCACGACCGTTTCAACCAGCCGCTGCAGGGCCTGGCCGTCAAGCCATATATCGTGCGGCGGGAGACGATGCTCCAGGCCGGCAAGGAAGTCTCCTGGGCATTGCCGATTTGGCATGACAACCCGCTGAAGGCAAGCGGAGCCAATGGACAGGGCGCCAATTATCTCCTGCTGCGGAACACCTCGTCGGTCTCCACCGCTGTCGCCCTGGAGGCGGATTACGGCGTGCTGACGGCACCGGGGTATTTTGTTGTGGCTCCCATGAGACGTTTGAGCTATCTCGCCCCGGATGGCAATTTGACCTGGACGCCAGAACAACTCAACGGGTTCCATGCCGTCCTCAAACCCTCGGAGGAATTGCTTCTGGTAGTGCAACCATCAGCGATGCTGAGCACAGACGGCTATCAGGCTGTCCGTTGGCAGGAGCCGTCATTCGTCCCCTGCTTTGCCGAAATTCCCGCCACGATTGCTCCTGTGTTGGATGGGCTCTTGGATGATGATACTTGGCAGGGGTTGGCTCCGTACCCGCTGAGCGGAATTCAGGGCGAGGAGGTGGACAATGCCCCGTTGGTCTGGCTTCGCACCAACGCCGAACACGACACCCTCTATGTCGCCGCGAAACTGACCGATGCCACACCATGCGCCGAAGTTCATGCGGAACGCGATGCGTCACTTTGGAACGAGGACTCCGTCGAGATCTTCCTCTCCAGTCACGGCGAGGCAAAGACCTACCAGATTATCCTCAATTCAGAGGGTAACGTATGGGATGGCATCGTGGGCGGCAGCACCGACTGGACCGCCGAGGTAGAATGCAAAGCTGCTCGAACTGACGGGGGCTGGACCATTGAGGCCGCCGTCCCCCTGGCGCAGTTTGGCTTTGAAAATGCACTGGAGCTCAATGTGTGCGCGAATGACAACCCTGGGGATGTCCACTATAATCTCTACCCCACGCAGGGGAGTTTCCACTCCAGGGCCGCCATCTCGCCAGTACTGTTCAAATAGGCGGAAGCCACGTCAAAATGACCGAGCGCAGGACGCGGTGGGTCGCCGCGTGTATATTTATAACACCGAGCCCGGAAGAGTCGTAGAGGCGTGTTGCTGGAGCGTCTCCAGGATGCGCCTGGCGGTCTTGACGCCCAGCCCCGGCACTTTGTCGGCCAGCTGGGCGGCTGACAACTTCATGATTCGCTTGATGGAACCGCACTGCTTCAATATTTCGGCCTGCCTTGCTTCGCCGACGCCGGGGATTTCACCCAGGACGGATTCGCGGATCCGCTCGATGCGGAGCTTCCGGTTGTAGCCATTGGCCCAGCGGTGGGACTCGTCGCGGATGGCCTGGAGCAGCCGGAGGCCGGGGTTTTCGCGCTCAAGATATAGGGGTTCGGGACGGTCGGGGAAGATGATCAGCTCATGCTGTTTTGCCAGCCCGACCATCGGCACGCGGCCGTAGATTCCCAGCTGTTCGAAGATTTCGCGTCCGGCATGGACCTGCGGAAGCCCCCCGTCCAGCACCACGAGCTTTGGCAGCGGGAGGTTTTCACGCAGGAGTCTCCCGTAGCGTCGGGTGAGGACCTCTCGCATGAACGCGGTGTCGTCCGTGGCTTCTGAGTTGCGGATGCGGTACCGACGATATTCATTTGTGCAGGGATGCCCGTCCCGGAAGAGCACCATTGAGCCGACGGCGAGGGTTCCGGAGATATTGGACATGTCGAAGCATTCCATGTAGTCGGGGCGTCCCGAAAGCTCCAAGGCCTGCTGGAGTGCGTCCATGCCGGCGACATTTGCCTCGGGGTTGGAACGCCTGGCGATGGTCTGGTTGAGGAACCTCCGTGTGGGTTCCAGGATGGTCTTGATATGCTCCATCATGTCACGGATCTTCGCGGCCTGCTCAAAGTCCAGCCGTGCGGCCGCGGCCGTCATCTGGTCGTTGAGCTCCTTGAGCACCTCGTGCGCGGATTCTTCGCCTTTCAGGACGGAGAGCGCCTGGTCAAAGCGTGCACGGTACTCCTCCGGGGTGACTTTCCCCAGGCAGGGCGCGGTGCAGTCGCGGATGGTCTCCTCCAGACAGTGCTGGCGTGTCTCAACGGTGGGCTGTGGACAGTCGCAGCTGCGAAGTCCGTGGCGGACCTCAAGGTATCGTATGGTCTCGCGGAGGGAAGTTGCGTGGGGGAAGGGGCCGAAGTAGAGGCATGAGTCGTCCTTCCGAAGCCGCACGAAGGTGAAATGCGGGTAGGTCTCGCGAAGGTCGACGCAGACGAGCAGGTAGCGCTTGTCGTCCCGCAGTGCGACATTGTATCTTGGCGTATATTGCTTGATGAATTGCGCCTCCAGCAGCAGTGCCTCGGACTCGGTGGCGACCTCGAAGGTCTCGTAGGAGGCGATGGAGTGGATGAGCGCCCGTCGCCGCGGCTCGGATTTCAGGGCGGTGGAGGGCATGAAGTAGGATCTCATGCGGTTGCGCAGATTCCGCGCCTTGCCGACATAGATGACCTCCCCTGCCGCATTGCGAAAGACATAGACTCCCGGCCTGGTGGAGACATCCTGAGAACGGAATACTTTCTGCCCCTCAGACATGGTCGGCGAGGCAGATGATATCCTCCGGGGCGATGGCCAGGCGGATGACTGTCCCCGCTTCGGCCCGGCCACGCGGATTGATCTCGAAGAATTTCAGTGCCTTCCCGTCGGCGGTTTCGCCGATCTGGTCTGCCAGTTCGCCAAGATAGTCAATATGTTTCAAGGTCATGGCGAAGGAGTTTTCCGCCTCGGAGTCGCATTTGCGGAATGCCTCGGGACGCATGGAGAGCAGAACCTTCTCGCCTGGTTTGCAGGAAGAGGGGATGGTCGAACAGACTAGGCTGCCTAGCGCGGTCTCGACGACGGCCGCGCCGTCCGCCCGGAAGTGGACGACGGTTCCCTCCCGCAGGTTGGTCTCGCCAATAAAATTGGCGACAAAGGAATTGACGGGCCGGCGATAGACCTCCTCCGGTGTGCCGACCTGCTCGATGCGACCGTCGCGGAAGACCGCCAGACGATCCGCCATGGAGAGCGCCTCGGCGCGGTCGTGGGTGACATAGATGGCGGTGAGATGGTTCTCCTTGCAGATGCGCCGGATTTCCAGGCGCATGTCCCGCCGGAGCTTGGCATCGAGGTTCGCCAGCGGCTCGTCCAGCAATAGGCAGCCCGGCTGGACCACCAAGGTACGCGCCAGGGCGACACGCTGCTGCTGGCCGCCGGAGAGCTGGTTGGGCTTGCGGTCCGCGAATTCCGCAATCTGGACTTCCCGGAGGACCCGGTCCACGCGGCGGACTACCTCGTCCTTCGGGAGTTTTTTCATCTCCAGGCCGAAGGCCACGTTTTCACGGACGGTGAGATGCGGCCAGAGTGCATAGCCTTGGAAGACCATCGCGGTGTTGCGCTGGTGAACCGGCTGCCCGTCCACATCCTCGCCATCAAAGTAGATTTTTCCGGAGGTCGGTTGTTCAAAACCGCCGATGGAGCGCAGAAGCGTGGTCTTTCCGCATCCGGAGGGCCCCAGCAGGAAGAAAAGCTCGCCATCCAGGATGGACAGGTTGACATCAGAGAGCGCTCGTGTCTTCCCGTAGTCCTTGGTAAGATGTTCAATGCGGATTTCCATGGATGTCGCGGTTCCTCCGCGCCTTGGGATCGGGGCTTGGGCCTGAGGCCTGAGACCTCTAACCTTTAACCTTTTAGAATTCTTTCCCGGTCTCCTTGTCGGTGATGTGGTATTCCTCGATGTGGAGTTCGGGGTTGGCGGAGAAGGTCAATTGGCGGCTGTACTCAGCGGCCATGGCGGTCATCACCTTGTGGTCTGCGGTTCGCAGGCGCGCGAGAATCTTCGGGTGGACGGTGATAGCGAAGCACTTGATGTCCTTCTTGCGGGCCAAAAGCTCATTGAGCCGGCGTTGAATTTCCACGGAGACGGAGGTCGCGGTCTTGATGAGGCCGCGGCCCTTGCAGTACGGGCAGTCCTCATAGATGGTGCTTTCAAGGGACTCGCTTTCGCGCTGGCGGCTCATTTCAAGGAGCCCCAGCCCGGAGATGGGATAGATCTTGATGCGGGCATGATCCTCGGAGGTGTATTGCTTGAAGGCTCGATACACCGCCATCTGGTCCTTGCGCGAACGCATGTCGATCAGGTCGAGCACCACCAGTCCGCCGATGTTCCTCAGACGCAACTGCCGGGCGATTTCCTTTACGGCCTCCATGTTGGTCTCCAGGATGGTCTCCGGCTGGTTCTTGCCGTTGCGGTTCTTGCCGGTGTTGACATCGATGGCGATAAGCGCCTCGGTCTCGTCAATGCACAGATAGCCGCCGGAGGGGAGCATCACCTTGCGGTTCGAGATGTTCTCGATCTGCTGGCTGATGCCGTATTTGATGAAGATCGGAGTGGGGTTCGAGTAGAGTTTGAGCTTGACGTCGTTGAGGCGGTCAAAGCGCTCCAGCATCTCCTTGGCACGGTCGTACGCCGCCTGGGTGTCCACGACGATCTCATCGATGTCCTGTGTGAGGCAGTCGCGCAGCGTGCGCTCTTCCAAAGCCGGCTCCTGATAGACGCATACGGGTGCCCGCCGCTTGGCGGCGGTCTGTTCGCCTTTCTTCCAGGCATCCAGGAGGATATTCAGGTCACGCTGGAAGTGTTCCTTCTTGAGGCCTGCGCCGACGGTTCGGCAAATCAGCCCCATGTTGTCCGGCTTGTCCAGTGTCTTGACCATCTGCTTGAGTCGCACGCGCTCCTCATGGTCTTCCACCCTGCGCGAGACGCCGACGTGGGAGCAGTTGGGCAATAACACCAAATAACGCCCTGGTATGGAAAGGTTTGCTGTAACCCTTGCTCCTTTCGTTCCAATGGGCCCCTTGGTGACCTGCACGAGAATCTCGTCATCCACATGGAAGAGATTCGGAATATCCTCCACGGTGGGCTTTTTCTTTTCAGGCTTTTTGGGCTTGGGAGGGGTCTTGACCGGCTTTGGTCCGCCTGGGGTGATGGGCACCAGCCCTTTTGACGCCTGGGGAATCGATTGTCCGCCTCGGGAAGATGCCTGACCTCCGGCGTTTTTCCCGTTGTTCTTGGTGGAGGAGGTCAACGGCACTACCTCATGGCTAAGTTCCGCAGGCACTGCGGGGTTGGCCGATGGAGCAGAAGTCCGGGGCTTTTTGCGCCAGAAAAAGAGCGCATTCAGGAAACGCCGCAATGCACTGGGCTTCTCCGGTTCCTGATTCGGCATGGCGATCGGCGAAGATTCGTCCGGGGAATTAGCGCGGTTGCGCCCGCGGCCTCCACGCCGCCGACGGTGACGGCCTCCGCCCTCGCCTCCGTTTTCGCCATTTGGTCGGTTGGTGCCATTCTGATCACGGAAGCGGCGGTTAGGATTTGAATTGCGAGACTGGCCGTTCGGAGCGCCGGATGCGTCCTGCTCCTGTTGCGGCGGGGGATTTTCCGGCAAGGTCGTCTCGAAGGACTCTCCTGCGGCCTCTTGGAGCTGGTCGTCCTTCTTGGACAATGAGAGCAGTCCGGCTTGCCCATTGGCTCCGAGCAAATTCGAGGCCAGCGAAGCATCTTCCTTTTGCGGGGTTTCGAAACCTGCCGTTTCTGGGGCCATCGGCGCGTCTTCAGGCACATTCTCACCCGCCTGTTCCTGTCGCGGCTCCTCCGCTCCGGCTTCCTGGGGGGCTTCGTCCGGCTCCGAATTGTCCGCCTGCTCCTCGCCGCCCTCATCCTCTTCCTGTCGAAAAGACGCTTCTGGCGGGGAAGGCGGATTGAAGGACGAATCATCGCCATTGTTTAGATTGGCTTCTTCTCGCTCTTCGCCGGGCTTGATGAGGTCGTCGTCGTCATCGGTTTCCCCATCGCCCTCAAGCATTTCCTGGGTGGCGGGGAGCATGTCCCAATAGTGCAGGAAGGCATTTTTCCCGATGCCGATATCGACGAATGCGGCCTGTAATGACGGTTCGAGGTTTTTAATGCGTCCTTTGTAGATGGAACCGACAATGCGATCTTTGTTGTTGCGCTCCATGAAGAAGTCCTGGAGGCGTCCGTCTTCGACAACGGCGACACGCACCTGGAGTTCCTCGGAGTTGATGAGGATCTGTTTCATGGGAATGAAGAAAAAGAAAATGGAGTAGGTTGTCGAGCGGCGTATGGCAACGCCTTGCTCCGGCAGCGGGGTGCGCACTGGAATCCTTCTAGTGCATTTCAGCCCAGCACGATTTTGGCGTCGACTGGATTGCCGCGCAGGAATTCTTCGGCCGACATCTCCGTGCGTCCTTCGGGAGTGAGCTTCTCAATCCGCAGGATTCCGTTTCCGCAGAGCACACGGAGAATTTTGCGGTCCGGCAGTACAGTTCCCGGAATTTCTTCTGCACCAAGCACATGTGGCTCTGCGCTGGCCTGGGTGATCTGGATCCTTCGCCGTCCCGTGGGCACGGGAATGAAGGTGAAGGCTTTCGGCCAAGGCAGATAGGCACGAACCATGTTGACGATGCGGAAGGCATCCTGGTTCCACTGGATCTGTCCGTCGTTTTTGGCGATTTTACGGACATTTGCAGTCGTGGCGGGACCTTGTGGCTGGCAGGGGAGGTTTTCGCGGGCGACCTTCCAGATGACTTCGGCGACATCTTTTGCGGCGAGGACGCCGAGGCGCCTTTCCAGCTGCCCCGTGGTTTCGCAAGGGAGGATTTCAAGGGGTTCCGTCCGATAGATCGGCCCCGTGTCCAACCCGACGTCCATGCGCATGAAGGTCACTCCCGTCACGGCGTCGCCATTGAGAATGGCGGCATTGATGGGACAGGCTCCACGATACTTGGGCAACAACGATGCATGGACATTCAGACATCCCCAGGTCGGCAACTCGAGCAGTTCTCGTTTGAGGAGTTGTCCAAAAGCCACCACCAACACCAGCTCGATTTGTCTGGAGCGAAGCCGCTCCAGGAAATCCGGTGCATTGACCGATTTGATTCGTTCGACGTCATATCCCAGAAGCAAGGCATGCTGTGCGAAAGCCGTGGGAGTCACTTTCTTTTTGCGCCCGACTTCCTTGTCTTCCTGTGAACCGATGCCGACCAGCTCTATGCGGGAATCGTCTTTCAAGGCATCCAGAATGGGTGCGCCGAGGCATCCAGAGCCTAGGAAATAGACTCGTACTGGGGCAGGTTGGTTCGGTGAAGATGACATGCGTTACATGAACGGCAAAGAAGCTTGGCGGAGGACGTCGGGGAGGCAATGCTGTTGGGCTTCAGCCGGCCGTATTCCAGAGTGCTGCCGGTTGGCAGGATTGCGACTTCGTGCCGAATAGCCATTTGCATTGTTCGCCGCAGATATCGTGAGCGAGGGAGCTATTCCAAAAATAACTTTTGGTATTTTTGAAATCAGCGCCAATCTATAATATACTGTCTGAGGTGGGAATTGCTACATCCTCCGCGATGGTTGCGACAATGCGCGGGCCAGTTGGTCGGGGCAGGAAGTCGGTCCGCCATTGCAGCTGATTCCGCTCAGACGGTCAATGACTTCCTGGCGTGGCATGCCACGTACGAGCTTGGCGATGCCTTGGAGATTGCCGTTGCAGCCACCCGTGAAGACGGCGGAGACCACGCGGTCTTCGTCGTCCAGGACAATGTCAATGCATTCTGAGCAGGTCCCGACGCAATTGTAGTGGATGTTCTTCATGGTATGGAATTTGATTTGGCTAAAGAGACCCCGTAGAGGGTGAGCGGGAGTGGAGCTTCGCTGGCGGCAAGGCCGCGCGGGAGGTTTTCGGCATAGAAGGCCGCATCTCCTCCAGTCAGCCACACTTGGCAGGCGGCAAAGCCAGGTTGTTGCCGGGTTTCCTGGATGATGCGCTCTACGGCGGCAAGCAACGCGATGTCCACGCCATTGCGAATGCCGTCTTCTGTGCTTAATGCAAGGGGGTCGCATGGTTTGTCAGCGGGACTGACGATGAATTCGGGCAACTGCGCGGTCTGGCGTCCGAGCGCGGCCAATGCGGTCTGGCGTCCCGGCAGGATGACCCCGCCGCAGAATTTCCCGTTTGCATTGACGGCGACGGTGTTCACCGCAGTTCCGCAGTCGATGACAAGCGCGGTCTGGCGGGGAAACAACGCATGGGCGGCGGCCGCATTGGCCATGCGGTCGGCGCCCAGCCCGGGCCCGTATGCGCTGAAATCCATTTCTGGATAGCTGTCGGAATCGACGAAGACAATCCTGCCTGGCCAGCGCCTCTCCAACGCCGCGCGTATGGATGGCACCACGCATGCCGCCGTGGCCAGCCAATCGCCTGCAGGATGCCAATTCTCCACGAAATCACCGGTGGCAAAATAGAAGACTGGCGCAGGCCGCTCGGCCAGCCGGTCGTTGTCCAGCACGGCGACGCGTGTGTTTCCAATGTTCAGGAGATAACGCACGAAGACTACCGAAGCACTTTGACGATTATTTTGCGATGGGGGGAGCTGACCAGTCCGGGTGTGTGCACGTCCGTAGGAAAGAAGACGACGAATTCGCCTGGTGCGACGGAGAGCCAATCACGCGTCGGCGACTTGGCCAGCGCGACATCCCTTTCGGTGGAAAACTCAACGTCGACGGGGAATTTCGACAGCGGTTGCCACCCCATCTGCTCGATTCCGCTCAGCGGGATCTGAATGTCGATGTATTTTCGATGATACTCGGCAGGAATCTCCTCCATGGGGCGCGGGGCGATTTCCTGGACATTCACGAATGCCTCGCCGTTCGGGAGAATTTCGTGGCGCCCCAATGGCAGGGCGTCCAGGGCCGTCTGCCGAAGCCATTGTGCAATTGCCTCGAAGCGGGGATGTAGGGCGCAATAATGCGCAAAATTCAACAAAATGTCATGAATCATGATGAATGGAGAAACAAAACGGCCGACGGGCTTCCAGGGAAATCCGTCGGCCAAAGAGTATTCAGAAGGGTCAGCGTGGAAAGATCAGTTCTGCTTCTCCGCCTCGGCGATCTTCGCTGCATAGTCGCTGGGGGTGATGAGGACGTAGCGCTGGTCGAACGCCTTCTTGTCGTCACGCGCCGGATCCTGGTTGTAGTCGGCGGAGTTCTTGGAGGCGACCACGGCAATCAGCTGGTCTCCGCCCTCAAAGACCTCCGACAGTTCGTTCAGCGATCCAGTATTTGTCAAGGCGACTTTCACGCCTTTGATTTGCCCCAGGATTTGCTTCAGGGGAACGCCCATGGGGAGCATGGACGTGGCGATGAAGACATCCGCCTTCTTGATCTCCTTCGAAATCTGCATGAAATCCGCCCCGGTGAGCATGGTGTCCGGCATGAACGGCATGTCCACCTCCGTGCCGTCGGGCATCTTCTGCTTCTGAACCTCGATCTTCTTCATGGGCTTGCAGACGATGATGAATTCCACGCCGGGGAGCGTGTCACGCAGGGCCTTCAGAACCTCGTCCTCGGTGGGCGTGACCTTCTTGACGCCATTCGCCTCGTAGATATGCATGGGATCCACCAGCACGGCCACCTTCTTCGCATCCGGTGCGGCGGCCTTGACGGCTTCGCCCAGGAATTTCCCCTGGATGTACATATACCTTAATTCCCTGTCCCGGACTGCATTTGTACTATTGCCAGTGGCCTGGCCATAGAAGCTGTAGAGCGCCGCGCCAATGGCGATGATGGCACCAAGAATGGCGAGAGGCTGGCCCCAAGGGGCACCCTGCTTCTGCTTGCTCATGCCTACCAGTGCTCCGACGATGCCAATGCCCATCAGAATGATGCTTACCAGGTTCATCTAGTTGATCTCCTTGCTAGTTAGGTTGAATTCCCAAATCAAAAAATGTCGCAGTTTTGCGGAATTTTTCACAGAAAACTTCTTGTAATGTAATACTTCAATGGAAATTATCAAATAGTCTGTGTTTTTTTCTTTGCCGAATGGTCGTCGCTAGTCTCCCAACAAGGCCGTGACAAGAATATTGATGCCGAGCCGCGTGTAGAAGACATGTGTAAAATCACTGATTTGGCGTGACTCGTAGTAGCGGAAAACCCGCCAGTTGCCGGTGGGGTCCTGGGCCCAGGCGGGCAATGCGTTGCCCTGGCAATAGACGGCGTCTTTGCCGCCGTCCTCGCGGGTGACTTCAAAGCGCGGCCCGGAATATGGCGCTTCTTCCAGTAATTCTCCCAGTCCATCGGTTCCTTCCAAGGTCCGAAAGCTGATGAAAGACTCCCAGCCCCGGGCGTTCCGTCCCCATCCCATGGCGATGATGGGGGTGCAGAGCACCGCAAGGCGGCCTTGAAGTCGGATGGCGACGGCGGCGTATGTCCCGCCGGGCCATTTTTCATCTTGCGTGTAGGCGCGGACGACCTCGGGAAGCAACGAGGCATCCGGGAGGCCCTCGAAGCAATTTCGGAAGAGCGGGTCGTCTCTTCGCAGAGGCAGGAATGGCTCGCCGGGAAGCACTTTGGCGAAGAAGTCCTTGACTTCAGGCTGTGCGTCCCATTCCGCAAAACTATGATGCTGGGACTTTCCTGGGAGCTTCCGGAGAAAGGAGGCGGCGATGCCGGCGTCCACCATCGCCATTCCGCCATTCTGCAGATACTGCCGCAAGGCCATGACTTCGATCTCCGGCATTTCATTCCAGTCTGGCCGGTCGTCCCAGTTTATGTAAATCACGGGGCAACCACTCAGCCTTGGGTCATTGAATGAGGATACCAGAACCGGTTCCGGCGCAAACGGCAGACCAGTTGCCTGGCGGGCCGACACCAGCAGCGAAGGCAGCGCGGTGGGATAATTGCGGTTCAGACTGGCAGTCGTGCCGTTCACCAGTTGAGCCACTCGTAGTTCCTGGGCGGATGTTTGCCAGCCGATGGCGACGAGAACGAATATCACGCATGCAATCGCCACGGTTTTTGGGAACCTTTTCCGGCCAGCGGTGTTTAAATCAAGTGGATTCATGATTCATTGCAGATTAGCTGAGCAAAGTTATATTAACGATTTCAAGCCATTTCAACGGCTGGCGCAGATCTGTCGTGTTTGCGAGGCCGTGGATTGGCCCAATTTCTTCGGTTTTGGCCGAAGAGTCGTTGTAAAGGATTTTCGCCATGTCATTCATCTCTGATTTACTTGCCAAATTCCATCGTCGTCCGGACAACAAGGCCATGGGGACGGACTACATGCAGAACGGCAATGGCACCGCTGCCGCACGTCCCAACAAGAATGTCTATGACGAGGCCCGAAAAGTGCCGATTCCGGACTGGGCGCAGGGTTTGAACAACACCGATCTGGCGTTGCAGCTCAGGTCGCATTCGGTATGCCAGTATGCGCCGAATTTCGGATGGAAGCGCATCATGACCACGGTGGTCGGGCCGGATGGCAATCTGATTCCGGAGTATGACGGAATTGCCGGGGACTGCGGAGCTGTCAAGAGCTTTGGAATGAAGGTCGCACAACGCGACGGTCGCACGATGCCCTACAAGTACGTGGATACCAACATGGCTTATCGCTGCTGCTGCGGGAATCCAAAGAAATGCCCGTTCTATCTTCAGGCCACGGGCGAGGCGGATTCAGTGAACAAGAAGCTACGCTGACGGAACGCGGAAGCCAATCTCTTGTCCCCCGGCCGTCCACTGCGTAATGCATGTGGCGGCCGATTTTTTTGCAACGGATGCCAGTCAACTATTTCCTGAGCCGTAGCACGGCGTTGACGCAGTCACTGGAAGTCATCGCGATGTTCTGCACGAGGTGGAGACGAGTGGCCATGGGGCACTGACGCGGGGTCGCAGTCTGCTCGACAATGACTTTCCCGTAGCCATGTTCGCCCTCCGGCGGAATCACAAGCAAGCCCCAGCCCGGCAGAATCTCGTCGCGCAGCAGCACGCCTTCAGGCACCGCCAGGTAGCATTCGTCCGCCACGATATTGCGGGACATGCGCTCCATTCTCGTGCCATGGTAGAGCTGCTCCTCCAATTTTCGACAGTGTTTTATAAGTTCTTTATATTCAGCATTTTGCGATTTCTCATAATGCCATTCTGCATATTCCTCGAAAAGCATGCCGTCATCCCGCAGGCCGGGTTCCTCCCGGCGGATGGACTCCTCCAGCCGGACTAGCTGCCGCCGCGTATAGCGCAGCTCATTCTGCAATGCCTCGGGGTTGATGCCGGAGGCATAACACTCCTCGCGGGTCAGGGCGACCACGATGGCGACGGTGCGTATCGGCTCCAGCTGCCGCCGCCCGCCGACATTGTGCGGAAGGCTCCAGAAGGCCGCCACGTCCGCCTGGTCGTGCTGAAGCGCGGTGGCCACTTCACAGGAATAGCCGCTGGGACGGGGATGCTGGCCGCGCAGCCAGAGCAGTACCTGGCGGCGCAGCGCCCACCGGCGGCCAGTATTCGAGGTCAGCTGACGCAGCGACGGCTTGCGGTGTCGGATGTTGGCTGGCAGATGCATCTTGGAATGAATTGAAGGGGGAAGTCAAAAGTGGTTGATTTTTGATACTATAATCGGTATTCGGCAGAACGTGTGGAACGGAAATCGCAAACAAAAAAAGGGAGCCGCATCCGCGACTCCCTGATTTGTAAGATGGTGGTAGGTCCTAGATTCGAACTAGGGAAAGCAAAGCTAGCAGATTTACAGTCTGCCCCCGTTGGCCACTTGGGTAACCTACCACTGAAATTGTCTAATGCGATTTTTCTTGGCGTCAGATGTACAATAATTGCCGCAATGGATTTTTCAAGCGCCTGTCAACAAAAAGGATTACTTTTCGTCTTCGACGGGCGTCGCAGGCGGCTCGTCGTCCGGCAAGTCAAGCTCCTTGAGGATGTTCATGACGCGGTCGGCGCGTGCGGCGGTGCCGTCCAGCTTGAAATTGAGGACGGGCGTGTATTTCATGATGACCTGCCGTGCCAGGCCGGCCTGGAGAAGATGGCGCTTCGACTTCAGGAATTCCAGGGCGCGCCGATCGTCGCCAGGCGCGCCGTAGATGCTCACGAAGACGTTCGCGTTCCGAAGATTCGACGCCAGCTCGACACCGGTGACAGTGATGAGAACGCCGGGCATTGCGGGGCGGATGTGGCTCTCGCACAAGAGCCCCAGTTCGCGCTGGAGCTGGGCGTTTAATCTGGTGATGCGATCGGAAGCCATGAAAGGCAGGTAAAGGTTAGAGGTTAGAGGTTAAAGGTTAGAGGTCCCGCAGAACTTACAGTTCGGGTGCGATCTGCTGGGTCTGGAAGACGGAGATGCGGTCGCCGACCTCGAAGTCCTCGAAGTTGTCGAGCTTGATGCCGCATTCCTGCCCTGCCTTCATCTCCTTGACATCCTCCTTGAAATGCTTGAGGGAGGCGACCAGCCCGGAGTAGATGAGCTCCTTCTGGCGGTAGACCTTCGCCTTGAGGTTCACGCGCACGGAACCGGAGTTCACGCGGCAGCCGCAGATCTTTCCGGCCTTGGTGATGTTGAAGACCTGCATGATCTCGGCCTCGCCGAGCAGGACCTCCTTGGTCTCGGGGGTGAGGCGTCCGCGCATGGCGTCGCGCAGGTCGTCCAGCAGCTCGTAGATGATGGAGTAGAGGCGGATTTCGACGCCCTTGTTCTTGGCGATCTTGTTGATGCCGGGCATCGCCCGCACGTGGAAGCCGATGATGATCGCCTTGGAGGCGGCGGCCAGGATCACGTCGTTTTCCGTGATTTCGCCGACGCCGGAGTGGATGACCTTGCAGGTGATCTTCTGGGACTTGATGGCGTTGATGGACTCGCCGATGGCCTCGAGCGACCCGCGCACGTCGGTCTTGAGGATGAGGTTGAGTTCCGGGAGGCTGGCGCTGGCGGCCTCGTTCTTGAAGAGCAGGTTGATGTCCTCCAGGGTCAGCGCGGCGCGCTTGGGCGCCAGCTCCTCGGCGCGGCGGCGGGCGAGCTCCTCGTCGGCGACTGCCTTCGCGGTCTTCTCGTCCGGCTGCCAGACGACGGTCTCGCCGGCTTCGGGGACGCCGTTGTAGCCCATGATCTTGACGGGCGTGGATGCGGTCGCCTTGGCGAGGCGCTTCCCGTGGGTGTCCAGGATCGCCTTGGCTTTTCCGTAGGTGGCTCCGCAGGAGAACCAGTCGCCAATGCGCAAAGTGCCGTTTCGCACCAGAATGTTCGCGGTCGGCCCCATGCCGGACTCCATCTGCGCCTCGATGACCAGTCCCTCGAAGGGCGCGTCGGGGTCGGCGGCCAGTTCGAGCATCTCGGCCTCGAGGAGGATGCGTTCCAGCAGGTCGTCCACCCCTTCTCCGGTGATGCCGGAGCAGGGGATCACGGCGATGTTGCCGCCCCAGTCTTCCGGCTGGATGCCGTTTTCCTGGAGCTGGCGGCGCACCTTGTCGGGATCCGCGCCGGGCAGGTCGATTTTGGTGACTGCCACGATGATCGGCACCTTGGCGGCCTGGGCGTGGTGGATGGCCTCGACCGTCTGCGGCATGATGCCTTCGGTGGCGGCGATCACCAGCACGGCGATGTCGGTGGCGTTCGCGCCGCGGGCTCGCATCGCGGTGAACGCGGCGTGTCCGGGCGTGTCCAGGAAGGTGATGGTCTGGTCGCCGTACTGCGCGACAGAGGCGCCGATGGCCTGGGTGATGCCGCCGGCCTCTCCGGCGGCGACCTTGGTCTTGCGGATATAGTCCTGCAGCGTGGTCTTGCCGTGGTCGACGTGCCCCATGAAGACCACCACGGGCGGGCGGCCGACCTTGCGCTGCGGGCGCCACTGGCGTTTCGCCTCGGCGGCCGCGACGGCACTGGCCTTGCGCTCGAAGACGGGGTGGTTGCTCTTTTCGCGGCGTTCCTGCACGAAGCGCTTGCCGTTCTTGGCGCAGATCTTCTCGACGATGTCGAGTTCCAGCACCTGGTTGATGGCGGCGAAGATATTGAAGCCCATCAACTGCACGATCACCGCGTTGGGCTTGAGGTCGAGCGCCTGCGCCAGGTCGCGCACGGTGACGGGCGACTTGAGGTGGATCTCATCTCCATTCTCGCCGCTTTCGCCGGCCGTTGTCTCCGAAGGTTCCTGCGCAACGGCGGGAGCTGCCGCAGGCACGGGGGGCGCGGCGGGCCTGGCCTTGGCGGCCTGCGCCTCAGCCTCCTTCTTCTTGTTGTCCGCCATGATCTGGCTGAAGACCAGGTCGGCGTCGCTTTTCAGCAGGCTGCTGGAGGTGGTCTTGACGTCGTATCCTTCCTTGATCAGGATCGCCAGTACGTCTTTTGCCGCCATTCCCAGTTCATTCGCCAATTCGTAAACTCGTTTCTTTTCACTCATGTTGCCTCCTGCTGTGAATTGCGGTATTCAGCCACGCGGTCCCACTGGCTGAAGCGTCCTGCTATGCGCGTGTGCTCTGGAAGATCTGCTCGGCCAGTTCGGGGGTCATCCCCTCCACGCTCTGGAGGTCCTCGAGAGTGGCCTCGCGCAGGCCGTCCACGGAGTGGTAGCCGTTGCCGACGAGCGCCTGGGCAACCGACTCGTCCACGCCCAGGGTCTGCTTGAAGACATCCACGGCCTGCTGGATCTGCTCCTGCATGGTCAGTTCGCGCGGGCCGGCCGCCGGGACATATTTGTCGATGTTGATGTTCCAGCCCAAAAGCCGTGCGGCCAGGCGGGAGTTCTGCCCTTTCTTGCCGATGGAGAGCGAGAACATCTCATCCGTGACCTTGACGTTGAGCTGGTTGTTCTTCTCGTCGATTTCGACCTGGGCCAGCTCGGCGGGCTTGAGGGCATTGGCGACGTAGGTCTTGAGGTCGGGATCCCATTTGATGATATCGACCTTCTCCATGCCGCCCAGCTCGCTGATGATGGTGCGCACCCGCATGCCGCGCTTGCCCACGCAGGCACCGATGGGGTCCACCTTCGCCTCGTCGGTGCTGACCGCGATCTTGGTGCGGTAGCCGGGCTCGCGGGCGATGCCCTTGATGACCACCGTGCCGTCCGAGATCTCGCTGACCTCGCGCTCGAAGAGCCGCTGCACGAAGAGCGGGCTGGTGCGGGTGACCTGCAGGCACGGGCCCGGCTTGTCCCGGTTGAGGGCCTTCAGCAACACGGTGACGGGGTCGTTGACGTCGAACTTCTCGCCCGGGATGCAGTCCTTGTGGGACATGAGCCCCTCTGCCTTGTCGAAGCTGATATAGACGCCATTGCGGTCCACGCGGTTGACGGTTCCGGTGAGAAGCTGTCCCTCCTGCCCCTGGAAACGGGTCAGCACATGGCGCTTCTCCAGTTCCATGAGGGCATTGTTGAGGTACTGCTGGGCATTCTGGGCCGAGATGCGCCCCAGCTGCGCGGGGTCGATCTTCCAGTTGATTTCATCGCCTTTTTTCGCGCCGGGGATTTGGGTTCGCGCCATCTGCACCGAGATTTCAAGTCGGGGGTCGAGGACCTGGTCCACGACCACGAGTTTCGCGAAGCAGGTGACGTTGCCATTCTTCTCGTTGAAGTTCACCTCGACGTTCTGGTAGCTCCGGATTGCGGACTTCTTGGCCGACTCACGCACGGAGTTCTTCATGGCCTCAATGATGTCCTCCATGGGAATCCCACGGGATTTGGACAGATACTCCACCATCTGCATCATGTCTGAACTCATGGTATGGCGTCTCCTTTACTGTAATGTTGGCGTTTGCCGCCGTCTTGCAAAAAAAAAGCGGGCCAGCACAGACCCGCATTTCGATCTGAGGATTTGCAGGATCTGCTATGCGCATCCGCGTCACAGTTCCTGGGGAACGACCTATAATATAGCGGAAATTCCGCGAAACTCAAGGAAATGTGGCTATATTAGTCAGGAACTTCTTAAAAAAACGCCGTTTTTAAACGGCGCCGGGCCCGTCCGGCCTTGCGAATCACCAACCATTCATGGCCATTTCCGAGCATCCCCATTCTTCCAGCCGCGTTCTGGCGGTGATTGTGCTGACGGTTCTGGCCGTGTTTGGAGTCGGCTACATCTTCAGCACCGGATATCTGGGGTCGGCCTATCCAATCCGTCCGAACTGGTATCGCCAATGCGCCTTTCTGGCAGTGGGGGCCGCGGTCGGCTGGGCGGTGGCCCGGCTGGACAACCGTCGACTTCCATGGCGGATCCTGGTTTGGGGAGGCTATTCGGTCAGCCTGCTTTTCCTTGTCGCCGTGCTGGCCTTCGGGAAAGAGATCGGCGGGGCGCGCCGCTGGCTGACGATGGGGCCGCTGCTGCTTCAGCCGGCGGAGTTCGCAAAGGTCTTCACCATACTGGCCGGGGCGTTGATATTTTCCGGAGAGCTGTTCCGAAAACGGTGGCAAGAACTGGTGGCGGGAATCTGCTGTTTCGGAGTGCCGATGTCGCTGATTCTGTGCGAACCCTCCTACGGCAATGCCGGGTCGTTTGTACCATGTTTTCTTGTGCTGGCGGGGATTCGTTTTTTCCCCCAGTGGCTTTGGAAATTCGCAATGCTGGTGACGCTGCTTGCGCTCTTCGGCACCGCATACGAAGTTTACCGGATGCGCAACCAGCCGACGCCGGTGGAACAAGGCACCGAAACCGGAAAGGCCGAAACCGGCTTTCTGCATGGATACCACCTCCGTCGTCTGCAGGCCTTCCTTTCGCCGGAGGGCGACTGGAATGAACAGCAGTCGCTGATGACCGTGGCCGGCGGCGGATGGTTCGGCAAGGGTTATCTGAATGGCACCATGAAGAAATTGGGCTTTCTGCCCCGGACCGTGGCGCCCACGGATTTCATCTTCGCCGTCATTGCCGAGGAGGGCGGACTGGTCTTCGGGGTATTGCCGGTGCTGTTCTTGTACGGGGTGTTGCTCAGTCTGCTGCTGCATTGGGGCGCCGATGCGGCCTCTCGCCTGGACCTGAATCTCGCCGCCGCCGGCTCGACGCTGTTGTTCGTGCATATCCTGGTCGGTGTCGGAATGTCCATCCGGCTGGTCCCGGTCATCGGGCTGCCGCTGCCGTTGCTTTCCTACGGCGGCTCCTTCACCGTGGCGATCCTGCTGCTGGTGGGAGCGCTCTTTGGAATCCGCCAGCAGACCGGGGAAGAAACGGCTGACAACGACGGGACCAGCCCGACGGCCTCAAAGCCCGTCGAGACGACCTGGCGCCTGGGGCCGTTCTTCAAACTGCGTATCCGCTCCAGGGACGAGTAGGCAGTCGCTTCGGCGTTCGTTCAACGGCTGGACAAGGACAATCAGCCCTCCACTATCGTGTAGCGGACTTTGATTTCCAATGGCGGGAGCGCCTCCTCCTGCCAGTCGATGATCGAGCGCGTGATGCGGGAACTCGGGCGCAGGATCAAGAAGATCGCCTACGGGTGGAGCGACCGCGGCGTGGCCAAGATCGCGCGGATCATCCTGAAGCGCTTCGCCAACAAGGCGGAATGGGAGAAGTACTGGCAGGAGAAGTTCGGAGACAATCTAAGCGTCGTCATCCTGCTCAGGAATTTGAAAGGTTCATCACAAGATTTCGCACATTAACGCATTTTAGTTTTTCCGCCAAACTTTTCATTTTCGATTGGGCGTTTTTATGAGGTGATTTGTTACTAGTCTCGATATATTTTTTCCACCAGACTTGATATGTCATCACCGAGGGAGTAGATGCATCTTACCTGCCCATTTCGATTAAATTGAATCACATATCCAACCTCAGCTTTGTCTTTGACACTTCCTTGCTTTGCTTTTTGAGCAAAAATATACCACAAAGAAAAACCAATTGGCGGGGCAGAAGATTTGATTGTAGGATAAATATAATGTACAACCGTTGCAGGCGGCAGTCTTTTACAAACTTCATCATAGTGCTCGCCAATATCGATTCCCTTTAGGTTTTCCTTGACTTTCTGGCAATAGTCAGTATTTGCGAAATACGGATATGACTGGATAGAACAGTATTCTGGAGGAAATTTGATATTATCGTATTGTGAGAAAGAAGTTAAGTGATTAATATCATCCCCTCTTTGTTTTGACGAACAACTGGAACAACCAACAAAAAGCAGCACCAAAACTGAAATGATAAAAACAAGCACACTCCTGAATTGCATGGTCATTCATCCTCTAGGCAGTTATTTTCCAGAGCATCTCTGACAAATGTATGACAGTTAGGCCCTCGCGGAAAACTCCATCCTTCCGTGAAGGAAGCGGCAAAATCTCTTATACCATCCTTAATTTCCTCTTCTGTCACACATTTACACAATTTCCCTAGATAGGTATTGGTCAGGCTGTTGCTGCTGAGCGAGTCGTTGTCCAGGTCCGCCGCGCGGAGAAGTGCCATGCCCAGCATGGCCAGCAGGACGGCGACGGCGCGGGAGGCTGTCGGAACGGAAATAGTTCTGGCGACTGGCATCGGGACAAGGGGAGGCATCGTCGTCTTCTCCTGCGTGGCTATGCGCGGGACATGTCAGTGTTGATAAGCAATTTGAGTATAATGTAGCAGTTGTTTATAGCCTTTTCCAGCGAATGCCGGAATTATTCTTCCCCCCTTGTTTTTGTATCATATTCCCCGTATGGTAAAGGAAATGCGAAGCTCCGGCCCTCTTCCCTCCTGTCAACCCTTGCGGAATGGCGTATCATCCTTCATTTTCATCGTCGCCCCTTGAATATATGGGATGAATCGTCCAACGGCGAACCGCCGGTGGCACCCCTGCTCCGCATTCCCATGGCAGGATTCGGAGGCTATTCCTGCTGGGTCATCAGCTGGATGGCCAGGTCGGCGTGGTTTGCCGCGCGCATGACCGCAACGATATCATCGTATGGCCGCGTGCCGTCCGCGCGGAAGACGATCTTCGACTTGCCGGCATCCTTGAAAGCCCGGAACTGGTCTTCGATTTCCGCGAACGGCACGGAATTGCCGCCAATGCTGATCTGGCCTTTGTCGTCCAGTTCGACCATAATGGCGTTGGCCATGGTGGAGCTGGTGACCTCCTGGGGGGTGGTCATCTTCGGGGGCGTGACATCGCTGGTGTAGTCCAGGATCGGCACCGTGATGATGAAGACGATGAGCAGCGTGAAGGTCAGGTCCATCAACGGAGTCATATTGATCTCCGAGATGACCGCCAGGCGCTTGCGGTGGGTGTTGCGCTCGTACATGGTAAATCAGTATCCTGGAGGGGGAAGCGGGCGGGTTGGATTGGCCGGGCGTTGTTGCTGCTGGGGTGGCGCGGCCGGTGCACTCATGGCCGGGCGTTGTTGCTGTGGCGGATAGTCATTGCCAGCCGGGCGTTGTTGCTGTGGCGGATAGGATTGGTTTTGCTGTGGCGGATAGGCAGCCTGGCGCGGCGGCTGGTAGCCGATGTTCGGCGCCGAAGTTGCCGTAGAATAACCGGATTGCGGCTGGGAGACCGGGGGGGGCGGCGTAGTGTTTTCGATGGCGGGGGTGTTTTGCATCGGGGCGGCAGGGATGGGGGGGACGGCATCGTTTGAGGCGGCCGCCGGGGTGGTGGAAGGTTTTGCGGCGGCCTCCGATGCCTTCAGAATTGCGCTGAACAGGTCCTCCGAGTACAATTCAAAGCTGTTCACGCACTCGTTGATCGCGCTGGAGGAGAAGTTGTTCGTGAAGATTGCGGGGATCGCCACGAAGAGTCCGCCGACGGTGGTCAGCAAAGCGCCGGAGATGCCGGGCGCGATGGCGACGATGTCGGGCCGGCCTCCGGCGTTGACAATGCCGACGAAAGTGGCCATGACGCCATAAACCGTTCCAAAGAGCCCCAGCATCGGCGCGAGCGCAATAATGGTCCCCATCATGGTCAGCCCGCTTTCCATCTGGATGACCTGCACGGTCATCTCGCGGTTCAAGGCGACCCGGAGGGCGTCCAGTTCCGACTGGATCAGGGGCCGAGGCAGCTTCCCGTCGTCCAGCAGCTGTCGTTTCTGAATGCTGTCCAGGTTCAGGGCGGACAACAACGCCTCGCGTACCGCCAGGGTCAGCGCCACCAGCGGCTCCGTGGCCTTCATCTTGTCCAATTCGCCGAAGATGCGCAGACGCTCGTTGAAGTGGAATCTTCCGAAGCGGTCGAGGAATTTCTTACATTGCCTGACCTTGTTGCGGGTGTCAAAGCGCTTGTTGCCCACGATGGACCAGCAGATGCAGCTGGCGGCGACCAAAAGAAAGACAATGCCCTTGCCGACACTGTCGCTGTAGCGGAATGCATCGAGAATAAACCCCATAATACGTTTCCTGTTTTGTGTGTTGAACGATAGCCTGAAAATGATTTCAGGGAAGATGAAGGACTGGAAGTGTCGTGAAAGGCGGCGTCCTGCAGTCCTGGGAGAATGCTTCAGCCCTCGGACATTCTGGCCAGTTCGAGGTACTGGAAAGGGGTAATTTCCTCCGCCCGGGCATTGTCCGGAATCTGCAGGGCCTTGAATGCCGTGGCGATGTCGAAAGCCGGAGCGGCGCCGCCCAGCAGTTTCCTGGCCTGCTTGCGGCGTTGCGAGAATGCCGCCTGGATCAGCATGTCCGCCCGTCGCAGCAACGGCGCTTCGGGAACGGTGGCCAGGCGTGTCATGCGCAGAAATGCGGAGTCGATTTCAGGCGGCGGGAAGAAGACCCCCCTGGGGACCCGCCGGACGATTTCGGGGGTGTAGCGCAACGCCAGCCGTGCCGTCAGGCTCCCGTAGGATTTGGTGCCGACCGTGGCGGCTAGGCGCTCGGCCATTTCCAATTGCAACAGCACGTGAAAGGACCCCGGCGGGTTCTTCAGGTCCGCCAGCTTCGCCAATAGCTGTGATGCGCAGGAGTAGGGCAGATTGGCGACGACCCGGAAAGGGCTTCCTTCAGGAAAGAGTTCCCCATAGTCCAGGCGGCATGCATCTGCATGGAGCAGCCGCAGATTGGTTTCCGCGGCATGCCGTTCTGCCAGAAACGAATAAAGGCGCGAGTCCAGTTCCACTGCAGTGACGCGGCAACCGGCCTCCAGGAGCCGTTCCGTCAGCACGCCGGTGCCCGGCCCGATCTCCAAAATGGCCTCCCCTGGCAGGGGGGCGGCGGCGCGAACCAAGGCTTCAAGGCAATTGTCATCCACCAGAAAGTTCTGCCCAAGCGAACGGCTGGGATGAAGGCCAAGCCGTTCCAGAATCGGCAAAAGGTCACTTTTCCGCATTTGGATTCATCGCAAAATAATCGACCACCGCCGTCAATGCCTGCCGGGCATCCGGGCCTTCCGCGACGACTTCCAGTTTTGTGCCGCTCGTGACCGCCAGGGCGAGCAAGGAGAGCGGGCTGGCGGCGCTGGCCGGCGGTTCCCCGGGACGGGCCAAGGTGACCTTCGACTGATACTGGCGGCATAGCTTTACCAATTCAGAGGCAACCCGCAGATGCAGCCCATGCGAGTTCTTCACCGTGATGGCGTCCTTGAAAATGGGGGAGGTCATACGAAGGAAACGGTTTTAAGCGGCCGGCAGAACACCTGACCAACTGAAATTCCAGATTATGGATTGCGGGGCGTGTGGTATTTCTCCCCGATTGTTTGCGTTGGGCCTAATGTAATGCGTAAATCCTGGAAGATGTCATCCCAGGCAGATTTTCCTGCCACAAGTTTTCCTTGGCAAAAGCACGACAATTCTTGACAATTTCCCCCAGGCAGATTATCCTGCGACAAGATTTCCCAGGCGGCCGGGACGAGAGCTGCGTCCAGCTTCCGCAAGGTCAATAATCATGGAGGACTTCGGGCAATGCCGTCAGGAAGGCTCGAAGGTCCTCGTGGGTTGACTGGGCGGAGAAGCTGATGCGGATGGCGCCCCGGGCGAGGTTGTCCGGAACGCCCATTGACTTCAGCAGCGGACTGGTTTGACTACTTTCGGCAGAACATGCGCTGCCGGTGCCGACAAGGATGCCATATCGCTGGGCAAGCGTCCGGGCGACGATGGCCCCTTCGTAGCCGGGAATCGCAAAGTAGCAGATGTATGGCGATGCATCTGCTGGCGAGAAGAGCGGCCATCCGCCATGTCCCAGATGCTCTATGCCCGCCCGCAATTCGTGGTTCAATGCCGTCACGGCCTCCAATGCCTCTGCCTGGTGTGCGCAGGCCGTCTCGGCGGCCTTGGCAAACAGGAGGATTCCTACGGTGTCGAGCGTGCCGTCGCGCACGCCGCCTTGTTGTCCGCCGCCGGTGATCACTGGCAGGAGCCGCAGATTTCGGCGATAGAGCAGCGCCGCGCCAGTGGCGGGGCCGCCGATTTTCCGGCTGGAGAGGATCATCAGGTCGGCCGAAGGCCAATGAAGCGGATGCTTTCCGAACGCCTGGCAGGCATCCACCAGCACAGTGGCCTCGGCCGCGCTGCCGGGCCGAGCCCCGTTCCAGCGCACGCCGGTTTCATTGTTCACTGCGGAGAGCGCGACCAGCTCGGCCTCCGCGGGCGGTTCCGGCGCAAGGGCGCCGCCGTCTCCGACCAGGAAGCCATGCCGGGGACGGTCGTTCCGGGCCTTTGCGGTCTGGAGCAGGGCGGGATGTGCGCCGAGGTCGATGGCCAGAGGGGCGTCGCCATGTTTCCAGGGGAATCCACGCAATGCGAGGTTCGCCGCCTCGGTGCCATTTGCGCACCAGACTACCCCTGCTTCTGCAGGGGTGGTTCCGCAGAGCGCGAGCAGACGTCGCTCGGCATCCAGGATTGCACGGCGGGCGTCTTCCGCATAGCAGGTCACTCCGTGTGGATTCAGGCCAAACTTTTGAACCAGGGTTGGATATTCCGCCGCCAGCTCGGGGCGCATGGGCACGCCGGCCGCGCAGTCAAGATGAATGAAATCTGGCCGGGACATGGCTGGGGGAGATTTCAGAGAAGACGGCGAGGAACTCATCCGCGCAGGAGAATTCGGCTATTCCTCATGGGGCTTGAAATAGTCTAGAGTGATTGAAAGGCGCGAAGGCTTGAGCGGCGCCGTCGTGCACTCTTCGTCGCCAAGGAATTGCCGGGTTTGCCGAATGACATCCGAAAGGGTTTCGGTGATCGGGATGGAAACCGTGTTGGCAAAAGCATTCTGCTGGCCGCCGTTTTCGGCTTTCTGGTAAAGCTCCAGTATGTTCTTGCCATGCGCCAGGGGGATGGGATGGTCAGGATGGAGCTTGCTCAACCGCGCAATGGCAAGGATTGCGTTGGCAATGACGAAGTCGCGGTCGAAAACCAGCATTCCCATCGCCTCGGGGATGGTTGGCTTGGTGGCCAGGATGAACATGTTGGTGGAAATTTGGTCGATGATTGCAAAGTCTTGTTCTGTGGCCGGCTGGATGCGCGGCGCGGCCCAGCAGGCGGCGGCCCGTGCGCGTGCGGCGTCCTGAGTGCCTTCCCGGTTTGCGAAGCACTGCTCCAGATAGGGCAGGAAGACGCGTTGCGGGAAGAAGCCCATCGCCTCGAAAGCATGCGCCCTCACCGAGGAATTGGAGTCCTTGGTGGCCAGCTGGATGATGTCCGGCTCGCTGCCAGGGACCTGCAGCTTCCCGAATGCATGGGCGGCAATGGCGCGAACCAATGGCGAACGATGAGCCGCATAGGGACGGAAGTACTCCAGGTCGGCAGGGTCGCCGGCCGGCTTCAGGGTGATGACGACATTCAGGGCCGCGACAATGTTTTCCGAATTCTTCTCCATGGCGATTCGGGAACGAACGGTCTCCAGCAGCTCCCGGAATTCCCGCGCGGAGATTTGCCGGTAGGCTGCAAGCCGCACCGTGTCGTGGGAAGAATCCAAGGCCTCTGCAGTGATGTCATACGCCAGTCCACGCGGCATGTTCTCCCCGGAAAGCACGGCCTCGGCCGCTTCGCGAACCTGAGAGAAAGAGTCCGCCAGAGCAGCCAGGAGCAAGGAATGAACTTCCGGGAGGTCCGGAATCTGGGGAAGCCGGCGGAGAAGATTCACCTTGGCTTCCCGGACCGCGGGGTCGAGGTCCGGGGACGTGCCCAGCAGATGACGCAAGGCATCCCGCGTGCCGTCTCGGTAGCTCTGGTATACCGCCAGCCGCACGGACACATGCGGATCTTTGGCCAATTTCAAGGCAATGGTGTCGGTGTTGACATGAAGGTCGCTGGCGGCGGCGGCACGCGTGGACGCCTGCTCGCTTTGAGACGCGACGGCCTGCCAATGCTCGACCTCGGAGTTGCGGCTGCCGGGCGCGGACAATGCCGCACGCAGGGCGGCGTCGGCCACCTGGGGGACGGGGCTTTTCTTGAATTTCAAGAGTGTGGCGATCGGGAAATTCTCAAAGGCGGTATCGCTTCGCTGGACAAGGGCCTCGAAGAGCGCTATCTGGAAGCCGGGATTGCCGGAGTCATTGCAGAGCGTGTCCAGATAAGAAAAATCCGCCGAGGGAAGCTGGCCGTATAGCCGCATGGCATAGTTTTGCAAAGACGCATCCGGGGCGGAGAGGAAAGGCCGGATGGCATTTTCCGGAATGGTGTCGAGGTTGGTGTCTTCCAGGGCTTCCAGGATGGCTCCCTGGACGAAGAGGTTTTTTTCGCTGCGAAGCCACCCCAGCAGCAGTTTTTGCGCACGGCTGCTGGAGTCCGTCCGAATTTCATAGGCGGTGCGGGAGCGTTCCGCAGGCGTGAGCTGTGCATAGCCATCCTGCAGGACTTGGACACTCTGCTCGGAAAGCTCCTGCGAGGCGTGAAGGACGATCTGCTCCAAGGAGATGGGCGCCTGCTCGGTCAGCGAAAACCACAGCGGGAACAGGAGGACGATGGAGGATAGGTGGATCATGGGATCGGATATGGAGAAGGAAGCGGAGCAAAAACGTCACTGCGGAACAGTGGATTGCCAGTTCATTTTTGCTCCTTGAAGAGGTGGTTGACACGCACGGCGGCCAGAATCAGCAGCACAACGGTAAGCCCGCAGAAGAGGATGAGGTGGTTATACCACAATTCATGCCCCCAGATTTTATAATCCAGGTTCTGGAATCCAGAGTCCTCAAGAGTGATTTCCAATGCCGCGACAAAGGGGTTGAACATCAGGGATGCCGCCTTCACCGTTTCATTTACCCTGTTGCCGAACAGCAGCACTACCAGCGAGCCCGCCGTCATCAGGAGGGCAAAGCCGTAGGAGATGGCAGTGGCCACGCCGGTGTTGGGCGCGAATGCGGATGCGCACAATCCAGCTGAGATGAGTACCAGGCAGGTGGTGACCAGCACGCCCAGCCAGGCCAGGATGTGCCAGTAGGCCTGCCCGAAGGCAAGCAGGTTTTTCCACGCAACGGAGAAACTCTCCACGTCGAGACCGTGGGGAAGGCAGCTCAGGAAGCTGGGGGCGGTAATGTCCTCGAAGAAAACCAATGCCAGGAAAATGGGCAGGCTGGACAAGAGGAAAATCACCACGTAAAGCAGCGCGGCCTTGAACTTGCCCAGGATGACGCGGGTTGATGATAATGGAGTCAACCTCAATAATAGCAGTGTATTACTTGTAATTTCATCCGTGATGCTCCCGCTGGAGACCGTCGGGGCCAGCAGCGCGACCAGTCCGAGTTGAAAGATGATGGCGCCGGCGCGGATGGAGTCCATCTCGACGCTGCCGATCTTGAGGGTGATCAGGAATAGCATGATCAGCGAGAGGCAGATGCATCCCGTCAAGGCGCGGATGATGAATTTGGGGTTGCCGAAGATCTTGGAGCGCATTTCGGCGACGAAGACGGGGTTGCGGCGCATCGGGATGGGCTTCTTGCGGCGCATCGGGTCGATGAGATAGAAGGGCCAGCCAAGCTTGCGCTTGATCATTGTCTTGGTGTCGGTGTATTGGGTCACGGTGGTGTTCTTCCCGAAGCGGGGCGGCGCAAAGAGATAGTGCGCAAAGAGGGCGAAGAAAACCACGCCGAGAATGAGCATGCTCCAGATGAAGAAGCTGAAGACGTTGCCGGAGGAAGCCCCGACCACGCTGCTTTCGTAGTTCTCGGCGAACTGCAAGGCGAAGAGCGCCTCGTAGGGCGAAAGCGCACGAAGCTTCACGAAATAAATGTGGAGGGGAGACATCGGGAGCATCACCGAGGGAAGCCAGGTCGCCCCGGCCAGGACGACAATACCTAAATATGTGCCTAGCAATGAGATATAGCTTCTCTTGCAAATCGAGCTCATGGCCAGCCCCAGAAGTCCGTAGACAATGGTCGATAGGCCGACGATGGCCAGGGCTTTGCTCAGCGAATTCAGGCTGATGCCCCCGGACAAGGCGCACAGCGCCATCACCGGCACGGAGACGATGAAGAGCACTATCGACACGCCAAGCGTGCCAAAGAGCTTTCCAACCAGAATTTCGCCTGGGGTTAGCAGCGAGGTCTGCAGCATCGTGAAGGTGTTGTGCTCGCGCTCGGCGGTGATGGCGCTGGCGGTGAAACCGGCTGTCATCAGGATCATGAAGGTGAGTTCGGTCCCCAGGAAAATGGTGAAGAGCTCGTTGCTGTTGGAGTCCGAGAAGACGCCGGTGCGCGGCCAGAGGATGAAGAGAATCGTGCCGAGCGTCAAGATTGTCAGGCCTGCCAGGAATGCGGTCAGGGGCTTGCGGATGCCGACCACGAATTCGCGCTTCAGGATGGGATTTTGGGTAAGGCTGGCAAACATTTTAATTAGCAATTAGCATTTTATTGCACCTAGGCAATTGCTTCCAGAGGGGACCACGCATGGTGGCTTTGAACTTTATGCCCCCTATGCCTTTAGCACTAGCTACTAGTGGTGGGTCACGGAGAGGAAGACCTGTTCCAGGTCGGTCTGGTCTTCCTTGAATTCCATCACGCGGATGCCCTGCTCGACAAGTGCCCTGAGGAGTTCGGGAATGTCGGTGCGGGCGCCGGCGAAGACGAAATGCAGTTCGTTGGCATGCGACTCCGGCATCTGCACGCCTGGCAGCGCCGCGACCACGGCCTTGGCGTCCAGCGCGGCCTCCTCCGACTCGCAGACGACGCTGATCTTCAGGTTTTCCTGTACCTGCCGGGTGACTTCGTCCACGGTGCCGAAGGCGAGCAGGCGGCCCTTCTCGAGGATTCCGATGAGGTCGCAGATGCCGGCCAGTTCGGGGAGGATGTGGCTGGAGAGCATGATGGTCTTGCCCATGTCTCGGAGCCGTGCGATGGTCTGTCGCATCTCGATGCGGGCGAGGGGATCCAGTCCGGAGGCCGGTTCGTCCAGAATGAGCACCTGCGGGTCGTGGAGGAGTGTCTTCGCCAGGCCGATGCGCTGGGTCATGCCCTTGGAAAGGGAAGCGACCTGGTAGTCGATCATGTGCAGTGAATTGGTGAGCTGGAGGACGCTGCGGATGCGGCTTTCGCGCTTCTTGGTGGGGATGTGGTATGCCGCGCAGAAGAAATCCAGGTACTCCCAGACGCTCATCTGGTCATAGACCCCGAAGTTGTCCGGCATGTAGCCCACGATCTGCTTGATCTTCGCGGCGTTCTGCGGCAGAACCTCCATGCCGTTGATGAAGGCCCGGCCTTCCGTGGGGCGATAGAGGCTGCAGAGGATCTTGATGGTGGTGGTCTTGCCGGCGCCGTTGGGGCCGATGTAGCCGAAGATTTTTCCTTTCGGAATCTCCAGGGTGAGGCCATGAAGCCCGCGACCGCCGCCGAAATCACGAGTGAGGTTCTCCGTGCGAATCATCAGGGAGGAAGTGTCGTCTGTGTAGTTTTCCATGGATTTGACTATCTTACGGGGCTGCGGAAGGGGAAGGGACGGAATTGCGACGGAAGACCAGCGTCGCCTGGACCTGGTTCACCCACCAAGTCTGTTCGCGGGTGGAGTGAGCGTTCTCCTGGATGTCGTCCTGCGCGGAGGTGCTTACAGGAATGAAATTGACGGCGAGGCGTGCGTTCGCGGCGTCGAAGGCCTTGGCGGACTCCTCGCCAAACTGGCTGTTCTGCGGCGAGCTGGAAAGCGGCTCGATGGGCTGGTCCGTCTTCTGGTCGAAAAGGCACACCTGGACATCCGATGACGTGGAGTTCTCCACCAGCCCGTGATGGATATTTGCCCCGCATAGGGTTCCGGACGGGATGCAGAAAGGCAGCTCGACATTCACCGGCACCCGGTTGCGTCGGCTGTAGCGTTGTTCATCCGAGGCGGAATACGTGGCGCTGAAAAGCAGTCCGGTGCATTTCCCATGCTTCCAGTACCGCGCCAGAGTGGAATTCATGTCCAGTGACATCCAGGTGAGTTCGGGGGGGACCGTGAAGGTGTCGCCCGTGGTTGGCCAGCTGAGGTGCAGTGGGATCAGCGTGATCCGGTACTCGTAGGTGCTGAAATCGCCGCCCTGGCATACAATCTTGCACTCCTCGCCGGGAGTGTCCTTCCGCAGGATGGAAACCAGGCAGACTGCGGGAACTCTCAGCAGGCGTGCCGACAGGAATTCCCGCACTTGCACCAGCACAGTGTCGTTCTCGACGGCGTTGTCGGCGATTCCGGTGAGGCTGGTGTCGGAGTTGGAGAGTGTTTTCATGGCGCCGGGCAGCATCAGCAACGCCCGGTTGAACGGGCAGAGGGTGTCCGGGACGTTCCACTCCAGGAGTCGCATGGCGCCGTCGGCCGCGATCTCCAAGGTGGGCAATTCGGCTTTTTGGGGGGTCTCCAGTTCCCGGGAAGCCAACTGCCAGTTGGCGGCGCGGGGCCGGTTTTCCTGGAGCGAGAGGCGATTCAGCGCGATGGTGTCGGCGTCGGCGTTCACGAGCAGGCGATTCTGCTCCAGCGCGGTTGTGGCGGAATCCACCGAGGTTTTTTCCGCGCGGGGGAAGAGGAAGCCTGTTGCCCCGTCAAGCTGCAGGTCGAGCGAAATGTCCGACCGGCTGGCCAGATTCGCGTAGTGGATGGAGGGGCCTGGTGCGCCGTCCCAGACTGCTATGGTCACGGTGTTGAGTTGACGGTCCGGCTGGTTGGCGGAGAGGTTGTGCGCATGGATTACAATGACGAAGGTCATGATGATTCCCAGCAGGCAAATCATCCCCCAGCCGGTCGCCGGGCGATGGATCCGCGTGAAGACGGCCAGAAGGATTGCCGCTCCAAGCACGTAAGCCAGCAGATAGAATCCCAAGGTCCGGAAGGGTGGGATGGAATAGCCCAGCAGCTGGTTCTGGATATTTTCTAGCAGCAGCTGGGAGTCCGGCCGACGGGAAAGGGAGACGAACGATGCGTGCCGGAGGATGGAATTCCACAGCGGAATGCTCGTCTCCGGTTCGTAATAGGCAAACTCCATGGGGTCGAAGGCAGTCCAGAGGACCATCCCCAAGCCGTACTGGCGAAGCACCATCATGGGGCGGCCGTCCATGGTGGAGAGGATTGTGGAATCCTCAGGCACGATGACTTCCTGGAAGTCATAGCCCGGCACTTTGGCCAGATCGCCATTCTCGTCGCGCCAGGCATATTCACGGGGCGGGAACCCCCAGGCCTTGCGCAGGGCATTGCCGTCGTCCAGATGGCATACACCGTCAGGAATGACCGGGAGCATGCCGCGCAGTGGACTGTTGTAGAGGGCCTGGCTGGGCTTGGCGCCGCAGATGACCAGAAGTCCGCCTCCGCGCACGTAATCCCGAAGGGCATTGAATTGAAGTGGCGTGTACTCGGAATATCTATCCTGAAGCGCCAGGACGATGGAGATGTTCTGATATTCTGCAAGACTGGAGGGGGGCGGATTGGAGCCGACGGCGCCGAAATTCACGAAGCGGGCCAGATTGTCCAGCCGGCGGTCTTTGGAGAGATTCGGCAAGAAGAGTATTTCGCTGGCGGATGACGCGCTGTACAGGGCGGCAATGAACATGTAGTCCTTTGGTTCGAAGCTGGCGGTTTCGACGTCTTCGGCATTGGTCCGGCCTCCCTGACTGGGAATGGGGGTGCCGATGTATTGATCCCCGTGCATAAGTTCGACATCACCGCTAGCAGTATGCTGAATCAGTCGGTAGATGTAGCGGCTGGCGGAGGCGTACACGATGGGAATCGAGCCGTTGATGGTGGAATGCGGGGGCAGAGTCAGGGTTCGATAGAAGATCGCGCCTCCGCCGGCGCCGTCCGGCGTGATCTGCACCGTGACATCCGCCGGGGTGTCGTCCGGATTGTTCAGTGAATAATAGGCACGCACCATCTCGCCATTGTATCGTGGGAGACTGGAGCCGCTTCGAAGCGTGAGGCTGAATATTTCCGGTGCGGCCAGGAGGCTTCCTGCCAGCGCGGCAAGGAGAATGGCAGTCAGGGCTTTGCTCATAACAGGGCGGTGAACACTAGTGTTTGCCAGGCAGTTTCTTGCCGAAGTCCAGCAAGGTGGTGATGTCCTCCAGATCAAGCGAGCCGTCCGGCATCAATGCGGTATTGACCAGGAGGTTGGCGCCGTGCTGGTAGGCATAGCGCATCTTCTCCAGCAGTTTTTCGGCCTTGAGGTGATGGCCGGCCTCGCCGGCATTGAAGCCGCGGCCCCCGGGGGTGAGGGATTGGCGGACTTCCAGGGGCTTGTGATGGCGGTTGGCGGCGATGTGCCCGCGGGTCTCCGCGTCGTCCTGTTCGGAGGGCAGAGTCTCGGCGACCGTGTAGAAATCCTCCGTGCCGGTGTGCCCCTGCCGGAAAGCGACCAGCGTGGATGGCTGCAGCCCATGAACCAGGTCGTATAGGTCCTGAGGGGACCACTCAGGAAATTGGCGCTTGATGCGGCGCAGGCCGTTGAAGGAAATCGCGGCGACGGGACCGTATTGCGTGAGCAGCTCATGTAGCTGCGCATGGACGAAATCCAGATACTCCTGCTGGGGCGCCGCCGGAATGCCATCCGGCCACTTGTGGTGGTTGACGCCCAGCGAATACTCCAGGCTCAGCCCCAGGCCGTGGTATTCGCAGACCGATGCCAGCTCCGCCACGAAGTCCCGATGTGCGGGGCTGTGGACGCTGTTGAAGTCGGTGAGCGCGGTGTGGTAGAGGCTGAAGCCGTCGTCATAGACGGCGGGGAAGGCGAGATACCGCGCTCCGGCGGCGATGGCCAACTCAATAATGTCGATGGGATCGAAGTTCTTGGCGGTGAGCTGCTTTTCCAGTGCGGCATACTCCGCGATGGGATACTCTTCGCGTTCGATGACGTCCTCGTGGCGACCAATCAGCCCATGCAACCCGAAGAAGACCGACAGCCCAAGATGGGCATTGGCAAACCACGCCCGCCCGGCCTCCAACGGGTCCTCGCGATAGAGCTCCGCCTGGTCGAAGAGGTAGGTCGGCACCCCGTCGGGGACACCTTCTTCGTTGTAGTTTACCGTCAGGGCCATGAAAATGATTACCGCAGAACTCAGTTCTGCGCACAGAACTTTTTGGCGAGCTGGTCTAGCCTTTCTAGATGAACTAGCCAACTTGGCCTTGCCTTTGTACCCTTTCTACTTGAACTGCGGCATCGGGAAGGCGGCGGCGAGAGCCTTGACCTCCTGATGCACCTGCGCGTAGATCTCCTCGTTGCGAAGGTTCTCGACGATGCGCGTCATGAAATCCGCGATCTGCGCCATCTGGGGCTCCTTCATGCCACGGGTGGTGACCGCCGCAGTGCCCACGCGGATTCCGCTGGTGACAGTCGGCTTGGCAGGATCGAAGGGGATCATGTTCTTGTTCACGGTGATGCCCGCCTTGTCCATCGCGTCCGCCGCGTCGCGTCCGGTGACGCCTTTCGGCCGCAAGTCCACAAGCATGCAGTGGTTGTCCGTGCCGCCGGAGACGATGCGGAAGCCGCGCTTGGCCAGTTCATTGGCAAGCGCCTTGCAGTTCGCCACGACCTGCTGTGCGTAGGCCTTGAATTCCGGCGAGGCTGCCTCCTTGAAACATACCGCCTTGGCCGCAATCACATGCTCCAGCGGACCGCCTTGCTGTCCAGGGAAGACCGCAGAGTTGATCTGCTTGATATACTGCTCCTTGCAGAGAATCAGGCCGCCGCGCGGACCGCGCAGGGTCTTGTGGGTGGTAGTCGTCACCACGTCGCAGTAGGGGACGGGATTCGGGTGGACGCCGGCGGCGACCAGCCCCGCGATGTGCGCCATGTCCACCATCAGGAGCGCGCCGACCTTGTCCGCAATCTGGCGGAGGCGCGGGAAGTCGATGATGCGGGGATAGGCGGAGGCGCCTGCCAGAATCATCTTCGGTTTTTCTTTGACAGCTAGTTCCTCCAGCGCGTCGTAGTTGATCTGTTCGGTCTCGGCGTCCACGCCGTAGCCGATGAAATTGTAGGTGCGGCCGGAGAAGTTCGCCTTGAGGCCGTGGGAGAGGTGCCCTCCGCAGTCCAGGCTCATGCCCAGCACGGTGTCGCCCGGCTGAAGCAATGCGTAGTAGACCTCCTGGTTGGCCTGGCTGCCGGAGTGTGGCTGGACATTCGCGGCTTCGGCGCCGAAGAGCGCCTTCGCACGGTCGATGGCGAGCTGCTCGATCTGGTCTACGAACTTGCAGCCGTTGTAGTAGCGCTTGCCCGGCAGGCCCTCCGCATATTTGTTGGTGAGCACGGAGCCTTGCGCGGCGCGGACTGCGCAGGAGGCGAAGTTCTCGCTGGCGATGAGTTCCAGGCCTTCGGACTGCCGCTGCGCCTCCTGGTCAATCAGGGCGGTGAGTTCCGGGTCGTTGTTGCGCAATGCCGCAATGTCATCGTAGCTATAGACTTCGAGTTTCTCAAGACGGCGCACGTGCCGTGGATCGTTGCTGAAAGGCGTGGCCAGCCAGGTCTTCACCACCGCCTGGAGTTCCTCGTCAGTCATCGCGTCACCACCCGTGACCAAGATGTTGCTGTCGTTGTGCTCACGGCTGCTGGCGGCCTTCTTGACGGTCTCGCACAGCGCCGCCCGCAGACCATGGAAGCGGTTGGCGATGATGGACATGCCGATACCGCTGCGGCAGATCAGGATTCCGCAGTCAAGATTGCCACGCATCAGATTCTGGCAAAGCGGGTTGGCGAAATCCGGGTAGTCGTCGGCTGGGTCCAGGGAAAACGGTCCGAAGTCCACGGGTTCATAGCCGAGTTCCGCAACCAGCGCCATCAGCTGGTTCTTCTTGTCAAAACCACCGTGGTCCGAAGCCAGGCCGATCTTCAGGCGGCCACTCTTGCTGCGCCAATCAGAAAGCATAAATCGTAATCTAATTACTTATTTAAAAGGGAAAAGGAATCGAAATGCGAAAACAAGATAATGTAATCCATATTTCTTATTTCGTGAAAAAAGAATTGGGGAACATTTCCCACAAACGGGAGAAATGATAGGGAATTATATCTTTGACTTGGCTAATCGGATGAATGGGATACATGGGACGGTGGTTTGCGATATCCTTATCCCAGTTGTCCCAAATGTCTTCCAGAGGCCATGCACGTCGAAAGCACAATTCCCCTATTTCCCCGTTTCCATGGAATAACTTACGGTGATTTCCATTGGCGAGGGGACGGCAAAGACAAACGGCTTCTCATCATCAAGGGAGTCGTCATAGAGGTTGTGCGCTCGTTTTCTGCGAAAAATGGGCGGTCGAAATTCTGCGCCAGGCAAGCGCAGAACAAAGCGGCTGTCCAAATGGCAGAATTCTCATTGTCATGGAAGGGGGGCTCTGATAACGGACGAAAGACTAGAAGCCCCAAGAGAATCAACAGACTAGAAAAGCCGAATGGGGTGGAAGGACTGGAAGGGCTGTCAGCGTTGTCTAAATCTTGAAACGTGGCATGGCTGCGAGCGTGGATGGAATACGATGTCTACAAATATGGGATATAACCTGCTTTGGGAAACTAGTTTATAAAAGGATTTGCACGTTGCCATTCGGGGTGGTGCCAATCCCCGAAGCCACGATTTCCCGTGCATCTTCATATATAAATCCACTCCAAAACACATCAAAGTCGTGTATATTAAGCGAATATTAATTCACAGTTTCCCCTTGCGTTGTAGTCAGGCAAGGCATTTTCTTACTAGCTTCATTGACTATGAACCCCATGTACGATTTCGCCTTCTCCAACGGAACCGACCTTCTGGATGAATCCCTTCTGCCGGCCTCCTATGCCGACATGAATGCCATGAATCTTTCGGTGGTCACGAAACCGGAACTTCGCAGCGAGCCACTCACGATGGACGAGCTGTAGGAGCAGTATAAAGATGAGGATCCCGGAGTCTTCAGCGTCGGTGGCACCTTTGGCATTGACAGCGAGGCTTTCGGGTTGGAAGTCAGCAATGTCTATGTCTCCGTGGTGGACATCACCGACAACGCTGGCGCCAACAACGGCAAGCTCGTGGTGGTTCAAGGAATGGCATATTTCCACATCGCCAAGCTCTTCAAGGCCTCGGCCGCCGTCATCGGCGCGTATGAGCCAGATGGCCTGACCGATCCGCTGGATCTCTTCAACAAGGATATGGACGATGAGGAGAAGGCGGAGGCGGTTCGTGCCAGAAACGCCTTTGCCAACCTCTCTGGTGACACGGTCAGCCGTTATGAGCTGATTGGCGACGCGAAGGAAACCAACGGGCTGTATTTCCTGTATGACGGGAAAGGCAATCTCACGGAGAAACAGTATGTCTTCTGCGCGACTGGCTTGATGGACTTCTCCTGGCTGGAGAAAATCGGCGTGAACTGCGGCCTGAAGGTCGGCGTCATCGGCGCCTACAACTCCTTTGAGGAGGCCTGGGAGGTCGGACTGGGCGCAAAGTTCACCGTCTCCTCGGGCAGGGAATGGATGGTGATTGGACGGATTGGCTTCAAGAGCGGCAAGCTTAACACCATTTCCCTCGAGGTCAACAGCGAGATTCCAATTGGTCCAGTGGTCTTCACCAGAATCAATATAGGGGTCACGGGCATGGCGGACAATGTCCAGACCTATTCTCCTGGGCTGGGCGTCGCCTTTGGTCCGGAAATCAACTTCGGCGCATTGGTGTCGCCCGTGGCGAAGGTGCTGGGACTCAAGGTCGGTAGTTTCCGGGTTGTGGAGGTCGATGTCTCTGGCGACGTCTCCAGCGATTTCAACGACGTGAACCTCTCCGTGGAGGGGAAGCTGTTCGGGCTCTTGGAAATCAAGGGGGGCTGGAAGCGCGAAAATGGCAACTACAACGAGATCAGCCTATCGGTCGGCACCAAGAATTCCTCCACTTTCAATTTCTGCGTCTCTGGCTCGGTCGGATGGTCCAGCGACCAGCTGACCGTGAAAGGCTCCCTCGACGGCTCTTTCAAGTGGGACTTCACCGCGCTGGGCATCACCTGGGTCGGCGTGAATGTCGGCGGTGGCATCAGCGTGGTTTACAACCAGATTGACACCCGCAAGACCCTCTCCGTGGCAGTCAATGGCCGTGCGCAAGTCAAGGTCGCCTTCATCAAAGTCGGCGTCAATGTCAGCAAGAGCTGGTTTTTCGACCTGTCCAGCAACCGCGGCTACGACTGCATCAACACCGGGCTGGAGTCCGCCGAGCGTCCAGGCTATGTCGGAGAACGTGTCCCCCTGCGTGACGGCAATGTCGCTCCCGCAGTGGAGTTCGACGGTGAAAGCCTTGGCAGCTACAGCTGGACCGCCACCGCCTTCGCGGCCGCCGGCACGATGTACATCACGGTGGCCGCCCAGTATTCCCTCTCCGATGTGGAATGGGTTCTCTACGACGCGAATGGCAATGCCTACACTTCGGAGAATTCGGAAGGCGTGGTCGAGGTGAAAAAGGTCAGCTATTCCCAGCTGGAGCTGTCGGTGGAAAATCCCGCGCAGGGCGTCTGGACCATGGACGTCTATGGCAGCAAGAAGTGGAATGGCGAGGTGCTCATCTATGCCGAGGCCGGGGATCCCGTCGAGACCGACCTGCGGATTGTGGCGCTGGACAAGACCTCCGTCACGGTGGAATATCAGGCACACGTAACGGGCGAGAACTACCTCGCCGCATTATACATCGAACGAGTCGACCAGCCCGAGGACGAATACGAGGGCATTATCCTGGATTACCTGCTCGCCACGGAAGGAGACGGTTATCGCCAAGTCACGGTCAACTTGCCAGAGGACATCCAAGGCGGGGAATATCGGTTCTACATCATGGCCCAGAGCACCAACTCCGCGGAGATCGCCTACAGCGCGAAGACCGAGGCGGTTGAAGTGATGCGCCGCACCGCCGACCTGAACGTGACGGACTGCCGCGTGGAACTCCAGGCAGACAACCCGCAGCAGGCGAAGGTCTTCTTCACGGTGAAGAACCTAGGCAGCGAAGACGCCAATGGCTTCCTGGTGGAAATTCTTCTCGGCGACAGCGAAATCAACTTGGATGACGACTTGGTAGTCAACTCCTCGCGAATCAGCCTCGCCGCTGGTGCCAGCCAGGAATTCGAACTGTCCCTCGATATTCCGGAGGATTATCTTGGCGAGCAGTCGGTCATGTCCATCCGGCTTGACCAGGAAAAGAAAGTCGACGAGGGAATCTTTGAACACGACAATTCCTATGTAAAGACATTGTCTTTCGCGCGATTGGACGCCACTTGCACCACCAAGACGCTCAAATGGAAGAAGGTAAGCGGAGCCGTCTCATACGACCTGGAATACGCCATCGAGCGGAACTGGGAAAATGACGTGATGATCCGGGGGCTCGCCGGAACCTCCATCAAAATCGAATTGGCACCTGGCTGCTATGGCTTCAGGATTACTCCCCGTGACGCGAATGGCAAAGTCATCGAAGAGGGCATTCAGGAATGGAATGGCGACTTCAAATTCTCCGGCAGCTATGGCCTGACGCTGGACGCCGGCGGGAAGACCGCCTCCACCGAAGTGTTCGCCTTGCTGGACGGATTCTACGACTGGAACAATATCGACCTGGGGAATTTCTCCGGGACATTGCTTCTGAATGAGGTGGACGGGAAACGAGAGGGCGTGGACCAGAAACAGGCTTCCATCAAAATCGTCAACGGAAAAGCCAAGAAATCCTCTGTTCCAACCGACCTGCTGTTGGAGACGGGGCTGTATTACTTCACGGCCAAATCCACCAAGAGCTCCAGTGCGGATACCGCGTTGAGCTTCTCGCTTTCGGGCGATCTTCTGCCCAATAAGGATGCCTCCAGAAATCTGCTCTCCCTGCCAGAGAGCGTGGATGAGAATGGCGAGTTTGCCGAAACCTTGAGTGGCTGGATCGACAGGCTGGAGACCTCTGACACTTGGGAGTACCTTGTGGAAGACGCCGGCGAATTAAGCCTCTCCGTCAACTCCCCGGAAACACTTCAGGGCAGTCTCGCCATCGACCTTTATGTGCAGAATGATTTTGACAACAACTACACGAAGCAGGAGTCGTTCCTTGTCGGGCCGAAAACCACCGATCCGGTCCTGCTGGATGGCTACCTTGTCAACAATAACTTCTACCTGGAGGTTCACGGCGCGTCCACCAAGAAGAAAGCCGGCACGCAGAGCATAGACTACTTGCTCGACCTCGGTTTTCAATCCTTTGAGGCAAAGCCGGTGGCGGAGGACTACTTGCTCTCCGCCAGCGAGAAAATCCGCGTCAATGGCTGGGTCGGCTATGGAAATCCCGAGGACGTCTTCCTGCTGCAGGTCGGGGATGAAGACTCGGGCTCCTACAAGTTCTCGCTGTCTGGCGATGCCCGCGAGGCATATCTTCGCATCTACTCCATCACGGGAAAACAGCTGAAGTCAGTCAGATTGAACCAAAAGGGCACTGCCAGCCTGGCCGATGTCACCCTGTATTCCGGCGACTATCTGGTGGAGGTCACCAGCCAAGACAAGGCCGGGAATGTCAACAACACCGACTACACTTTGACCGTCAAGAAAACCAATGCCTTTGACGTCATTTCAAGCGACAGCGTAGCCGAGGTTGACGAAGTGGCTAGGAAGAAGAAGCTGGTTTACACTCTGGATGTCCAGGAGGCCGGTCGCTATGACTTTAGTGACTTGACTTCGGCGGGCTTGAAGGTTTTATTCTACGAGGCCAAGACCAATGGGAAACTTGCCAGGATTGCTGTTCGTTCCGATATGGTGAATCTTTCGGACGTCGAGCTGACCTATATGAAGGTGTACAATCCCAAAGCGGGCTGGGGAGAAGCCACCATCGGACTGGACGAGGAGAACCGCAAGATTACCTATTCCACGCTTGCCATGGGACGCTAGTAGCCTGTTGCAATTGTTTTTGGGAATCATATCGATAACTTGCCTAATTGGACAAACGGGACGGATGGGGTCAGTAGGGCGGATGGGACGGTGGCTTGCGATTGCCTTGTCCCACGTGTCCCACATCCCACATGTCCCAGGGCCTCGGCCTCCCAGAGGCCAGGCACATCGAAAGCACAATTCCCCTATTTCCCCATTTCCATGGAATAACCTACGGTGATTTCCATTGGCGAGGGGACGGCGAAGACAAACGGCTTCTTATCATCAAGGGGGTCGTCATAGAGGTTGCGCATTACGGAGGCATCAATGGCGATGGTGCACCGAACTTCGACTCTCTCCTCGTTTTTTGCGGGGCAGACGGTTACGTCCAGGCGATAGCCATCGGTGGCAGGGGACAGGCTGATTACCGCATCGCCCTGTTGTTCTTGCTCCAGGACACTTAACTGGAATGACTTGTCATACGGAATCAACTGGAAGGACTGGATGCGCGTCTCTCCGACACGGAGCGCCCCAAGCCAGACCTTTTGGTCGCCAGGCCTGACTGGCATTGGTATCCCAGTTATACGATCTTGCGGGGGAATCACTTTCGGGATGTATTTCCCTGTCGAATCATATGGTAGTTTCTCGGGAATCACTTGGACTGCTGGAAGGGCTATGCCGCTGACCGGCAGCCTGATGAACTCCTGCCCTGGAGCATCCGTCTCCAGAAGCACCTCGCGGATGAATTTACCGGAAAAAGCCCCGGGCTTCACCGAAATCTCCAGAGTTGTCTGTTCGCCTGGCGGCAGGGTGCATGGCGTGAACTTGACTTTCATGAAGTCGCTGATGGCGGTCGCCCGCAACAGCCGGACAGGCTTGTCACTGCGGTTCTTGAGATCAAAGCGCACGATGTTCTCGCACCACGCCGGACAACGGGCAAACTCGATGCCACCACTCCGATAGATGTCCAGGCAGACCTCCTGTCCGGCGGGAAGTTGCGGCAAGGTCTCGACACTCTTGGACACTTTACCTTGCCAAGCAAAACAATCAGCAGTATGTTCTTCGTTTGGACGGATATATTCTACTCGCACATATTGTCGGCCGACATCTTCTTCGTTATTCTCTTCCAAGGGTAGAAGGGAAAACGTCAGGGAACCGAAAGCCTCGTCATCCGAGCAAAAAATGGTGAACCACTCCTTCACCATGTCCCAGAAGCCGCCAAAGTTGACCAACTCGATGGATTCGGCGTCCAGCCATTCCCCTAAGGTGTTCAGAAAAGCCGTCTTTTCCTCGCCTGTGACCATCCACCGGCGCTTGACTTCATAGACGTCGGCCCCCTCGTAGTCATTGTGGAAAATCTCGGAGTTTGCATCTCGTTTGAATGCCTCAAGCAAAATAGCGAGGGGAATGCGCTCGTTTTCTGCGAAAACTGGGTTGTCGAGATTCTGCGCCAGGCAAGTGCCGAGCAAAAACGCCGTCCAAATGGCAAGAAGTCTTGTTGTCACAATGGTAAAGCCAAAAGCACTAGGCTAGGCGCTGGACTACTCCAGCGTATTGACAGGCGGATAGAGTTTTAGGATGGCAGCTTCTCTATTATTGCATATAGAAGAGGTAGGTGGTGCGGTCCTCGGCGTCGAAGGTGTAGTCCTTGAGGGTACCCAGGTCCTGCTCTTCGGGGAGGAGGAGCTTCACCTTTGCCTCACGCGGGAAGTGGACAGTGCGGGAGCCGCCTTTGGCGAGGTGCAGCATCACGAAGGATCGGTTGGCGTAGATCACCGCGTCATCGTCATCGTTGTAGCAGAAGACTCCCGCCTTTTGGAAGATGCGCCGCCATTCGGCACGCGGGAGGGTGGCGACGGAAACGAGATAGTCGGTCGCGCCATTCGGGCCGGTCTTGCGTGCATAGACGGGCGTGCCATATTGGTAGCCGAGAATCTCCGCATCGGGATCGACAACTTTGAGGGTGGGGCCGTTCGGGTTATGGGCGCCATAGAGCGATTCATTCTTCGAGCCGTCGGAGACGAGTTCGAGTTCGGCGTTCACCAGTTCGTCCACGGCCTCGGCTTTTATTGTGGTAAGTCTTTCGGTTCCAACAACATCAGCACCATTTTCCGTGAGGAATCCGGCATGGTCGAGCCAGACGATGGTCTTGCCTTGCTGGCGGAGTTTCTTGGCGAATTCGACGACCTCCGGCTTGTCCTGGAGCATGTTGAGGAAGACATAGACCTTGTAGTCGGGAAGCGCGGGGTTCTGGAGGTCGAGGGTGGCGACGGCATCAAAGGGCGCTCCTGCGTGGGGCAGTTCGCGGATCTGCTGGTAGATGTGGTGGAGGCTGGGGCGGATCTTTTCGGTTCCTGCGTAGTACGGCGCGTCCCAGTCGCCGACGAGAAGAACCTCCGAGGCGGTGTTGTTGTCGGCGGGAAGATTCCAGATGGGAAGGAGTTTCTTAAAATACTCCTGGACCTCGGGAGAGAGGTACCAGCAGTATGCGAAGTCGAAGTACCAGAAGCCGTTGCCGCGGCAGAGACTTTGGCAGAAGTCGCGGGCCAGTGCGTTCACGTCGTCGCGCGGGGTCTTGCAGAAGGTATGGCCAGGCTGGTCGGTGCAGAAGTGGGTGCGGGTGTCAGCCTCGGTGAGGGAGAGTTTTCCGCGCAGGCGGTAGGATGAGACGAGGCTGCGGGCGGGCTGCGGCTCGCCGAAGTCGCGCACGACTCCGCCATAGGCGGTGGGGTGGCATTGGAAGTCCACGTCAGGCGAGGCAAGGATGCGGTCGTTGGCCTGATGCCAGCCCTCGGACTGGAAGACCATCTCGAAGAAATACCCGCAGAAGTTGCCCACGAGGGCGCGGCGTCCGCAGGCCTCCTTGATGGTGTGGTTTCCGGCGAGCAGGAAGTCGGCGACGGTATTGGCGAGGCATTTGAGGTAGTCCACGGCATAGCGGTCCTGCACGGGGTCGCGGAAGGAGCCGGCGCCCTGGTGGAGTCGCGCGGCCTCGCCGGGGACCTCGGCGGTCTCGAAGGTGACGACGGGGTCGTTCCACGCGGACTGGAGCTCGGCCTCGGAGGCGTAGTGTTCGCGGAGCCATTCGCGGAAGTGCGCGGTCATCGGGGCGGAGGTGTCGGGCATCTGCCCGTTGAAGCCGTAGTGGTGCCATTCGAGATAGACTCCGGAGTCCAGACGGTAGCCGATCACGCGCTTGGCGTAGGGAGTGGATTCGATGTATTCCACGAGGTCGCGTATGGCCTGGTTCAAGTCCTCCTGCCAGAGTTTCGAGGCGTAGGAGGGCACGCGGAATTTGGAGAACTGCACGTCGTATTTCCTGTCGGGTGGCGGCTCCTGGGTAGATGCATACTGCACAAGTTCTTCCGGATGGGAATCAATCCACCATCTTACAGGATAGGAGCAACAGATGGGGACGATGACTCGCGCGTCCGGGTCGGTGGCCAGGAGCTGGCGCATCATCGCATCGAAGCGTTCGAAGGCGTAGTTGCCGTGACCAAGCCAAAACTGTTCCATGGAGACGCCCATGACATAGAGGTGTAGTCCCGCGTCACGGAAGCCGATGACGTTTTGGACGAAGTCGGGGTTGGTGAAGTTCTCGTGGGCGTGGGTGGAGTAGAGGATTGGCGCGCAGGGCTTTCCATCGATGTCCAGCATCGCCTTGCCCTGGTCGTAGAAGACCTTGACCACCGGCTTGCTCTCGGCGGCCAGCTGTGCCTCGATACGTTTCCATAGCGCGGTGTCGCCCGTGTGCAGAAGTTCCCGGACCGTCTGCGCATAGGCGGCCGGGTAGAACATCGTGAGGTCCACGCGGGAGGCCCAGGGCTCGATGGTCATGTCGCCGTGCGAGGCGACTGCCACGGGGACATCGCCGTCCAGCTCCGCCGGATTGTTCTTGGCGGTCTGCCAAGTTTGGTCGGAAACCACGTTCTCCTCATGGCCGTCCGCATATTGGAGTCGCAGGCGGAAGATTGCCCCGCCGGGTCCCCCGCCGTTTACGCCACGAAGTACAACCATGTGCGTGCCGGTGTTTTTCAACTGCTCGGTGACATCGAAGCCGTGGACGAGCATCCCCGCCACCAGCCGTGGGAGCAGCAAGGCGAAGTCGGGATCGACGGTGGTATCCTCGCGCGGGAGACGGCAGGACTCTGGAATCCGAACGCCGTCGAGGTAGCCATGGCCGGAGTCGTCAATGACAAAAAACACCCGCGCATCCACGAGGCCGTCGCCGACCACGAACTCCTTGAAGAAATAGCGGTCCTTGCCGATGCCTTCGGCGTCGGCTTCGGGATAGTGGATCCACTGCGGACGGGCGAAGTCGGCGGCGTCAAGGCAGAGAGCCAGGAGAAACAGCAGTGAAAGTAGGGTAAAACGTTTCATGAGTGAAAACCGTATGAAATGTCAGTTGATTTGAGTGGATTCCTCCAGACAGTCGTCAGGCAGGGTATATTCAATATGGCTTTGGCTTTCAATGGTTCGCCAGACGCGTTGCCAAAGTTGGTCTAGGTCGCCCTGTGGCAAGTTAACATGGTTGGTGTAGCCTGCGCAAAAGGAGTCCACGAGCTTGCGCCACAACGCATGGTCCTGCCGTGCCAGATTGCCAGTGCCTGCGATGAATTGCGCGAGGTTGTGGATGCGCTGCGGAATGGGAAGGGGCGGCGTGGACCGGGTTACGTTGTCGCAGTCCACCAGGCAGACCTCCTGGGGACATTCCTTCTTGCAGAACTCGTTGTACACGAAATTGGCGGGCTTGGCGTCGTGGTGGAAGATGCCGGCGTCGTGGAGTTCCGCCAGAATACGCCCGCAGGCGGCATATAGTTGCGGTGCGTCATCGCGGAGGGCGTACTCGTTGCCGTAAAAATTTCCGTTGCCACAGTCGGGGAAGATAAGATAGTCGCTGCCGTTTCGGCTGTTATGGAATACTCCGCAGACCTGCGGAGTATAGAGAGCCAGCAGCGAGGTGCCCTGCAGCGAACGCTTGTAGGGACGTTTCAAATGCCACCAGGGACGCCGCTTGAATTCCTTCACGAGATACCGCTTGTTTTCAAAGCATACGCGGCTGGTGGCGCGCTTTGGCTCGTTTTTCAGCAGAACGTCCGTGGCTATGTCGAGGTTCGTTTGGTGGAGCTTGACGATTTCCCGAATCGCGGCGTCCTCCAGGGGCACAGTGTTAAGGCGCGGCTTGGTTTCCAAGGCATGGAGGAGTTGCGTGTGGCGGTTCTGCAGCCCGAGCCGCGCGTATTCGGTCGGCACCAGCTTCCTGAAGGTCTTCAGGTGGAGGATGGTGAAGGCGAGGGCGTCGGCGATGGCCTCGGTATGGTGGGGCGCGGGAATGACGGGGCAGCAGGTTTTGTGAAGGAAGATGCTGTAGCCACAGTTGTCGGTGTAGACTACGGGGACACCGGCGGTCATGGCGTCCAGGAGCATGGTGCCGGCCTCTTCCTCGCGGGCGGGATGTAGCAGCAGGTCTGCCGCAGGGAGCAGTTCCGCCAGCGTGCGGGAAGTGCCGAGGTTGGTGACATTGGTCGGGGGAAAGCCGCAGCGGTCGGCGAGGTTCACCAGTTTTTCCTGCGAGGTCTGTCGGCCAATCAGCACAAAACGGCAGAAGGCACGGAGGACTTTGGGGAGTGTGGCCAGCACGGCCAACGAGGTATCCACGCCTTGGCGGTACCAGTCGTCGGCGACCTGGATGATGCAGAAATGCTTCTCCTTCAACAAAAGCTGTCGCCGCAGTTCACTTCGGACGGCCGGGTCTTGCACAGGGAGGCATATTTCGTGGAATTCTGGGTCAACCTGGATCAGCCGTGCCCTGGGCACGCCCCCCATTGTCTGCAGCGAGAGTCCCTGCGAGGTGGTCACATACATGAAATAGGAACGGATTTGCGCGTTGCAGAGTTGCCAAAGCCGCAGCGGACGCCTCAGCAGCAGATCCAGGTCATGCCGGATGCGGAAGCGCCGGGGCACGTAGAAATCCGCGCCTTCCACGGGGGAAAAGGACAGCGAAACATCATATTTGCCGGAGGCCATGGCGTTTCGGAAAGTGCGCTGGAATCGCCAGTCGTCCCATAAGCCGATGCCGATAGAGGGGCAGGTGACTATCTTGAGGGTATGGTGAAGTCCCGTTGGCGGCTTCTTCTCGTGGGTCAGCAAGGTGGAATGATGCCCGTGCTTATGCGCCAATATGACAAGGTGGCGCACATCCAATACGGCCTCCTCGTCGTCGTATGATCTAAGCACAAGCAGGAAATGCATCGCGTGAAACAGAAAAAGAAGGTGATTCAGGATTTGCGGAGAAGGGCAATATTACCGGTTGCGTACCCGTTGTCTGAAGGCAAAACCGTCTTTTGCCGAAGAAATACTATAATGTGCGGAAAGAATTCCGCAGAGGCGGAAAAGCTTCTTCCATTGCCTGGATCATGCTTGAAAAACCTTAATTTGCCAATATATTATAGCGTTTTACTTGATGGCATTACCATTGCAACACAACTGACAAGGGATTTTTACCATGAGCCAACAGCATACCAAGTCCGAGAAACGCGCCCGTCGCAAGCGTTACCAAGCCCGCGTCCGCGAGCGCATCAATGAAGCCAAGAAAGCTGCCAAAAAGAAGTAGCGGTCTCCGCCATCGGGGATTCTGTTGTGCCGCAATACACGGCTGACTTCTATAAGTTACTTCATTGCAAGTACTTATAAGATAATTCAGTCGTGTTTTTGCTTTTCGCGGGCGGATGACAGTTCTTATCCCGGCTCTCATTCTAATCCCAGATGGGCAATCCCCCGAAGTTTACAAGTTGCCCGATAACTCCCACAGGAGAAAATAGACAGATGGTAAAAGCAACGAAGAAGGTGACCGGTTCGGCCGCAAAGTCCACGAAAGCTGTCATGCCCTCAGCCGAGGCTACTGCGAAGAAGGGTGGTGTGAAAATCAAGTATGTTTATCGTTTTGGACGCAATGGCGCCGAAGGCAATGCCGAGATGCGGAACCTGCTGGGCGGCAAGGGCGCGAACCTCGCCGAAATGAGCCGCCTGGGGCTGCCGGTGCCGGCGGGCTTCACCATCACCACGGAATGCTGCAATGATTATTTTGCGCACAACGGCAAGTTCCCGCCGAGCCTGAAGGCCGAGGTCGAGGCCGCGATGCGCGACGTGGAGAAGACGATGGGGCGCAAGTACGGCGACCCGAAGAACCCGCTGCTGGTCTCCTGCCGTTCCGGCGCCCGCCAGTCCATGCCCGGCATGATGGACACCGTGCTCAACATTGGTCTGGCCACCTCCACCATTCCCGGCCTCATCGAGAAGACCAAGAATCCACGTTTCGTCTGGGATTCCTACCGCCGCCTCATTATGATGTACGCCGATGTCGTCATGGAGAAGGCCGAGGGCATCGACCCCATCGATGGCAAGGGCATCCGCAAACTGCTCGACGAGATGCTGGACAGCTACAAGGACTTCCAGGGGTACAAGTCGGACACGGAATTGAACGCGACCGACCTTGAGACGCTTGCCAACGCCTTCAAGCGCAAGATCAAGCAGGTTCTCGGCGTCGAATTCCCCGACGACCCGGTCAAGCAGCTGTGGGGCGGCATTGGCGCCGTCTTCAAGAGCTGGGTCGGCAAGAAGGCCGTCTCCTACCGCCGCATCGAGGGCATTCCGGACGACTGGGGCACCGCCGTCAACGTCCAGTCCATGGTCTTCGGCAACATGGGCGACACCTCCGCCACCGGCGTGGCTTTCACCCGCAACCCCGCCACCGGCGAAAACAAGTTCTTCGGTGAATGGCTCATCAACGCCCAGGGCGAGGACGTCGTCGCCGGCATCCGCACGCCGAATCCCTTGAACAAGGAGACGAAGACGGAGCAGAACAAGCACATCAAGTCGATGCAGGAACTCATTCCCAAGACCTACAAGCAGCTTGTGGAAATCCGTAACACCCTGGAGCAGCACTACCACGACATGCAGGACATCGAGTTCACCATCGAGGAAGGCAAGCTCTTCATGCTGCAGTGCCGTAGCGGGAAGCGCGGCGGCAAGGCCGCCGTCACCATGGCGCTTGACATGCTCGACGAGAAGCTCATTGACGAGAAGACCGCCGTGCTGCGCGTCAACCCGAACCAGGTGCTCGAGTTCCTCCTGCCCATCATCGAGCCCGCCGCCGAGTCCAAATCCGCCCCGCTCGTGAAGGGACTGCCCGCCGGCCCCGGCGCCGCCTGTGGCCAGATCTTCTTCACTAGCGAGGACGCCATTCAGGCGAACCGCCTGGGCAAGAAGGTCATCCTGGTCCGCGAGGAAACCAACCCCGAGGACGTCGAGGGCATGCAGGTCGCCGATGGCATCCTGACCGCGCGCGGCGGCATGACCAGCCACGCAGCGCTGGTCGCACGCGGCTGGGGCAAGTCCTGCATCGTCGGTGCCTCCGAGATGATCGTTGACGCCGCCAACAAGACCGTGAAGATCGGCGAGAAGCTCCTTCGCGAAGGCGACTACGTGACGATGAACGGCTCCAAGGGCGTCGCCTACCAGGGTGAGATGCCCCTCGTCGAGCCGACGGCCGGCTCGGACTACTCCAAGTTCTTGCGCTTCATGACCTTGGTTGACAAGTATCGCAAGATGGGCGTCCGCGCCAATGCCGACAACCCGGCTGATGCGAAAAAGGCGCGCACCTTCGGCGCCGAGGGCATCGGCCTCTTCCGCACCGAGCACATGTTCTACTCGACCGGCTCCTCCGAGCCCCTCTTCCTGCTCCGCAAGATGATCCTCTGCGTCGACAAGCAGGACCGCATCAAGGTGCTTAAGGAACTCTTCCCCGCGATGAAGAACGACATCAAGGAGACGATGACTGTCATGGACGGCATGCCCGTGACCGTGCGTCTGCTCGATCCCCCGCTGCACGAGTTCGTCCCCCACAGCGAGATTGGCCAGCATGAGCTTGGCACTGCGCTGGGCATCAGCGACAGCGAGGTCCAGAAGCGCATTGGTGCGCTGGCGGAGAACAACCCGATGATGGGGCACCGCGGCGTGCGTCTGTCCGTGACCTATCCCGAGGTGACCGAGTATCAGGTCCGCGCAATCTTCGAGGCCGCCGCCGAGCTGATTCACAACGGCAAGAAGATTGTCCCCGAGGTCATGGTTCCCATTACCTGCGAGGAGCGCGAGCTGGCCTATGTGCGCGACATCGTCGTCCGCGTCCATGCCGAAGTCGCCCGTCGCTATGACCTGAAGAAATTCGACTACAAGCTTGGCACGATGATCGAGATTCCGCGTGCGGCCCTAATGGCTGACAAGCTGGCGAACATCGCCGAATTCTTCTCGTTCGGCACCAACGACTTGACTCAGATGACCTTCGGCTTCAGCCGCGATGACATCGGCTCCTTCATGCCGGAGTACCTGAACAACCGCATCATCACCTCCGATCCGTTCCAGACCATCGACACCGACGGCGTCGGCCAGCTCATCGGCATCGCCGCCTCAAAGGGCCGTAGCGTCCGCAAGGACATCAAACTGGGTATCTGCGGTGAACAGGGCGGCGACCCCGCTTCCGTCGAGTTCTGCTACCAGACTGGCCTGACCTACGTCTCCTGCTCGCCGTTCCGCGTGCCGGTGGCGCGTGTCGCAGCCGCACAGGCCGCCATCAAGGCCGAAAAGAAATAGCCCGTAGCGGGGAGTCTTGAAAAATCCTTGTCGCGCGGCTGATGAAGCCGCGCGATTTTTTTTGGACTGCATATTGTCAGCTGATTTAGAAGCTCTGGGACTATTTCCCAGGCGATGATACTGTTTCCCAAGACGCCAATGAACCGTTCGCCGCTTCATCTGAAGTTGACGGTGGAGGCCGATTTCCACCTGGAACCCGGACGGGTCGCCATTCGGCTCTATACCCAGGAGGAAGGGCCGGACGGCTATCGGCAATTCCTTTCGCTGGCTGGCGTCCACAATCATCTGGCGGCCTTGCGCCGCCCGGAGGGACAGCGTTTCTATTCCTGGGACGAGCGGGATGCGGCGTTTCTGCGTTTCCTTGGGCAGGAAGTGCTGCCCGGGCTGGAGGCATCGCAATTGCGGGCGAGCCATTTTTTCCTGAGCCGCGACCGATTTCTGTCTTGGCGGCAGGAGTTTTCCAATGTCCCGGGGCGTTTTGTCAACCGCGACGGGCAGGCGCCGCTTCCTTCCCCTGGCCAAAGCGTGCCTGTCGGCCAGCGTTTCGTCCTCTCTGAAAAAGGTGCGCCGCCGGGACAGTTCCGTATCGAGGCGTTCATCCTTTTTCCTGGCGGGGGAAGTGCCGCGGTACATGAATTGCTTCGCGGAACGGAGACGGAACCGGGCGGCGGCGATGAGCTGAGTCGCCGCGAGCTGTTCCACGCCGACCTTCCAGTCCCCTGGCCGCGGCTTGCCAAGTATTTCAGCCGTCCCGTTTCCACCATCCGGAAGACAAGAGCCCCAGAGTTGCTGCCGGCATTGCTTTGCAATCGTCTGGACCTGCTGGAAGGTCCTGCCGTTGTTCGGCAGAGGACTTCAGAGGTGGTTTCCGCCGAACTGCATTTTTCCTGCCAGGATCATCGGTTTCTTATCCAGTGTCGGCTTGGCGGGCGGGCGTTGCCGCTGAATGGCGCAATGGCGCGACTGGTTTCCCGCCTCCATGTGAATTCCGCGGGAAAGCTGGTGCTGGTCGAGGGGGCATCCGCGCCGTCGCTGGTGGAGATTCGAAAGGCGTTGATGGAATTCGCGAAGAGCCCTCTTGCCAAGGCCGGCTTGGATGGCATATCCTTGCCGGAGACTGCGCAGGCGGCCGAATTTCTCGCCTGCGCATGGCGGGGAATTCCCGATGGTGTCCCCAAAACCGCCAGCGAGCAGTTGCGCGGACTCTGTCCGCCGGACGGTGTACACGGTGCAGGGATCCAGCCCGGTGTGACGGCCGAGGAACGCGGCGGCTTTGTCCTTCTACAGCTGAATTGGGGGAAGGAAGGATGTGTCTTCAACGCGGATGCGCTGGACAGGTGCCTCGCCGAGAAACACTCGGTCTTGCAGGATGGCCAAGGCCGCTGGCTCGCCATCGACCCCGCTGCCGCGCGGACTGCCAGGGAACGCCTTCTGGAAAGCGGCGTACTTCAGGATGGGAATGGCGAGGCGCTTCTGCCGCGCTTCGAGGCGCGGCGCGTGATGCGGCGGCTGAGGGCGGATTTCCCCTTGCTTCTTCTGCCTGCCGATGGGGCAGGGGATTTCGCCAGTCGACTGCTCTCCGAACCGGTGCCGGAATTGCCTCCCCTCTCAAAGGAGGCGTGCGAGAGGCTTCGTCCGTATCAGCGTAAAGGCGTGGAATTCCTGGCGGACCGTGCGCTTTGCGGTGTGGGAAGCCTGCTGGCGGATGACATGGGGCTGGGGAAGACCCTCCAGGCGCTTGCGATGCTTGAGTCCTTCCGCGCGGTTTCAAAGGCGGAGGGGAAGGACTTCCGCGCACTCGTGGTATGCCCCGGCAGCGTGGTGGGCGTCTGGCTGGAACAGGCGCGGGCGTTCTTTCCGAATTTGCCGATGACGGCGGTTGCCGGCAATGCGGAACATCGCCGGAAGCTCCTCGAAAGCCATGCAGGAGAGGCTGTTTTCGTAACCCACTATGGGCTGCTCCGGACGGATGTGGCCTTGCTTTCTGCCTTGCAGTTTGATTTCCTGATCGCGGATGAGGCGCAGGCTCTGAAGAACCCCGATGCGATGGCCACATTGGCCATCAAAAGACTGGAGGCAAGACACCGTATTGCATTGACCGGGACGCCGCTGGAAAACCGGCTGCTGGACGTGTGGTCGATCATGGATTTCCTGAATCCTGGATATCTGGGAGAAAGGGGCGACTTCCTGGCGGAAAGCCCCGGCGCTGGAATGGCCAGGCTGGCGAGCAGGCTCGCGCCGGTGATGCTGCGGCGCACGAAAGAGGAAGTGGCAGAGGAACTGCCGCCACGGACGGTCGCCGTCGTGCCTGTCGAACTGGAGGAGATGCAACGGGCGCTCTATGACGAGCAGGTCGTGGAGGCACGAGCCGCCATCCACTTCGCCGGCCCAGTTGAGATCCTGGCGGCTTTGACCCGGCTCCGGCAAATCTGCTGCGATCCGGAGCTGCTGGGGATGAATACTGTCGATTGCTGTTCCGCCAAACGGAGCCTCCTCCTGGAGCAGGCAGGGGAACTGCTAAAAGGGGGGCATTCCGTGCTGGTGTTCAGCCAATTTGCCTCCATGCTGAAGATCCTGGCCAGGGAGCTGCGGAAACTTGGGCTGCCATACGAATCCATCACCGGCGAAACGCCTTTGGCAGAACGGCCCGCCATCGTACGTAGATTTCAGGAAGCGGAATCGCCGTCTATATTGCTGCTCTCGCTCAAGGCGGCAGGCACTGGCCTTACCTTGACACGCGCGGACTATGTTTTCCTCTATGATCCCTGGTGGAACCCGGCGGCGGAAAAACAGGCGCTTGACCGGACGCACCGAATCGGCCAGGCCAGGCCGGTTTTCGCATACCGGCTTGTCGCCCGGGGGACCATCGAGGAGCGCGTGCTCGAGCTACTGGCCGCCAAACAGGAACTTTTCGAGGCGGTGGTGGAAAATGCCTCCGGACAAGGCATCTCCGGCCGGCTTGCCCGCGAGGACCTGGCACGGCTGCTGGAATAACATGGCGCCGAGAATGTCCGCCGTGAATGCAGTTTACTTGCGCTTGCCTATCAATCTCACCAGATAAAGGAAGAGATTGATGAAATCAAGATAGAGTCCCAGCGCGGCAAGCACCGCCAGCGAGCCGTGTCCGCCGTCCGCCGCGCCGAAACGCCGGATCTGCTGGCTGTCGTAGGCGATCAGCCCAGTGAACACCAATACGCCGATAATGCTGGTGACAAAGTACATCGCATCGCTTTGCAGGAATAGATTGACCAGGCCCGCCAGGATCAGTCCGAAGAGCGCCATGATGCAGATGCTGCCCAGGCTGGTCAAATCACGCTTCGTGACGGTCCCGTATAGGCTCATGGCGCCAAAGATGCCGCCGGTGACGGCGAAGGCTCCTGCGAGCGATGCCTTGGTATAGACAAAAAAGATGACTGAGAGCGTGAAGCCGTTGAGGGCCGCGTAGGCGAACATCGCGATTGCAGAAACCGCCAGCGGAAGCTTGTGCGCAAGAAAATTCAGGAGGAGAACCACGACCAGCTCGGCGATCATGGCCGGCACCATCCAGCCGGCAATTGTTGCAGTGTCGAGGCTCTCGACCGTCCACCAGGCGGTTCCGGCGGTGACGAAGAGCGCCACGCACATGATGCAATAGACCTTGTTCACAAACGAGGTTGCGGCCACCGCCATGCGCTCGTCCTGCTCTATGCCGTATTGGTCGTAGTACTCGACATTCTGGCGATATTCTTCCGGAATTTTAATTTTCATGTAAAACCTCCTGTTGCCTTGGACAGCGAGACCAATTCAAATGTTCCAACTAGCACACACTGGAAAATATAACGGCTGAACGAAAGATTACTAACGGAGTTCCCACTTGGTACTCCAGGGCCACCACGGAACCAGTCTGCCGGAAAAACCCACCCATTCGGCGGCTTTAAGATAGCGTCTGCCGGCATTGGAGTCGCAGGCGAAGATGTATGCGAAATTCAACGTGTACTTCAGCGTTTCCCGTAAATCCTCATAGCGCAAAAGGCTTACGGAGTCGCCCAGCATTCTTTTCGCGCACAGTCCGGTGGATGGCCATGGGCCATACCCATGGTCCCAGTAGTAAACCCCGCATAAAGTCTTATCTGACTGCCGATGGACTATTTCATAGTAGAATTGATTGTCAGTCAGGTTGCCCGACACATCAATGACGTGAAAGCCTCTTGAGGCCATCCTCCTGAGGTTGGCTTTCCAGCCAATCCACCATCTTCCCAATGCTCCGCAGTTTCCTGCCCATAGTGCGACAACGGTGTTGGGGACCATGGCTTTCTTTATCAGCCGTTCCCCTGCCGGTCCGAAACGCTCTTCGATTTCCGAAGCCCAACTGCCGAATTCTGATGCAGGCAATCCAGCCGCCTGCGCCAAGGAATGAATGTCCTCGCCGGATTGCCCGTCTGAAATCGCGGCGGCCTTGTTTGCCCCCTGGCGTTTAATGGTCCATGTCATTCCAATAACATTGTCCGATTGGGAAACTGTCACAATCTCGAGTACGTGAGATAGGTCAGTTCCGGGGGCAGGGGGATGTTGGAGCCAGTCTCGTTTTCGCCATAGCCATTTGCGGCGAGCAGCTCGATGTCCTTGAGGACTCGCGCATCCCCGCGGAATTTGACCTTGATGGGATAGAGGATGTTGAGCTCGCGCTGGGCGAGCAATGTTGCCACGACAGTCTGCATCAGCTCCAGAAGCGTCGGGGCGCTGGAGCTGTTGATGATTGGCTCGACGTTCAGCGGGTATTTGAGCACGTTGATGACATCGCGCTGGGCCAGGGCGCGGATGATGTTCCGTACCGCCGAGACCTTGGTGATCTTCCCGCTGTCAAGCTGTGCCTGCGTTTCCAGCAGCAGTTCGTCCATCTTGTGAAGTTCCGCGCCGACATGCTTGCGCTTGAGCTGGTTCACCCATTCGTTGACCAGGAAGAGATTCATCGGTGCGCTGGCGTCATACTCGCGGTCCAGAATCAGCGAGACTTTTCCGCCGTAATGGCGCACGATGGAGGAGACCAGCGTGGACGGACGAACGTGGAACCCGAAGTAGGCTGGCGCAGGCACTTCGCGGGTCTCGATTACCGCGTATTTCTGGAGCATCTGCTGGCAGAGCCCACGTGCACTGGTCAGGAACTCATAGGCGTAGTGGCACAGGTAGTGGGTGAGCACTTCCATATACCAGTTGCCGTCCAGGACGCAATGCTCATGGCAGAAGAGCTCCCGGCTTTGCACCTTGAGATGGCGTTCGTAGAAATGGATGAAGATGGTCGCAATCTTCAGCAGATGCAGAACCACGCTGATATGCCCGCGCAGACCGCGCAGGGAAGTGTCGTTGACCTCGATGTCGCTGAATGAGATATAGGTGTCATAGAGGGACTGCATCGTATGGAACTTTCCTTCCAGGATGAGGAAAGTGGTCTCGGTGATGAGGTCGAAGTTGAGTCCCTGCCATTCCGGCGCGCGGCATTTGTCCGCATTGTCCAGGAATTTTGCGTCTTCGGTGTTGTTGAGGAAATCCGTTGCGAGTCCGGTGACCAGCTGTTGCGCGGTGGTGTTGCCGGTGATCTTGCGGTTCTTCGGGAGACGTCCCTTGGGGAGGTTTTCGGTGAAGTCGTAACCATGCAACGCTTCAGGCGGCCCCCAGTCGAAGGCTTTGGTGTCTTCCAGAAGCCCATGCAATGAGCAGAAAATAAAGGACGCGACGAAATCGATGGCATCCTCCGTGGCACCCCGGAAATGTGGATGCTCGCCCTGGAAATCGTAGTTCTGGATGGTGCTGCGCAAATGGAGAAGCTCGTAGCCGGCCGAACTGAAGTTCTTGATGGTGGCCACGTGGAGACGGAATGCGAACCACTGCTGGTTGACGCGGGCGCCGTAGGCGTCCAGTAGCTCTTCAAGCTGTGTGGACTCCTGGAGAAGCACGCCCAATAATGGCCGCGTCAACTGGAAGCTCTCCGCGCCGGCCCCCACCATGCGGTCGGCCGTCGACACAAGAATCAGGGAACGCTCGAAGATGAGCTTGCTGAAAACTGCGCTGTCAACAGTCTTGGCGGGCATGGCGGAACGGAAAAGACAAGGAAAGACAAAGAAATATAATGATTTTTGTGTACAGTAATTGTTCTTTGGCTTTTTGCCAGTACTTCCAGTATTTTTAACCAGGGTAGGCAGGTTGCCGAGAGATTATTTCCGCATGAGGTCAATCTGGCCCCGTGAGATGTCGGCGAGACGCCGGGTCAGCGCCTCAGCGTGTTCGGAGGGGATTTCGCCTTCCAGGGCATCCCCTCCGGCAAGATAGTCTTCCGCCTGGATGACGAAGCCAAATTCCCTGAGAAGCCGTTTGCCGGATTCGATCAACGGATAGGGCAAGGTGAAGGCGAAATGCGTCATGGGGATAATTTCGCGGGAGACGGCGGTTGCCAGCACGCCTTTGGCGGCGTCGCCATACGCCTTCACCAGACCGCCCGTGCCCAGCTTGGTGCCGCCAAACCAGCGCGTGACTGTCAAAAGAACATTGGTGATACCGGAACCCTTGAGCACCTCCAGAACAGGCCGGCCGGCCGTGCCAGCCGGCTCGCCGTCATCCGAACAGCCCAGGACGCCGCCGGTGGGACCGACGACCATCGCATGGATGACATGGGAGGCATCCGGATACTTGGTGCGCTGGGTGCCCAGGAGGGTTCGCGCGGCCTCGGACGACTCCGCCCCCAGAAGTTCGGCATAGAACCGTGAGTTCTTGACCACCAGCAAGAATGGAGCTGCGGAAATGAGAGCTCTCATTTGGCGTCCGGTGATTTTTGTGGCTGCGCGGCTTTGCGGATCAGCATCATGACAAATGTCGAGACGCCAAAGCAAAGCAGGAAGCCCAGCAGGGCGCTGATCACTGACGCATATTGGTTCAATGAAGTCGGCAGCCACTCCGCAAAATAGTCCGTGAGCAGTGATTTTGCAACCAATGCTCCCAGGACGCCGATGCCGACGCAGACCAATACTCCGACCAGCCGCAGGATATACAGAGAGAACCTCACCAGCAGCGCCACATAGAGCAGCGTCGCGAAGGAGATGATGAGGATCTTCCACCAGTCGGTGTGCCAGTCTACGCCGTCGGGGCTGAAGGCCAGAATTTCATTGATGTCGCAGAAAAGCCAGTCCACAGGTGATTGCGTTTCGCGGGGGAGGGGGAATTGGGAATGAGAAACATGGGAATTAAAAATCTACAATTTTCATTCCACATTTCTCACTCCTTAGAACATTCCTTTGATCTTACCGGTCTCGACATCGACGTCGATGCGGCGGAAAGCAGGGTCGGAGCAGGTTCCGGGCATCAGCTTGATGTCGCCGGTGACCGGCACGGTGAAACCCGCACCCTGGTAGAGCAGGATGTCGCGGACGGGGAGGGTGAAGCCGCGCGGACGTCCCTTCACATCCGGGTCGGCGGAAAGGCTCAGGTGGGTCTTGACCATGCAGATGCACTGCTTTGCCAGCGCGGGGTCGTTTGCGATGAGCTGGAGCTTTGCTTCGGCCTCGGGTGTGTAGGTGACTTCGCCGGCGCCATAGACCTCGTGGGCGATGGCGGCGATGCGTTCCTTCACCGGCTGGGTGTTCTCGTAGATGAACTTCAGCGCGTGCGGACGGCGCGTGGCTTCCTCGACCGCCTCCGCCAGTTCCAATGCGCCATCACCGCCCTTCAGCCAGTGCTGCGAGACCGCCACGAGCGCGCCAGCTTCCTCGGCGATCTTGCGCACAAGCTTGAGTTCATCGGCGGTGTCGGTGTAGAAGTGGTTGAGGCACACGATCGGCTGGATGCCGGTCTTCTTCACGATCTCGATGTGCGCCAGGAGGTTCTCGCAGCCCTTTTCCAGCAGCGGGAGGTTCTCGTGGACATAGACGTCGTCCAGCTTCGCGCCGGGTTTGACCGTGGGGCCGCCGCCGTGCATCTTGAGGGCGCGGACCGTGGCCACGACCACCACCGCGTCCGGCCGCAGTCCGGAGGCGCGGCACTTGAGGTTCACGAACTTCTCGTAGCCGATGTCGGCGCCGAATCCGCTCTCCGTGACGTGGTATTCGCTGGTCCTCACGCCGATCTGGTCGGCGATCACGGAACTCTGCCCGATGGCGATATTCGCGAAGGGGCCGGCATGGGCGAGGACGGGCTGGCCTTCAAGGGTCTGGATGAGGGTGGGGTTCAGGCTGTCCACCAGGAAGGCGGTCATGGCGCCATCGACCTCGAGGTCATGGGTGGTGATGGGTGCGCCGCTGCGGCTGAAAGCCACCACGATGCGGCCGATGCGCTCGCGGAGATCCTTTAGATCCTGCGCCAGTGCGAGGATGGCCATGATTTCGCTGGAGACCGAGATGGCGAAGCCGGAGTTCATCGGCACGCCATCCATCTTGCCGCCCTGTCCGATGGTGATGTTCCGGAGCGCCTGTGCGCAGAAGTCCATCACCCACTTCATCTCGACGCGGTTCGGGTCGATGTCGAGGCGCTTGAGGCCGCGGGCGGCGAGCTTGGCGTCGTCGTAGTTGCGCTCGTGCTGCATGCGGGCAGTGAGGGCGACCATCGCGAGGTTGTGGGCGTTGGTGATCTTGTCGATATCACCGGTCATGCCGAGGGAGAAGGTGGTCAGCGGGATGCACTGTGCCAGGCCGCCGCCGGCCGCCGAGCCCTTGATGTTGAAAGTGGGGCCGCCAGAGGGCTGGCGGATGGCGCCGGAGACACGGTGTCCGCGCTTGGCGAGGCCGTCGATGAGTCCGATTGCGGTGGTGGTCTTGCCTTCGCCGAGCGGCGTGGGGGTGATTGCGGTCACGTCGATATACTTGGCCTGCGGTGCGTTGGCGAGGCGTGCGCGGATGGCCTGCTGGTCCACACGGGCGAGCTGGCGTCCCCAGGGGATGAGCTCTTCCGGAAGCAGCCCGAGCTTGTCGGCAAGCTGCTGCGGGGTGAGCATGGTGGCTTCGGCGGCTTCGGCAATCTGCCAGTCAGCCAATTGGGTCGGGTCCAGTTTCGTCATGAAGTACTCCTTATAGGTATAGTGGAAAGCAAAAAGGAAAAGTCTTTTATACAATGTAACACCGAATTTGCATATTGGGAGCGTATTCGTTGCCACTTGTGAAAATCTCATGCCGGTTCCGGCTGCCGAGCGGTCGCAGCGACGGCCGAACTTTGAAAAGGTGACGCCCGCCCACGTTGCTCGGTTCGAGTTATATATTTACTGGCATGCCAGATAAGGCTGTAGTTTGATTGAAGGGGCTTGTTTTCCATAAAGTTTTCTCGTAATTATCTCATGAAACGCCTTTTTTTCGTTCTGTCGGCTCTAGTGATGTTCCGGGTGGCCTGGGCAGTGGATGTGTATTTGCAAACCGACCATGGCGTACCGCATATCATGGTGGACGGGAAAGCCGTCCGGCAGCGCTGGTTCTGGGGCAACCAGGCCGCCGATCGGCTTGCGCTGGCACCTGGCTGGCAGGAGGTCTCCGCCCACTACATTCCGACTTTTACCGGCGAGCACAACCTCACTTTCCATTTGCGTTTCCCGCACCAGCCCAACGAATTCCTGCTGGAATACTACGAGGTCATCGACGAGACAGCTGGAAAGCCGCTGGTGCCGCGCTTTGATTTCGATGGTCAGACCGGCGCGGCGCCACAGGGGTGGGTGGCATGGCCGACCGACCCCCAAAAGAATACGGTCGGTGTCACTCGGCTGGTGGAGAACGCTTCGTCGCAGGGCGGCACCGCCTGGCGCATCACCATCACGAATCCTCGGGATGGCGGAGCATGGCCGGATTTCCATCTCTATACCGAACCCCGGAGGATGACGCTGGAGGAAGGGCATCTCTATGCCATCCGTTTCCGGATCTGGGCAAAGGAACCGGCAAATGTCATTCCTGGCGCCTACGAACCCGCAAGTCCTTCGTATATCCCGGCATTCCGGTCAGACTATCTGCACGCGGACACCGTATTCATGCAGCAGATCCGCCTGGCTCACGCCGCGGGTGTGGACTTCATCACCACCATCGTCCCAATGCCCTGGGAGCGAGATGGCGTGGCCACGGACTGGGGGAAGGTGGATGCGGTGATGGACGAGGTGCTGGCCGCGAATCCGCAGGCGCTCATTGTCCCGCGCATTCGTCTGGACGCCCCGGCGTGGTGGCTTTCAGCCCATCCGGATGAGACCGTGAGCTGGAGGGAGCCTCAGTCCAAGCATGGCATCACCGCCAGCGTAAGCTCTCAGGTTTGGCTCCAGGACGCGCTCGACAACCTCGTGAAATGCATCAGGCACCTGGAGAACCGCTACCCGAACCGCATCGCCGGATACCATCCCTGCAACTTGAATACCTGGGAGTGGTTCTACCAGGATAGCTGGCGCGAGGACTTCCACGGATACTCACCGGCGGAGATTCTGGGCTTCCGCGACTGGCTGCGACGGCATTACGGGAGTGACACGGCGCTGCAGGCAGCCTGGCGTGACCCACAGGCGACCATCGGCACTGCCGAGCCGCCGTCGCCTGCCGAGCGCCGCAACGCCAAGACCTACGTAGGCTTCCTGGTGCCCGGCGATGCACAACGCGTCATCGACCACAATTGTTTCCTCCAGGATGCAATCTCCGAGGCGATGAAGGAAGTCGCCAAAACCGTCCGCCACGCCACCTCGGAACGTCGTCTTGTGGTCTTCTTCTACGGCTACATCTGCGAATTCGCGAACATGAACCGGATGAGCGCCTGCGGCCATCTGGCGATGAACCAGCTTTTGGACTCGCCGGACATCGACATCCTCTGCTCGCCAATCTCCTATTATGACCGGCTGGATGGCGGTTCCGGCTCCTCAATGACCTGCGCGGAGTCCGTGCTATTGCATGACAAGCTCTGGCTCTATGAAGATGACACTCGCACCTATTTGGCCGCCAACGGCAGTTTGGCGGGACTGAACGAGTATGTCAAGACACCTGTCGCCTCGTACGAGGTGCTACTGCGCAACAACGCCCAGGAGATCATCCGGAATCTCGGCTGTTGGTGGATGGATCTTGCCGCAACCGGCTGGTACAACGACCCCAAGCTGTGGACTGCCAATTCCGCGCTTGCCGAGATGGAACAGGCCAAATTGGCGAATCCCCGTCCCTACGAGCCGCCGATCGCCTGGGTGCTGGACGAGTGTAGCGCCATCTACACCAAGGATGCGCGCCGCATCACCGCGCCATCCATCTATGAGCTACGCGCCAAGCTCGCCCGTTGCGGCGCGCCATTTGGCCAATACTATCTTGACGATCTGCTGGCCGGCCTGGTCAAGAGCCGTCTGGTGATTGTTGGAAATGTTCAAATATGTAATGATTGTCAAAGACTCAAAGAAATACTTTCCGACCGGTTCGTGTTGTGGGTGCATGCGCCTGGCATCATCGACCCGGAGCGGGGCATTGATTTGGATGCCTCCGAAAGGCTGACGGGCTTTCGGATTTCACCACTGGGCTCCGGAAGACAGAAAGCCGCCCTAAAAGCCACGGCACTTGGCCGCCAGCGTGGTTTCCCTGAAACGTGGAATGTCGCGGCTTTTGAGAATGAGGTGTTTGCCGTCGCCGAGCGGCCTGGAGACGAGGTGCTGGCGCGTTGGAGCAATGGCGCGGCCGCAGTGGTTCGCCGCGGTGACGCGCTTTTCAGCGCCTCGCCTGACCTCCCGCGAGAACTGCTTAGGCTGGCCGCATATTATGCCGGAGTCCATCTTTACACCTATGACGAGTGCGTGCTCTACACGGATGGAGAGTACCTGATGCTCCACGGCGTCTTGGATGGCCAGATAAATCTGCGGTTCCCCCAGCCCACGCAACTGCTGAATGTCGTATATGGAAATTCGCTTCCTCCTTGGCCAATGAACGAACTTACAATGCGGCTTAGGAAGGGCGAAACGCAGGTCTTTCAAATGCGGAATCAGAGGTGAACTGGCCTAGCCAGTTGGCGGTGAAACCATTTAGACAAAAACACATGCAATCCTTTCAGATAGGCGCGTTTTACTTTCCGAATTTCCATCCGGGCGACCCCTCGAACGAGGCCATCCACGGCAAGGGCTGGTGCGAATGGGAGCTCATCCGCACGGCGCCGCCGCGCTTTCCCGGACACTACCAGCCGCAGCGACCAGTGTGGGGCTTCGAGGACGAGTCAGACCCCGCCGTAATGGCAAAGAAAATCGACGCGGCGGCCGACCATGCGCTGGACTTCTGGCTCTTCGACTGGTACCACTACGATGACGGGCCGTTCCTGAACAAGTGTCTGGATGAAGGCTTCCTCGCGGCACCGAACCGCAACCGCATGAAATTCGCGCTGATGTGGGCGAACCACGACTGGTACCGCATCCATGGATGGAATCCCTATTGCGGACAGGAGCATCCCGAGCTCGACCACCCCGGCCGGGTGACACCTCGGACTTTCGAGCATATCTGCGACATGGCGATCGAAAAATATTTCAAGCAACCCAATTACTTGACCATCGACGGGAAGCCTTTCTTCAGCATCTACGAGATCGGCACCTTCGCCACCGCGTATCCGACTGCCGCCGAAATGCGTGACGCGCTGGATCTCTTCCGTGAGAAGGTCAAGTCCGCCGGTTTCCCCGGGCTCCATCTGAACATCATGTATTGGGGGAAGCCGAACCTGCCCGGAGGACGCACGCCGGACAACTGGGGCGAGATCATCGAGGCCACTGGCGCGGACTCCTGCACCTCCTACACCTGGATCCACCACCGCGTGCTCCAGGGATGCTTCCCTATTGGAGAATACGCCCGCGCACGTGAAATCTACTTGAAAGCCTGGGAGGAGGCGCGACGCATCCTCCCCGTGCCGTATTTCCCCAATGTCACGATGGGATGGGACAACTCGCCACGCTGCGCCCATGATGTTCCGTGGACGAAAGATATGCCACATGTCCTTGGTCCCACGATGGTTGGAAATACCCCAGAGGAATTCCAGAAGTCCCTGGAAATCGTCAAAACGATGCTGGAGGCGCATCCGGAGCAACCGCGCACCATCCTCATCAATGCTTGGAATGAATGGCCGGAGTCCAGCGTCCTCGAGCCCGAGGAACGCTACGGCTATGGCTATCTCGAAGCCATCCGGAATGTTTTTGGATGAAGGAAGTCACGACTTTTCAATTGCGATAACTATGATGAAAATTGGCACAGCGGATGGTTCGTACCTGAGCCGATACGGCTTTGAGCGCGGCATCCGCCGAATTGCGGAATTGGGCTACGAATGTCTGGACTATCAGCGCTTCTGCGATACGGAAACTCCGCTTTTCCAGCTGGATGCCGCTGGTTTCGAGAAGGAGCTCGTGCGGCAGCGCAAGTTCATCGAGGCAACGGATCTGGCAATTCATCAGACGCACGGGCCTTGGCGTTGGCCGATTAACGATTCCACGCCAGAAGACCGCGCTGAACGCTTCGAGAAGATGTCACGTTCCATCTTGGGAACCGCCGTTCTGGGATGTGACAAAATGGTCATCCATCCCATCATGCCCTTTGGCGGGGACGAAGGCATCCATACGCAGGAGGCGTGGGAGATGAACTTGGAGTTCCACGGGCGGCTCTGCGAGGTCGGACGGCAGCATGGAGTCGTCGTTTGCCTGGAGAACATGCCGTTCCGCTGCCAGGCCACTTCCACGCCGGAAGCCATCCTAAGGCTGGTAAAGCAGATCGACAGCCCGTTTTGCAAGGTCTGCCTGGATACCGGACACAGTCTGGTGATGGGCGTGCAGCCCGCCGTCGCAGTGCGGCAACTTGGATGTGAATACCTTGCATGCCTCCATGTCCATGACAACAATGGCGAAGGCGATTTCCACTGGCTGCCATTCACCGGCAAGGGGGATTGGGACGCCTTCACGAAGGCCCTTCAGGAAATCGGATACGAGGGAGTGGTCTCCCTGGAGACCGGCATTAAGGAAACGATACCGGACGACCTGGCGCCGCTCCAGGAGCAGTCCCTGGCCCAGATGGCCAGACGGGTGGCCAGCCGCATGTTTTCATAACTTATTTATTATAAGTATATTATGAAATTCAAGAAGACAATCGTCATCGTTGGTTCGGGCATGATGGGCTCCGCGCTGGCCTTCCCCGCCCGCGAAAACGGCAATTGCGTGCGGCTGGTGGGCACCCCGTTGGACCGCGCCATCATCGAGGCCATCCGCCGAACGAACCGCCATCCGAAGTTCAACCGCGACTTCCCCGCCGGCGTGGAGTGCTACCAGTTCGAGGAGGTCGCCAAGGCCTTGGAGGGCGCGGATTTCGTGATTTGCGGGGTCAGTTCCTTCGGGGTGGAGTGGTTCGGCAATGATGTGCTTCCGATTCTTCCTCCTGGCGTGCCGGTCCTCTCCGTCACCAAAGGCCTTCAGAACCAACCGGACGGCACATTGCTGTGCTATCCCCAGGTCTGGCAAAAGCGTCTGAATGAGCTGGGCAAGGACAACGAACTCAACGCCATCGGCGGCCCCTGTACCAGCTACGAGCTGGTTGCCCATGACCATAGTCTCGTGGCCTTCTGCGGACCTTCGCCGAAGACGCTGGAAATGCTCCGCGAGGCCATGGCGACCGACTACTACCATGTCATGACCACCCGCGACGTCATCGGCGTCGAGTCGGCAGTGGCGCTCAAGAACGGCTATGCGCTGGGCATCGCGTTGACCATCGGCGAGAACATCCGCCGCAGCGGCAACCCGGATGAAATCCACTACAACTCGCAGGCGGGCGTCTTCCTTCAGGCCACCCGCGAGATGGACGCACTGGTGCGGATGCAGGGGGGCGGCCCCAACAGCTTCTACACTGGCATCGGCGACCTCTATGTGACCGTCTATGGCGGGCGGACGCGCAAGGTCGGAATCCTTCTGGGCGAGGGCCATGACATCGACGAGGCGCTGGAGATGCTTCAGGGCGTCACGCTGGAGTCGCTGGTCGTGGCGAGGCGGGTGGCCGAGGCGCTGCGCGTCAAGGCGGCCTGGGGTGAACTCCGCCTGGAGGAGTTCCCGCTGCTCATGCACGTGGACGACATCATCTCGCGCCACCAGCCTGTCAACCTCCCGTGGAATGCCTTTTCCACCGCCGGAAACGACATTCCATGAATTTGCGGGTGGTTTCCGAGGCGCCAGCAAAGAAATCCATGCCGCCGATTGGTCTTCATCGACGGGGAAATTGCCTGAGCGAGAAACAATTTGACGACTTTATAGCCAAAAAGTTAAGGAAAATTGCAGTTTCGACAGGAAAAATGTCAAATCTGTGCTAATTTTACAGAATATCCACTTCAGTCCGTTCTTCAGGCGGGTGCCTATTTCTTGGAAACCACAACCTTTTGAAAGTTCTCAAATACCCCATTTGGCAAACATAACAATTCTCCCGTCAGAAAGGAGGAACGTTTGTGAAAAAGACTTTCACACTGATTGAATTATTGGTTGTAGTGGCTTTCATTGTCATTTTGGCGGCAATGATTCTTCCAGCAATCACCAAGGCCCGGGAAAAAGGTCGTGCCACGGCGTGTATGGACAATGTCAAAGGGATGACGTTGGCGAATTCGAGATATCAGGTCGATTATGACAACTATTGCATTTCCAGTTACATGCAAGTGGCCAAGGACACTTGGTCGCAGTTCCCTTTCCAACTTTATCTGGTGCGTGCGGAGAATATTTCCCCGGAGACGTTGGAATGCCCTTCGTGCCCAGTGAAGTCTGCCGCGCTTCTGACCCGTGACGGGGAATATGATTGGACCACCGAGCAGAAGCTTTCCTACGGCATAAACTTTGGCTCGTTTGGGCGAAATAGCATTGGAAATGGCGATGAAACCAATGACTCGGAATTGTATCGTCAGCGCCAGCCCAGCGAATTGGCCTCCAAGGGCGGCAATATGAGCAAGCTGGTGTGGGTGATCGAATCTACTCCGACATCGATGTGCGACGAAATCCTAGGGCGTGTTCGCAATGGCGGGAATTCCTGCATGGTTCAATTTGGCGACGTCTATCCTGAGCTGATGACCGGGGACAGCTTCTATCCTGCCCGTTTTCAGCATTTCGGGGAGGCAAACGCGGGATTCAGCGACGGGCATGCCGCCAGCTACAAGCCATTGGAATGCATCTCATGGCTCAACGGATGCGCGGATCCAAACAACCATTCCGCTCGGTATTTTTGGTTCCCCCGCTTCGACAAGTCCACCAATGAACTCGTAATGTATTATCCATATTGACTCCAGGCGTTCGATTCAAGCTCCGCGGCTCTCGCGACGGATTGCCATCCTCCCGCTTGATATTCTACCATTTCCCGGCTGCCGATTATTGATATGACTTGGACCGCCTTTCTATTCATCCTGCTCTCGGTCTTCCTTCACGCGGGGTGGAATTTGCTTCTCAAGGAGCACAAGCCCTCGCTGGCGTTCTGCTTCCTGTTGAGCTGCTGCGCGTTGTTCTGCATGCTTCCATGCATCATCTTGTGCCCGCTGCCGATGATGAGGCTTCCCTGGAAATTCTGGGCTTGCATGGGCGGAAGCATCGTGGGGGAACTGCTCTACACCTCGTCCTTGGCGCATGGCTACAAGCTCTTTGACTTCTCGCTCTTCTATCCGCTGGCACGTGCGCTTCCGGTGGCGATGCTGGCTGTCGGGTCGTTCTTTCTCCCGCTGGGCCGCCAGCGCCCCGGCGCCTGGGCGCTGGTCGGGATGGGCATCCTTTTCCTTGGATGCCTCTGCATGGCGTCGCGAAACAAGCGCCTCGGCGATTCGCCGGAGCGGCCGGCCTGGATGTTGTGGTTCTGGGCGGTGATTGGAGCGACAGGCACCTGTTTCTATACCGGCTTCGACAACGCCGCAACCAATCTGGTCAAGGACTCCGGCGTTGTCGTATGGGGACTGCTGCCATCCTGCGCGTACTTTTGCCTCGTGGAAATCGGTCTGGTCGTTGGCAACGGACTGATTGTGGCGTGCATTCCCGAAGAGCGCAAGGCCTTCAGGGAGATCTTCGGGAAAACGTGGACTCCGCTTGTGGCGGGCTTTTTCGACGCGCTTTGCTACAGCCTGGTACTGATTGCCTACACCAAAGCCACGAATGCCTCGATGGTCTTTGCCTTCCGCCAGCTTGGGTTGCCTGTGGGCTTCTTGGCGGGTGTCCTTTTCCTGCACGAAAAGGCAAAGCGAAAAAAAGTGATAGGCCTGACCGCCATTGTGGCAGGGCTGCTCATCTCCGTGCTTCCAGCGGATTGGCCCCAGACAGTCCTATTCCTGTGGCGACAATTTGTCCATGCGTTTTTTTGAAAAAAACGCACGTGTGCACAATATCGAAAATTCATAGACGTTTTATAGTGGACTATATTATTCGCTTGTCATAAAGGCCAAATTCAAAAGTCTCGCGACTGGTATTGGCACCACATTTGGGGTCAAACCATTTCTGCGCTTCCTTTGAAACGGATTTTCCTTGCCCGGTGGCTAGCGGATTTTTTAGTTTTTGCCCTGATTTGAAATTACCATGAAAAAGCACCTCCTTTTGCTTGTACTTTGTTTTGGCGCACTTGTTTCCGCCCCGGCGGCTGAAAAAATCCAGCTGACATTGGAAAAGGCGAGGCAAATCGCCTTGGAGCAAAACCCCACGCTGGCTGTCGCTCGGGCGAACATGGCGGCCGCGGCGGCCGCAGTCCAGCAAGCCGAGGCCGCATACTACCCCTCCGTCGATGTCTCCGGTGGGATAACACGTCTGCGCGACTATCCAACCCCGCGGCCGGAACGTGACTTTGACAACACCACCCAGTACCATGCGGGGTTGTCGGTCGGATGGCTGGTTTTTGACGGCGGTGCGCGGCATTTTCGCCTCTCCACGGCAGAAATCGCCGACGAGACGGCGATTGCGGAGTGTGACGATGCTCGGCGTCAGCTCCTACAGCAGGTCGCCAATGCCTTCTATCTCGTGCTCCAGTCGCAGAACTCGATGGAAATTGCCTTGCAGGACGCGGAGTTCAACCGCCAGCTGGAAAGCGATGCGAAGAAGCGGCAGGAACTTGGCACTTCGAAGCTCAGCGAGGTGCTGAACTTCCAATATCAGGTGGGATCAGCTGAAGTGAATTACATCCAAGCCCGCCGCACCTGGCGCAATGCCTGCGTGGCTTTGGGGCAATTGCTGGTCATCCAGCAGGACTCCATCTGGGAGTGCATCGAGTTGGTTCCGCCTGAGACGGACTTTGCGGAGAAAGGCGATGTCGGAGAACTGGAGTCGCTGCTGGCGTATGCACGCGAACACCGCCCCGACCTGCTGAATGCCAGAAATGCCGTCCGTTCGGCCGAGGCGGCGGTTGCGCTTGCAAAGTCGGAATGGTTTCCGCAGGTCAGCGTATTCTATGACCTGGATTTCCAGCGGACCCATTCCGCGCATTTCAACCGCCACCATGACCGCGGCATTTCCTTCGGGGTGCAGGCCACCTGGAATCTCTTCAGCGGTTTTACCACTGAGGCCAACATTGAAGCGGCGAAGGCACGTCTGGCCGCCGCCGAGAGGACCCTTGCCAGCGTGGAGCTGGAGGTGGATGCCCGTGTGCGAGAGGCCTACATCGTCGTTGACGGCTCGCGGCAACAGCTGGAGAAGCAGAACGAGCTTCTGGAGATCGCCACGCGCATCCGCGACCTGGTGAAAGAGGAATACGACGGGGGAACCGCCACCATCACTCGCCTCAACGAGGCGCAGACCGACTTGACAAACACCGCTCTGGCGCGCTCCAATGCGTATGTGCAGGTGCTGCTCAGCCTGGAGGCGCTCAGCGCCGCCACCGCGATGAACCTGGAGCAGTAACTGGCGCGATGAATTAACGTGGCAGGGGCGCGCCAGTGCGCCCCCGCTGAAAAAAGAAATACCGAAATCCCCCTGCAAGACGTGCAGAGGCACGTCCCTGCCATCAAGCCGATTATGCCTGAGAAAACAATTAAGCAATTGAAGACCAATAAGTTGACGCTTATCCTCACGCTTATCCTGATGGCTGCCATCCTGGGTGGTGCGGGGTATGGCGCAAAGTGGTTCATCAACCGCCAGCAGGAGCAGGCGAAGGCCTCCCAAAGCAAGCGGGACGATTCGGTGACGGTGAGCACTGCCCTGGTCGCCACGGCGAACATCAAGACCATCTTGACCTTCAATGGCGACATCGAGGCGATGCAAACCGTCCGGCTTCAGCCCAAGGTCGCGGGGCGTCTTATGAAGCTGGAACTGGAGGATGGCACTCCGGTCGAAGAGGGGGTCGTCGTCCAGCAGGGCCAGTTGATTGCGAAGCTGGATGACCGGGAATACCTTGCGCAGCTGGACAGCGCGAAGGCGCATCTGGCTTCGGCGGAGGCCGCTCGCGCAGTCGCTAAGGCCAACCTCGAGGAAGAGAAGGCCAAATATTCCAGCAACCTCGCCGCCACGGAGAGCGCCCAGGCGAATTATGAGGACAAGGAGCGCGAACAGAAGCGCATGGCAGGGCTGGTCGCCGGGAACGCCGGAACGCAGCAGAGCCTCGACCAGGCGAACACCGCGCTGGCGCAGGCGAAGGCCAAACTAGACCAGGCAAAAGCCGACGAAGCGGGGTCGCTGGCAAAAATCGCTTCGGCGGAGGCTGCCATCCAGCAGACCGAGGCCAGTTATGCGCAGGCGCAGGCCAGCCTGGAGACAGCAGAACTCAACTTTGCCGAGACGCGCATCTATTCGCCGATGCGCGGCGTTGTCAGTGACAAGCTGGTTGACCCGGGTGTGATGCTCTCCAGTTCCACGCCCATAGTGACCATCGTCTCCATGGCTACGGTAAAGGTGGTGGTCGCCGTGCCGGTGAATCATCTCTCCCGTGTCGTCCCGGGCAAGACCCATGCGACCCTCACCACGCCGGCACTCCCCGGCCGGGAGATTGACTGCGTGGTGGAGAAGATCTATCCCACCGTGGACACCGTCACCCGCACCGCGCAGGTGGAGTTCCGCGTGAAAAACGAAATGGACGAGGCAAGCAAGACCTTCCTGCTGCGTCCTGGAATGTATGCGTCCGTCGCCGTGCTTCTGGAGGAGCGCAACGACGTGGTCGCCATCGACCTTTCGCTGCCGGTGCGGAACTTGGACAAGAGCCTTGTTTTCGTGTGCGAGGGCGACACGGTAAGGGCCGTGCCCGTGAAATTGGGGACCACCTTCCGAGGGCTCGTCGAAGTTCTGGAGGGGCTCAAGCCCGGCGATGAGATCGTGGTGCAGGGTCAACATCGTCTCACCGACGGCTCGAAGATTCGGCGGGTACAGCAGGAAAAATAGGTGTAACATCTTTTATTATAAATTAGTTATATGAAACTTCCGGAATTTGGAGTCACTCGGCCGATTGCCACCAGCATGCTCTTCGTGATGGTGCTGGTGCTGGGCGTGATCTGCTTCAGCAAGCTGGGTGTGGACCTCACTCCGGAGATTGAACCAACTCGCGTGACGGTGATGACCACCTGGGAGGGGGCGTCCGCGGAGGACGTGGAGAGCAAGGTCACCCGCGTGCTGGAGAAGCGCCTGGGATCGGTCTCGAACCTGGACGAGATCCGTTCGACGACCCGCGAGGGGGTCTCCAACATCTCCTGCACCTTCACGTGGGGCACCAATATCGACGAGGCATCCAATGACGTGCGGAGCAAGGTCGACATGGCCAAGGATTCCTTGCCGGACGACGCTGACACGCCCACCATTTTCAAATTCGACTCCGCCGACATGCCCATCCTCCTGATTGGCGTGACCGCCAAGGAGTCCATCGAAAAACTCTACGACATCATTGACGACGAGGTCGCGCAGCCGCTTCAGCGCATCGAGGGCGTCGGCGCCGTGAACGCCTTCGGCGGTCTCCAGCGCCAGATCAACATCATCCTCTCACGCGAAAAACTCGCGGGATACGGACTTACGTTGGACGACATCACGAAGGCGATCGCGAACGAGAACCGCACGCTTCCAGCTGGTTCGCTGAAGATCAGCCGCACGGAATACACCATCCGTGTGCTGGGCGAGTTCGATGATCCTATGCAGATCAAGGAGATACCTGTGCTTCGCAACCAGGGGAAGCTGCTGAGGATCAAAGACTTTGCCGAAGTCAAGGATGGCTTCGAGGAGATTTCCCAGTATGTCGAGACGATGGGGCGCGACGGGATGATGATGATCGTCCAAAAGCGTACCGGTGCCAATACCGTGAAGGTCTGCGCGGATGTGCTGGCGGAGCTGGAGAACCTCAGGCATCAGATCCCTCAGGACATCGAGTTCTACGTTATCAACGACTCCTCGGACTTCATCAGCAACTCCATCCGGAATGTCCGGGGCACTGTGCTATGGGGTGGACTGTTCGTGATCCTGGTCAGCTACTTCTTCCTGCGCAGCATCCGCTCGTCGCTGGTGATTGCCCTGACCATCCCCTTCTCGCTGATCATCGCCTTCTGCTTCATGTATTTCATGGGCTGGACCATCAACATGATCAGCCTCTCCGCGCTTTCCATCGCGGTCGGCATGGTGGTTGACAACGCCATCGTGGTATTGGAGAACATCACCAGCCACATATCCTGCGGAGTGCGGGTCAAGGAGGCCGCGATGTTTGCGGCGGGAGAGGTCGGGCTGTCGCTGGTGGCATCGACTGCCACCACCATCTGCGTCTTCCTGCCACTTGTCTTCGTGCAGGGCGCAACGGGAATCATGTTCAAACAGCTTGGCGGGCTGGTCACTGCGACGCTCCTGGCCAGCATGGTCTGTGCGCTGCTCCTGACTCCGATGCTCGCCAGCCGTCTGCTCAAGCGTGCGCCGTCTGGTCCGGAAAATGGCGGTGTGCCATCGGGTCTTGGTGCGCGCCTCTATGCTGCCAGCGAGAATCTCTTCCTGGCGGTCGAAAAGGCATACGGGTGGTTCCTGGGGCACTGCCTGAAGCACCGGTATTTCGTGCTCATCTGCGGCGCGGTGTTGATTGCTCTGGCCATCTTGGCCATCCCCTTCGTGGGAACGGAATTCACGCCGGACCAGGACTTGGGGGAAATGGAAATCCAGTTCCAGCTGCCGGTCTCCACCCGTTCAGAACTTACCGCCGAAATGGCGCGTCGCATTACCAATCTGGTCTATGCCAAGGAGAAGGAACTCCTGGAGACCAAATATGCCGGCCAGGCCATCGCGCCGGATGATTCCGGAAGGCCACGTACGACAGGCATCCGCTTCAACAACTGGCGGGCGGGTAGCTCCTCCTGGGGACGCAGCGCCGGGTCGCACATCGGCCGCATCAATATCAAATTGCTCAAGCGGGAACAGCGACCCTACAGCTCCGCCGAATTGGGCGACGCGGTGCTCTCCGAACTGCGAACCTGGCCGGAATTGGACCGCGTCTTCCTCTCAACCTCCAATCGCCTGATGTCGATGATCCTGGGTGGCTCCAACGAAAAGCCCATCATTGTCAATGTGCTGGGCTATGACCTGAATACCACGCTGGGCATTGCAAATCGCATCCGCGAACTCGCCCTCAAGATTCCCGGATGCAAGGATCCCACAGTCACCTTCGACAGCGGGAACCGCGAGCTGGTCATTGAAATCAACCGCGATGCCGCCGCCGCGCTCAATGTCAGCGTGAATTCCATCGTTTCCTCCATCCGGACACTCTTCTATGGAAGCACCGCAAGCAAATTCCGCCAGAGCGAGGACGAATACGACATCTTCCTGCAGCTGCGGGAGGACGAGCGGCGTTCCATCAACGACCTCCAGAACTCCGAAATCACCGTGAATGGCAAACGCATCCGGCTGGACGCGGTGGCGACCATCCATGAGGCCCTCGGGCCCCTCTCCATCTCCCGTACCGGACAGGAGCGCGTGGTCTATCTCCAGATGGACGTGTACGACCGGTCGCTGGGCGAGGTCTTCGCCGACCTCAAGCAGGCGATTGAAGACAACATCTCGTTGCCGCAGGGGGTCTCGCTGGATTATACGGGTCAGGTAAAGGAGCAGGGCAAGTCCTTCAACGACCTCACGCTGATGCTGGTGCTGGGAATCCTGCTGGTGTATATGGTGATGGCGGCTGAGTTCGAATCGCATTCGGCGCCCTTCGTGGTGATGTTCTCCATACCTTTCGCCTTCGCCGGCGCGGTGTTTGCGCTCCTGGGCGGTGGATACACTCTCAATATGTTCTCCTTTATCGGGTTGATCATGCTCGTGGGCACGGTGGTGAACAACGCCATCGTGCTTGTGGACTATATCAACCTGCTTGTCGCCCGCGGACAGGATGTCTACAGCGCGGTCACCAATGCGGGCCGCCAGCGTCTGCGCCCCGTGCTGATGACCACGATGACCACCTGTTGCGGAATGCTCCCGATGGCGCTCTCCAAGAGCACCGGAAGCGAGTTGTGGAGCCCTCTGGCCACCACCATCATCGGCGGCCTGATGATCTCCATGGTCGTCACGCTGGCGGTGATTCCCACCATCTACTCGTTCGTGCTCAAGCCCAAGACCGCATGATCTCCTGCCATGAAGTTGATTTTCATCGTGTATAACATTTCCATCGAGGAGGAAGTACAGCAGCTGCTGAAGGCCCAGGACGTGAGAAGCTATACCCAGTGGCCACGGCTGGTCGGCGTGGGCGAACTGGCCGGTGCGCGGCTGGACAACGGCGTATGGCCCGGGGCAAACAGCGCGGTGGTGGCCGTGGTGCCGGATGAAAAGGCCGCGCCGCTAATGGCGGCTGTACGCGCCCTGCGTGCTGGGGAAGGCCGCCGCGAGGGTATCGAGGCCTTCCAGCTCAACGTCGAGGATTCCACCGCAAATTGCAGGATGGAACCGTGACGCGGAAGATCAGTTGTTTTCATGGTCGAGGCCTGTTCTGGGGACGAAGGCTAATGAATTCTTGACGGAGGATTATATTAATTGAACGTATTGATGCATTTGACGACCTTGTTCTTGACGTTGGTTTTCATCCATTTCGCAAGAGGCTTTCATAATGTCTGCGACGACTCCCCAAAGTGAAGATTTCATTGCTGCATTCAAGGCGCAGGTCTTTGATTGGCTTAATATTGAGAGCATGAAGCCGGAGGAGCTTACCGATGAGGAGCCGCTCTTTGGCAAGGAGTCCCGGCTGGGGTTGGATTCCCTGGATGCCGTGGAGCTGGTGGTGATGATCCAGCGCAACTACGGGATTCCGCAGAAAGCCTTTGAGAAGCGCAAGGAGCTGTTTCAGAATCTCAAGACATTGGCGGAATTTGTGCGTGGGTTCCCTGCGGACCAGAAAGTCTGACATGCAAGAGGCCCTGGTTATCGGGATGGGTGCGGTTTCCGCGCTGGGCATCGGGCTGAAGGCTGCGGATACGCAACTTCATGCCCAGCACATCGAGCCGCATGACTTGACCCGGTTCCAGAGCGTATTGAAGCTGCCAGTCTATGAAGTCCCGCACCCTGGCCGGAGCGACTTCCCTGGAGGAAATGCTCTTCTATGGTTGGAGATGGCCGTAGAGGAGGCACTGGACAAGGCACGCCTTGCGTGCCCGGAAGAACGGGAACGGTTGCGGATTGGCGTATGTATAGGCAGTACGATATTGTGCCAACTGCACGAGTTGGAATTCTGCGCAAAACTACGTTCCGGCGAAAAGATGGCGGATGCCACGCCTTACCGAAATTATGTGGATGCCTCCCCGGCGGAATGGCTGAAACGGAAATACTCTCTGGATGGGCCGGCATTGACGGTGTCGAATGCCTGCACTTCCAGTGCGGACGCATTGGGCATTGCGCGTTTTTGGCTGGTGGCCGGGCAATGTGATGTGGCGATTGCGGCCGGTACGGATTCACTGGAAATCGGTCCTTTGGATGGATTCCATGCCCTGGGGGTGTGCGACAAGACCCCATGCCGCCCATTTGATGCCTCGCGGGACGGCCTGAATCTTGGCGAGGGTGCGGCTGCCGTGGTGCTGGTGCGGCCGGATTCCGATTTGCTGCAGGGACGTTGTGCGGACATCGCATTCTGCGGCTATGGCAAGACGGCTGACGCCAGTCATATCACCCAGCCACTTCCAAGCGGAGAGTATTTGGAAAGGGCAATCCAGATTGCCTTGGCGGATGCGGGTGTGACTTCAAAGGACATCGGTTTCGTGAACGCCCATGGCACTGGAACCGAGGCGAATGACCGCGTAGAGGGACAGACGCTCGCACGGGTGTTCGGGCCGGCCTTGCGATACCATTCCACCAAGGCTTTGACTGGGCATGCACTCGGCGCCGCAGGGGCGCTGGAATTTGTCTTCACAGCGCTGATGCTCCGACGTGGTGTGGCTGTCAGAAGCCATCATTTTGAAGAACTTGCTCCGGAATTGAGCATTCCGCCATTGACCGTCGATACGCCCTTCAGGGAACGTTATGCCGTTTCGACCTCTTTGGCTTTCGGCGGCTCCAATACTGCGTTGGTTTTGCGAAGGAGGTCGGAATGCCCGTTGTCCTGAATCATTCGTTGGAGTGGGACACGATGCCGGAGGAGGCGGTGCTTCAGCAGACGCGTGTGCGTCATCGGTTCCGCCGGGCGGACCGCTATACTAGTCTATGCGTCTGCGCAGCCGATGCGCTTTTTGAAGGTCATGCCCCCTCGCCGGATACAGCGCTGATCACGGTTTCCTCCTTCGGTCCTTCGGCGACCGCCTTCCAGACCATCGAGGAAATCCTGGATCTGCCGGCGGAGGAAGTCTCGCCGACGAAGTTTTCGCACTCGGTTGAAAACGCGGCCTGTTCTTATCTTGGAGTCGCGTTTGGACTTCATGGGCCTGTCTTTGCACTGGCTGGTTTTGACGGTGCATCAGTGGGACTGGCAAATCAACTGGCGAGGACTCTGTTGGAGCAAGGGCAGGCTCCCGAGGCGCTTGTGCTCAATGTGGTCTGCGAATCCATTGTCACTAGGCATGCCGCGGAGTTCTATCCCGAGCGCTTCCCCTGCGGCGTACCCGAACAAGTGCACGGATGGAACTATATTTGGAAGGATAATTGAGATAGCCTCACTGGCCTTCCTGAGGGATGGGGCCCCAAGTATTTAACATCCTATCATATTCATTCTCTAAAAATTAGAGATTTTTAAGATTATCTATGAAAGGAGTTGAAAGCCCTTGTTTCAGGGTTACATTCAGAATCGGGAAGGGAATCCCGGAACTCTAACTTCTCCTTTCAAATGGATACTATGCCAAAACATGAAAAGCAGCCTTTGATGCCTTTTTCTGGGCGTTTTAGCCCGGAGCATCGTCAGCGTCTCCATCAGCTTCGCCGTCGTCTGGGACTTTCCTACCAGGAACTGGCCAATTTCTTTAATATGAGCTGGAGCACCTTCCGAAAATGGGAAAATGGCGAGACACCGACCTGCCATCCCCGTCATGTCAGCCTGGTGAATGGGCTGTTGAATGGAGAATATGACGAACGTCTTCACGCCAGCCACGAGCCCATCGAAAGTCTGCTGGACAGCTGGAGGCGAATGCCGGCTCTCATGCACCAATGCATGGAACGAATCGCCTCGACCTACGACCTATGCCAGAACGACCCGGAGGTCTGCGCAAATCTGGTGGAGCGGCTGAACCAGGCCTCGAGTCTTGCCATCGGAAAACTCCTGGATGGCGAAAAATAGGGGGTGTCGCCAAACTTGGAATAATCCCCCCCCGCGTTCAGACAGTGTGGGTTACGGGCGTTGTCGCCACGCAGGTTCTTGCCACGGCTTTCTCAGAACAACATATTTCCCGGCTTGGAAATATGATCTCATATCGCCAAGCCGGCACCTTCACTTCGCACGGAGAAATGCGGCGGAAGAACCTATTCCCCGTATACGACAGTCTTGTAAGTTGACCAAATCCCGAAGAAGCTCTCGACCTCCCAGTCGATATGATGAATCTTGGTGATATTGTCATTCGCGCAGGCGGCGGTGATGGAGGAGTCCCCCACGGCAATCAACGAGAGGATGGAATGGGATTCCGCAATCCCGATTTTGGTGTGCGGGCCTATCGGGGCGTCTCCTGCGGCAATCGGAAGCCTGAGATTGGTGTAGGCGAGTCCGACCGGGGAGGTGGATGCGCAACTGCTGAACAGCACGGCAGCCAGAAGTACCAGGCTAAGGGCGAAGAACTTTTTCATGGCGGGCAGAGGGTTACTTGAGGAGGAATTTCGTGCCGGAGTGGCGGGACAGGGCGTTTTCAATGAGATTGGTGATGAGTTCGGGATAGGGGATTCCGGAGTTCTTCATCATTTGCGGATACAGGGAGATGCTGGTGAAGCCGGGGATGGTATTGACTTCATTGAGCACCCAGTCGCCTTGATTGGACAGAAAGAAGTCGATACGGGCCATTCCACTGCAGCCAAGGACATGGAAGGCCTTGGCCGCAAGCCGCTTGACTTCCTCCGCATCCTCCTCGGCCAAATCCGCGCAGGGGATGACCGTGGCACCTTCGGAGCTGAGGTACTTGGCAGCATAGCTGTAGAATTCATCGTGGGGGACGACTTCGCCGGGTTGCGCAACAAACAACTGTTTGTCCGGCAATTCCAAAACTCCGCATTCGATTTCACGGCCGACGATGCATTCTTCAAGGAGAACCTTGTCGTCGTACTTGAAGGCCTCTTCCAAGGCACCGGTGAGGCCTTCGGCATTTTTCACCTTGCTGATGCCTACCGATGAACCGGTTCTGGCCGGCTTCACGAAAAGTGGCATTCCAAGGCGTTCTTCGACGTACGCCTCGGAGAGGGATTCCCCCCTGTGGATTACCAATGAATATGCAGTGCGGAATCCGGCGGAATTGAGGAGGATCTTCGTGATGTCCTTGTCCATGCAATTTGCCGAGGAGGTATAGTCGCAACCCACGTATGGCACACCAAACATCTCAAAAAGCCCCTGGATGGTGCCGTCTTCGCCATGCATGCCGTGGAGGACCGGGAATGCGACATCGAAAGGAACCACTTCGTCCTTGCCGTCCACATACAGCACGGCTCCCTTCGTGGATCGTCCGGGATAACACATCGGCGCATCGGGAATCAGGTGGATCTTGGTCGGGTCGTCGGCCTCCTCGACAAAAGAACCCTCTCCGTAGTAATTCCAGACGCCTTCGCGGGTGATTCCCGCCACTAGCGGCTGGAAACGCTCGTGGTCGATGGCGGCGGCCACGGATTTGCAGGACTCAAGAGAGATTTCATGCTCGGTGGACTGGCCACCGCAAAGCAGCAGGACACGTATTCGAGGGGTTTCCATGTATTAGGGTTAACGGGTGGAACAAAAGGACGGCGGTTTCAATAAGACGACTTGTCGGATTCCGTCGCCACATTGGGAAGATGCCGTTCGGGCGATTATGTTAAGACCAGTTGCCGGCGACCACGGCCCAATGCCACCGGGCCGGCAACTGGCAGAACGGCACTCGCCGGGCTTCTACGTTGTAATATAATGTGTGTCTGGAAGTATAACTGACTTCTACACAAAAAACTACTGTGGTTGGCTTTTTTTGTTTCACGGGCCATGAATCTAGCGGAGCGTCTTCATTCCTTTTTGCGGGAAAAAAACTGGCACCATGCAGATGCCTTGCGCATTGCAATGCTTTCCCTGTGTATAGTGGTGGGGATGTTGTCGGGCGCGGCGGCGGTTCTGATGCATGAGCTGGCTACCAAGTGCCGGGCATTTTGCCAATGGGCGGTGGAGCACTCAGGCACGGCGGCGCCATGGGTGGCGCCGGCATTGCCTGCCCTCGGTATTTTCCTTTGCATTGCCTTCATGGAGCTTTTCTTTCGGCATCGTCGCTATGAAATCAGCCTTTGGCCGGCAATCAAAGAGGCCCGCCAGCTCGGCAAGAAGATGCACCATTATCATTCCTTCTGCCATATCCTTACCAGCGGAGTGGCGGTCGGAATGGGAATCTCAGCGGGCATGGAGGCACCCAGCGCCCTGACGGGTTCGGCAATCGGCGACGGCCTGGGCCGCAAACTGGGCCTGACGGCGGAAAGCCGCACGTTGCTCCTGTGCGCAGGAGCCAGCGCCGGCATCGGGGCCATCTTCAATGCACCGCTGACTGGGGCGCTTTTCGCCTGCGAGGTGCTGTTGCCGTCCTCCAGTGCAGTGCTTTTGATTCCACTGCTGATTGCCGCTGCGGCTGGCGCGGTGGTCAGCCAGCTATGCCATCTGGCGGTCCAGTTTCCCAACATCGACTACACCTGGCAAATGGGCAACCTCTGGATCTATGCACTCATCGGCCTGACAAGCGGCGCCTTCGCCGCCTTCGTCATCAAGGGCGCGACAGTGGTCTCCCGAGTGGCGGCGAAAGTGCCTGGCGGCCGCTGGGGGAGGGGATTTCTGGGAGGGGCAGTGCTTTACCTGGCGTTCTTGATGTTGCCTGCGCTCTCCGGACAGGGATTCAATTTCATCGCCAGCATGCTTTCCAACCACATCGACGAACTGCCGGACGGGATGTTGTCGTTTTCGACCGCCGGAAACCCTGCGTTGCTGATTTTAATGCTGCTGGTGCTGACCTTGCTGAAACCACTCGCATCGCTTTTCTCGACTGCCTCGGGCGGCGATGGCGGGATGTTCGCCCCATCGCTGGTCACGGGTTGTTTCCTGGGGGGATTCTTCTATCTGGTGCTTCAGCAACTCAACGTCACGACGATTCCGGCGCTGAATTGCATGGCCGCCGGCATGGCCGGGATGCTTGCCGGCGTGATGCACGCGCCACTTACGGGAATGTTCCTGATTGCGGAAATGCTGCGGGGCTACGGGCTGTTCGTGCCACTGATGGTGGTGGTGGCGCTGGCGACCTTCACCAGCAAATTGCTGAACGGGAACAATCTCTATTTTGCGGTGGCGAACGCATTGCGGAGCCGTTCCCAAGCTCCGGTCTTGCCGCCCACGCTGGATGACCAGGAGATGGCGAAGGTCGGCGATCTTGCCGACCAGCACTACTACACCCTGAACCAGATGGATTCCTTCCGGAGCATGATAAAGACATTGATGATTAGCCGCCAGAATGTCTTTCCCGTGCTGGATGCCACTGGCAAACTGGTCGGCATTGTGAGCGAACGCCATCTAAGGCCTTTCATTCTGGACACGCGACTCTATGACCAGCTTATCGTGGACGATTTCATGGGGCCGTTGCCACCGGTGCTTCCCGACAACGCAACGGTGGGGGAGGCGGCGCGCGTCTTCGACCTGTCCAATGCCGAGGTCATAGCCATAACCCACAATGGACGTTTCCTGGGCTTCCTCTCCAAGGCGCATCTTCTTGAAAACTACCGTCGGCTGCTGGGATATCACGAATTGTTTTAAACCGGCCGCCAAAATAAACCCCTGTCAAATGCGTTATTTGGCCAGAAGCCCGGCGGGGCTGTATGAAACCACCGAACTCGAACAACCAAGAGGTCTCCATGAAAAAGTTGCTTGCCATTGCAATGACACTTGTGCTTGCAGGAATGCTCGTCCATGCCCAGGAAACGCCTCCGTCCGATGGAGCCGAAGGCGAACAACTTCCGGCGTCTCCAGAAGTCCATGTCCCCGAACGGCATGGCGGTCCTGGAAGAGTGCGCCAAAGGAATCCGGAGGCGGTGGCGCAGATTCGCCTTGAACGTCTACGCTCCGAGATTTCCGAACTCAAGGCAATGTATGACGAGAATCAGGATGGCGTCTTGGATGAGGCCGAACGTGCCAAGCTGGATGCCGATCTAGCCATCGCCGAACGGCTGGAAAATTTCGTGCGGTTGGCGAAAATCCTCAAGCAGATCGATGTGGACCGGGATTATGAAATCAGCGATGAGGAGGCGAAACAAATTCCGCAGGCGATGGATCAGTTGCGCCCGGCCGGTGGGCAGGGGATGCGGCGTGGCGGTCCCGGTGGCCGTCCGCAGGGTGTTCCTGGCAGGCGTCATGGCGGACCTAGGGGGGAAAGCCGGGGGGACGAGGAACGTCCGCCTCTTCCACCCACTCTTGAAGAATAGACGCGGCTTCTTTTTCAACGATGTTTCCGGCAGTTTTCGCAATGCCATGGAAACGAGTCTCGGAAATGCGAATGTCGAGGGTGCCAGGCTTCCCGATTATAGAGGCAATTGCAAAAGTAGCCGACGGCAGTCACGTGTGAGCTTTCGGTCGTGGGAAAAGCTCGTCCTGTGCACGTGCCTTCGTGCGTAAATCGGACGTGGTGCAGCCATCATCTGCAGAGCGCCGTGAATGCTCTGGAGAGTTTTGCAATTGCCTTCTATAGCATGGGGGAGATTTTTCATCATCTGGGAAATTCTGCTTTTGCCTATGACAACGGAACGCAACTACGAAGCGGAAAACACCGTCCCCGCCGCGCGACAGATGGTGGATGACCAGCATGTTTTTTTTCTGTCTGACAAAGCGTCTTCCGGCCGGCGGGTGTTGTTCATCGGCAATTCCATTACCTTGCATGGATATCGCCCTTCCATCGGCTGGTTCCATTCGGACTGCGGCATGGCGGCTTCCGGCCCGGAGCACGACTATGTCCATTTGGTGTTGAAGGGCCTTTCGGCATCCCGTCCGGCCATTGGGTGCATTGCGCAGATTGGCGACTGGGAGCTGAACTTCTGGGACGATGGCATTCTGCATGATGTCTATCAGGGGGCGGCCGACTGGAAGCCGGAGCTGGTGATTGCGCGGCTGGGAGAGAATGTCCGTCCGGAAAAGATGGCGCAGTATCCGCTGCTGCCGCATTTTGTGAGGATGGTGAGGTTCTTTGCCGGGACGGATGCCCGAGTTGTGGTGACGGACACCTTCTGGCCAAATGCGGAGAAGGAGCGCATTCTGGCCGAGGCGGCGCAGGAGCTGGGTGCGCCGCTGGTGCACCTTGCGGATTTGGGAACTCAGGATTCGATGAAGGCCGTTGGACTTTTCGAGCATTCCGGCGTGGCCGGCCATCCTGGCGACGCCGGAATGGCGGCGATTGCCGAAAGAATCCTGGCGAAGATATCTTGATTTTGGAGTCCGTCCGCAATCGAATAGCAATTCGCAGGAAGGGGCTTATATTTTCCTCGTGATGAATCATGGGTATGACAATCAGACCATCTGCGCATTGGCCACCGCCGTCGGCGGCGCATTGGCTGTGATCCGCCTTTCCGGAGAGGTTGCACGAGAAACCGCGCAACGGCTCTGGCGAGGACGTGCCAGGCTGGACCGTGCGCATGCCCGCCGGCTTATGCTCGGACAACTATATGACGAAAAAGGGGTATTGCTGGATCAGCAGTGCCTGGCCGTCTATATGCCCGGACCGGAGAGCTATACGGGCGAGGATGTGGTGGAGCTGCATGGCCATGGCGGGGCATTGCCCATGCGTCGTGCGCTGGAAGCGTTGCTGAGGATTGGACTGAGAAGCGCCCTGCCGGGTGAATTCACCCGCCGGGCTTTTTTAAATGGCAGGTTGGATTTGACTCAGGCCGAGGCAGTGGCGGAGGTTATCTCCGCCGAGTCGGATGCCGCGCTGGCCTTGGCAAACCGCCAGCTCGCCGGTGACTTGGGCAATGAAGTCGAGGCCTTCCACGAACAACTGCAAGCCATCCTGGCAGAGGTCGAGTCGCATTTGGATTTTCCGGACGAGGAGCTGGATTGGAAGCCCCTGGAATGGCTTGAAGACCAGATTGCCGGATTGCAGGCGCGGCTGGGCAAGTTGTCTGCCACTCGGCGCGAAGGCGAGGTGTTGCGCGAGGGCGTGACGCTGGTGATCGCGGGTGCGCCGAATGTCGGCAAGTCCAGCCTGCTCAATCGGCTGCTGGGACGTGACCGCGCGATTGTCTCTTCAATCCCCGGCACCACGCGCGACACCGTGGAGGCTGAGTTGGTGGTGCGGGGCATCCCGTTGCATCTGGTGGACACCGCCGGAATCCGCGCTTCCGAGGACACCGTCGAGGCCGATGGCATGGCCCGTGCAAAAGATGCGATTGCCGTGGCGGAACTGGTGCTTTGGCTCACCGATGCATCATCGCCGGAAACGCAAGTCCCCTGGCCGGGTTGGCCGCATCGCGGCACGGTGCTTCAAGTTGAAAACAAATGCGATTTGGCGAGGACTCAATCCTGCGGAGAGATGCCAATCCGCATCTCCGTCTTGACCGGCGAGGGGTTGGAGGCGCTTGCCGACGCGATTGAAACGGCCGTGCTGGGACGCCGTGGCGGCACCACCGGAACCGTGGCGGTCAGTGCCCGTCATGCGGCCTTGCTGGACCGTGTCCGGGCAAAACTCGCCGAGGCATTGCCGTTTCTGGAGACCTCCGCGTGGGAACTGGCCGCGATTCCCCTGCATGATGCGCTTGACGCTTTGGGCGAAATCACCGGCCGAGCGGTGGCGCCTGACTTGCTTGACACCATCTTTCATCGTTTCTGCATCGGGAAATAAACCTCATTCTGGCTGGAATGCATTCCAGTCGCATTCTCTTAGAACATGGAACGTACTTTCATAGTGACTGGCGGTGCCGGCTTTATCGGCTCGGCAGTGGTCAGGCTACTCATGGAAACCACGCCGCACCGAGTGGTTGTGGTAGACAAGTTGACCTACGCAGGAAATCCCGAGAATCTTGCTGAATTCCAGGGCAGTCCACGTTTCCGTTTTTGCCAGACCGATATATGTGACCGCCCGGCGATGGACCACATCCTGGCGGAAGAACATCCAGACAACATCCTGAACCTTGCGGCAGAATCCCATGTTGATCGCTCCATTGATGCGCCTGGCACTTTCGTGGAGACGAATGTCACCGGAACCTACACGCTCCTGGAGGCTGCGCGGAATTATTTCGCCTCATTGGATGACACCCATCGCGGGCGTTTCCGGTTCCAGCACATCTCCACGGACGAGGTCTTTGGCGATCTTGGCACTCCCGAAGCGCCGCGTTTTTGCGAAACAACCCCATATGCACCTTCCTCACCCTATTCGGCCAGTAAGGCCGCCAGCGACCATCTGGTGCGGGCATGGCATCGCACCTACGGCTTGCCCACATTGTTGACAAACTGCTCTAACAACTACGGCCCCAGGCATTTCCCGGAAAAACTCATCCCGCTGATTATTCTCTCCGCATTGGCGGGCAAGCCTTTGCCGATCTATGGCACGGGACAGCAGGTCCGTGACTGGCTTTATGTGGAGGACCATGCGCGTGCACTGGTGACCGTCGCCTTGCACGCCAGGCCTGGCGAGAGCTACTGTATTGGCGGGGACTGCGAGCAGACCAATCTTGATGTCGTCAAACAAGTCTGCAAGCTGCTGGACGAAATGCGGCCGCGTGCGGATGGCCGTTCCTACGCGGAACAAATCACATTTGTGACGGACCGACCAGGGCATGATTTGCGCTACGCCATCGATCCTGGGAAAATCCGCCACGACCTCGGATGGGCACCGCAGGAAAATTTCCCTTCTGGTCTTCGTAAGACCATCCAGTGGTATCTGGACAACCAACCCTGGTGCCAGCACATCCTCGAGGGCACGTACCAATGCCAGCGCCTGGGACTGGGATGATATATCCGTCTGGCGGGCGGAAACCAGGACATTGCATTCACTTTTCCTCTCCCCCTTCAACTCTCATTTCCTGCCTTCTATGAAAGGAATCGTTCTTGCCGGCGGCGCAGGCACGCGGCTGCATCCCATCACGCTGGGTGTCTCCAAGCAGTTGCTTCCGATTTATGACAAACCAATGATCTACTACCCGATTTCGACGCTGATGTTGGCGGGAATCCGGGAAATACTGGTCATCACCACTCCGGAGGACCAGTCTGCCTTCCGGCGCTTGCTGGGGGATGGCGCGCAATTCGGCGTGGAGTTCACATATGCGGTCCAGCCCAGGCCCGAGGGACTGGCACAGGCATTCCTCATCGGCAAGGAGTTCATCGGCAAGGGCTCGGTTGCGATGGTGCTGGGTGACAACATCTTCTACGGGGCGAATCTCCAGGCGCTCTGCCGTCGAGCCGCCATGCGAACGCGGGGGGCCACGGTCTTTGGATATCAGGTCAGTGACCCGCAATCCTTCGGGGTAGTTGAATTTGATTCAGAGGGTCGCGCGGTGTCCATTGAGGAGAAGCCAGCCGTCCCGCGTTCGAATTTTGCGGTTACGGGGCTATATTTCTATGATAGCCAGGTGGTTTCCATTGCCGAGCATATAACCCCATCTGCCCGAGGTGAACTGGAAATCACTGCCGTGAATCAGGAATATCTGCGGCGCGGACAGCTCAATGTCGAGCTTTTCGGCCGCGGCTATGCCTGGCTGGATACTGGAACCTACGAACGGCTCATCGACGCGGGAAACTTCATCCGGACCATCGAACAGCGACAGGGCCTGCAGGTTGGATGCTTGGAGGAAATCGCATTCCGCAACGGGTGGCTGACGGCGGAAATGCTTCGGAAAACAGCTGCGGCAATGGCGAAAACAGAATACGGGAAATATCTTTTCAGCCTGGCGGAAACAACGCTTTCCGTGCAGGCAAAGGGAAATGGTTAGAATCATAAATTGACTTGAAAAGGAAAAACTTGTCCTTTTTTTAACAGCGTTTCCATGTTTACAATAATTGACACGCCATTTACAGGGTTGAAGATCATTGAACCATTCGTCCACGGCGACGAGCGGGGGTATTTTTTCGAAGTCTGGAAAAAGAGCTTCTTCGAAGATGCGGGCCTAAGTTGTTCTTTCGTGCAAGACAACGAGTCTCGTTCAACATTCGGAGTGGTTCGGGGACTGCACTGGCAAGCTGCGCCCTACGCGCAGACGAAACTGCTTCGGGCGGTCGCCGGGACGATTCTGGATGTCGTAGTTGACCTCCGGCAGACCGAGGCTACTTTCGGGAAGCATTTCGTCGCTGAGCTTTCTGGGGAAAATCATCGGCAATTCTATATCCCCAAGGGATTCGCACACGGCTTTGCTGTTCTCTCCAAGTGTGCGGTGGTGAACTACAAGGTCGACGCTCCGTGGGTCCGGGAGGCAGAACGCTGTTTGCGTTTTGACGATCCCGCCTTGGGCATCGACTTGCCGATTCCGGTGGCGGATCGCATTCTTTCACCGAAGGACTCCCAGGGGATGAGCTGGAAGGAGCTTCTGGAGAAACAGGAGGGTTTCCACTAATGCGGATTGTCGTTACCGGAGGACGAGGGATGCTGGCGAGGACGCTCCTGAGGACGCTGGGGATCCGCCATGAGGTGGTTCCTGTGGATGTGCAGGAGGCTGACATCACCGATGCGGCCGGCGTAAACGAGCTGTTTGCGCGACTAAGGCCGGAAACGGTAATCCACTGTGCGGCGATGACACAGGTGGATGACTGCGAGGCCAAACGCGACCTCGCCTTCCGCGTGAATGCGGAAGGCGCCGGGAATGTCGCGGCGGCATGTGAACGTCAGCAAGCAAGACTGATTTCCATCTCCACTGACTACGTCTTTTCTGGGAAGCTGGATCGTCCATACCGGGAAAGCGATCCGGCCGAAGGGGCACAGACCGTCTATGGCCAAAGCAAACGCGCAGGGGAACTGCAGGTGCTGGCTAATTGCCCTGGCGCATTGATCTGTCGCATTAGCTGGCTCTATGGTCCTGGAGGACCTAGCTTTGTGCATACGATGTTGCGACTGGCTGATGGTTCGCGCCCGTTGCTGAAGGTCGTTAACGATCAGCATGGCAACCCCACCAGCACTCTCGCGGTGGCAGGTCATCTTGCGTTGCTATTGGAGCGCCCGGAGATTGACGGCATCCTTCATCTCACCTGTGAGGGAGATGCGACCTGGTATGAATTTGCACAGGAAATTTTCCGCCTGAAGGGAATCTCGCAGGCTGTTGTTCCTTGCGCTACTGCGGAGTTCCCTCGCCCCGCGCCCCGTCCTCCAAACTCCAGGCTGGAAAAGGCCCGGCTCCGCGAGCTTGGCCTTCCGCCCATGCCCGACTGGCATGCCGCTCTCAAGCAATTTCTCGCGCTTTCATCCTCTTAAAATTTAAGCCAACTAAACTTCAGACCGGTTAAAACGCAAAACGCGGGGAAATCTCTTCCCACTTGGAAGTCTGAAGACTTTGCAAATTACACGCCGAATCAGTTTTCATCCGATGAATCACAAGATGAACCGTCTGTTCCTTTTCCACGCCATTTTGGTGTCCGCCGCTCTTTTGGGCGAAGGTTTTCCCGTATGGTTTTTTGCGAATTCCGTGTCACCCGAACCCTGGAGCCATGCCACCCGGCTGACTACCACGCCCACGCCGGACGGATTGCTATTGGAACTCGTGGCATGGGACTCCAATCTCGCCGCATCCGGTCTAGACCTGGATCCGGCGGAATGCGGTGGACTCAGCTTCGAATACCGCGCGGAGGGCTTCTCCGAGCCGACCTCGGGACAACTTTTTTTCCAGACCGAGGCATCGCCTGGCTACGATGAGCAGAAAGAGATTTTCCTGCCGGCTTTGAATAGCGATGGCGAATGGCATTCCATCGCCGTGGATGCTGGTCAGGTACGCGGCGGAAAGCAACTCTGGGCCGAAGGCGGGCGCATCACCGACATCCGGCTGGACTTCGCCGACCAGTTTCCTGGGCGTATCTTTTTGCGTTCCATAAAAATGCTTCCTTACAAGCGCTCCCGTGCGGCAAAGCGCGGGCTGCCGGAACACCGCCAGGTAGAGCTGCCGCCCACGGATGCGCAGGCTTGGATGAATATACGGACAGTGGACCGCGAGGCGCCGGTCTTCTCCTCCCCCATGACCGCGCCCGCCAACGGTGGCTTCGACCACATCGGGCACTGTTTCCTGCGCAAGGAATTTGAGGTGTCTGGAATGGCACAGCAGGCGTTGCTCCAGACGGTCTGCGATGACGAAATCGCCGCAGTCCATCTCAACGGACACCTGGTCGAATTCCCATGGAGCCTCAACTGGAAGCACTCTGACTGCGTAGAGATTCCGGCGGAGTTCTTTGTCCAGGGCAAAAACCTTCTTGCCGTGGACTATGTCAACACCGGAAGTGTCGGTGGTCTGATGCTGGACCTCCAGGTGGTATTGCAGGACCAATCCTTTGTTCTCGTCAATCTGGATGGCGCTCATGGCACGCTCAAGCCGGAAGAACATTGGGAGGATCCCGCGACCAAAGTCGCCTGGACGCTGGCGGAGACCCGTCCGGGTGCGCCCAATCCCCCTTGGCGCGACTTCCCGTCATACCGTTCCATTCGACCTGAGATGGAGCAAATGACCGTCACCGTCCTCCATCAGGAAGGCAGTTCGGTGGATGTCATGATGCACGGCGAACCTGCGCTGACGGAGGAAAGCCGCGTCTTCGCCAAGCTCTACAGCGGAAAGGATCGCCATATTCCGCTAAAGATATTCACCGGAAGCGTCCGCGAACTCGGTGGAGTCCTTCAGGAAGACGGTGCCTGGCGTTTCCACTTTGACGACCAGGGGTATCTGCGCTACGGTGCACCAGTGGAGGGAGCCTGGGAGTTCGGCATGCATGGCCGCAATGCCTCCGGCGACACCGAAGTCTCCTTTCAACTTGGCGACCGACCGATGCCTGGCGAAAAAGCGGTTCTGCGACTGGCGGAAACTCCCGTTGGTCCGATTGCGATGCTGAACGGGAAGCCGTTTTATTTCAATGTATTGACCATCGATACCTTCCAGGCCCCCACGGGCATGGAAGGCGCCGGTTCGCCGTTCAATGTGGTGGTCAGTCGCGCTGGTGGGCAGAATCCCGAATGGTGGATCGGGCCAGGCGAATACGATTTTACCGCGCTGGACCGCCAGCTGAATTTCGCTTTGGCGAACTATCCCGACGCGATGCTGGGCTTCTATGTCTGGTGCGAACCCGGCCTGTGGTATGGTCGGATGCATCCCGAACGGATGTCCCGCAACGAGAAGGGCGAAACCACCGGCTACTATGTTTCTACGCTTAGTTTTTCCAATCCGGAATGGCTTGCCGACGCCCGCGCCGCACTTGCCGAACTGGTCAGGCACTGTGAGAAGTACTTCGGCCCCAGAATGGTGTTATATAGTCTGATGGGCGGAGCAACCTGCGAATGGCAAGGCTGGACGGCGCACAGCGAACTCTTCTCCGACTACAGCGAAACCGAGGCGCGCCAGTTCGCAAAATTTGCCGCCGCACAGGGAAAGACCGTCACCGCCGTTCCCACCCGCGCCGAACGCATCGCCTCCGATGGCGGCATCTTCCGCAATCCAGTCCGGGACTGGAAGGCCATCCTCTATGACCGCTTCTACAATGTGGCAATGGCCAATGCCATAGATGTAATCGCCGATGCCGTCAAGGCGGCCTGCAACGGCGACAAGCTGGTCGGCACCTACTACGGCTACCTTCAGGAATATGGCACTCTGGGCTATTGCGTGAACTCTGGCGGACACAACGACTTGCGGCGACTGCTGGCCTCGCCAAACATCGACTTCCTGCTCTCGCCCAACAGTTACGGTCTGCGCTCGCTGGGTTCGCCAAATGCGGAGATGAAGCCCTTTGCCGCCATCCGCGAAGCCGGAAAGCTCTCGATGCTCGAGGACGACACGCGCACGCATCTCACCCCCGCCGCCGGATACGACCAGACGCTCAATTTGGAGGACACCATCATGGTCTTCCGCCGCAACCTCGCGCAGTACCTGTCCCACGGAGTTCCGCTCAACCAGTTGCCTCTGACCGCCGGAAATGAACTGGACCACCCCGCCATCCGCCAGACCTTCCTCCGTGCCGTGGCGGCCGGACAGTTCCGCTATGAGCATCCCGCGCCACTCCGCGCTGAAATCGCGGCCGTGGTTGACGCGGACTCCATCCAGTATCTCGCCGCAACCCGAGGTTCGATTACCACCAAAGAGACCGCTCGCTATACCTTCGCCAGCAACGGCGACTTCGTGGATGACATTCGCCACACCCTTCCCGTTTCCGGCGAGATGCTTTACTACCAGCGCTATCCGCTCGCCCAATGCGGTGCGCCCGTGGACTGGATTCTGCTTGATGACGTGCCACGCCTCGCCTCGCAATACAAGCTCGTGATTCTTCTGGGCGCATATGCGGACACTCCGCAACTGCGACAGGCGGTGGAGGCTCTAAGAGCCGCTGGCACAAAATTCATCGTGGCATACGGCGCAGGGTTCATCGACCCCGCTGAAGCGGGTTTCTCCGCCGCGCCAATGAACGAACTGCTGGGCATGGCCATCCACCAAATCAGTGCCGGAAGCATCGCCATGGAGTTCCCGGACGGGCGAACCGTCGGTGCCGAATACACGGCCGCACCGCGTTTTTGCGTCGAGGACCTGGAAGCGACAACCTTGGCGCACTATGCCGCCGCCCCAACGCTTACCGCCGTCGCGCAAAAAGGCAATGCGATTTTCTACGGCGGAGCACTGCTGGATGCGGATTTCGTGCGTGAGACCGCCCGCGAGGCAGGCGCGCACATCTACTGCGAGACCACCGACAACCTCGCCGCCGGCAACGGAATCATCTCCATTCACTGCAACCAGCCGGGCACCAAGGCCATCCGCTTCCCGGAGGCAACCGATGTCGTGGACCTCTTCACGGGAGAGGTCCTTGGACGCGGCGTCACCGAAGTCTCCTTCCCGATGGAGGGCTTCCAGACCCGCGCCCTCATCACCGGAAACGCGGAAGAGCTCCAGACGCTTTTCCAGTAATTGAAAGAAACTCAGCCGGCGGGATACCTCAATACCCGCCAAACACCCAAGAAACTATGAAAAAGATCCTGTTTTCCCTGATGGTCCTGGCAGCATTCTGGACACTTGTCCTGCCGGCCCAGGAGACAAAAAAGTACCCTCGCAGTTCCTATCAGGCGTGCTATCGTCTTTTCGAGGCGATGAAGATGGAGGAACAATTCAAGGATGCGCAGGAGCAAATTGAGCTGAGACTGGTGGAGGAGTACGGCGAGGCCGAGCAGGAAGTTGTGGAAGACTTTGTTCACAGATACGTGAGCTATGAGGCCCTGAAGGAGAAAATGGCGGAGAACTACCTGAGTTATTTTACCATTGAGGATTTGAAGAAGATGGAGACGTTTTACCGTTCTCCCACCGGAAAGAAATGGCTCCGTCGCCAGGGGGAAGTCGAGTCAGTGTCCCAACTCGTCTTCAGTACTTTCTTGGAACGTCAGGATGAGTTGAATCAGATGATACAGGAAACCCAAAAAAACCAGGCGACTGGTGGTGGTCACCAACGCCGAGTTCCCGCCATTTGAGTTCAAGGCGGTGGATGGCTCGTTCCAGGGCATCGACATCGAGATCATGCAGCACATCTGCAAGGCGAATGGACAAGAACTCGTGATTGAGGACATCTCTTTCGATTCCATCATCCCCGCCATCAATTCCGGCAAGGCCGACTGCGGCATCGCCGGCATGGCCATCACCGAGGACCGGAAGCAAAACGTGGACTTTACCATCCCGTATTATGATGCATCCCTAGTGATTGTCGTGACCACGGGCAGTGCCATCCAGGGCGCGGGCGACCTCAAGGGCAAGCGCATTGGCGTGCAACTCGGCACCACTGGCGATGTTTTTGTCTCTGAAATCAAAGGCGTTGAGATGAACCGCTTCAACAAGGGCGCCGAAGCCATCCTCGCGCTGACCCGGAACAAGGTGGATGCCGTGGTCATCGACAACAACCCAGCACAGGCCTTTGTCGCGAAAAACGCCGACAAGCTCGTCGTCCTGGAAGAGCCGCTTACTCAGGAATCCTACGCTATTGCGGTAAAGAAGGGCAACCGGGAACTCTTGAGGCAACTCAACGAACAACTGCAACGCATGAAGAAAGACGGAACACTGGCCGCTATCCTGGAAAAATACGAGCCGTGAGTCAACACGATTTTTTCAAGCGTTTTCTAAGAGAGATTGCGGCAAAGACAGATAGAAACAACCCAAATCTTTGTGTGTTAACTGGAAATAATAGGAAAGAAGAATATAGTATGCGACTGTGCCGCTTTCTCAATCCGGAGAAACACGGTAGTGTTTTCTTTTTTCGTCCACTTTTAAACAATCGAGATTCTCACCATGAAAAAACTTTCTCTCGCTCTGTTGATTGCCCTCTGCGCTGGCATGTTCACCTTCACCAGCTGTGATTCTGCTGAAGATGATTTCGATAAGGCAATGAAGGAAGCTGAAGCGGATTTTCAGAAAGCCGTTGATGAGGCCGAGGCGGAAGGCCAGAAAGCCATTGATAATGCTGTAGAATCATTGCCCAAGGACTAATTGTTTTCAATGCCTTGCGAATAAAAAAGCCCTTAGGTTTTTTGGAAAGCCGCCGCTCTTAGCGGCGGCTTTTTCTTTCACAGGTGAAGCCTGAAAAGAGGAGTGCAATCCAGAGAGATATTATTCCTCGAATTTCTCCCGGTTGATCCAAAGCCCCAAGGCCGGGTTGGGAATATAGTAGATTTCTTCGCCATTCACAGTGTTATAGCCATATTGAAGTTTAGCGGGGTTGTATTTTCGTGACAGTTCCTCGTAACTGGCGGACTGGAAGCCCACATCGGCGATTTCCTTCTGGGTGATAGCCTTGACCGCGTATGTAATGGTGAAACGCCCGTCCGAAGAGCCGTGGATGAGGTGGGCGGCCGCGCCCATGTTGTCGCGCAGGTCCTGATTTTCTGGCTTCTGGAACTGCTCCAGCGTGTTGAGGCGTCCCCTGTAGCCGTATTTGCGGATCAGCTGGTCAACCTTGAGGTCTTCGCCAAAACGCTCGACACCCGGTGCCAGGATGAGAAGCTCTCCGCCGTCGGCCATTGCCATGCGGGTACGGTAAACCGCCTTGTTTCCCAGCCAGGTGCTCTTGAACTCGGCAGGGTCGAGATAGACTACGCACTTCTTAAGGCCATGTTCCACGAAGTCGATGTTCTTCTTCTGTGCAAGCTTGACGGCCTCGGTCAGGCATTCGCGTCCTTCGCCGATAAAGAGCCCATGGGTGTGGATGTCCCTTCCAGTGGCGGTGGTCACCGTCAGAACAAAGACGATCGGTCGGCGGGCTAGGAAATGTTCCATGCCATAGTCGAACAACTTGCGGACGGGGGTGTTGTCACGTCCCATCATGCGTTCCATGCCATAGACGGCGCCGACCATATGGGATTTGTTGATCATGTCGCTTCCGCCCACGCCGACAAAGAGGTTCTTCGCGTGATTCGACATCCCGATGACCTCGTGGGGGACCACCTGCCCGGGGGAAACAATCAGGTCATAGCTTTCGTCCATCACCCGGCGGTTGACCTCCACGTTTACGGGGTCCTTCCATAATCCCTCCGTGATCTGTGAGAGATACTCGGAAGGCACTTCGCCCAGCTTGACAACATCGTTGCGCCAGTCGTGCGCCAGCATCTTGTCGTATGGGATGTCACCGAACATGTCATCCCATTGTTCCCGGGTGACAGGGACATGAGTGCCTAGCGCAGGCATCACATCGACCTGCGCGCCTTGCCCGACGAGGCGGTGGTAGAGGTGGTTGGTGATGAAGCCCGCATTGGAATGGTAGCGCGTGTAGTCCGGGGGGAGCAGCAAGACCTTGCGAAGGGTGCGTCCCGCGAGCATCTCGTCCAGGGAAGTCTGGATTTCCTGCGGCGAGAGCCCGTCGGCGCTTTTCGCGATACGGTAGATGTCTTTCATATTAGGAACACTTTAGGAAGACTCTAGGCCAGGTGATTCTTGGCAAAGAATTACCTATAACAATTTCAAATTAACGGAGAAAAGATGTTATTCATGACGCAGCGCGTCAATAGGGGACAGGGCCGCCGCCCGGATGGCGGGGTAGATGCCGAAGACAATGCCAATCAGCAGGGAGATGGAGAAAGCCAGAATGATGGCCTCTGCCTGGACGATGGTAATCAATCCGGCGAAATGCGTGACGACTTTGGGGACGCCTATCCCCATGGCTATGCCAATCAAGCCTCCGACAAACGACAGCAGCAGCGCCTCGGTCAGAAACTGCACGACGATGTCCGTCCGGCGTGCGCCCCGCGCGCGCCGGATTCCGATTTCGCGGGTCCGCTCGGTTACGCTGGCGAGCATGATGTTCATGATGCCGATGCCACCGACCAGCAGGCTGATGGCGGCGATGCTTCCCAATACGATGTTGAAGATGCGTTTGGTTTGCTCGGCCTGCTTGAGCAATTCCAGCGGGACGGTGATTTCAAAGTCCGGTTTCTTGTGGGCTTGTCGGATGGTCTCTCGGATGGAGTTGGCCAAAGTGAGCACTTCGGCTTCGCCGGGGGCGGTGACGGTGAGCTGATGCAATTCCACCAATTCCAGGCGGGTGGAGCCGGACTCCCGGATGCGGATTACATTTCCGAAGGTGTGACGGGCGGTCGTCAACGGGATGTAGATGTCGTAGATTTCACGGTTGGCGGCCTGTTCCGCCGTGGATGACGACTTGGCAGACTTGGAGGAAGCGGCGGGACGTCGGGTGGAATTCTCGACAATGCCGACGATCGAGAAGGCGAATTTATCGATATAGACTTGTTTCCCAATGGGATGCTCCAGGGGAAAGAGCCGATTTGCGCCTGCGCGGGTGATGACGGCCACGCGTTCTTCGCGAGCCATGTCGTGTTCATCGAAGAACCGCCCGTCGATGATTTTGAAATTGGTGGAGTCGGCAGCCCAGCCGACCGTGCAGATGGCACGGCCAGGCACGGTGACGCCATTGTGTCGAAGATTCATCTGAAGTTCCCGCGCGGGGACCTGGATGCTGACCTGCGGATAGAGTTCATGGATGCGGCGGGCGTCTTCGTAGGTCAAGCCATACGTGACCATGCGCGAGACCTCGCCGCCTGCGTCGGTGGGCTTTACCGAGCGGATGATGATATTTGAACTCCCGAGACTGCGAATCTGCTCGCGGGCCTCATGGGAGGCACCCTCGCCAATCGCCAGCATCGCAATGACGCTGCCGACGCCGAAGATGATGCCCAATGCCGTTAGCAGGCTGCGCAGCTTATGCTCGACTAGGCTGCTGAACCCCAGCTTGATGATACGCTTGAGTTTGAAGAAGAGCATTCAGGGGATGATGGTCGGATGAAATGGCCGGAATGCAAAAAATCCCACGCGGGAAACTCCCGCGTGGGATAAAATGGTCGGGGTGAGAGGATTCGAACCTCCGACTTTCACGTCCCGAACGTGACGCTCTAAACCAGGCTGAGCCACACCCCGGAGGCTTTAATGGACGAAAGTGCGCTTAATTTAGCGCGTCAAGCGCAAACTTCAAGGCAGCCGGAGAAAACTTCCTTGCCAAATCTCCAGCTGTTTTCGGGAAAGTTCACGCATTGGCCTGCTTCGAGGCTTTCGCGGCCTGCTTGGCCTCGCGGGCGGCCTTGCGGGCATCGGAGACGGCATTGCTGTCCTGCTTGGTATGTTTATGCCAATGGGCTACAATGGCAGTGGCGATGAAGATGGTGGAGTAGGTGCCTGTGATGAGGCCAAAGAACATCACCAGCGCGAAGTCGCCGACTGCGCCGCCGCCGAAGATTAGCAGGCTGACCACCACGAAGAGCGTGGTGATGGTGGTCAGGATGGTGCGCGAGAGCGTGTCGTTGATGGCCAGGTTCATGAGCTCGCGATAGGTGACGTCCTTGCGCTTCTCCTGCGTCTCACGCACGCGGTCGAAGATGACGATGGTGTCATTCAGGGAGTAGCCGATGATGGTCATCAACGCGGCGATCACCGTCAGCGAGAGCTGCCCGCCGAAGAAGACGACGAAGATGCCGGCGGAGACGATCACGTCGTGGATGACGGCGACCACGGCAGCCACGCCGTAGCGGAATTCGAAGCGGAAGGCCAGATAGACGATGATCGCGATGAAGGAGAGCAGCGCCGAGACGAGCGAGTCCTTGCGGAACTTGCTGCCGACGGAGGGGCCGACCTGGTAGATGGAGGTCTGGGCTATCTTGCATTCCGGGAACCTGGTGTCCAGGGAACTGGAGAAATCGCCGGCGTCCTCCTTGAGTTTGGTGACCACGATTTCAAGCTCTTTGGCGCCGGACTGACCGCGCTTGTAGCCGACCTTTACGTCGTCGTAGCCCTTTTCGCTGGCGAGGAAGCTGCGGACGGCGGCCACGTCTGGCTCGGCGCCATCGCAGCTGTAGGTCAGCTGGGTGCCACCTGCGAAATCGATGCCCATCACGGTGCCGAACTTGACGGACTTGAAGATGGGGCCGAGGATTCCGATGAGAACTAGGACTGCGGAGAGGCAGAGGGCCGGCTTCATCCACTTGAAGAAGTCGATTTTGGTTTCAGTCAGGAAGCTGAGACGCATCATGGAGATCTTCTGCAGCCAGCCGTTGTGGGTGAAGAGGTCGAAGACGGCATGGGTCATGAAAAGGGCGGTGAACATCGAGGAGACGATACCGAAGGCGAGGGTGACTGCGAAGCCCTGGACGGTGCCGGAGCCATATCTGTAGAGGAAGAAGCAGGTCAGCAACGTGGTCAGGTTGGAGTCGAAGATGGCCCAGAAGGCGTGCGCATAGCCTTCCTTGATGGCGTTCACCAGCGCCTTGCCGGAAGAAAGTTCCTCGCGGATTCGCTCGAAGATCAGGATGTTGGCGTCCACCGCCATGCCGATGGTAAGCACCATGCCGGCGATGCCGGGGAGGGTGATCGTGGCCTTGGTGAGGGACATCGTGCCCAGGACCAACACCGTGTTGACCAGCAGGGCCAGGTCGGCTACCACGCCGCAGAAGCGGTAGTAGATGACCATGAAGACGAAGACCACCGCCAGGCCAAGGAGCCCGGCGAAGAGGCCGCTGCGGACCGAGTCGGCGCCCAGCGAAGGTTCAGTGCCGAATTCGGAGGAGATGTCAATGGAGACAGGAAGATTGCCAGAGGAGATCACGCCGGCGAGTCGGCGGGCGTCTTCGTAGGAGAAGGAACCGGTGATTTCGGCGTTGCCGCCGGTGATGGCATCGTTGATGCGCGGGGCGGAATAGACCGTGTCATCCAGCATGATGGCAAGCAGGCGGCCAATATTGGCTCCGGTAACCTCGCCGAAGGCTTGCGCACCGCGGTCGTTGAAGCGCAGCGCGACCGACCAGCGACCATATTGGTCCACATTGGCGAAGGCTTGAACGACATCCTGGCCGCGCACGGCGGTGGGCTGGCGTTCCAGAAAGACCACCTGGGTGGTCTCCTCGCCATTGCGTTCATCGACGATTTCGCGGCGGAACACTTCGGGGGGCGTAACGAAATTCGGGTCGGTGAGATAGGCCTGAACCAGGCGGTCGTTTTCAGTGCTGACCAGATAGAATTCAAGCTTCGCAGCGTCCTTGATGGTGCTGCGGATGCCGGTCTTGTCCGCCTCGTCGATGGAGGGCATGCGGATGGAGATGTCGGTTTCCGAGATGGCCTTGATTTCCGGCTCGGTCACGCCCGACTTGTCCAGGCGGTTGCGAAGAATTTCCAGAATCTTGTCACGAGTGATTTCCGGAGTCTCGTTTTCCGGGATCTGGTTTTTGTCGAAGGAGATGACGAATTCCGTTCCGCCCTGGAGGTCCAGGCCCAGGTGGAGCTTTCCGGCAGTGCGGTTGCGCACATAGCGCAATACGGTCTTGTTGTTGGGATGGGTGGTATTCGGCACCTTGATGAAATTGCAAAGCCGGATGGCGCGATGCTCGTTGTCGCCGCGCGCGGCCAATTCGACAATCTGGTAGTCTGACAGCCTGACTCCTTCCGGCAGAGGATTCCCGGAAAGGTCCAGCCCCTGCTGCAATTTCTCCATTCGGGCATTGAGCTCATCCCAGCTCTCCAGGGCGTCCTTGGGTGAAATCCCCGTCTCGGCGGCGATGTTCTTGATGTCTTCGGACAACGCCTTGTAGTCCTTGCTGTTGCGATCTGCAATCGCATCAAGCTTCTCCTGAAGCGCCGTGGCCTTCTCGGCATGCTTGGTGAGGGTGGCAATGGGCTTGTTGCTCAGGTGCCTAAATTCATCAAGGAAATTGCGATCCTTGATGGGGAAGATGGAATAGCACCATCCGCCGACAATGACCAGGATGATGATCCAGCGAATCAGAAGGGACTTTTTCATGGGTGAATCAACGATGGAATGACAATTGCTGTGATGGAAATTATTTTTTGGCGTCCGAAGGCTGCTCCTCGGACTTTTCTTCCGGGATGACTTCGGCAATCGCGGCGCGGACGTAGTCAACCTCGACGCTGGAATTGAATGCTACGCGGACCGTCTTCTCGGTCACCTTGACGATGGTACCGAGTGCGCCGGAGTTGGTCATGACGCGGTCGCCGACCTTCAACTGGCTGAGCATCTCCTGGATCTGCTTTTGCTTTTTCTGCTGCGGGCGAATCATCATGAAATACATGATGCCAATGATGGGCAGGAAGATCCACAGGCTGCTAAGACCGCCGCCGGCGGGCGCATTCTGCGTGGTGCCCGGGGCGGCGTTGGCGGCTGCGTCGGCAAAGGCGAGAAAAGAATGGATGAGGGTGTTCACAAGACTACTCCATAAGGCGAACAAAGATTAACAGGCCCATGAAGAAGCCTGTCACTTAAGCGGAAACAAATAAATTTAGCCTGTTTTTGCGCATTTTCAAGCAGATAGAAGGATTTCCTTCAGGGCAACCGCAAATATTTTAGCGTAAAGGGACAAATTCCCGGCCTGTTGCAATCGCCCTGCCAGTCCTGCCCGGCGAATTGCGCGGGCGGTCATGGCTGCCACTGTCCGCGCTCATAGAGCGTATTGAATGCCACGGAGGCACCGGCCAGTTCGCCGATGCGCAGGCCAAGGCCGGAAAGCGCGATGGTGCAGTGGTCGGAGAATTCGCTCCAGGTGAAGCGCGGGAGATAGTTCATCAACGGCTTGAACATCAGGTCGCCGGCATAGTATGCGGTGGTCCCCAGCGTGATCAGCTCAGGGTTGAAGGCCGCCAGCGCCACGCCAATGCCCTGCGCCAGGCGGAAGGCGACCTCGTCCATCATTTCCAGCGCCAGCGGGATTTTTGCCTTGCAGCCGGCGATGAGCGCGGGAAAGCCGAGCTTTTCCAGGTCTCCGGCGACTTCGGGAAGGCGCATGATGGTATGGTCGGGGCGGAAGCGCAGGATGTCCTGCATGCGCATTTTCAGGGAACGGCCGCCGCAGTAGGCCTCGACACATCCTCTCAGGCCGCAGCCGCAGATGGGTCCTTCGGGGTTCAGTACCACGTGCCCCAGCTCACCGGCATTTCCAGTGGTTCCGGTAATGAGATGCCCGCCAGAGACAATCCCGCTGCCCACGCCGGTGCTCATGGTCAAGTAGATTACGTCCTTCTTGCCTTTGCCGGAACCGAAGAACCACTCCGCCAGAACCCCGGCGTTCGCGTCATTCTCCAGCGCGACCGGCATCCCGAGTTCCTTTTCGAGGTCGGCGCGAATCGGAACCTTGTCCCAGTGCATGTTCGGCGAGCGAAGCAACAGGCCGTTCTTCAAGTCCAGCGGGCCTGGGGCGCAGATGCCGCAGGCAGAAACATCTCGTTGGGACAAGCCGCTGTCGGACAACAGCTTCCGAACCAATTCAGCGACTTTCGGAAAGACCTCGGTGTATTCACCCTGCATCGGAATGCGACCGCTTGCCAGAACTTCGCCTTTTTCGTTGGCTACGCAAATGGCGACTTTGGTGCCACCGATGTCAATGCCTAGAACGTGGATGCTCATATTATTAAAGCTCAGTTAAAGATTAGAGGGTAAGAAGTTTGATGCCGACACCAGGAGCCTTTCATCAGTGAGTGCCGCCAAACATCGGCCCGGAAGGGCCATCCTGGAACATGGGCCCGGAAGGCCCGTCCTGCAGCATGGGTCCGGAGGGCCCGTCCTGCAGCATGGGTCCGGAGGGCCCGTCCTGAACAATTGCCTTTCGCCTCGCCTTGTCATACGGGGAGACAATGCCCTTGTGGCGCGGTGGCTTGGCTAAGCTAGCCCTTTGCTTGCTTGCGCCGGGTTTCAGGGAGACGATGGAGCGCTGTGGCTCGCCCAGTTCAAAAAGCGCTAGGTCGCGTGGAACATTCAACATGAAAAAAACCTTTAGTTGTCGGCCAAATTTGGGAATCGAAGTGCGCCCGGCGCATAATATCCACCTTCGTGGTGAATTTGCCAGACATGCGAGAGGTAATCGCGGTATAGCGGTGCCACGGCGGCAATGCTGAAGCGGCGTTGCGCGTCCGCACGCAACGCCGTGCGGTCCAGATGGCCGCAAGCCTTGATGGCTTGGACAAATTCGGCCTGCGTCCGGCACCGGAAGCCGTTGAAGCCGTTCTGGAGGATTTCCGGGAACGACCCCCAGTCGGTGGCGATGACCGGCGTTCCGCAGAGCAGGGCCTCGATGGCGACATAGCCAAATGGCTCCAGGTACAATGTCGGCATCAAGACGGCCCTGGCGTGACCGAGCAGTCGGACCTTCTCGGTTCCAGCGGCTCCATGAAAGACCGCCTGGAAGGGTATGGCTGTCGCATCTGCCAGCTCGCGGGCGATGTCGACACCCTTGTCCACCGCCTTGCGGCCAAGATACAAAAGCCCCTCGCGTTCGGCCTCGGGGACACCCATGGGATAGTCGTCGGGATTGACAAAATGCGGGATGACGGTATCAAAAAAACGGTCTTTTCGCGTCTCCGGCTGGCGGGTGTAGATGAAAGTCTGATGTGCGTAGGATGGGAAGACGCGGTAATGCGTCCAGCAGGTGCCGTAGCCGAGCATCGGTTCGAAGACGGGAACTCCCTTTGGAATCGCGGTCAGGTCGCATTGGGCGATTCCGTAGATTGAGGCGAGCCATTCGGGGGCGCCGTCATTGTTAAGATGCCGTTTCAGGGCCTCGTCAAGCCGTTTGGTATAGGTCAGGTGCCAGTGATTCCGGAAGGACCATTTGCAAGTGGGCTTGCCTAGCTCGACGACAATGCCATGGCTGCCTGGCGGAAGAAACGAGCCCGTCAGGCCGTAATATGCGTAGTCGATGCCCAGATATTCCGCCAGCTGGCAGAAATTCCAACAATTGAAGAGCTGAGAATCTTCAGGGTGGCTGGCCAGGTCCAGAGGAAGACCTGGATGACCTAGGATGTGCAGGCGTGGAGACAATTCACGTTTGGCAATTGGCGATGAGAAATTTGTGCGATGGATTCGGCTTCAAAACTCCTGCCGCCTTAATCCGCATTCTGCGGCTCGGCTCTGGGCCGGCATAGGCAGCTTCGGCCCCCCTTTTATCCCTTGTCTTGTCCGAACAGGAGAAAGGGTTTTCGAGTCATTGAATTTCCTCCATCATGCCCGCAGCGACTTTGCCGGCCAGCTGTGCGGCATTGGCCATGGCTTCGCGGTATCCCTCGCCGCAAAGCCGAGAGGCCACGAATGCTGCGGTGAAGGCGTCGCCGCAGCCGACGGTATCTTGAACCGGACCGAAGGAGGACGCCTCCACGTCGAAGCGCCGATGGCGGTCGAAGAATGTTGCGCCCTCGGCACCGCGGGTGAGAAGAATGGCCTGCAGTCGATACTTGCGCAGGAGATTTTCCATCCAGCGCTCCTCAGCCATCTCCAGGCAACGGAGCATTTCCGGCGCCTCCTCTGAAGAGACCTTGAGGATGCTACACCGTTTCAGCGACTCCTCAATGACCTCCCGGCCGTAGTGGGGGCGGCGCAGATTCAGGTCCAGGATGCGTAGGCAGTCCGGACGCAGGCGGTCCAGAAAATCCCGAATTGTCTGGCGCGAAATCGGATTGCGTTGTGCCAGGGTGCCAAAACAGACGGCGGCGGCCTTACGGGAGATGGTCTGAAGATCCACGCAGGGTCGAATGAAATCCCAGGCGGCTGGTTCGGCGATGGTGTAACGCGGGACACCATCCGCCTCAAGCTCAACCGTGACTAATCCTGTCGATGCCTCGGTGGCGCGTAAAACCAGACGGCTGGTGATGCCCAGCCGACGCAGACATTCCTTGGCCTGGTCGCCGTTGCCATCCTCGCCCACTGCGGAGATCGGCACGGCGGTCATTCCACAATGCTGGGCGAAGCGTGCAAAATTGAATGGCGCTCCGCCCAGCCGTTTCCTAGCCGGGAGCACGTCATAGAGGATTTCGCCGATTCCGACGACGATGGGTGCTGTTTCAGTATAGGCCAAAATACTGGTAAGTTAAAAGTTGGAGAGTTTGCGTTCGGTGTCCGAAATGAATTCGGCGTATGCGTCAGGTTCGGTAGTCCGCGTTGATGTTCACATACTCGTGGCTGAGATCGCATGTCCACAGCACGAAACGTCCGGGACCGGAACCGACTTTGAGGTTGACCTGGAAGGAGCGTTTCTTCAACACGACGCTTTGGGCCTCCTCATCCGCATTCTCGGCCACCAGGCCGTTGCGCACCACGGGAACGTCGTCGAAATCCAGGTCCACCTGGGCAGGCTTGAACGGGACCTTGCTATAGCCGGCGGCACAGAGGATGCGCCCCCAGTTGGCGTCCGCACCATACCAGGCGGTCTTGCAGAGCGGCGAGCGTGCAATCGCCTCGGCGATCTGGCGTGCGGAGGCGTCGTCCGCAGTCCCGGTGACGTTGAGTTCCACGAATTTCGTCACTCCCTCGCCATCCAGCACCATTGCCTGCGCGAGCTTGGTCGCGCAATGGCGCAACGCCTCCACGAATTGATACCACTGCGGGGTGTCTTCAGTGATGACGTCGTTGCCCGCGAGGCCATTGGCCAGGACAATCATCGTGTCGTTGGTGGAGGTGTCGCCGTCCACGATGATGCGGTTGAACGAGTGCTCCAGCGCGTGGCCCAGGGCGCTACGCAACGCCTCGCGGCCGATGGCCGCGTCCGTGGTGAAGTAGGAAAGCATCGTCGCCTGCTTTGGGCGGTTCTGGCAGAGCGTCATCTGGGGGGCGATCATGCCGGCGCCTTTGGTCATGCCGCCGATGCGCACGGTCCTGCCGTCCAGTTCAAACTCGACCGCTATGCGTTTCTGGACGGTGTCCGTGGTCATGATGGCCTTCGCGGCGGCCTCGCCTCCCTGGTGGGAAAGGGCCTTTACCGCCAGGCCGATGCCGTGCCGCACGATGTCCATCGGCAACTGTTTGCCGATGACGCCTGTCGAAGAGACAAAGACCTCGGTGGCCGTCACGCCAAGCAGTTCGGCAGTGTAGCTCGCCATGGTCCGCGCATCTTCCGCGCCCTGTTGTCCGGTACAGGCGTTCGCGACGCCGCTGTTTACCACGATGGCGCGCATCGGCGCTCCCGTCCGCAGGACCTTGCGGTCCCATTCGACTGGCGCAGCCGCAAAGAGGTTGCTTGTGAAGGCTCCGGCGGCTTCGGCGGGGACGTCACTGACCAGCAGCGCCAGGTCTGGCTGGCCACTGGGTTTCAAACCGGCGGTGACACCTGCGGCACGAAAGCCACGCGGTGAAGTCACACTGCCATTCTCAAGTTCTTTGAAATTCATTTTAACCTATTTATTATAAAGTGATCTGATTGAATTTTTTAAAAGCCTGCATCATGGAGGAAATCGGTGGTGATTCGGTCTGCTTCCGGCTGTGGGGCCAGAAGAGATGCCACATAGCGTCCTATGACATCGGACTCCAGATTCACGCGACTGCCAACCTTCAGGTCACCCAATGCAGTATGGTTCCACGTATGGGGAATGATGCAGACGGTGAACGACTTGTCCGTCAATTCGGCTACCGTCAGCGAGACGCCATTCACTGCAATGGAGCCCTTTTCGACCAGTGGAAACTCCTGGCATGGAGGCCGTTTCAGGATGACTGCCCGGTCGCCCGCGCGGCTCTGGATTGCAAGAACCGGGGAAACGATATCCACATGTCCTTGAACGAGATGGCCGCCCAGCCGGTCGCCCAGCCGCAATGCCGGCTCGATGTTCACCTGTCGGCCTGGGCGATATTCGCGGAAGATGGTGCGTTCCAGGGTCTCATGGAGAACATCGAAGGTGCAGACGGATCCCGAGTAAGCGGCGATGGTCTGGCAGCAGCCGTCCACTGCGATGCTGTCTCCTAGGCGGAGACTTTCCGGTGGCAAGCATGTTTCGACGATCAGGCGGGCTCCCGCGCCGGTGCTTTGGAAGGAGACGACCTTCCCGATGGATTGGATGATTCCGGTAAACAACGTGTGGCAAAAAGATGAAATCGCGTAGTGGATTAACCGTCCAAGCCCTGTCGCTTTTATCCCTTTTCTTGTTCGATACAAGGGGGAACGGGCTTTTGGGGATATCCGATGTAGAGCAGGTCCTCGCCGAGGAATCGCGTCTCCACGCGATCCAGGCGAAGCGCATTTTCAAGATCGGCTGGCGCCTTGCCGCCCACCACGGGCGCGGCATCCCGTCCGCCAATGATTTTCGGGGCGATGAAGAACTGGACCTGGTTCACAATGCCGCAGTCGAGCGCATTGGCCGCCAGTTCACCACCGCCTTCCAGCAACAGCACGCAGACTTCCCTTGCACCCCAGTGGCGCAGGAATTTGTCCCAGGCTTCTGGAGTCGCGGGCTTGGCCACCACCACTTCACGCATGGAATCGGCGGTCAAGTTCAACCCTGGGGGCAAAGGCTGGCTGGTCCAGACCGCAGGGATGGGCTGGCGTGGCCAGTCGGCAGGCTCGCGCACTTTGAGCTCAGGATTGTCCAGCCTCGCGGTACGACCACCCACCATCACCATCCCTGCCAGCTGCCGCAGGCTCTGGACATGCTCCCGCGCGGCGGAGCCGGTGATCCACCGCGACCGTCCGTCCGGCAAGGCGATTTTGCCGTCCAGTGACATCGCCATCTTTAGGATGACCCATGGTTTGCGTCGCGTGATCCACCAGAAGAAATGCTCGTTAAGACGTCGACATTCCTCTTCCAGCACGCCAGAAATCACCTCGGCGCCCGCATTTCGCAGATACTCGACGCCCCTGCCGGCGTGGAGCGGATTTGCGTCCAGGCATCCGACGACCACCCGTCCAATGCCAGCTTTTAGAATGGCCTCACAACAGGGTGGCGTACGCCCGTGGGTGCTGCATGGTTCTAGTGTGACATAGAGGGTTGCCTTCGACAGATCGGTGCCGGCAGGCACGCCTTCCAATGCATTGATCTCAGCATGATTTTGGCCGGCTCGGAGATGATATCCCAGGGAGACCAGCTTCTCTTCAAGCACAATTGCCGCCCCTACCATCGGGTTGGGGGAGCACCGCCCCCAGCCCCGCCGGGCCTCTTCCAGCGCAAGCCGCATCCATTGGATGTGTCGCAGTTCAGTCATCGGCCTTAATATATGCCAGTTTCAACATTCATCGGGGAATGATTCTTCTAATTTGCCAAATGACCCGTTGAACTAAGGCAATGGGTGCCAAAGATCCCGGCCAGGGAGACATTTTCCCTTTTTTTCGTTTTGTCCGACACTTTTTTATTCATTGTTAATGGAACACTTGGAAAGTTGCGCTATATTGCAGGTAATTGTCTTTTTTCCTGAAACCAAAGGAATAGCCCATTTTGGACGTGCCTGCCGTTGGCAGAGCAGCCGTCCTCCCATGATTCCAACCGGAGCCTTATTGTGATCGGTCAAGAAGAATTCATTGTAGATCTCCTCATTTCTCGTGGTGTGCTCACCAATGCGCAAGTCGAGGAAGCCAAGAAAAAGATGACCGAGGATGACGAGGAGTCCGTGCTGCGCTCGTTGTATGCTCTCCACACGATCACGGAAAAGCAGGTCCTGAGAGTGCTGAGCGAAGAGTATGGCATGGAGACCTATGACTTCGACAGCGCCAAACAGCACGTGCCGGAGCAAATCATCGCCATGGTGCCGACGCAGATTGCACTGCGGTACCACATGGTGCCGCTCTCCTTCGCCAACGGCATCCTGAAGGTCGCCATGTCCGATCCCGCCGACATCGAGTCGCTGGATGCCGTGAGGCACCTGACCGGCCTGGATGTGGAAGGGGTGTTGACCTCGCAGCGCCAACTGGACCGGGCGCTGGAATTCTACTACAAGCGGGAGGACGCCAGCGACATCCTTACGGAAGTCACCGAGACGACCACCGACGTTACGCTGGCGTCCACCACCGACTCCACCACCGACTCCACCACCGATACTACCACCGACACCGATGGGAAGGACGGCAATGACGTGGCGCCGATCATCCGCTACGTCTCCCTGCTGATCATCGAGGCTTTCCGCTCGCGCGCGTCGGATATCCACCTAGAACCCCTGGAGAAGAAATTCCGCGTGCGCTACCGAATCGACGGCGTGCTCAACGAGGTCGAGGCGCCGCCGAAATATCTGCAGAACAAAATCCTGTCACGTCTGAAGTTGATGAGCGGCATGGACCTCTCCGAACACCGCATTCCGCAGGACGGCCGAATCCGCATCACCGCGATGGGGCGCGACCTGGACCTTCGTGTGTCGGACATCCCCTGCACCCACGGCGAGTCCATCGTCATGCGTATCCTGGACAAGAGCGGCGTCATGCTGGGCATCGGCGAATTGGGCTTCCTGCAGGACGACCAGGATCTCATCTACAAGATCCTCCAGTTGCCGGATGGGATTTTCCTGGTCACCGGCCCGACCGGTTCCGGCAAGACCACCTCGCTTTACTCCTTCCTGCATGAACTCAACCAGCCCACCCGGAAGATCATCACGGCCGAGGACCCTGTGGAATACGAGCTCTCCGGCATCAACCAGGTCCAGGTGAATACCGATGTGGGGCTGACCTTCGCTTCCGCCCTGCGCGCCATGTTGCGTCAGGCGCCGAACATCATCATGGTCGGTGAAATCCGCGACACGGAGACCGGCTCCATCGCCATCAACGCGGCGTTGACCGGACACCTCGTCTTCAGCACCTTGCACACCAATGACGCGCCTTCGGCCATTACGCGTCTGATTGACATGGGAATCAAACCCTTCCTGGTAGCCTCGTCCTTGCGCGCGATCATGGCCCAGCGACTTGTCCGCCGCCTCTGCAAGCATTGCAAGAAGGAGCATACGGTGACCGAGTCAGAGATGCAGGGTCTTAACATCACGCCGGAATATGTGGCGAAGTCCACCTTCATGGAACCCGCCGGCTGTTCCGAGTGCAACAAGGGTTACCGTGGACGCATGGGAATCTATGAGATCTTCATGCTGGATCCTGAGGTCGAAAACATGATCTACCAGAAGGCCGACGCCGGTGTCATCGCGCGTCATGCCCGTTCCCACGGCATGCGCAACCTGCGCGACGATGGCATCCGCAAGGCCGCAATGGGAATCACCTCCATCAACGAAGTGCTTCGCCTGACGGTCTCCGAATAGGGGGCCAGGCCCAATTTCAATGCACTGCGAGGTCGGCGAGCTTGTTCGCCATGACTTTTGAAATTGCCTCGCAGAAGGCAATTTCCGAACCACTCAGCATAGAACTTTTATGCCAAACGAAAACAGCATCGAGATTTCCCCGAATGTCAGCATGATCTGGCAGATTCTGCTGCGCAAGAAGATCGCCACCGAGGATCAGCTGGAGGAAGTGCTTGAGGAGAGCCACAACAACGGCCAGCCCTTTGAGACGGTTCTCTACAACTATGAAATCATCACCGAGGACAAGCTGCTCAGCCTGATTGCGGACGAGTTGGGCACCGAATTCATCGAGATCCATCCTGGCGCCATTACCGATGATCTGGTCAAGAGCATCACGGGCGACACGGCGCGAACTTACAACATCATTCCCGTTGCCGAAGATGAGGACACCATCACGCTCGCCACGGACAACCCGTTCGACACCAAGTTGATCGATGAATTGCACTTTGTGATCAACAAGGACTGCCGAATCGTGGTCGCGCGCCCCCGCGAAATCAACGAGGCGTTGGATACGTTCTATCCCGAGCATGGCGGCACCGTCTCCGATGTCATTCAGGAACTCGTCACAGAACATGATGCCGCCAACAAGGGGAAAGACTTTTCGAAGATGACCGAGGAGGAGTTGCTGAAGGCCGCAAACGACACTCCCATCGTCAAATTTGTCAACGTGATCCTTCAGCAGGCCATCAAGGACAAGGCCTCCGACATCCATTTTGAGCCGTTCCAGGATGAATTCCGCATCCGCTACCGCATCGACGGCGCGCTCTATGAGATGACGCCTCCCCCGAAGCACCTCTCCATCCCCGTAATCAGCCGTATCAAGGTCATGAGCAGTATGAACCTCTCCGAACGGCGAATCCCCCAGGACGGGCGAATCGAGCTCCATGTCAACAAAAACCCTGTTGACCTGCGTGTGTCAAGCCTGCCGACTCGCTATGGCGAGTCCGTGGTGCTCCGTGTGCTGGACCGCTCGGTCGTCAACCTGGATTTGGACAGCCTGGGCATGCAGAAAGACATGGTGGCCACCGTCCGAAAGATGATCAGCCGCCCCAACGGAATCTTCCTGGTCACTGGCCCGACCGGTTCCGGCAAGACCACTACGCTCTATTCCGGCGTCAAGGAACTGAACAAGCTTGAGGACAAGCTGCTGACTGTGGAGGACCCGGTGGAATATGACCTGGAAGGCATCATGCAGGTGCCGGTTCGCGAACAAGTCGGCATGACCTTCGCAAATGCCCTGCGCGCCTTCCTCCGTCAGGATCCGGATCGTATCATGGTCGGGGAAATCCGTGATAAGGAAACCGCCGACATCGCCGTGCAGGCTTCCCTGACCGGGCACCTGGTGCTTTCCACCTTGCACACCAATGACGCTGCCGGTACCGTCACCCGTCTGATCGACATGGGCATTGAACCATTCCTGATTTCATCCACTTTGATTGGCGTGCTCGCCCAGCGGCTGATCCGGCGGGTTTGTCCTGTCTGCAAGGAGCCCTACACGCCGGACGACACGGAACTGGAGGCATTCGGGGTAACCCGCGAGAAGATAGGTGACCGGCAGTTCTGGCGTGGCACTGGTTGTGACAACTGCAACGGTTCCGGCTACCGCGGACGCGTCGGCATCTTCGAGTTGCTGGGGGTCAGCGCAGAGATCCAGCAGTTGATCAACCGCCGATGCCCCACCCAGGAAATCAAGGAGATGGCCATGAAGCAGGGAATGGAAACCCTGCGACAGGACGGTTTCAAGCAGGTCCTGGCCGGAGTCACCAGCGCCAAGGAAGTCATTCAATACACCTTCGGGTAAAAATTACACTTAATTAACTTTAAGGAGAAGTTCTTATGCCAAAACTTGAAATGGCTGACCTGCTGGACTTGGTGCTCCAGGAGGGTGCCTCCGACCTCCATCTCCCCTGCTACTCCCCGCCGACTCTCCGCATCCACGGCGAACTTACCCCGCTGGATGTGCCGCCGATGCAGCCCGAGGACACGGAGTACCTGATGAAATCCATCACCTCCGAGGCCAACCAGCAGAAACTCCAGCAGGACGGTACCGTGGACTTCGGTTTCGCGTTTGGCGAAAAGGCGCGTTTCCGTGTCTCCGCCTTCCGTGCCCGTGGCAACATCGCCATGGTTCTGCGTACCATCTCCAACGACCTGCTCACCCTGGAGCAGATTGGCCTGCCCAATGCATGCAAGGACATCCTCTTCCGGCCTCGTGGACTGGTTCTGGTGACTGGCCCGACCGGTTCCGGCAAGTCCACTACGCTGGCCTCCATGATCGACGTCATCAACCATGAGCGTTCCGATCATATCATCACCATCGAGGACCCGATTGAATTCTACCACAAGAGCGTCAAGTGCGTCATCACCCAGCGTGAGGTCCACAACGACGTGCCTTCGTTCGCGGACGCCATCCGCCGCGCCCTGCGTCAGGACCCCGACGTGATTCTGGTCGGTGAAATGCGTGACAACGAGACCATCTCGGCCGCCATCACGGCAGCCGAAACCGGTCACTTGGTTTTTGGCACGCTGCATACCACCGGTTCCGCTGAGACCATCGACCGTATCGTGGACTCGTTCCCGACCAACCAGCAGGCCCAGATCCGGACCCAGCTGGCATCTACGCTGATTTGCGTCATCTCGCAATTGCTGCTGAAGCGCAAGGACAAGAAAGGTCGTATCGCGGCTTTCGAAATCATGGTCACCACGCCTTCCATCCAGGCGCTGATCCGCGATGGCAAGACCTTCCGTATCACGTCGGACATCCAGACCGGCGCCAAATACGGCATGAACACGCTGGACACCCACCTCATCCGGCTTTATAACGAGGGCAAGATCTCCTACGGCGACCTGATCACCAAGTCCCGCGATCCCGAAGGTGTCCAGCAGAAGCTGCACCAGCTGCTCATGGAACAGGGTGCAGTGGGCGGCCAGAAGATGAAAAATTGATTTGCAGGTTCGGGAGGCGTATTATCCAGTTTGTTGGCAGCGGAATTCTGCCAGGGGATGTGATTACGCCGACCGATTCTGGACTCCATTTCTCGAACATCCGTTCATTCAAAGGAGAAATCGATGGCTAAATTCCAATATACCGCATACGATTTTGAAGGAAAGGTGCGAAAGGGTGTCCTTGAAGCCGAAGACGAGCAGGCCGCGACCATCCAGCTTCGCAACCAGTCTCTTCAGCCGACCAGCCTGACCACCATCGGCGGAGCAGCAAAAGGGAAGGGCGCCTCCATTGGCGCAGGTGCCTTCTTCGGCATGCCGAAAGTCAAGACCAAGGCGCTGTGTACAGCGACCCGTCAGCTGGCAACCCTGATCGAGGCAGGTCTGCCACTGGTGCGTGCCTTGCGCACTTTGGAACGCCAGGCCAAAGGTTCGCAGCCGGCCCTTTATAAGGTCATGGGCAATCTGGCTGACTCCGTGGAAGGCGGTTCGACCTTTTCTGAGGCTCTGGCCAACCACCCGAAGTCCTTCAACAAACTCTATGTATCCATGGTTCGTGCCGGCGAGGCCTCCGGTGCCTTGGATGTTGTGCTGAACCGTCTGGCCGAATTCATGGAAAAAGCCCAGCGCATTGCCGGCAAGGTCAAGTCCGCAATGGTTTACCCGATTGCGGTTTTGATCATGGCCATGGGTATTACTGCAGGCCTGATGATCTTCATCATCCCGAAGTTTGGTGAAATGTTCAAGGAAATGCTTCCCGGCGAGGCGTTGCCTGGCATCACCTTGTTTGTCATCAACTGCTCCAACGCCCTCAAAGACCACGCGCTTACCGTATTTGGGTGCATTGTCGGCGGCATCTTTGTCTTCAAGTTGCTCCTGAAGACAAAACCGGGAGAATATCTATGGGACTTGTTCTGTATCAAGGTGCCCAAGATCAGCGGACTGGTGATCAAGAACATCTCTGCGCGTTTTGCCCGAACGCTGGGCACCCTGATGGGGTCTGGTGTTGCCGTGCTTTCCGCGCTGCAGATTGTTCGGGACACCGCCGGCAACGAAATCTTTGCCCGGGCGATTGACACCGTCCATGATTCCGTAAAGGAAGGTGAAGGCATGACCAAGCCGCTGGAAAAGTCAGGAGTCTTCCCGCTGATGCTGTGTTCGATGATTGAAGTCGGTGAAGAGACTGGTGCACTTCCCGACATGCTGAACCGCGTCGCCATCGTTTACGAGGAAGAAGTAGACCGTGCAGTGGAAAGTCTTACCGCACTGATTGAGCCGTTGATGATCATGTTCTTGGCCGGTGTGATTGGTACCATCGTGATTGCACTTTTCGCCCCGCTGGTCAAGATGATCGACAAGCTCGGCGGCTGATGGCCTGACCAAGCCCTGCCTCGAAATGCCCGCGCCGCCGTCACCGGACCTCCCGGGTGCGGCGGCGTGTTTTTTCCGGCAGAAGAAAAGCCTGTTAAATTCTTCCTGTTTCCTTCTCCAGTGATTTCCCCCTCGCTCATCGAAAAGATTCGCCAGCGCGACCTGCCAGCCATGGCCGAGCTGGACGCGATGGGCATTTCTCCTTCCCCTAATGAAACCGCAAAGCAATTTGCGGATCGTCTGGAGGGCCTGAACCTCAATTTTGCAAAGATGGAGGATGCCCTCCACAGCGTGGGTGAATACACCGTCGAGGGGGTCGCCGTAAAGGCGTCGGCGCGGATTCCTGAAGAGATCTTCGCGGAGCCACTGGAGCGCACCAGCCGTCTTTTCGGCTTCCGCTGTGAATGGGTTCCGGGCTTCTTCTTTCCTGCCAGCCCGCTGAGCTTCTTTGGTGGCTACGCTTTTTACTTCTTCCCAGAATTTTTCGCGATGTTCTTGGCAAGAAGCGAGTTCCGCAAACGCCAAAAATGGCTGTTCATTGGACGGGACGAGCTGGTTTCCCACGAGATGTGCCACATCGCCCGTGCCGCCCTGGAATCCCACGCCTACGAGGAGCTTTTCGCCTACCAGACCGCCACCACCGCCTTCCGGCGCTTCACGGGGGGAATCTTCCGTGAACAGCTCGACTCTTTCCTTTTCCTCGGCGCCACTTTCCTTCTGCTCTTCTGGCAGATGACCCGTGCCTTCGCCTTCCCGCTGCTGCCAGCCTGGCCGGGTTGGGCGATTCTGGTCATCGACGTCGCATTTCTCATGGTTCGTCACTGTCGCACCTACCAGCGTTTCACCACCGCACGAGACAAGCTGACCCGGCTCTATGGAGACGAGGCGACCGCCCGTGCGGTGCTCTTTCACGCCAGCGATGACGAAATCCCCCTGTTGGCCAAGACGAAAGACCTGCCCGGGCTTTTGGACAGATGGGCGGAGAACCAACTGCGCTGGCAAATCGTCCGACATCGTTTTCCCTGGTCTCCGCAGGCGTGCCCGCAATGAATTCCGCACTGCTCAGACGCCTTCGACAATTTGCCTCTGGCCGCCACAACCAGCGCAAGGCGCCGTTCTTTGTAGTGGAGGGGCTGCGTTGCTGCCTGGAGTTACTCGGCCGGCGTCCCCAGTGGGTGGAGACGGCGCTTCTTTCCGATGAGGTTGCCGAAACCGCGAACGGGCAGGTATTTGTCGGAGCCGTACGTGCGGCTGGCGTTCCGCTGGAGATCATTGACGCCAACGGACTTGCACAGGTGGTACTGACCGAGGGACCGCAGGGGATGCTCTGTGTGGCACGTAAGCCTGGAATTGCCAGGCCGACGCGACTGGATCGGATCTGCACGCTCATTCTCGACCAGGTCCGTGAACCCGGAAACGTGGGCACTATCCTTCGTACTGCCTGGTCGATTGGACTTTCGCAGGTCTGGTTCATCGAAGGCAGCGCAGACCCCTGGTCGCCCAAGGTCATCCGTAGCGGAATGGGTGCGCAATTTGCGGTAAATGTTCATCATTTCCCTGATTTGTCCAATGCCGTACAGCTTTTTCGAAAACTGGGGGGTGGAGAAGTCTGGTGTGCGATGATGCATTCTTCCATCTCGCTCTTCTCCAGCGATTTTACTCCCTTTGGTTCGGCGTTGGTGGTGGGCAATGAAGGGCACGGCATTTCTCGGCCGGAACTCGGCTCGGCGGTGACCATTCCGATGCCCGGGCAGGCTGAGTCTTTGAACGTAGCCCAGGCCACGACATTGTTGCTTTACGAGGCGTTGCGTCGCGGTCGCTCTACATGACTCGTGCGGGGCGCTTGTCTTGCGGCACGGGTTGCGTGGATGCCGAGCCGGTTTACCGTGTGACTGGTGCGGCCAGTGTCTCGCTTACGTGAAAGTGAACATGAATTACCTCTAACAAAAAGAGTAGATAATGATTACCCGTCGGCATTTTTCGCTCATATTCCTTGTTCTGTTTTCGCTTTCCATGCATGTCTTTGCTCAAATAGCCTTGCGCTTGGAAGCAGAAAAGTCTCGGTATCTGTGTTTTGAGCCGGTGCATGTTTTTTTAACGGTTTCCAATTTATCAGGCAATACTCTGATTTTCAATGGCGACACCCGGGGGACCCAGGGAAGTATTTCCTTCAAGATCGAATGCAGTTCCGGACGGCACTGCAAGGCTGTTGCCAGCCTTGGCAACCCAGCCGATGAATTGCAGCTCGCTCCGGGGGAAAGCAAGAAACTGGATATCATCATCAATCAATTCTATAACTTTCAGCGTGAGGATGTCTATAATGTCACGGCGATGCTAGATCATGGACGGCTTCCGCGGACCCATGTCTCCCAGCCGATTCAGATTACCGTTCAGGATGGCTTGCCGATTTTAGTCAAGAATATCGGATTGCCTTCAGAGACAAAAGATGAAAGTGTCATCAAGGCCATCCAGCTGTCGCTTCTGCGTTTCTCGGATGTCGATGAGGATATCTATGCCCTGAGGGCGGAGGATGTTGAAAATGTCTATGCGACTTTCCGGCTTGGACCCTATATCGATGGCGAGAAACCTCAGCTGGAAGTTGACGGGAACAGTTTGGTTCATGTGCTTGTCCAGGTACGTCCCAAGCTTTACATCTATTTCGTCTTTAGTTTCCATGGACGGAACATGCAGTTGATTCAAAAACGGTTCTACACCTCGGCAGACGGGATTCCGCCAACCCTTTCCAAATCGACGGGCTATTTCCGTGTTGAACATGCTCGTCTTGCCCGTGAGGGCATAGACTATGTCGAAGGGCAAGAAAAACTCCAGACGGATGAAACCCGCCGTTCAATTGAACACTAGATTTTTCTGTCGCAAGATTCCCGGATGAAAACTGTTGGGCTTTGTCGGAATGGCATTGCTCGGAAAATCCCCCCTAGATTTTGAATATGAAGGAAGACCCCGATCAGATTCCAGAAGCCATCCCAGTGGCGTTGGCCGCGAGGCCCAAACCAATGTCTCCCCTTCCGTCGCGCCCTGGCAATACCTACAAGGGATTTTCCCTTGGATGTTTAGTTTCTTGCGGCATTGTGCTGGTGGTCATCTTGTTCATTCTCGGTTCCTGTGTCTCTTTTGGGACAATAATGATGAACACTCCCACAATGACCTCAGGGATGGCGATGGAGCCTGAGAAGCCGATAATGTCAATGGTGCGGCCAGGCGCCGGAGACCGGAAAGTGGCGGTGATATCGATTCATGGGACGATTGCGTTTGCCAGTGAAAGTCTTGGATTGTTTGAGGAGGAGTCCGACGGTGCCGCACAACGGATTTGCCGTGAGTTGAGGTCAGCCCAGATGGATGACGAGGTTGCCGCCGTCATTCTGGACATGAATACTCCGGGTGGCGAGGTGGTCGCCAGCGATGAGATTCGCCATGCGGTGGATCTGGTGCGTGAGGCTGGAAAACCGGTGGTGACATGCATGCATACCCTGGGTGCCTCCGGAGGATACTACATTGCCTCCGGTTCCGACTGGATTGTCGCCAACCGCCTGACCTTGACTGGCTCGGTGGGCGTGATCATGCAGTCGGTTGAGGCCAGCGAGCTGATGGATAAGATCGGACTGGAGCCCGTCACCTACCGCTCGGGGAATTTCAAGGACATGCTCAGTCCCATGCGGAAGTCCACCCCCGAGGAAGATGAATACCTTAAGGGAATGGTCCAGGAGGACTTCCGTGAATTCTGCCAGGTCATCGCCAACGGGCGTCCAGAGTACTTCCCCACCGTCGAGGATGTCCTAAATGCGCCTTTTGCCGACGGGAGGGTGCTTTCCGGCACCGATGCATTCCGTCTGCATCTCATTGATGAACTAGGGGATTTTGACACTGCGGTGGCAGCGGCGAGGAGGCTGGCGAAGATGCCGGATGCACCGGTTTATTCGTATTCGCTTCAACGCGATTGGATGACCCGTCTGATGAGCATGGCGGTGTCGCGGACTCCTGTGGAGGTCAAGGGGCTGGACCACGTCCTGCCTGGCACTGTTCTTCAGCCCGGCGTGCGCTACTATTTGCTCCCCCAATCCGTGAAGTAACTTCTCCGGCACATGAAACACGAGATTCCACGCATACTGGCACACCCAGTTTGCCATCGAAAATGGTCTCACGGGTTTCGAGAAGGATTTTCGGATGATCTCTGACGGGACACGGATAGTGATGCACGACAGCGACTAGCCATGATTCGCCTTTTGTCACGATGACTTTCCGTCGTCCAAGCCATTCTCAGGTTCTTTCCGCCCTAATATTTGTGCTGTTTCTGGCATTGAGCGGGCTGGGCATGTGGTTCCATGAACCGTGGTCGGATGAACTCCAGGCGTGGCTTATTGCGCGTGACTTGTCCATTCCCGCCATCTGGAATATCATGGCGGTCGAGGGGCATTTCATGCTCTGGCATCTATGCATCCTCCCGCTCGCCAAAAGCGGCCTTCCCCCGGAATCGATGTGTTGGCTTGCATGGTGTCTGAATGCCTTCACTGGCTGGATGATGCTTTATCGAACGCAGCTTCCACGCTGGTGTCGCATCCTGATGCTCTTCTCCGCACCCATGCTATATTTCTACGCCACCACCGCACGCCCCTATGTCCTATTGCCCCCACTCCTTCTGCTGACGCTAAACCTGTATGCGAAACGCGACACCCATCCGTTCCGCTATGGTCTGCTGATTGCCCTCGTCGCACAAATCCATATCTTTTGCGAAGGCATCGCCGCCGCATTGTTCCTGGAATGGGCCTGGGCAATGCGCCATGACCTTAAGACTCGCAATGCCTTGGCTCTTCTTCTTCCACCATTCAGCGCATTGCTTGCCCTCTTCCAGGTTGCCGGTGCCTTCAAACATTCCGCCTGGACCAGCATGATTCCCGCACAGAATGCTTCCTTTGGTTTCTGGCAAAGGCTCCATGCCCAGCTGTCGGAAATGTCAGGCTTCTGGATGGACGTGCCGATGTTATGGACTGGCGCCATGCCCCTTTTCCTTCTGTTCTGTTTTACACTGGCACTTCCCCGCAACAAAAAACTTCGCCCGATACTGATGATTTGGCTCGTGGGAGCACTATGGATGTTCGCCTGCACGGTTTTTCTCTGGATGTGGGCCGCGCAACGAACGGCGTTGCTTCTTTATCTGGCATTCTTTGTCTCTGCGCTGATATACCTTTTGCACACGCATCTGGACCGTTGTTCACACCTCGTTCCAGTGGCAGTGTCGTTGCTGTCCCTTTCCACCTACTGGGCTGGATTCCACTGGCTTTGGAAGGACATCCAACGCCCGGCGGCAAGTTTCCAGCAAGTCGGACGGTTCCTCCAGAAAAACTACCCGCCTGGACAGATTGTCATCTGCCACCCAGCCCTTTGCACTCAGCTCAGCGCATTCGCACCAGAGCTCGCCTTCTTCAATTTGCAAAACGGCGAACGGCAAACCTATTACGATGCCAGCAAGGAGGCATTCCAGCTTCCACCGGTCTCCGTCAATGAACTGATGCCAATTATCTTGGAGAAAAATTGCCCGCTGGTATTCAACCGTCTTAGACTACCGCAGTTCGCTCAACGCTTTCCAGAGCATTTTCCAGACCTGAGGTTAGAATGCGTCATGCCGTTCCAGGATACGCTATATCAACCCGATGACCTCTGCGTGCTTGTCATCCGGTCCTCACTCCTCTCCCAATGAATTACTTTCTCCTGGGTGGCTTGCAGAAGCCATGCCTTGGAGACGGTCTCTCATTCCTCTCGCTCGGCGGAACGGGCGGTTGCCTTTTTTGCATTATAGTACTTTGCAGCTCGAAAAAACGTGTCCCGACAAATGAGAGCAACCATCGTGGCAGCAACTATGCGAAACGTTCCCCTGTTATTTCTGAGCCTCTGGTTGGCCGTAGCAGCGGCTGACACTTTCTATCCGCTTCCCGATTGGAGCGAGCGACCCGACCCTGCTGCCGCGCCGGGGGAGGCATTGCCGAGCCAGACGCTCACCGAGTTCCTGGGACCCTCGCCCAAGAGCCTCAACTATTATCTGGACAACAACACGATGAGCGCACAGGTCTTCGGGCTGCTCTACGAGTCACTCCTGAGCCGTGACCCCGCCACGCTCGAATATGTTCCGCAGCTGGCAAACCGCTGGAGCATCTCCGAGGACCGACAGACCTTCACCTTCTGGCTGGACCCCAATGCCAAGTGGAGCGACGGCATGCCTGTCACCGCCGAGGATGTCATCTGGACCTACGACACGCTCCTGGACCCCAAGAACCTCACCGGCCCCGTGCGCTATTCGCTGGAACGCCTGGAGCGCCCTGAGAGCACGGAGGACGGCGGGATCCGCTTCCACGCGAAGTCCCTCCACTGGGAGAACCTCTCCGCCGCCAGCGGCTTCAGTATACTCCCGAAGCACGCCTACGAGAATCAGGACTTCAACCTCGTCAACTTCGAGTTCCCGGTGGTCTCGGGCCCCTACCGCGTCAAGGAACTCCAGGAGGGCATCTGCTTGGTACTCCAGAAGCGTGCGGACTGGTGGCGAGGATCCTACCCTGCTGCTCAGGGCATCTATAACTTTCAGGAACTCCGACTGCGCTTCTTCGAGGACCAGCAGAATGCTTTCGACGCCTTCAAGAAGGGTGAAATCGACTTCATGACCATCTACACCGCTTCGCAGTGGCACGGCATCGAGGACGCGGTGTCCGCCGTGCGCAACCACTGGATCGTCAAGCAGGAGATCCACAACCGTGCCCCCGCCGGCATGCAGGGTTTTGCCATCAATCTGCGTCGTCCGCTCTTCCAGGACCTGCGCGTGCGCAAGGCGCTGGCGCATCTCCTTGACCGCAAGTTCATGAACCATTCCATGATGTTCGATGCGTATTTCCTCCATCGCTCCTACATGGAAGACCTCTACGACGAAGCACACCCCAATCCCAACCCGGAATACGACTACGACCCCGCCAAAGCCAGGCAGCTCCTCACCGAGGCCGGATGGTCCACCAACCCCCAGACCGGCCGGCTCGAAAAGAACGGCCAACCCTTCGAATTCACCTTCCTCAACCGCGGAACCGCCAACAAGTTCCTTGCGGTTTACAGCGAAGCGCTTAAGGACGTCGGCATCACCATGAACATCGTCACGGAGGACTGGTCCGCCTGGGCAAAGGACATGGATGAATACAACTTCGACATGACCTGGGCATCGTGGGGCGGTTCGCTCTTCCACGACCCCGAGCAGCTCTGGAGTTCCCGCGAAGGCAAGCGCAAGGGGTCCTCGAACATCACCGGATTCGCGGATCCCGAGGTCGATCGCCTCATCGAAGCGCAGAAGCCTGTCTTCGACATCCAGGAACGCAACGAGATCAACCGCAAGATCGACCAGCTCATCTACGCACAAGTTCCCTATATCCTCCTCTGGAATATCGACTACACTAGACTCCTCTACTGGAACAAATTCGGCACCCCACCCACCGTCCTTGGAAAATACGACGGCGACTCCTCTGCCACCGCCCTCTGGTGGATTGACCCAGACCGCGCCGATGAACTTGCCGAGGCAATGGAGGAGAACTCGCCCCTGCCTGCCGAACCTGAAAAGATCTACTGGAAAGAGTAGCAACTAAAATTGCTAATTGCCAATTTACAAAGATGTCCGCAGAAATCATTGATGGTAAGAAGATTGCCGCAGAAATACGCGCCGAACTGAAGACGGAAGTACAAAACCTGAAGGCCAAGAGCGGCGTCACGCCGGGCCTGGCGGTCATCCTGGTCGGCGAAGATCCTGCCTCGCAGTCCTATGTGACTGCCAAAGAACGGGCTTGCGCCGAAATCGGCATCTTCTCGGACGACAACCGGCTCCCCGCCTCAACCACCCAGGCGGAACTGTTGGAACTTATCGCCCAGAAGAATGCCGACCCGCGTATCCACGGCATCCTCGTGCAACTTCCAGTCCCCCGTCACATCGACACCAATGCGGTCATCGCGGCAATCGCTCCGTCCAAAGACGTGGATGGCTTCTCGCCGGTCTCAATGGGCAAGCTGATGATCGGACTGCCGACCTTCATCTCCTGCACCCCCCATGGCATTGTGCAACTGCTGATGCGCTCCGGCGTTAAGCTGGCTGGTGCACACGTGGTAGTCGTCGGGCGCAGCAACATCGTGGGTAAGCCGGTGGCGAACCTGCTCTGCCAGAAGGCCGCGTATGGCGATGCGACCGTAACTATCTGCCACAGCCGGACGCCGAATCTGGCGGACTTTACCCGCCAGGCAGATGTCCTCATCGCAGCGGTGGGCCATGCCCACACCATCACTGCGGAAATGGTCAAGCCTGGCGCAGTGGTCATCGACGTTGGGGTAAATCGCATTGAAGACCCCGCTTCCCCCAAGGGTTATCGCCTTAAAGGCGATGTGGATTTCGAGGCGGTCAGCCAGGTCGCCTCCAAAATCACGCCGGTTCCCGGCGGTGTAGGTCCCATGACCATCACCATGCTATTGTACAATACGGTACAAAGTGCCAGCCAGACTGTGGCGAACTGCAATTGAACCTCATCATCTGGCAACCGAAGGATTGCAATTCCTCCATGAAACCAACGGAAAAAAAGAGTGCCCGTCCAATGGCGGCCACACGAGTCATCACCCAGGCTCGTACGACTTCGCAGTTTGTTCTCCAGGCGTTGCTGCGATCTCTCTTGGAACACACCCCCGCCGACCGCTGTCTGCGGGACATCTTCGGCGACAACCACCAACTTGGGTCGCGTGACCGGCGAATCATCGGCGAGACTCTCTTCTCTGTTTTGCGCTGGTGGGGCTGGCTCCGCAAGCTCGCCCCGGCATACTTTCTCACGGCGCTGGAAAATGGCGAGACTACTGCGCCGCTACATGTCGCCGACTGGAACGGAGTCTTTTCCGCCGCTTGGCTGCTGGAAAACCGCTTTGACCTCCCGCCGTCGGTGATGTATTGGCTCCGCGAAGCCGGACTCTACCCCGAACTCTTTGAAGACACGCCGTCGGACACTCCCGTCGCCCAACGCCGACGCTACCTTCGGCCATTCTTCCAGAAGGCGAAACTCGACATGCCGCCGCTCACCCTCGAGGAATTGCTCCCCGAATGGGCGCAGGAACGCATTGCTCCGGAAGAAAATGTGGACTACAAGAAGCTCATCGAGTGGCTGCAACAGCGCCCGCCCGTCTGGATACGTGCACAGGTCACAGACCAAGACCGCCTTCGCGCCGAAATCGAACGCGGGAGCGAGGACGCCGTTCATCCTGTCAGCCATAAATGCCTCCGCGGGGCGCTCTGCATCCGACACACGGGAACCAATCTCCGTGCACTTCCAGCCTTCCAGGATGGCAAATTTGAAATCCAGGACCTGGCCTCGCAATGCGTCGCCTTCGTCTGCGCACCCAAGCCTGGCGAACAGTGGTGGGACGCATGCGCCGGCGGCGGTGGGAAGGCCCTCCACCTGGCTTACTTGATGCACAACCGCGGCATTGTGGACGCCAGCGACTTGCGGGAATTCAAACTCCAGGAGTTGCGTCTGCGTGCCCGGCGGGACCACTTCAACAACATCCACACCCATGTATGGAAAGGCACCTCGAAGGATGTCCCGCGCGACCGCTACGACGGCGTGCTCGTGGACACGCCATGCTCCTGCTCCGGAACTTGGCGGCGTGCTCCTGACGGCCGTTGGAACACCTCGCCCGAAAGTATCGAGGAGTTCACCGCCCTTCAGAAGCAACTGCTGGATGCGGCGGCACTTGCGGTCAAGCCCGGCGGCACGTTGGTCTATTCGACGTGCTCGATGTTCCGCGCGGAAAACCAGGGCATTGTCGAGGCTTTCCTGGATAGCCATGCGGATTATATCCTCGCGCCGCATGCCAATCCCCTTGACGGCATGGAGTCGGATGGGATGACTCAAATTTGGCCGTGGGATGGCGACTGCGACGCGATGTTCACGGCAAAATTCACTCGTCGCAAAGTCCAGTAACTCTTTCTCCTGTTCCAGTGGTCAATTCACCAATCCATTCACTAGTGCTCGGCGCCGGTGTCGGAGGGCTGTCTGTCGCATTGTTGCTGGCCAAGGCAGGCCGACGTGTCACATTGTTGGAAAAGCAGTCGGCAATCGGCGGTCGTCTGGCGCGTTTTCATCGCGACGGGATTCCCTTTGATACGGGATTGCACTTCACCAGCAGCTTGGTCGGCATTCTCGGGCAGATGCTGACCGTTCTAGGGGCGGAGGATGGCATTGAAGCGGAAAACTTCCCCTGGTTGCTGCGGTTGCCGGATGGTCACGAACTTGTCTTCCCGAACTGTGGACGGAAGCAGTTCTATGAATATCTTGCACAGGAATTTCCTCGCGAAGCAGATGCTTTGCGAAAATACCGAATGCTGGAAACGGAGGTGCTTCGGAATACACCGATGTTCGATTTGAGAGTGGGGCTGGATGATTCCATGATGGCATTTAGCGATATGGATCAGCTTCCCCTGGGGGTGCTTTTGGAGCAGCTGGGGATGTCGCCGGAGCTTTCCTGCGCTTTGGCTTCACCGGTGCTCTATCACGGCGGGGTGCCGGCCGAAGTGCCGGCCGCACGGCATTTCCGGGTGAGTTATGGCTTTGAGGAGGAAATGATCCGCCTGAAGGAAGGAGGAGATGCGCTGATCCGGAATTTCCGCCGTGAGCTGGAACGTCTTGGAGTCGAAGTCCGGACTTCTACATACGTCACGGGGTTTCAGGAACTGGATGCACGGGGGCAATGCCACTCTGCCGAGCTTTCCGACGGTACCAGCGTGGTCTTTGATGATCTCTTCTCCTCGCTGCATCCTGCTGAAATCGTCCCGTTGCTTCCATCCGATAATCGCCGCGGTTTCCAGAGGCTTGTGGCGCAGTTGGAGGACACCTGCGGATTCTTCACGATTTTTGCCACCGTTGATGAACGGTGCCCAGTAAAACCGCATTTGGTGTCCTATTTGCGGGATTTTGATTTCAATAAAATCATGTATGCCTCCTCCTGCCAGGAATCTTTTCTAAGCACTGGATGCGTCTTTAGCAGGGAACGGCGCCAGGATGACACGCCTGTACAGTGCCTCATCCTGCTTTCACCTTATCCCGCTCCCCCGTCCGTCCCTCCGCCTTCTCCTGAAGAGAAAGGCAGAATGACGAAGGTCGTGCTGGACCATTTTTACGAGTCGTTGCCCGAAATGCAAGGCAGGATTCAAGTCATCGCCGCCGCCAGTCCACATACCTACGCACGGTATGTCCCTCCAGGAAGGGGAGCCTACGGAGTGCGGATGAGGGTTGACAATCCTCGCCTGATGGGACGGCTTCCAGTTCGGAATTTCTACGGCATTGGCGAAAATGCCTTTGCGCCCGGCGTGGTGGGTACGATGCTGAGTTCTTTTCTGGTCGCGCGGCAGGTGCTGGGGGAAGGGGCCTATCTGGGACTTCTCCCGGAACGGGCGTTCCCGGATTCATTTGTCGCTTGGAATTCGAATTTCTAAAAAGAGAAATCGGTCATGTCTTCTTGCGAATTGTCTCGCGTTGTCATTACGGGCTGCGGCATTGTGTCCGCATTGGGAATGTCCCGGGAAAAATTGTACCAGAGCCTCCTTGTGGGCAACAGCGCGGTGCGTGTCATGACGGAATGGAAGCTTCGCGGAGCGACGGGAGAACTTTTGGCCGCTCCTGTGGAAGTGTCACGCGAACGCCTTCTTTCCCTTGACCGGAAACTCCGCCGCTCCATGGCGCCGGTTGCAATCTTTGCCGCACTGGCGGCAGGTAATGCCATTGCGGAAAGCGGGCTCTCTGCGGAAGATTTGGCGGCTTGCGAAGCAGGCTGCGCCATCGGTTCCACCCTTGGCAGCCCTAGCGCCATTTTTGAGACGATGTTACTGTTTGACAAAAACGGCCTGGAGAGCCTTCCTTCACAGCAATTTTTCAAGAGCGTCTCCCATACTGCCGCATTCAACGTGGCCAATGCCTATGGCTTGAATGGCGCTTTGCTGGCACCGTGTTCTGCCTGTGCTTCAGGTTTGCAGTCCATCGGCCTGGCCTACGATGAAATCCGCCTGGGGCGTCAGACCATCATGCTGGCTGGCGGGGCGGACGAGGCGACTCCGGCAGTGGCCGGGACATTTGAACAACTTTTCGCGTTGGCGCATCCCGCCTCCGGGCAGGCTGCCGAGGCCGCCATCCGGCCTTTCGATGCAGAACGTTGCGGACTGGCTTGCGGAGAGGGCGCGGGAATCTTTGTTCTGGAGGAACGGAATCACGCATTGCGGCGCGGCGCGAGAATTCTGGCGGAAATCCGTGGATATGCCACAAATGCCAGCGGGCGGCAGACCAGCCAATCGGATGCGGGCGCAATTGAGCGTTGCTTGCGAAGCGGATTGCGTGAAGCAGGCTTGCAACCAGAAGACATCCATTATATTAATGCACATGCCACCGGAACAAGACAAGGGGACGCAGCGGAGGCCGTGGCGTTGCGAAATGTTTTTGGTGCCGGCGTTCCGGTTTCCAGCTTGAAAGCGCAGCTGGGGCACACCATGGGCGCCTCAGGGGCGTTGGAAATGGCCGTTGTGCTGGAGATGTCACGCAATCGGTTGTTGCTGCCAACTGCCAATCTGGAGAATCCTGATGAGGCGTGCGCAGGGCTGGACCTTCTCCGCCAGCCTCGTCGGACCTCCCTTAAATACTTCATCAAAGATTGCTTTGCCTTCGGAGGCATCAATGCAGTTCTAGTGGGCGAAGTTCCAAGCGACAACGAGGGATAGCTAGGTATGACTCGCGAAGAAATCATCCAGCAGGTGAATACCGTTTTCATTGACCAATTTGAGATTGCGGCCGAAAAGCTCACTCCGGAAAAGAATCTCTTTGTAGATTTGGGACTGGACAGCCTGGACATCGTGGATTTGCTTGTCGAGCTTCACAAGACTTTCGGCATCGCGTTGCGCAACAATGAGGAGGTTCGCAACGTGCGCACGCTGGGCGATGTCTATGACTTCTTGGAAAAGTATGCCCGCGAGCACCCCGAGGAAATCCGTGCCGCCAAATAGCGCACGCGCAGGTATTGGCGCATATCTTGTCAGCACGCTTATCTATCTGTGGATAGGGGTGTGGACGCTTTGCTATTATTCTTTCGCCTTGGTTCCGTTCTTTTTCGCCTTTTGTCTGCCCAAGTGGCCTCGTCGCGCGGTATTGCGGTGGATCATATTGGGGTGGGGGATTGTGGTCACGCGATTGGGGGTCTGGCCATTCATTCGGCTGACGGTCGATGGGGGGAAGCCTGGTCGGAAACCGGCGATTTACGTATTCAATCACCGTTCGGGGTCCGATGCATTCTTGGTTTCGGCGATGTGCCGGCCGATGATTCAGGCAGTCAACGGCTGGCCGATGCGGTTGCCAGTCCTGGGCTTTGTGGCTCGTCAGGCCGGTTATTTGGATATCACCCGTTTGGGATATGAACAGGTACTCGGTGAAGTGCGGGAGCATCTGCAACATGGCACTTCTGTCATTGACTTTCCGGAGGGTCATCGGTCGGCCTCCAAGGAGATGCTTCCCTTTCAGAGTAGCGTGTTCCGCTTGGCACGTGATTTGGGAGTGGACCTCTACCCAGGGATTATTACTGGAAACGAAGAGAATCCCACTCGTCATTTTCGCTTGAAATGTGGCCGGATTTATTTTCGGCTGCTGCCGCCAATTGATGCCGCCACCGCCCGGGCTTTCCCGACGGCATTCGCTTTCAAGCAACATGTACGGAATCTGATGGTCAAGGCCTGTGCCGACCACGAGGTCTATCCGTAGCAGTGTAGCAAGCGCAAGGATTTTTCGGTGTTTTCGCCTGGAAAGCTCAAAGAAAGCCGAAGCGCTTCGGCAAACCGCTGTAGCCCGATTACATTAGGAAAGTTGTAGATTTTGGCTAGGCCAAACCTAAGATAATTTCAACCTTTGATCTCTCACTTCTAAACCTCTCACCTAAAAATGGAACTGAAGAAAAACTGCAAATACGCTCTGGCATGTCCGACGAGCATGGGCGTGCGCATTACCCCCGCTAACCGCATGGCGGTGCACAACAGCAACATGTTCTACCTGCAGGCGACTAGTGCGGAAACCAACGTGCTCAATGTCGCCAGCTCGCTGGGGCATGAGTGCCTTGCACTGACCAAGTTCGTGGAAGGAAGCCCGATCGCGGCATTCATCCAGGCGCAGCTTCGCGCCCGCAACATCCGCTACGAGGGGAAGGCCGTCCCACAGGGGGGGCCATGGGGCTACCGCCATCAGTTCAACATCGCGGACTCCGGTTTCGGGCTACGTGCCGCTCGTGTTTGGAACGACCGAGCCGGCGAGGTCGGCCGCACGCTGGCCATCGAGGACTTTGATGTCGAGCGCATCTTCGGTCAGGAGGGCATTGGCATCCTGCATTTGTCCGGTCTGATTGCCGCAATGAGTCCCGAGACCACCCAGTGCTGCCTGGCGCTGGCCAAAGCCGCCAAGAAGTTCGGCACAATGGTCTCTTTCGACCTCAACTACCGCGCGACCTTCTGGAAAGGGCGCGAGGCCGAGCTCTCGCAGGCCTTCCACGAAATCGCCTCAGTAGCGGATGTGCTGGTGGGCAACGAGGAGGATTTCCAGCTCTGCCTGGGCTTCAAGGGGCCGGAGGCCGGCGGCAAGTCCCTCGCCACCAAGATCGAGAATTTCAAGGCGATGATCCGCGAAGTACAGGCGAAGTATTCGAACGCGAAGGTCTTCGCGACCACGTTGCGCGAGGTGCTCGCCGCCAACCGCAACCTCTGGGGCGCCATCATGCTCGCCGACAACCAGTGGTTCGTCGAAGAGCCCCGTGAGATCGACATCCTCGACCGCATTGGCGGCGGCGACGGCTTCACTGGCGGACTCCTCTACGGGATCCTCCAGGGCTGGGAACCTGCCAAGTGGGTCCAGTTCGGCTGGGCCACCGGCGCACTCGCCGCATCCTCCCTCAACGACTACGCCGAGCCTGTCGATGAAAAGCAGGTCTGGGCCATCTACGCCGGAAACGCACGAGTTCAGCGCTAATTGAAAGTTAACAGTTTAAAGGGTAAAGGGCAAAGTTTTTGTCTCCGCTTCAGGGAAATGATGAAAGTCCCCTGCGGATAAAGAGCAAGGCGTTCGCCATCCGCATCGTAGGACTTTCTCGCTTCCTGATTGAGAATTTTCGGGAATTCATAATGTCTCGGCAGGTTCTCCGAAGTGGAACCAGCATTGGTGCAAATCTTGCGGAAGCAACTGGTGCGCAAAGTCTGGCAGATTTCATCGCCAAATTTTCAATAGCACTGAAAGAGGCATACGAAACGCGCTACTGGCTGGAAATCCTTGAGGCAACAAAATACCTTCACCCCGATGACTTCGCTAGCCTTCTGGCAGATGTCAATGAATTGATTGCCATGCTGAACAGGAGCATCCTCACGAATAAAGGAAAGCTTTTCGGAGGGAATTTCCCGAACAGTTAAACATTTTCAATAAAAATCACCTTTAACCTTTAACCTTTAACCTTTAAACTCGATGAAGATGAAAGCAGACATTGGTTTGATTGGCCTCGCCGTGATGGGCGAGAATCTCGTGATGAACATGGAGTCCAAGGGCTTCACTGTCGCGGTCTTCAACCGTACCGTCTCCAAGGTGGACAACTTCGTCGCGGGGCGCGCCGCCGGCAAGAACATCATCGGTTGCCACTCGCTGCAGGAGCTGGTGGACAACCTGGCGAAGCCCCGCAAGGTCTTCATGATGGTCAAGGCCGGACAGGCGGTGGATGACATGATTGAGCAGTTGCTCCCGTTGCTGGAAGACGGCGACATCCTCATCGATGGCGGCAACAGCCACTTCCCGGATACCATGCGCCGCACGGCATACGTCGAGAGCAAAGGCAAGCTCTACATCGGGACCGGCGTCTCCGGCGGCGAGGAGGGCGCCCTGAAGGGACCGAGCATGATGCCCGGCGGAAGCCCGGCGGCATGGCCTTTCGTGAAACCCATCTTCCAGGGCATCTGCGCGAAGGTCGAGAATGGTGTGCCGTGCTGCGACTGGGTCGGCGAAAACGGCGCCGGACACTTCGTGAAGATGGTCCATAACGGCATCGAATACGGCGACATCCAGCTGATCTGCGAGGCCTATCAGATCATGCGCGACCTGCTCAAGATGTCCGACGACGAGATGCACGAGGTCTTCAAGGCCTGGAACACCACCGAGCTGGACTCCTATCTCATCGAGATCACCCGCGACATCCTTGGTTTCAAGGACACCGACGGCTCCCCGCTGGTGGAGAAGATCCTCGACACCGCCGGACAGAAGGGAACCGGCAAGTGGACTGGCATCGAGGCGCTCGATCAGGGCGTGCCGCTGACTCTCATCGGCGAGGCCGTCTTCGCGCGGTGCCTTTCCGCGATGAAGGATGAGCGTGTGGCGGCCGCCAAGGCCTTCAACCGCACGATTCCGGAGTTCACGGGCGACAAGAAGGAGTTCGTCGAGGCGATCCGACAGGCACTTTTTGCGGCGAAGATCATCTCCTATGCGCAGGGCTACACGCTGATGCGCACCGCCGCCAAGACCTACGGCTGGAACCTGAACTATGGTGGAATCGCGTTGATGTGGCGTGGTGGCTGCATCATCCGCAGCGTCTTCCTGGGCAAGATCAAGGAGGCCTACGACCGCAATCCCGAACTGAGCAACCTGCTGCTGGATCCGTATTTCAAGGAGACGGTCGAGAAGCTGGTGCCCGCATGGCGCAAGGTCGTGGCCACCGCAGTCTCCAGCGGACTGCCCGCGCCCGCGATGACCTCCGCGCTGAGCTACTTCGACGGATACACCACCGAACGGCTTCCCGCGAACCTGCTCCAGGCGCAGCGCGACTACTTCGGAGCCCATACCTACGAGCGCCTTGACCAGCCGCGCGGTCAGTTCTTCCACACCAACTGGACCGGCCACGGCGGAAATACCTCCGCCTCCACCTACAACGCATAGAACGCAGGGCTTGAACCTTGCAGTATCGTGCCCCCTTTGGACTGGTTTGGCCAGTCCAAAGGGGAGTTATTTACCAACACCATAGGCAAAGGAAAAGATTTCATGGGCGTGGCGGCACTGGTCATTGGCATCATCTCCATTATTCTCGGCAATATCCCCTATGTCGGCTTGTTGTTCGCTACGCTTCCTGCCATTGCCGGCCTGATTCTGGGCATCGCCGGTCGCCGCCGCATGAAAACGGGCCAGGGAATCGCCACTTCAGGGATTATCCTGAATCTGCTCGCGATGGCCTGCATTGCAGGATGGACTTTTTGGGCGTTCAGGAAAAACGGCGTGCCGACCGAATGGAGCCGAAAGCCTGACTACACTTTTGCCTGCATGAATCAGCAGAAACAATTGCTTTTAGCATTGGCAATGTATTGTGAGGATTTCGATGACATGATGCCACCACAGGAAAATTGGCAGGAGCTTCTGGATTATTATGCTCGGAACAAAGGACTTTTCCAATGCTGTGGAGGGGAAGGCGAATATCGGTATTTCGGCAATGGGCATAAATTCGAGATTGAAAAGCCCAACTTCACCATCCTGTTTGTCTGCACAGCAGATCATGGTGGCGAACAGAATGCCGCTTTTGCCGATGGCCATGTCGAGAGCCTTCCGCCGGAGCAGGTGAAAGTTGCCATCGAACACTGCGAACCTGGCGAACTGCCCGTGTTGGAGAGGTGATTTGCGCCTTGTTCGGGTAGAAGACATTGGCAGAATGGAACCCCTGTTTTTCGTGTGTTCTTTGTGTATTTGGCTGAAAAACGGGTATCCGATTGACACCGCCGAAGAAAGTCGGACGATGGACTTTATACGATAAAATCGTTTTTTTAATAAAAAACCTTGCAATTTAATAATTATATGATAAAGTAAAGCAGTTTTACTTTTTTTTCGTTTTTTCATTTGTTCTTAACTTTTCAACTTAGGAGAAAACAATGGGTGTAGCATCACTTGTCATCGGTATCATCGCTGTTATTCTGGGTTTTATCCCCTGCGTTGGTCAATTTGCATTCATTCCTGCGGTTTTGGGTATTATTCTGGGCGCCGTCGGCATCGCCTCTGCCAAAAAGAACAATCAGCCCAAAGGAACCGCCGTGGCCGGCCTGGTCCTGAATATCATCGCTGTCGCTGTTATTGTCGCGTGGAATTTGTTGTTTGCTGCTGCGGCGGCGGCGGTGGATGCTTAATCGCTGGCGCATCGTATTCCTAGGGAATACATTCCAATTCCCCAAACAACGTGCTCGCGTAGGTTGTTTGGGGAATTTTTCTGTATAAAATAGATACGAAATTACGAAATCATGGAAATTACGGAACAAGAATCATTATAAGCGCCATGTATTCTTTTCACATTTCCAATCGAAGTTATCAATATTTGAATTGGGTTTTCCTCGGACTGGCGATTTGGGTGGCAATCTATTTTTGTTCCTCTTGCTTCTTCCCGTTCATGAAGGCGTTCCGGTGTCCGTATCTGGCGGCCACCGGCCGGAAATGTATTCTTTGCGGGTATACGACCATGACCTACAATTTCCTGAAGGATGGAACTCCGATTAATCTGCCGTTAGCGTTCTTTCTGGTTTGTTATGTGATTCAGCTTGTTTTCCGGGTGTGCCTCTTCGTGCTTCAATTACGGAAAGTCATTTTTTCGCAGTCATTCATCTGGATAGACCTTGCAACGAGCGTTGGCAGTGGCTTGTTGGGGGTGCTTTTGTTCTGGCTTTATTATCATCCGTGACTTCATCCGTTTTGGGAAAGAACGGCTTGCAAGGATGACTTTTCCAAAAACGCGGGAATCCTTCGATTCCGCTGATTTTAAGGTAAAGTCAAAAATTGTGGGATGATTTTGTCACTCCGGTGATTTCGAATGTCACTGAGAAAGCCTCCCGACGGCGGCCCGGGCGACAAGGCTGCGCTGGAGAAGGTCCAGAAACGCATGGAGGACAGAGCAGTAGGCATGGCTCTCGAACAGATTTTTGAGCCGAAGCACCAGCTCGTCCAGAGAAAATGGTTCGTCCGATGTGAAAAAAACAAAGACGTATTAAGTTTAGTATGCATCCGATGCTCCTGTTTTTTTAGGTTGTGTGGTAACTTTCTAAAAAATAGCGCCTTGGATGCATTTTGAAAACTGTTTCTTATCCCTTTTTTTTGACATTACCGATTTAAATCGCCTCTCAAAGCTTTTCAACTACTTGCCATTCAAGGAGTCTTTCATGGGCATTGCAACATTGGTCATTGGGATTATCTCCCTCATTATCAGTTTCATTCCCTGCGTGGGTTGGTTTGTGCTGATTCCTGCCATTATCGGGTTGATTCTTGGCATTGTCGGGGTCTGCATGGAAAAGACCAAAGGCAAGGCCATTGCCGGTCTGGTCTTGAATCTTCTTGCGGTATGCGTCATTGTCGGAATGTCTTTTTTGATGGCTGATGCCGCCACTGGCGGACCAATCAGCCGGGCTGTCGAAAAAAACAAGATGGATTCTTGTAAAAACAACCAGAAGATGATTCTTCTGGGGATACTATTGTACGTCGAAGACCACGCTGATTGTCTTCCTCCTGCGGATAATTACCGTGAACTTCTCGCAAAAGATGTTGATGCAAAATTGTGGCAATGTCCTTCCGGCGGAGAATATCAATATTTTGGCAATGGGCAAAAAACTATGTCTTTGGGAGCCAGTGCCAGTACTGTTCTTCTGGTCTGCCCTGGTCATCAGGAGAACCAGATTGTCGGCTTTGCCGATGGCCATGTCGAGAGCCTTCCGCCGGAGCAGGTGAAAGTTGCCATCGAACACTGCGAACCTGGCGAACTGCCCGTGTTGGAGAGGTGATTAAGTCATCCGTGCTTTACGAAACGAGATTCGCGTCATGCGGCTTTTCGAGTTGTATCTCCCCGTCCAAAACAATGCCTTTGCATTGCAATGTTAAGTGCATTATATTAATTTTGATTTTTCAAATTGAAACTTCACTCCATATTTTGATATCATGAAAAATCTTTCCCGTATTCTTTTCTCATCCCTTTTGGTTCTTGTTCTCGCCATTTCTTTCACCAGTTGCAACAAGGCCGAGGAGAATGAGGCCGCTCCCGCAGCAGAGATTCCTCCCGCCAAGTCGGACGCATTGGAAGCCCTGGAGAACTTCGTCGCGGCCATCGCCGCAAAGGATGGCGAGAAAGTCGGTGAGTTCATCGCCTCTAAGGAAATGAAGGCCCAGCTGGTCCCGCTGGTCAATGCCGGAGTCATTTCGCTTGAACTTCAGGAAATCGTCTCCGAAAAGACGGTGGGTGACAGCGCTGTCATCGTCGCGAAGACGGTGAGCAAAATGGGTGACATGGAAAAATCTGGAACCTTTGAGGTATCCTTGGAGAAGATCGACGGAAAGTGGATGATCCAGAATGTCAGGCAATAAACATCTCTGGCATAGCGCGACTACTTCGGTGCCCATACCTACGAGCGCCTTGACCAGCCGCGCGGGCAGTTCTTCCACACCAACTGAATCGGCCACAGCGGAAATACCTCCGCCTCCACCTACAACGCATAGAGCGCTCCTTGGGGCGAGGGACGAGCACTGAAACGTGTTTTGCTCCTCGCCTCCATTGTTGCCTCGGTGGGGTAAATGAGGCGAAAGAAAAAGTGTCCGAGATATCCCAATCGTCCCAGATGTCCCATTTGCGACTTTCCGGCAAGTTAAAGATATTATTTCCTAAGTAATTTCCTTGGTAAAATATGTTTGCCACATTATCTTAACCAATATATCCACTGTGGAAGCATTCATGAGTATTTTTCCCAGAGGTGTTCGCCATTAAGTCCTTAAAGACATTTTCTAAACCTGAGCCCATTATGCCATGAAACGCATCCATCACATTCTCGCCATGATCCTGCTGACCGCGCTCTTTGCATTCCATTTGGTCGGCTACTGCAAAGACGCCGAAGGCGACGCAGAGACTTCAGTCACGCAAAGGGAAAATGCCGAGCATCCCGCCGTGGCTGCCTTGAGAGACTTCACAACGGCGGTGTCCAACCAAGACATTGACAGGATTTTCGATTATGTGCCTGCCCCGGCGGAAGCAGTGCAGGAAATGAAAGAAATGGCAAGAATGGCGAAGGAAGATGATTCCGCCAAGTTTGCCAGAATGCTTGAGACTCACTTGCCAACTTTGGGGACCATTGAATCTGTGGAAGAGAAAGGGGAGGATGAAGTCCTGATTGTCTGCGAAGCCAAAGCGGATGGTGAAAGTGCCCGCTGGGACGTCACAATGAGAAAAGTGGATGGGAAATGGCTCGTTGAGGATGCAGAGCCATACAAGACCTCAGAGGGAAAGAACCTCGATATTTGTGAAATGAATCTTAAGGTGGCCGGTTTGGGATTGGTAGTGTATTCATACGATCACGATGAGTTATTGCCCAATTCTCTGGATGAATTGGATGACGATTACCTGCCTCTGAAGACGCGAAGTTGCACGTGTGGCGACACGCCAGTCCCCTATGTTTTGCAGCCGGAGGTGGCCGGGAAAAACTATTCCAGCTTTGAACATCACAGGGCTACGCCGGCAGTGGTCTGCAGGAACCACAAAAACGCCGAGGTGGTCTTGTATCTTGATGGCCACGTGGAGATTCACAAAGAACCCGAGGCAGGAGAAGACAAGCTCATTTCTCAGGTTCCACCTGAGAAGGGAAACCGGGAAAATGCCGAGTCCGCCCCGGTGGATGCCTTGAAGAACTTCTTCCAGGCGGTCGCCGACAAGGATGGCGAAAAAGCCGCAAGCTTCTGGGCGGCATCCGAATGGGATAGCAAGGATTTGGCAGAGTCAGTCAACCATGGTAATTTCCCGTTTATTCTTCAGGAAGTCGTTTCGGAGCAAACAGAAGGCGACAGTTTCTTCATCGTCGTGAAGATGATTGTGAAATTAGGTGATGTTCTTGGTGAGATCGAAATGGCTGGCATTTTCTCCATGGTGAAAGTTGATGGCGAATGGAAGATCCTGAGTATAATGCCAGTAGATGACGGAGAAGAAATGGATGTCCCTCCTGTCGCTGAAACCTCCCCTCCTGCCGCCGATTCTGAGGTCGTGGCTGCCTTGAAGAACTTCTTCCAGGCGGTCGCCGACAAGGATGGCGAGAAAATTGCTAGTTTTTTTGTTTCAAATGCGGGGGTGGCGGAGTTTGTTGCAGATATCAAAGGCAAGAATTCGTTGGAACTTCTGGAATTTGTCTCTGAGCAGACGGATGGCGACAGTTCCTTGGTTATCGCAAAAGTGAATATGGAGAATGATGAGATCACTTCATTCTTCCTATTGAAGAGTGACGGCAGATGGCGAATCCAGGATATGCAAATAGGCCGTGGCGAAAGGAAGAATGATTCTGCTCCTGTCGGCGAATCCGAAGCGGTGGTTGCGCTGAAAGACTTCCTCCAGGCAGTTTCCGACAAGGATGGCGAGAAAGTGGCTGATTTCCTCTCTCCGCAGTCTGCAGCGTTGTCAGAATTGCGGGAGTGGCTTAAGGGCGTCAACAATGGAATGATTTCGTGGAAACTTCTGGGAATCGTCTCAGAACAGACAGAGGGTGACAGGTCCACCATCGTTACCAAGATTCATTATAAATTTAAAAACGTGCCCTGCCCATTCTTTATGAGCAAGATTAACGGCGAATGGAAAATCAGCTTGGGGCCATAAAAGCATACGATGAAAGAAACAGGTTTCCTGGGAGAGCCTTTTCGCAGGTTTCAATACAGACCAATGACTTTGGCCGCCGATATTGGATATATGGGGTGGCAAGTTAAAGATATGATATCCCCTCAGATGCCCTCGTATGTTATATTAGCCATGCGAGGGCAAATGCCTTAATACCATACCTATTTGGGTGTTGATTCACCGTGTTTTTTGATTCCTCCGATAGAGATGATCCAGACATCTCCGTCTTTTTTCATCGGGACATCATACGTGCCGGCGTCATCTCCGATTTTTGCCTCGCAAACAATCAGGATATCCTGTTCGCGCTTTTCTGTGGAAAGGATATTTCCGAGTTCTACCTTCATGAAGTTGCTCTTTAGGGCCGCCAAAATCATTTCACGGTTTTCGGGTGGGAGAAAACTAGCGACCTTTTCGTAGTCCTTGGCACCAAAGGCCGCTTTCGCCTCCTCGAAGGCTTTGGTAGCGAGGGTTTCGGGCGAAGGTTCCTGTGCTTTGCTGGAATCTTTGCTACAACTGGCAAATGGCATCACAACAAGGGCGGTCAGCAGCGAGGCGATCAGAAGAGTTCGGCGAATTATCATAGTTGAATTGGGTTGTTTTTGGTAGATGGCTATTCGATTTCCAGATATTTTGGCGCAACGGCGAGGTTGTCGATGCCAGTCTCGGTAATGGCGACGGTGTCTTCAATGCGGATGCCGCCCCATTCGGGGTAGTAGAGGCCAGGCTCGTCGGTGAGGACATTGCCGGCGACCATCGCACGTTCTTCACCCGAAGAGAGGCTTGGGCCCTCGTGGATTTCCAGCCCGACGGAGTGTCCGAGACCGTGGAAGAAGCCGTGGTAAACGCCGGTTTCAGGATCGGCTCCAGTCTCGTAGCCGGCGGCCTTGAAGTCCTCGACGACCATGTTGTGCATCTCCTTGCCTTGCACGCCTGCCTTGAGGTGCGAAAGGACCTTCTCCTGAGCGGCAAGCACGGTCTCGTAGGCCTTTCGCACGACCTCCGGGGCCTTGCCTTTCACGCGCGTCCGGGTGAGGTCGCCGAAGTAGCCAGTCTCTTGGTCGCGCGGAAAGATGTCCATCACGATGGGTTCGTTGGCACGGATGGGCCCTTCGCCGTGCTGATGCGGGTCGGCGCCCTGCGGGCCGGGGGCGGTGATGGTTCCTTGCGCCAGCCCGCCGAGGCGGGTGATTTCGAGGTCAATGGCGCTGCGCAGTTCTTCGGCGGTGAGGATATGTCCGCCGAGATGCAGGAAGCCGTCGTCGCCGATGATGGCAGAGCGGAGCATGCCGTCCGCCTGTGCCAACCCGGCTTCCGCCAGCCGTTCGGAGTGACGGATTTTCTCAATCTCCTCGGATGACTTGACGGCGCGCTCCGGGCAGAAGTTCCACTGTGTCTTGATGGTGAAACCTGCCTCGCGCAGAAGATCTCCGAAGACCAGCGGGAAGCGCTCTGGGACCTCCCAGGTATTTTCGCCCGTGCCCTGAGCGACTGCGGAGACCTGCTTCACAAACCAATGGCGCTTCTTTTCCTCTTCAGTCTCCTCCGGCAGATGGAAGAACTCGCGTAGCTTCGCGGAGTCGATGACCGTCACGCCAGGCTTGCATTGCTTTTGGGCACGCCCCAGTTCCAGCGATCCCACGACGATGGCACTTAATTCGCCGGTCTGGAACCACAGAATTGGGTCGGGGACATGGAAGCCAGTGACATACCACAGGTCGGCACTTTGCTCACTGGAGGCGTAAATCAGACGAGACATGATACTGGAAACAAAGAGGTTGCTTTATAGACCAAGGAGTTTGGCACAGGCCGCGCACGCGGGGCAGTCGCACCATTTGGCGCCTTGCGACTGAATTTCCCGCGCATGGGCGGCCATCGCCTTTGCCTTCTCGGCTCCGAAAATCTATTCGGCGGCCGGGGACTCGAAAAAGCCAAGCGTGTGCTCGATGGTGCAGATGTCCTCGCGGGCCTCCTGAAGCAGCGCGCCGGTGACGGTGGCTTCTTGGTTGGTGCCCACGGCGACTAGCCACGCTTGCGCGACGGCCTTGAGTTCCGGACAGCAGGAAGGGGCGTTCAAAAGCGCCTCCACGATGGGTTTCATTTCATTGGCAGTCATTGGTTTCTCCGTTTTGTAGTTGATTACTTGCCGAGTTTAAGACGCCCGAAACGATTGGGCTGGAAATAGGCACCCTCGCCAGTGGGAATCCAGGCGGAGGACTCCAGGAAGCCGCCGGCCTTGCGGCTGCGGTAAACTTGCAGGAGCAGGTCGGGCGCGAAATTGGGGTCGGTGACGCCAAGAGCGTCCACAGGGAGTGCGATTTTCAGCGTCCAGCGGTCAGCCTCGCGGATGATTTCCGTGGTCGCGTTGGAGCTCCAGGATTTGTCGGCGCGGAGGGCGGCGAACTGCTGGGCGTCCCAGAGGACATTGCCCGCCGTGATGATGAGGTGGTACACGGTCTCCTTGTCCTCAAAATCCGGCCCGATGAAGAGTTCGATTCCATCATCGTTCCAGGGGGACTCCTCGTCTGCGTCAAAGTGTTCTGCGTAGGTGACGAGCTGGTCCATCATGGGTTCCTGACAGCAGATAAGAAAATGGAGATTGCTGCGGTCGTAGGCAATCTGCAGGGTGGTCTGGGGGCTGGCAGGGAGACCGTCGATGGTCATGAGTTCCTTGACAGGCGCGTTGGCGACCTCATCGGGCGTGGTCACCACAGGCGCGGCGTAGGTCGCATCCGCATTGGCGGACAGGTTCTTGATGCGGTTGAAACCGCCAGCGCATTCGGTCTGGAGGGCGGCGATGCGGCGGTGATAGATCCCGTCTACTGGCGTGGCAGCCAGCGCGGTTTCAAGACATCCCTCCAATGTCTCAATGACATTTGGTGGGAAGATTACCTCGGGGGCTGGCTTGGCGTTTCCCCGCATGGCCGCCTCGTAGGCATTTTGGGCGAGTTCCCAGAAGATCTTCATCGGCTGGGCGGCAGGACCATAGTAGCGCACGTAGAATTCTTCCAGGAGGTCGGCGACATTGAGGTCTGGATTCCACAGGAGCTTTGCGGTGAGGTAGAGATTGAGCTGGATGATGTTAGGCTGGCCAGGGCGGTCGAAGCCGAACTCGTACATCTGCGGGCGGTTTTCGTCCTCGATGAATTCGCCACGCATGCGCGGGTCGTCGGCGAGATATCGGATTTCGCGCTCGATGGTGCGGCCGTATAGGACAGGAAGATTGTGAGTGGGTGGCCAGTGGGTTAGATACCAGTCCCAGAAATAGAGCTGGCTGGTGTATTGGAGCCAATGCTCGATGCGCTCATGGAACTCCTGCGCGGCCTGCGGATTCGCAAGGGCACTGCGGGCATGACAGAGCATCACGATGACATTGGGCTTGAAAGCCATCCCCTCAGGCGGGTCGAGGTATTTCTCGTAGGCGATGCAACCGAGGGACTTACCAGGGCAGCGTTCGGCAAGGCGTTTCGCCATGCGGTTCACGAAGCCCCAGATGTGCCAGGAGAAGTCGCCTGTGCCTTCGCGATGCGGATACGACAGGTCCGCCTGACATTCCGGACATGCGCAGATCTTGAAGAGGCCGTCGTTGGCCCCCATCGGGAAGACCTCCAGTTCGGGATGCTTTGCGAAATATTCCACGATGAGGTCTAGGAAGGCATCCATCATCGCCTCGTTGTGGAGGCAGAGATTGCCCTGCCCGGAGACGGCATTCTCATTGGTGAAGGCTCGCCCGCCGTCCTCCGTGAGCGCGAAATACTCCGGGTGGGAGTCGCGGTATTGGTTCATCAGCTGGAAGGCGTGGATGATTTGGACAGGTGCGGCACCGCCGAAGCCGATGCGGCGTTGCCAGTAGGCGGTTTCGGAATCCCGTGCTAGGAAAGATATCCATGGGTAGCGGTAGGCGAAATGCGGGATTTGCCGATAGTCCAGGTCGCCTAGTTGGAGGTCCTGCGTGAGCTCCGGGACATCCGTGCCGTCGGGACCAATCCCGTAGAAGCGGATGCCGCAATGCTTTTCAAGGAATGCATATACGCCGTTGGCGGTGCCAGCGGCCTCCAGGAGGCTTACGCCGACCGATGCGTTCATCAGTTCGATGTCACGCCAGGGATTCATCATCCCGAATTCAGGCTTTCCGTGGTTGTCCACGCCAGCAATGAGCAGGTCGCCGCTTTCCGCAGTTCGCACGCAGAAGGCATCGGCTGGTTCACCAAGCAAGAAGTCACCGAGTCCGGCCGCACTGCCCAGGCGGATGACGGGCGTTTCGTCGCTGTTCGGAACGATTTCCAGTCTGGTGCCGAACTCCTGTTCCAGCCAGGCCTGCATTTCGCGCGCGGCTAAATCCACGGCACGTGCATCACCGTTGGCTTTGACGATGGCGCGGAACGGCTGTCCGGTAGGCGCGAGGAGTTGCACTGCGCTCAGCGGAAAGGCGAGGACTAGAAGTATGCCAAGAAGGCGCATTCGAGGGTTCCAGATTTACTCGGTGAAATACTGGAAGAGGTAGGTGGTTCGGCGCGCGGCTTTGATGGTGAAGGAGTCTGCGGAGCCGGGGATTTCCTTGCGCTCCGGGAGGAGTTGAAGGAGCCGGACTTTCTGCGGGAAACGGAGAGTTTGATTCCCTGCATCCGAGGTGCTGATCATCAGATAGTTGCCGTTTGCGTAGAGCGAGGTCGTTGCATCTCCTCCGTAGATGTGAATCCCTTCGGTCTTCAGGAGTTCGCGGAGAGTGGCGGCGTCCAGACTCCCGTTGGGGAAGTAATAGCTGGTCGAGCCGTCGGCGAGCTTCTTTCGGTAGCCTTGATGGAATTTCTTGGCGTCGGTGGCGCGGAAGAAGGGCCGCAGGAGATTCGGCTGCGCCTCCGGGTCATCGGGAAGCATGGTGATTTTCATTCCGGTGGTTGCCTCAAGGCTTTCAAGGGATGCGCCGTCAGCCGTGAGGTAGCCGGGTGCATAGAGCCAGACGAGCGTCTTGCCGGCCTTCCGCAGCCGCTCGATGGTGACTTGGTGCTCTGGCGTAAGATAGCAGAGATTCATGAAGATATACACCTGGTAGTCCGGCAGTCCAGGCAGCCCGATGTCGGTGCTGGCAATGGCATCGAAAGGCGATCCGGCGTGGGTGAGCAAGTCGAGCGTGCCGTTGATGGAGCTGGTGATGGTCGCATTGATCTTCTCGACGCCGTGGTAGAAGACGCTCTCCAAGTCGCCGACCAAGGCGACTTTCGCAACGGACGAGCAGTCCGCGGCATTCTGGCGGATGGGCTGGAGCTTCTTGAGGTACTCGCCGATGAGCGGGTCCTCGTACCAGCCCTGCCCGAAGTCGAAGTACCAGAAGCCGGTGCCGCGGATGAGGGACTGCGAGAAGTCGCGCGCGAGCAGGTTCACGCTGTCGGTTGGGTTGTCGCCATAGGAATAGACGCGTTCGGTGACCACGTGGGTGCGGGTGTCCCATTCGACGAGGTTGAGCTTGCCGTGGAGGCGGTAGCTCTCGGCGAGACTGCGGGTGGGCTCGCCTCCGCCGAAGTCGCGGAAACGACGGTCATAGCAAGGCGGCTGCGCCTGGAAATCCACATCCGGCGACGCGAGGATTCGGCGGTTCTCCAGGTGCCAGCCCTCGGCGGGGAAGTTCATCCCGAAGAAGTAGCCGCAGAAATTGCCGACGAGCGCCTTGCGGTGGCTGGCCTCCTTGGCGACATGGTCCACCTTGAGCATCAGATTCGTAAGGCATTCGGACATGCAGCGAAGGCTGTCCACCGCCGCACGGTCAATCTGCGGGTCGCGGATGCTTCCCGCGCCGTTGTGCTCGCGGGCGGCTTGGCCGGGCATGTGGGCGGAGATGATGGTGGCGGAAGGGTGGCCCCAGGCGGACTGCAACGCCTCGTCCGTGCCGTATTCTTTTGCGAGCCACTTGCGGAAGGCGCGGTTCATGGGTTCGGAGACGTCGGGTTCGAAGCCGCCCATCCCGTAGTAATGCCATTCCAAATAGACACCGGAGTCGATGCGGTAGCCGAAGATGCGGCTGGCGTAAGGGGTGGCCTCCAGATATTCGACCAGCAGCCGGACGCATTCGCTGAACTCGGTGCACCAGATTTCGGAGGCGTAAGAGGGCTGGGCGCAGTTGCGGTTGGTGTCGTTTTCCTTGAAATTGACCTCGGCGTTGGCGTAGCGCACCAGTTCGTCCTGGTTGTCCATCACCCACCATTTTGGCGCCTGATAGGCACCGATGCAGAAGAGGAATCGCGCCTCGGGGTCGATGTCGAGCATCCGGGCGATCTTCTCCTTCGCGGGCGAAAAGTCGTATTTCCCGTAGTCGCTCCAGACGTCAGAGACCTCTACGCCGATGCCGTAAAGATGGATGCCCGCGTCGCGGAAGTGCTCGACATTCTTCACGAAATCCGGATTGGAGTCAAAGCCCTGCCAGAAGTGACTCATATAAATCATCGGCGTGTATTCCTTTTCGCCAATCTGGATGAGCGGAAGGCCATTTCTGTAGATGATTTTGCTTTCCTCGCGGGGTTCTTGCGCAATCTTCTCCGCGAGCACGGCGATACGTTCGTCACGCTCGCGTTTGACCTTCTGAATGTTGGCCAGCGCATCGGCGTTGTAGAAGAAGTCCATGTCGATCAATGTTCCCCAGGGCGGGATGGCGCCCACGCCGAAGCAAACCGGCTCCTGGACTTCGCCCGCGAAGCCTGTCTTGCACCAACCGTCGGCTTGTTTGTCGAGTGCGCCCCAAGACTCGTCGGAGAAGACATCTTCTTGCGTGCCATCGGAATAAACGAGATTCAGCCGAAGGATGGTTCCGCGTGGGCCGCCGTGGTTGAGCGCCCGAACGCCCACAGTATGGTCGCCTGCCGTCAGGAGATCGGTGACCTCGAAGGCCTGGATATTTTTTCCGGGGCGCGTGACGCGGCTGCCCGGCAGCGCCGTGCCGTCCAGATAGACCACGCCCTCGTCATCGGTGAAATGGTAGATGGTCGCCTGCTGGAGATTCTCCTTCACGGTGAAGTCCTTGCGAAGATACCGCAGGGTGTCCACGCTTTCGCCGTCGCTCTTCTCCGGGAAAGCGATCCAGCTGGCGGCCGGTTCCTCTGCCATCACCATAAACGGCATTGCCAAGACCAAGGACAGGGCAACGAAAAGTTTAAGCAGCAGGTTGTTTTTCATAACGATGTTAGAGATAATGGGAGACGGAATGCGGAGATAATGGGAGACGGAGTGTGAAAAAGGATTTTAAGGGATAAAAGGGACTTAAGGATAATGGAAGACGGGGTTCGGGGAATCTGTGAAAGCAAGTGATTTGCGCGAGCAATTTCCGCCCCATCCCTTCTATCGCTTATTATCCCTTATCCGTCCCGTCCTCTGCCAGTTGGCTGGCAGTAAGTAAAGATAGCATGGTTTTCAGTTTTTACCCGTGGGGATAGCCTGATCTTCAGCTACGTCTCGCAAAAATTCCAGGCGTTCAAGCTGCATGGTGGCGGCCTCGGGCGAGGCAATATGGATGGTGCGGATGGTCAGGTCGAGTTCACCGCCGTGAACGATGGATATTTCTCCAAGGTCGGTGACGGCCGCCCGATAATAGCGAGAGTCGTCAAGTTCCTCGGTCGCGACGATTTCGGCAGTAAGTTGGCGGTCGCCGATTGTCACTTCGACGGTTCGGTCGCCATGCCAGGGCTGGCTGTGCGCGCCATTGCGGGTCACGAGTCGCAGGCGATATCGACCGCTTTCCAATCGGATGTGCCAGACGCAGCGTTCGGCGGGGTTGTGCCAGTCGCATAGTGCGCCATTGTCGGCTAGAACGCCGTGGCCGTTCCCGACGAGCTTTTCACCGGCGGCACCCAGCGGGCCATCCGCAAGTGCTGTCGATGCGCTGGCTTCCCCGTGGACGAGTCGCGCCTGGGCGGGCAGCAGAGTCATCTGGCCATTCTGGATGCGCGGGCAGGTGTCGTAGTGCGGCGGTGCGGAAAACTCCATCCGTAGAGGTGTCTGCGTTTTGGCCAGTTTTTCCAAGCCAGCCAGTTGCCAGGTGTCGTCGGAAAGTCGCTGGACCTCTCCGCCACGAGCGTTCTGGAGTTCTCCGGAGACACCGGCGAGTGTGGCGCTCTGGGGCGTCTCGGCATGCGGGAAGAGCCACAGTTTTTGACCGGCGGCGACAGCGTTTGCCCAGCCGAGGTCTTGAGGGAAGGGGGACTGGCCGCCAGAGTGGAGCGCCTCGCCGACGGCGTCCTGCCACTCTGCGAGGCCGTGGAGGACCGCCCAAGACTCCGGAGTGAGGCGGCCATCGCCGTCCGGTCCGAAATTCACGAGAAGGTTTGCGCCGGACTGCAAGGCATCTAGGGTGATTTTACGGACTTGCGCTGGTGACTTCCAGTTGTGGTCGGTGGATTTATATCCCCAGGAGTCGTTGAGGGTGATGATGGCCTCGCGTGGGAAGTCGTCGGCAGTGGTTCCGGCCGGCAGCTGGTTGTCCCCAAGCGAACCGTAGTCTCCAAGCGTCTCCAGCATGCAGAGGCGGCTGTTTACCAGGCAGTTGGGTTGGAGGGTATGAACCAGTTCAAGGATGCGTCGGGCATGGCGCGGAGTGATGACTGTCATCGGGCAGTCCAGCCACAGCACCGCTACCTCGCCATAGTTGGATAGCAGTTCCGTGAGCTGCGGGAGGACCTTCCCCTCGAAATAGCGGTCGAAATTTTTGCTTTGCTGGTCAGGGAAGTCCCAGTCGTTTCCCCAGCTCATTCCGAAGTTGTCTGCGCAGGGACGCGGGTCTCCGCCGTCCGGCTCGTGCCAATCCAGGCAGTGCGAATAGTAGAGACCGAGTTTCACGCCATGCTTGCGACACGCCGCCGCCCACTCGGCGACGAAGTCGCGGTGTGCGGGCGTTGCGTCGTAGCTGTTGAAGGGACTTACACGACTTCGCCACATCGCGAAGCCCTCGTGGTGCTTGGCGGTGAAGACGATATACCGCATTCCGGCGGCGGCGAACGCCTTGACGATTTTATCTGCATCGAAGCCCTGCGGGTTGAATTGTTCCGCCAACCGTGAGTATTCGGCATTGGGGATGCGCCGGGCGGATTGAAGCCATTCAGCCAGATAGGGGACGGATGTCCCTTCCCACACGCCGCCTGGAAGGGCATAGAGTCCCCAGTGGATGAAGGCACCCAGGCGCGCCTCGCGGAAGTGGCGCTTGCTGGCGGTCAAATCAGATGCGCTGTTCATTCGAAGCGATAGGGTTTTCCGGTGCGCATGGAGTGGTAGATGCCGGTGATGAGTTCGACGGCACGGCGTCCCTCTCGGCCGTCCAGTCGCAGTGGAGTTCCGAGTCGGATTGCGTTGGCCAGATCTGCGAGCTGTGCGCGATGCCCGAACTCGTTGATATTCATAGGTTCCCTGCCTCCGCGGGCATCTCCGGCGCCAGTGATGGCCGCGCGGATTTCATCGTCGATGGGCTGGTGGTCGAGGAACTCCCAACGGATCATGCTGTCCTCCTCGAAGGAGACGGAGCCGGCTGAGCCGGAGAACTCGATGCGGCGGGGGAAGCCGGGAGCGCAGGAGGTGGAGACCTCGATGGTGCCGAAAGAGCCGTTGCGCCAACGGACGGTGGCGCAGAGGTTGTCTTCCACTTCAATGGAATGCGTGAGAGTGCCGGCGATGGCGGAGACCTCGGCGGGCGCGCCGTTGATATAGAGGAGCAGGTCGATCATGTGGATGGCCTGGTTCATCAAAGCTCCGCCGCCGTCCATCTTCCAGGTCCCGCGCCAGTTGGAGCGTGTGTAGTAGGCGGTGTCCCGGTACCATCGCATCTGCGCGGAGGCCAGCACCATCCGCCCGAAGCGTCCGCCGAGCATCGCCTCGCGGACAAGCTGCACGGGCTTGGAGAAGCGGCTCTGGAAGACAGGTGAGAGGAGCACGTGGTTCTCGTCGCACGCCGCGATGATCTTGTCCACTTTCTCCAACGTGACCTCGAGGGGCTTTTCGCAGAGGATGTGCTTGCCGGCCTTGGCGGCGGGGATGGCGACGCTGGCATGGAGTCCCGAAGGCGTGGCGATGGTCACCGCCTCGATGGCGGCATCCGCCAGGAATTCTTCAAAGTCATCGTATGCCTTGCAGTGGAACTGCTTGGCGCGTGCTTTCGCGGCGGCTGGATTGGCGTCGTAGAAGCCAACCAGCTCCGTGTTGTCCAGCGCCTGCAAGGACTTTGCGTGCAGTTCGGCGATCATGCCAGCACCAATGATGCCGAAGCCGACTGGCTTGACCGATGTGAGGGACTTTTTCATTCTAAAGGGCGACCTCCCGCTAGATGTTAAGGAGAGAATGCTTTTACTATAATGTCATTTGCGGGTTACCGCAGATTTCTCAATCGGCGGGCCCAGGATTTGCTGATTCGTCGCTGACGGTCGTGAATGACTGCTGGAACTGGTGGCTGGTCAGGATTGATGGCGTCCTTCCCGGGTTCGGGCGGCGGGGCGACGTCGCGTTCCATGCGGGCGAGGACGGCGATGGCGACGACGAGCAGGAAGAGCGAGGCGGCGGTCATGGTCATGTTCGCCACGCCGAAAAGCCCGCGCACGAAGAAATTGCAATAGATGATGTTGGCCAGGTCCAGCAGGTGCGGGATGAAGAGGAAGAGCATCAACCAGGGATGGAGCAGCCCGACTTGCGAACCGCCCTTGGCCATCGCCTGGCGCGCACGCTGAAGGAGGTTTTTCCGAACCATCAGCCAGCCCAGGGCGGTGGCGACGACGAAGATGCCGGGCCAGAGGAGATAGTGCCTGAGCCATCCGATTTCGGCATCCGCCCGCCAGCGGCATTGCCAGAAGGCGTAGAAGGGGATCAGGATGATGAAAAACGCGAAGCCGACGTCGAAGGCCCAGAGGGATTTCATGAGTTGCCGTGGACGCACTGGACGGCAGGGGAGGTTCGGCGCGGTTTCGTGTCCTTCCGGCATCCAGGGCGCGGGACGCTTGAAGCCGTTGTATCCTCCAAGTTTTCCCCAGTGGGTATAGACCTTGTACGCCATCAGCGCGGCCAGTCCTGTCCAGGGCATTGCCCATACGGAGATGAACCGGAATCGGAATTCCGGGTGGATGCCGTGGTTGATCAGAGCGTCCGCAAGCATGTCGAAGAGCCACGCCACCGGAACGCCCAGCACGATGCCGGGGATGGAGCGCAGAAGCGCCTGCATGGCGCAGAAGGCACCGTATTTTGACTTGGGGAAGAAGAGCATCTCGAAGGGCTGTTCGGAGATGATCAGCAGCCCGGAGAGGGCCACGTTGATGATGGCGGCGACAATGCAGAAGGTCGCATACACCTTCGGCGGATAGGCCCCGAAAAGCCACCGAAGGTTGAAGGGCAGTGCCACGATGGCGGCGAAGACCGCGTTGTAGAGGACGATGCGCGCGGGATGCCAGCGGTTCGCCAATTCCGCAGTGAGCACCGATGCCAGCATGATGCCGACCGTGCCGACGATGCCCGACACGCCATTGATCTTCCCCAGAAGCTCGTCGTTGATGCCCAGTTCGCCATTCAGGAAGTAGCCGAAGGCCCATGCCGCTCCGGAGATTGCCCCGATGACGCCCATCATGTATCGGTAGGTATAGACGCGATGGCAGAAGGAGTCCGTGACGAAGTCCTTGAAGCCCTTGATTTTCCCGACGAGGCGTTCCCCGAGCGAGGCGTTCTTGAGCCGAAGCTGCTCCTCGGTGAGTGGCGGGTATTCGCCTTCCCGCACGAAAAAGCACATCAACCCCATGCCAACGGCGTAGAGTCCCGCGCCCACTAAATACATGATGGTGGAGTGGTTTTCCGCGAATTTGAAGAAGAAGTAGTGGTAGATTGCCACACTGCCGGAGAGGCCGATGCGGAAGACCGCCATCACGCGGCTGAAGTACTCCGGCGGGATGATGTCGTTGAAGAGATACCAGATGACCGAGTTCACCCACATGTTGAAGAACTGGAAGATGAACATCGTGACGCCCAGCACCAATACGGTCATCGTCAGCGGGGTGACGTTCCACCAGGGCTGGACAATCCGCGACAGCACTGCGCCAAACTGCCGGTTGAAGGCGAACAATATGAGCGACAGCACCAGGGGCGGCAGCGACATGATGATATACGGAATCCGGCGCCCCCATTTGCCGCGACGCATGTCGCTCACCACGCTGATGTAGGGGCAGACGGTTGAGTTCAACACGCCGCCGATGGTGCTCAGCAAGATCATCTTCACGCGGTCGGAGAGTGCCGCCGCCTCTGGGTTCGCCTCGCTCATCACCCGCAGCTGGACCGGCAGAAGCGAGCCAGGCAATGCCAGGCATACGCTCAGCACGGTCCCGCCCACAAAGAGCCAGAAGAAGACCATCACGAGCTTCGAGGTCGTGTAAGTCAACGAACCGCATTTGTACAATTTCTGGGAAGGCATTAAAGGTTAGAGGTTAGAGGTTTAAGTCAGGTCTCATGTCTCTCGGTTCCGGCTGCGGCATTCCGCACTCCAGGCTTGCCAGGATGGTCATCAGTGACAGGCTGGGGGGCGGTTACAAGGCCAGAACACTAGTGTCCCGTTAAAATGAGGTGGAAAGCGTTTTTAATCGAAGAACCCAGGGAGGAAAGGCGTGCCCTGAGTTTCAGTTGTCGGCAACTCGCTTCTTTCGAAGAGTTCCCGCATGGGGGTCTTGTCTGTCAGGGAGAC
>JAFPYX010000062.1 GCA_017417585.1 Victivallales bacterium
CCGTTGCGAAAAGCATGACCTGACGATTCAGGTTTCTACTGTTTCAAAAGACCCCGCGGCATCGCCGCGGGGATGTCTCGGGACCGGGCAGAGGCCCGGTTCCCGCACGTCGCATTGCGCTGTTCCGTTGCCAAAGAGACGACACGCCCCCCGAAAGGGCGTGCCGCATAATATGCCACGGAAAAACCGGATTGCAAGCCCGGAACGCGAAAAAAGACGAAATTTTTTAGCGGTCAAAGCAACTGGGCAGAAAGAAATCCGGGTGGTTTCCTAAAATTGCTCTATATTAATGAAGTTTCAAAAGCCCAGTGGCAGGTTTATGCGCCTCTTTTTGGTCTTTTGAGTCTTTTGAAAATCTCCGAATTTGGTGATGAACTTTCAAAACTCGCCATCGAAATATGCTTCGTCTGGTGTCACTCTGCGTCAGGAATCGGATTTCATCGTAGACAACTACAGTCCAATCCGCATTTCGGCACATTGTGCGCCAGGCCTCGCCCGTTTCGCATAGAGTTGTGAATCGCCTCAAAAAACAAGTTTGAATCATGAAGAAGCTGAAGGTTGGCATCATCGGCTGCGGCCGAATCTCCCGTTTTCATGGCATGCCTGCTGCGGCCCAGTCGAATGTCGAGCTGCGAGCGGTCTGCGACTTGATTCCCGAACGAGCCAAGCAGATGGCGAAGCTTTTCGGTGCACCGAAGACCTATAAGGACTACAAGGAGATGATCCGTAAGGAGAAGTTGGATGTGGTCCACATCTGTCTCCCGCACTATCTCCACGCCCCTGTGGCGATTGACGCCATGCAGATGGGCTGCGACGTGCTTACCGAGAAGCCGATGGCAATCTCAATGGAGCAGGCCGAGGAGATGGTCAAGACCGCCAAGAAGACCAAGCGCAAGCTCGGCGTGATCTTCCAGAATCGCTACAACGCGGGTTCCCAGCTGGTCAAGCAGTGTCTGGAAAGCGGTCGCCTCGGCGCGATCAAGGCCGCGAAATGCAACGTGACCTGGTACCGCCCCAACGAATACTACACCGAAAGCGACTGGAAAGGCACCTGGGACAAGGAGGGCGGCGGCGCCATCATCGACCAGGCGATCCACACGCTCGATTTGATGTGCTGGTTCCTTGGCTACGGCATCAAGGAGATTGACTGCTCGATGGCGAACCGCGCCCACCAGGGCGTGATTGAGGTCGAGGACTCCGCCGAAGGACTCATCACCTTCAAGAATGGCGTTCACGCCTCCTTCTGGGCAATGAACTACTACTCGCACGATGCGCAGGTGGAAATCGAACTGGCATGCGAAAACGGCATCGCAACCATCCGGGCCGAGGAAGGCACGGTGAAACTCAACGACGGCCGAGAGTTCTGCGCCAAGCCGAACCCCAACGAGGTCTTCAACTACGGCGGCGGTCCATCCTATTGGGGCGCAAGCCACTTCAAGGAAATCACCGACTTCTACCAGTGCCTGGCCGCCGGAAAGCAGCCACCCATTACCGGCGAGGAGATTCTCTCCACCGCCCACAAGATGGTCATGGCGGTCTACGAGTCCGGCCGCAACGGCAAAGTGGTGAAATTCTAAACATTCCTCCTGCCTCATGCGCAAGTTCTGGAGCGATATCCGTTATTTATTGGACCGCCGGGACATTTTGCGCTTTTCCTGCCTGCTGGCCTCGCTGGTAGTGAACTCCCTGCTGGAACTGCTGTCTTTGGCGGCAGTTCCAGTCTTCATCGGGCTATTGCTCTCCGGCGGTTCCTCGGATGGCTCTTTCACGCAGGAATGGCTCGCGCGATTGGGCAGCCGATGCGGTGTAGAGACACCTTCCGGTCTGCTTTGGCTAAGCGGGATAGTCGTGCTGGCCGCCAATGGTGCGCGGATGCTCTGGATGCTATTCTGCATCTCGTTGCAAGCCAGAATGCTGAACAACCGCAAAGTCGCCCTCTCCAGCCGTCTGCTGGAACAATATCTTCGTGCTCCGGTAGCTTTCCACACCGCCCGCAATTCCAGCGACCTGATCAACCGCGTGGTAGTGGAGTGCGACCATGTCCTCCAGCATGTCGCCGCACCGCTCCTGGAGTTTCTCCAGAACAGCGTGGTGATTCTCTGCATCTGCGCCCTGCTCTTCTGCACGATTCCGGCCATGACGCTGGTCGCCATCGCCGCACTTGCGCTCTTCGGCGGGGGCTTTCTTGCTTTCCACCAGAAACGGATGCGCCGCCTCGGTGCACAGGAGCAGGACGGTCGTACCAAGGCAATGACCGCCGCCGCCGAAACGCTGGACGGGCGACTCGAGGCGACTTTTCTGGGCAAGCGCCATTTCTTCATTGACCGCTTCCACCGCGCGATGGAGTTGGTGACCAATGCGCAACGCGCATACGATGTCCAAATCCGCGTAATCTGGCCCTACCTGGAATTCGTCTCCCTAAGCGTAATTCTGCTGGTAACGCTGGCCGCACTCTACCTGCGACACGGCGACCTGACCGCAGTCGCCCCGCAAATCGCCCTGCTGGGCATGGCGCTGGTGAGGCTTCGCTCCAACGCCATCAACTTGATGCATTCCTGGACACTTCTGCGCTACCACCGCGTCTCACTCCAGGTGGTCTGCGACGACCTTCGTCAATTCGATACCATCGCCGCCCGCCTTCCGCTGGTCGAGGAGGACGCGCTGCCCCCCTGCCCCTTTGAACACGCCATTGAACTCAAGGCCGTGTCGTTCCGCCACCCCGGAGCCACCGAGGACACGCTCAAAGACCTCACGCTCACCATCGCCAAAGGCGAATCCATCGGCATCGTCGGGCCAACTGGCGGTGGCAAAAGCACGCTGCTCCAGATCCTCATGGGAGTGCTCGCACCTGACACCGGAAGTGTCGTGGTTGACGGCGATTCGCTCGCAGGTCCGCTCATCCCTGCCTGGCAGCACCGCATCGGCTATGTCCCGCAGCAGCTCTTCCTGATGGACGATACGCTGGAGGCAAACCTCGCCCTTGGCGTCCCAAATGACCAAATCGACCGCAACGCCCTGGATACCGCCGTTTCCTCCGCACAGCTGGACGACGTGGTGAATGCCCTCCCCCAGGGACTCGCCACCCGCCTCGGCGAACAAGGCGCACGCCTCTCCGGCGGACAACGCCAGCGCATCGCCATCGCGCGGACGCTATACCGAAATCCGCAGGTGCTCTTCTGCGACGAGGCGACCAGCGCCTTGGACACCGAGACCGAGGCGCGGCTTGCCGCCGCCCTTGCACACCTCGGCGAACGGCGCACGCTCGTGATGGTCACGCATCGACTCGCCACGGTTCGCCACTGCGACCGGATTTTCGTATTGGACCAAGGGCGTCTGGTCGCAACCGGAACATACGACGAACTTCTGAACTCCTCGGCGGTCTTCCGGGAACTGGCCAAGCAGGATTAAAGTGATATGCCGGAATCGCCGTTCATCTTGGCAGTACGTGATTTGCATAAATCCTATGGGATGATTCCAGTATTGCACGGAATATCGCTGGAGTTCCATGCGGGCGAAATCGTCGGTCTGATTGGCGAAAATGGTGCCGGAAAGTCCACGTTGGCAAAATGCATCAACGGACTGGAGGAAATCACCTCCGGGGAGCTTCTGGTCAACGGCAACTCGCTGAAACACAACAATGTCCATCAGGCACGGCGGCTGGGCATTATCACCATCCCGCAGGAGTTCGATCTTGAAAACGATCTCACGGTGGCGGAAAATATCTTCCTCGGCCGCGAACCCACCACACGGCTGGGGCTGCTGGACCGCAAGGCGATAGAGCGCCAAGCCGCCGAATACCTCGCCCGCCTGAACTGCCAGCTGGCACCCGATGCCATCGTGCGCGACCTCGGTGTCGCCGAAAAGCAGTTCGTGGAAATCGCCAAGGCACTCTCCCAACAGTGTCGGATGATGATTTTGGACGAGCCGACGACCGTTCTCAACCGCGATGAGGTCGAACGCCTCTTCGCCGTGATGCGGACTCTGCGTAATCAGGGCGCCACACTCGTCTTTGTCTCGCACAAGCTCAATGAAGTCCGCGAAATCTGCGACCGCGTGGTGGTTTTGCGAGACGGGAAGTTGGTCGCCGACCGCCCCATCGACCAGTGGACCGAAGCGGAAATGGCACGCCAGATGGTCGGCCGAGAACTCAAGGAACTCTATCCTCCCAAACATCTTGCGGTAAAAGATGCCGAAGTTCTGCTGGAGGTGCGGAACCTCTCCAGCGGGAAGGCGGTACGCGATGTCTCCTTCACTCTGCGTAAAGGGGAAATTCTGGGCTTCGCTGGACTTGTTGGAGCCGGTCGAACCGAACTCGCCGAGTGCCTGTATGGCATACGAGGCATTGATAATGGTAGTATATATTTTAACAACAAAGAGTTGCATATATATTCGCCACAGGATTCCGTAACTGCGGGCATCTCCTATCTTTCGGAAGACCGTCAAGGGAGCGGCGTGCTCTCCGATTTCACCATCGCCGCCAACATCACGCTGGCCTCCTTGAAAAAATACTGCCATCCATTCCTTTCGTTCCACGAGGAGAACCTTCAGGCTTCAAAATACATCCGCCAATTCAACATCAAGGCGGACTCACCGGAGCGTCGGCTGGACGAACTGTCCGGCGGCAACCAGCAGAAGGTCGCCATTGCCAAAGGCCTTGACACCGAACCACAACTCTTCATCTTCGACGAACCCACGCGCGGCATCGACATCAGCGCCAAGAGCGAGGTATATCGCTTCATCCACGACTTGCTGGAGCGTGGCATCTCCTGCATTCTCATCTCCTCCGACCTCGAGGAAGTCCTCGGGATGTGCCCGCGTGTCGCGGTGATGCACGAAGGCCGGCTCGCCGGCATCCTGGAAGGCGATGTCCTCACCGAAGAAAATGTGATGCTCCTGGCCACAGGGCAGTAAATCCCCATGTACTGCTGGCGCCCCGCCAGCAGATAATGCGTTGCGTCGGCGCCTCGCCAGCAGATAATGCGTTGCGTCGGCGCCCCCGCCGACGGGCGAGGATGTATCGTCGGTGCCTCGCCAACGATACATACCAAACTTTCGTCAGAACTCTCTTAATATGACATGGAAATCCCTTTTCTAAAACGACTTCGCAAATTTATCAGCGAACACGGCGCATTGGTCGCACTCGTAGTCCTGCTGGTGGTTTGTGCCCTTTCCAGCGCGGACTTCCGGCGACCGCAGAATCTCCTGAACATCTTGCGGCAGAATGCCTACACGGGAATTATCGCCATCGGGATGACCTTCATCATCATTGGCGGTGGCATCGACCTTTCCGTCGGCAGCCTCTTCGCGTTAGCGGGTGGCTTGGGCATTCTGGCGATGAACGCCCTCCCCGCCTCGTCGCCTATCTTGGCATTGGCGGTCGGCATTCTTGTCGCCCTGGCGGTCGGGCTGGCTGGCGGTGCGCTCAATGGAGCTCTGGTCACCATCGGCAAACTTCCGCCCTTCATTGCCACGCTGGGCACAATGTCCATCTACCGCTCGCTGATTTTGCATCTAGGCAACGCAGGACTGATTGGCACCTCGAACGAGCCATTCTCTCGGCTGGACGCATATAAGTTCTTGGGACTGAATACAGTCGTCTGGGTGTTTCTGCTCTGCACCGCATTCGGCTCGGTGGTCCTCTACCGAACCCGCTACGGACGGCACCTTTGCGCCGTCGGCGGCAACGAGCGCGTCGCGCGCTATGCGGCGATCCGCGTGAACCTCGTGAAATTCATCAGCTATACTGCCTGCGGGCTGCTTTGCGGAGTCAGTGCATTGCTCCAGGGCGCACGGCTTTCCAGTATCTCCTCCAGTTCCGCCGGAGCCGGTTGCGAACTGGACGCCATCGCCATCGCCATCATCGGCGGAACCTCAATGGCTGGAGGCAAAGGCACTATCTGGGGTGCAATGCTCGGCGCGATGATTCTTGGGATCATCTCCAATATATTGGTCATGTGGAGCATTGCTCCGAACCTCCAGGGCCTCATCAAGGGTCTGGTCATCATCGTCGCCGTCCTGATTCAACGAGGGAAGAAATAACCCATATACGAACTATGCGAGGTGGAAAAAACGAATTAAATCCTGCAGTCGGAGGACCGTCTGTTCTCCGAATTTGTCCAGGGAATGGCGGACCCTCTCCAGTGGTTTCTCCTGCATGTCTCCGGATTTGGAGAAGAACTTGTCCGCCAGGCAGACCAATTTTTCCTCGAAGGTCTCCGGCAGGAAGTCCTGTTGGGGCAGCGGCAGCCCCTGCGCGATGATCTCCCTGCAGGAAAGCCCCGCGCCAGTATGTCTTTCGCAGATCCGCGCATGGCTTTCCAAGTCAATCCCGTGTTTCTCACCATATTCCCGCAGCATCTGCGCACCGATCAAGCCATGTCGCAGATAGTGCTCCGTTCCTTCGCAAAGAATGGAAGGCGCATGGCAATGCCCGATGCCAATATCATGCAGGAGGGCTCCATCTTCCACGAGCCTGCGGTTGATTCCCAGTCCCTCGTTTCCCGGCAGACGGAGGATTTCCAGCGCCTTGTCGCGCACCTGCATCGAGTGCTTGAGCAGGAGTCTTCGCAACGGCGTGTCTTCAGGATAAAAATAGTTTAGAATTGCCAGTGCGTCCATAAAGCCATTCAAAGTCCGAGAAGGGATGAACTGCGAGGCAATATAGCCAGAATTTCCCCATCTGCCCACTTTCTCCATTCTTTTATCGCATTATATTGTGGGGCATGGCAAGGGTATATCTAGAGCATGTCAATAAGATTTTCGATGGCGGCGTCAAGGCCGTCCAGGACCTCACTTTAGAAATTCAGGACCAGGAATTCATGGTGCTGGTGGGACCGTCTGGCTGTGGCAAGTCCACCACTCTGCGGATGATCGCGGGGCTGGAGGAGATTTCCTCGGGCACCATCACGATTGGCGACCGTGTCGTCAACAATGTCCTGCCCAAGGACCGCGACATCGCGATGGTCTTTCAGAATTATGCCCTCTATCCGCACATGACCGCCTACGAGAACATGGCCTTCGGTCTGAAGCTACGCAAACTCCCCAAGGCGGAAATCGACCAGCGGGTTCGCGAGGCCGCCGCCATCCTGGACATCGAGCCGTACCTGGACCGCCGTCCCAAAGCGCTTTCCGGCGGTCAACGCCAGCGGGTTGCGCTTGGCCGGGCCATTGTGCGCAAACCTGCGGTATTTCTCTTTGACGAGCCACTCTCCAATTTGGACGCCAAGATGCGTGTCCAGATGCGCACCGAGATTGCCAAATTGCACCGCCGTCTCAATACCACGATGATCTATGTCACTCACGACCAGATTGAGGCGATGACGATGGGCGACCGCATCTGTGTCATGGAAGGCGGCCGCGAACAGCAGACCGACCGGCCTTTGGAATTGTATGACAACCCCGCCAATTCCTTTGTGGCGGGCTTCATCGGCACCCCGCCGACCAATTTCTTCCGTGGCAAAATCGAGTGTGATAGTGATGTGTTCTCCTTCGTGCATCATTCGCTACGGTTGCCATTGAAAGGGAACTGGCAGGACGCTTTGTCCTCTCACGTAGGCAAAGAGGTGCTTTTCGGCGTGCGGCCAGAGAACTTGGGATCGGAAGCCGCCGAGCATGATTCCGAGGCCGTGCATCTCACTGCGCGGGTGGAATTGTTGGAGCCGATGGGAGCGACCACCTACGTCTATATGAACACAGGTGATCCTGAATTATGTATTGGACTCTGCAATCCCTATCGGAAGCTCCAAGCCGGCGAGGAAGCAACCTTCGCCCTCTCTCTGAAAAAAGCGCATTTCTTCGATGTGGAATCCGGTGTTCGGCTGGCATAGCCATTCATGAATCGTCCATGACTAAGTCACGCAACATATTCGTGCTGAATCTATTGCTCTGCGTGGCCATCGTAGCCGTAGTGGCCGTGGCGCTGGCTCGCCGCCACGCGCCGCCCGTGCAAGTGCCGCCCACGGAACAAGCTGCCATCTCAGATGTCCATCCCGCAGTCATACCAAAGTCCTCCGTTGAGGATTGGGATGACACCGCCACCTTGGATGCGGAAATCGCCGCTCTGCGCGATGAAATCGCTGAACTTAGGGAAATGATTGCAGAAGAGGACAGCAAGCGCCTGGCCGCCGAAGCGGAATTGAACCAGAAGATCAGCTCTGTCATGCAGATGGCCAATCAGCGTCGTCAGGCGGATTCCACCCCTCCGGTTCGCCTCACTCTGGAGGAACTACTGGAGCGCCAAACGGAATTCCCTCGGGCCTACGAGAATGTTTCCAAACAGATTCGTCTGGAAGCCGAGGAACGCATTTTGGCACGGCAAATCATCCGCGAGCATCTTGACGAGACGACACTCACCGAAGAACAACTCGGGAAAGTCCACACTTTCCTTGACCAACTGGATATTTTCGATTGCAAACTATCCATTCAGAATTATCATCCCGAAGACTTTCCTGATGATTCCGAACAGTGTAGAATGCTGATAGCAAATGCCTTTGCCGAAGTGCCGAAAATCACCCTCCCGAAACTGATCAACACCGTCAATTACCACCACCTCTTTTTCTTTCCCAAAGAGCAGACCACCCCATGAGCAGTTGGAAAACCACCATCGTTCTTGTAGTCTTGTTGGGACTTGCTCTTGCACTGGCCTTCCCGCGACCTCTTCGGCACCCCACAGACAATCAAAGCAGACGGTGCACCAGTCATTTCGCACAAACTGAAGAGGCGGCCTCGTCCTCCTCAACTGCCACGCGTCTTCGCCCACCCCACGTGAATTCACAGCGGCTTTTGGAGCATTTGCACCGACAATACGCCACCATCCGTCACGAATGGCATGACAGAGCAGTATGCAACATTCTGATAGAGCACGACATCTGGGCTTACTCAAGCCAGATGTGGCTGCAAGATTTAACCCAAGAAAAACTGAAATCGGTTTGGGAAAAGAGCACCCAAGAACTCTTCTACTATCTGGACACCACCAACTTCACCGCCTTGTCTGAAGACGAAAAGGCAACTCTTGCGCATTTCCGAGAACTACGGGAACGCATGCACGAATTGGCAGACAATGACGACACCCCGCTGGACGACTGGCGGGAATTTGCCCAAGAATACGGTCCATTGCCAAAGCAGGTCGTTAAACTCATTCGGAAGCAATTCCTGTATGATGCTGAAACTCAAATGACTCTAGGGGAAGCACTTTGGATTTTTTATCCAAAGAGTTTTCCAGAAGCAGGCACTGGTGTAACTGGCCTCGGAAAACAAGACGGAGACCAAGAAATAACGGTGTTCGGATATCTTCCTTCCAATCCGAAACTCATTCCACCCCCGCCAGTCGAAAACCTGGAAGACCTGCTGCCCAAGGAATAACGCATGACGCGTGACGCAGGGTTGCTGTTTAACTTTAACCTTAAGGCCAAGTCCCGAATGTCCCGGATGTTCTGGACGTCCCGGCACTCAGGACCAGAGTCCAGAGACCAGAGACCAAAACTTATTCCTTTTCCCTTTCAACTTTGAACTCCTCTAACCTCTAACCTCTAACCTTTTACCGATGCCTCCTCAATTCGTCTTCCAGATGCTCGGCATGTCCAAATTCTATGGTGACAAGCCGATTCTCCAGAACTTCAACCTCTCCTTCTTTCTTGGCGCCAAGATTGGCATCGTGGGCGAGAATGGCACAGGAAAGTCCACGCTCCTGCGGATCATGGCAGGCGAGGACACGGAGATTCTGGGCACGGCGACCATCACCAAGGGCATGCGCGTGCTGCTCGTTCCGCAGGAGCCGCGCTTGAACCCCGAAAAGGACGTGCGCGGGAACCTGGAGGAAGCGATGGCCCCCATCCAGAAGCTCATCGACCGCTACGACGAGGTCATGGGCATGATGGGCGACTCCAGCCTCTCCGAAAAGGAAACCAACAAGCTCAACGACGAGTTCGACTTCCTCCAGAATGAAATCGACCGGCTGGACGGGTGGAACATCGACCACTACCTCGATGTCGCCAGCGAGGCGCTCGTCCTCCCGCCAGACGATGCGGACGTGACCAAGCTCTCCGGCGGCGAGAAGCGCCGCGTCGCCCTCTGCAAGGCATTGCTCGAAAAGCCTGACCTGCTGTTGCTGGACGAGCCGACCAACCACCTCGACGCCGAGACCATCGCCTGGCTCGAAAAGGCGCTCAGAGAATACCCCGGCACCGTTATCATCGTCACCCACGACCGCTACTTCCTGGACCACATTACCAAGTGGATTCTGGAGATCGAGAACACACGGGGCATCCCCTTCGAGGGCAACTACTCCTCGTGGCTCAAGCAGAAGGCTGAACTGCTGCGCCAGGCCGAGAAGCGCGAGTCCACCCGCCAGAAGATTCTCGCCCGCGAACTGGAGTGGATTTCCGCCACGCCTGCCGCCCGCCAGAAGCAGAACCAGGCCCGCGTCACCCGATACAACGAACTTGCCGCGCAGACCTTCGAACTGGAGCGCGACGAGCTGACCATCCAGATTCCGCCAGGTCCGCGCCTGGGCGACAAGGTCCTGACCGTCAGTCACCTCTGCAAGGGCTTCGCCGGCCGCGGCGACCTCATCAAGGACGCGAACTTCACCGTGCCGCCGGGTGCCGTGGTCGGCATCATCGGTCCCAACGGCACTGGCAAGACCACCCTCTTCCGGATGCTCATGGGTCTCGACAAGCCAGACTCCGGCACCATCGAACTCGGCGAAACCGTGCAGCTCTCCTACATCGACCAGAACCGCGATGAACTGGTGGACTCCCGCACTGTCTATGAGGAAATCACCGACAACCAGGAGAACCTGAACGTCGGCGGCAAGCTCCTCAACGGCCGTTCCTACGTCTCCAAGTTCAACTTCCGCGGGGCCGCCCAGCAGAAGCTCGTCGGCCAGCTCTCCGGCGGAGAGCGGAACCGCGTGCATCTGGCCAAACTCCTGCGTCGCGGTGGCAATTTCATCCTGTTGGACGAGCCGACCAACGACCTGGACGTCAATACCATGCGCGTCCTCGAAAACGCCATCATAGACTTCACCGGCTGCGCGATGGTCATCTCCCACGACCGCTACTTCCTCGACCGCATCTGCACCCACCTGCTGCTCTTCGAGGGCGACGGCAAACTCGTCTGGTTCCCAGGCAACTTCGCCGACTACGAGGCGAAATACCTCGCCAACGACGCCTCCTTCGAACACCGCAGAGACAAGTACAGGGTATTTTAGCTTAAGGCTTAAAGCTTAAGGTTTAAGGCCGATATCCCCGCTTGTCCCGCCTGTCCCGCCCGTCCCGTCCGTCCCATTCAAAACAAGATGCTTTCCGCCCCCAAGACACGCGAATTATACCGCCGGTTGGCCGAGGTCATCGACCCGAAGCCCGAGCTGCACTTCCGCAACCGCCTGGAACTCATCGTGGCGGTCGTGCTTTCCGCGCAGGCCACGGACAAGTCGGTGAATGCGGCCACAGCCAGCCTCTTCGAGCGCTGCAAGACCCCGCAGGACTACCTGGCTCTCGGTCAGGATGGTCTGGAGGAAGCCACCCGCACCATCGGACTTTACCGCAACAAGGCGAAGTCCATTTTGGGACTTTGCCAAAAACTCATCGATGATTTTGGCGGCGAGGTCCCCGGCACTCTCGAGGAACTGCTCTCGCTGCCAGGCGTCGGCCTCAAGACCGCCTACGTCGTGCTGAATCTGGGCTTCGGCCAACCGGTCATTGCCGTGGACACGCACATCTTCCGCGTCGCCAACCGGACCGCCCTCGCCCCTGCCAAGACTCCCGAGGAGGTCAGCGCACTCCTGATGAAGCGCACGCCGAAGGAATACCTCCTCAATGCGCACCACTACCTGCTGCTCCACGGACGCTACACCTGCACCGCCCGAAATCCGAAGTGCGACTCCTGCGTCCTGGCCGACTTCTGCCCTGCTGCCAAAATTCATCACAACTGATTACCACTGGAACAAATCCACCTATGGCACAATCCGAAAATTCCATCAGCCGTCTTTGTGAACTGCTGAAGCAATCCCGCAAGACCGTCGTTCTCACCGGCGCGGGAGTCTCCACACTTTCCGGCATTCCGGACTTCCGCAGCGCCAACGGCCTCTATTCCCACGACTGGCATGGCATGCGCATCGAGGACATCCTTTCCCTGGATGTCTTTCGTGCCCATCCGGAATACTTCTACGCGCTCAAGATCTTCGTCCAGCCAGACGACGCCTACCAGCCCAACATCGTCCATACCACTCTGGCCGAAATGCAGTCCAGAAACATCATCGGAGGCATTTTCACGCAGAACATCGACCGGCTCCACACTCTAGCCGGAGCACATGACGTGATTGAGCTGCACGGCAGCGCCCAACACAACCACTGTCTCAAGTGCCATGCGCGCTACCCGATTTCCGCCATCATCGACACTGCGATGAAAGGCGAAGTCCCCCATTGCCCCAAGTGCGGCGGTGTCATCAAGCCGGACATCGTATTCTACGGCGAGAATCTTGTCGAGGAGGACCTCGACCGCGCCTTCAACGATTTCGCGCATGCCGACCTGGCGTTGGTCCTGGGCACCAGCCTAGTCGTCTATCCAGTGGCCGCCTTGCCGGAAGAGACCATCCGCCATGGAGGGAAGCTGGTGATTGTCAACGCGCAGCCCACGCCACTGGACCGCCATGCGGAGCTGACCTTCACCGATCTGAAAAGCACCTTCCAGGCACTCCAAGACTGGCTTTCCCAGCCAGCGGGATAATCCCTTTGGCGACTGGCAAATCTGGCAAACGATGTTATATTTTATCGTTTACCATTTAATGTCACTGAGGAATCAACCCTAGTTTTGGAGATAATACAATGGCAACCAGTACTTTCCGCAACAAGAACAAAGTCCGTCCCCGCAAGACTGGCGCCGCGAAGCGCCGCCGTTGCCTTGTCCAGCGCCGTCGTTTGATTGCCTTGGGCATGGACGAGGCCGTCGTCGAGAAGATGCCCATTGACCAGCTCCGTGCCAAGTTGAAGGAACCCAAGAAGCTCCAGCGCGCCCTGGCGAAGGCGAATGCCAAGGCTGAAGCGGCAGAAGCGTAATCGTCCACTGCCGGAATGGTTTTCCTGAAAGCACGGATCTACGATTCCGTGCTTTTTTTGTTTCGGCCACGCCTTTTCTTTCATTCGCGCTTCTTTCTATCCATCAAGCATGCTGTGCCCCAAATGCCATTCTGTCGAGGACAAGGTGATTGACACCCGTGTCATGAACAACGGCGAGACCATCCGTCGGCGTCGCCAATGCCTCAACTGCAATTTCCGGTTCACCACCCACGAGACCATCATCCCCGTCAACATCACCACCATCATCAAGCGAGACGGGCGCCGTGAGGAATTCAATCCCAACAAATTGCGCGAGGGCATCCGGCTTGCGTGCTGGAAACGGAACATCAGCACCGAAATCCTAGACGGAATTGTCGGAGACATCACCATCCGCCTCACCTTGTTGCCGCAGGATGAAATTCGCACCAGCGTCATTGGCGAGATGGTGATGGACGCGCTGAAGAAAATCGACGAGGTCGCCTACGTGCGTTTTGCCTCCGTGTACCGGCATTTCAAGGACGCGGATGCCTTTGTCAAGGAGATCACCCGCGAACTCCATCCCGAGGACACGTCGTCTGGCGAGGCGAAATCCGGCGACGCGCCAGCCAGTTTCCCTGCCCCGTAACATGATTCGATTTCGTTCCCAGACCCTGCTGATCTACGATCCGGCGACACAGACGGAAAGTCCGCTGGACCAGGATATCCTGCAGCAAGTTCTGGAACATGCGTTTGCCCAAAGCGGCATCCATGACCCGACCATCCCCACTGCTGTTCTGGACAGCGTATTGCGTCATTATCGGCAGGCCGCTACGCAACCACCACGCGTCACCCGTGACGAGCTGACGGAGCAGCTGATCCGCGTCCTTCGGGAGCTCGGCCATCCCGAGGCGGCCAGTCATGTCACGTTTCCTGCCACGTTTTTCCCGATTCCTCACACGAACTGCCCTGCGACTTCATCCTCGCGGAATCGTTTCTCCGAATTGGAGTCGCTGCCGCCGATATTGCGGCCGACTCGCTATCTCGGCGCCCAGGAATGGGAATTGCCGCTTCCACAGGACAGTCAGCTGCTGCTGCAGAAACGCGTGATCACTCTGCTTCCCGTCTCGGACGCCCATCCTGTGGTGGGGGTCGAATGCCGGCCAAGCCGCCTGTATGACCTCCCACTGAGCCCCCAGACTGAATTGGAGTTGCACGCGATGCTCTCTTCCCTTGTGCACCAACTTGGGGAAATCCTCCGTCTCATGCGGGAACGTGTGAACGCGCTATGGGGGGCTCCAGCCGAACATACCGCCCATGTCCACTTTTTGGAAATCAACGCCCTGGTACAGCTGTCCTGCCCCAGCCGCAATGCAAAAGTCCGGCAGCGCTACAACCAGCTTCTGCGGGAAGAACTCGCCTCCCCATTGCGGGAGGCAAGTTCCTGCCAGCTCCTCATTGACTTTACCGATTAAGGCAACTCTCTTCGACAAATGCTTTCCAGTTCTTATGACATCGTAGTCATCGGCGGCGGCCTGGGCGGCCTGACGGCGGCAAACCGCCTGGCCCGGGCTGGCTACCGTGTCCTGCTGGCGGAACAGCACACCCAGCTGGGCGGGCTTGCTACTTATTTCCGGCGCAAGGGGCACATCTTCGATGTCGCGCTGCACGGCTTCCCCGTCGGGATGCGCAAGAGCCTGCGCAAATACTGGGGGAATGACTTCGCCAGGCAGGTCGTGCAGGTCAAGTCCATCCGCTTCGACAATCCGCAGTACCACCTGGAATCCACCTTCGACACCCAGGACTTCTCGCGCAAGATGACGGAGCATTTCCGCCTTGCGCCGGGAACCGTCCAAGCCTTCTTCGAGGCCATCGCCCAGATGAACTACTACGATGACCAGACGATGACCACGCGGCAGTTCTTCCAGAAGTTCTTCCCCGGCCGCACCGACGTCTGGCGCTTCCTCATGGAACCCATCACCTACGCAAATGGCTCCACGCTGGACGAACCTGCCATCTCCTACGGCATCGTCTTCGGGAACTTCATGAGCGAGGGAGTCTATACCTTCCTTGGCGGTACGGACCTGATGCTCAAGATGATGGAGGAGGAACTCCATCGCAACGGCGTGGAGGTCGTGCGCGACGCACGAGTGGAGGGGGTCCTGGTGGACGGTCATCGCGTGACCGGCGTTTGCCTCAACGGCCAGAACATCGCCTGCCGGGCGGCGGTCTCCAACGGCTCCCTGCCACGTACAGTCCTTGAACTGGCTGGCGAGGAATTCTTCTCCCCTGAGTTTCTCGCTGGACTACGACAAGTTCGTCTCTCCACCTCCTCCTGCCAAGTCTATTTGGGCATCAAGCCGGGCGAGAAGCTCCCCTACATCGGCGACCTGGTCTTCCACTCCACCTATCCGGAATTCGACGCCAATGCGCTGTGCGACCACCACATCACCAGCCGCACCTTCTCCGTTTACTATCCCGAAATCCGCCCCGGTTCCAGCGAATACGCCATTGTGGCATCCATGAACGCAAAATTCCAGGACTGGAGCGACCTCACGGCAGAACAATACCGCGCTGAAAAGGAGAAGCTGGTCGAAGACGCCTTCGTCAGCATCGAGCCATACGTTCCCAACATCCGCAAGATCACCGACTACACCTGCGCCGCAACGCCGCAGACCTTCCAGCGGTACACCGGTCATCTCAACGGTGCCACCTTCGGCACCAAGTTTGAGGGGTTGAAATTCTCCCAAGGCCTGCCCAAAGAACTCCCCGGCCTCTTCCACACCGGCTCCGTGGGCATCATCATGTCCGGATGGCTCGGCGCGGCCAACTACGGCGTCATCGTCGCCAATGAAGTTGATAAGTATTTGCAAACAAGTAATTTATGAAAAACGAGAACGAATCTCTGTTTGATTCCTTGACGCATCTGGCGCCTTTCACCCTGCGTGCCAGAGTCGTCTCCACAGGAAGGGAAAAACTCCTCCAGCACCGCAACCAGCTTGCCTTTCTGGTAGTCACTGAGGACATATCGGAGAACTCCCGACGTGAAATCCTACGGGATTTCCCCTGCCCCATCTACCAGGCGCTGACCGCCGAACAGGTCGATGCGCTCTTCCATTTCCACAACACCAAGCTGCTCGGCTTCGCCCGCAACGCCCTCTCCTCCCAAATTCAGCAGCTGCTCAAGGGACGGCGTCTCGTGGCGCCCTCAGTAGAAGAGGTCACGATGCCTGAAAACCCGAAGGTCGTGGTGTTGGGCGCATCTGGCGTCGGACGCCATCATGCCAACTGGTGGGAACGCGCAGGAGCGCAGGTCGTGGGCTTCCTGGGTTCCAGCGCGGAAAGTGTCGCACGAACTGAAACATCTCTGGCAACCCTGCTGGGGCATCCCGTGAAGGGCCATGACAACCTGGAACGCCTCCTGCAGCATGCCGCGCCGGACATTGTGGACGTCTGTCTGCCGCCTGCCCTGCATTTCCGCACTGCGCGCGCCGCCCTGCTGGCGGGATGCCACGTGCTCTGCGAGAAGCCCTTCCTCTACGACGCCACCCTCCCCCCGGCGGTCCTCCATCGCCAATGCGACGAACTGATTGAACTGGCAAACGCCCGCAACCGTCTTCTGGGGATGTGCTCGCAGTATTTTGAGGTCATTCGGCAATGCCTAGCCTTGAGCGGTCTGGGTGACCAACCCGTCACACGGCTGGAAGCAACCTTGCTCACGCCGATTCGCAACCATGCGCCGGGGGCGCTCTCCAGCTGGCTGGACTTGGGGGCGCACCTGCTGGCAGCCGTCCAGGGAGTCGCCTTGACTCGACATCTCCGCCCGGATACCATCCAGCTGGAGTTTCCCGCCTCCAACCAAGTCACGGCGCGATTCGATTGCACCGACCGGTCGGACAATCCGTCGCCCCCGCCGCCATTGGAATGCCGCCTCACTGTCGGACATCTTCCTGCCAACACCCAGTCTCCCAACCAACGGATCTTCCGGCTAAACGAGACCGTCTTCGCGGCTCACAACGCCCAGGACGACGACGGGCTGTTCGCTCTCGAACTCCAGGATCTTGTCCATGCGAAGTCGCATCACATCCCCGACCCGATGCGGACGCTCATCGACGCTTTTTCGCATGGCCGCGCACTTCTTCCTGGCCGATTCGCCGCCCAGAATCTTTCCTGGCTGATGAAAATCGCCCAGGGGATCGCGTCTAAAACATAGTTTTTCTCTGCAACGTTGGAAACCGGTCTCGAAAACAAGTATTATACTGTAGAGAACGAACCGATTCACACGGAACCACCTTCACGCGCAAAACACCGTCAACCCAGGAGGTCATCATGCGTAACATCATCCTTGGCGCCTTCACCATCCTCGGCCTTCTCACAGCCGGATGCGTCTATGAGACCCCTTACAGCCCTGATTACACTCCATACACCCCTGACTACGGCGCTGACGTCATTTATACCAACAGCTCCTACCACGTAGAGAACTACAACTACCACACGTCCCCTCTCTATCCCCCGCCACCAAACCCGAATCCTGGACATCACCACGACTACCATGATCACCACGGTCATGGTCCGGCAATGCCGCCGACCAAAGGGCACGGAAAACCCTCGCCTAAGCCAAACCAGCCTCAACCGAAGCCGCCCAAGCCGCCCAAACCCGCGCAGGTTCAACCGCCCAAGCCGAGCCAGACGCAGCCTCCCAAGCCGCCAAAACCCGCGCAGGTTCAACTGCCAAAGCCGAGCCAGACACAGCCGCAGCCTCCTAAGCCACCAAAGCCACACCAGACGCAGCCGCCCAAGCCGCCAAAGCCGAGCCAGACTCAGCCGCCAAAGCCCGCGCAGGTTCAGCCGGGCAAGCCACACCAGACTCATACTCACACTCCCGGTCATGGCAATTCTTCGAAGCCATCCAATTCACCTACTCCTTCCGGTCATGTCAATTCTCCGAAGTCTGGAAATTCCCGCCGGTAAGTTGCATCCCCAGATGAAGCATTGGCACAACAATGCAATCGTTTGGACAACTTGAAAATGTGCAGCGTGTCGCCCCGTGCTACTACGGGGCGATTTTCGTTCTTTTTCATCATCCGGCACAATAACTTTCAATTCCTGACGTTTTGCGGATGTATTTTCGGAAATGCCCGCTGTTCTTGGCATTTTATATCGTATCCCTTTCCATTTAACCGCCCATGATTCATCTTAAACGAAACCTCCTGCCTCTCGCCTGTGGACTTTGCCTGATGATGGTGGGATGTGCCACCGTAAAGGATGCACGCAAAATCCAGCAGGATCCGTCCCTGCAATTGCCCGGCGAATATACCATGACTGCCGAGGAGGCCGGCCTGCGCACGGATCAACCGATGAGTCTCTCCGAGCTGGAGGCCATTGCCCTGAAATGCAACCCGAAGGTCCTCCAGGCCAGCCTTGCCATCAACCAGGCCCAATACGCCCTGGAGGACACAAAGGCGCAGTATCTGCCATCTGCCTCGCTGTCCGCAGGGCACAACCGTTCCACCGCCAACCGCGACCGTCATCATGGAACGACACACAATACCGGATCCTACAGCGGAAGCCTCGGACTCAATCTGACCCTATTTGACTTCGGAAGGAAGAATGCCGCCATCATCCAGGCGGAGAAGAACCTCCTGGCCGCCGCCCAAGATTACATCGCCGCGCGAAATGCCGTCGTTTACAATGTCCGGAGGGCATTCTTTGAATTGAAGCGCAGCATCGGACTGCACGACGTTGCCGTGGATGCCGTCCAGCAATATCTTGACCACCTGGAGCAAGTCAGGCTGAAACGGGAAATCGGGACGTTGATGGACTATGATGTCATCAAGGCCGAGGTCGACTACCAGAATGCGCAGCTGAAGGAAATCACCACCGCGAATGACATCGCGACCGGCTGGGCCGACCTCAATCAAGCCCTCGGACTGGCGGAATACCCAACTTACACACTTGGAGACGCCGACGTCAAGGAGTACTCCCAGAATGCAGACGAGCTGATGGAGCTGGCACGGGAACAGGAACCCACACTGATTGCCATGCGCTACGACATCGAGGCGGCAAGTGCGCGAATCGATGAAAACATCGCCGCCCTCTACCCGTCATTGTCGCTCTCCTTCTCGGGCAGCGTCTCCGGCGTGAACCCCGGACTGCCCTGGCTGTGGAACCTGAGCGGAGGTCTCTCGCTCTCCGAAACCCTGTTCAATGGCGGACGGAACTTGCGTGCGATCCGCTCCGCGGTGGATTCGTTCCGTCTTGCCCGCAGTCGTTACGCCGCCCAGGAACAGACGGTTTACCGCAATCTCATCGTCGCTGTGCTGACCATGAACCGGGCCAGGCAGTCCCTGGAAGTCGCGCGGTTGACGGAGGAAAGCGCCAAACAGAATCTCGACATCGTCAACGAGAAATACAAGCACGGAAAGGCCACGGCGGTAGACCGCACGGACGCGCAGGTGTCCTACTCCTCCGCCAAGGCAAACGCCGTGACCGCGCATTTCGACTACCTGGAGGCACAGACCGCCGTCTCCTACCTCATAGGTGAGTAAGCACTTTTTAAAATAGAACTTAATTTTTTAATAATAAATTACTTATGAAGAAATTCATTTGGGTCTTCATTGGTCTGGTTGTAATTGCAGGCGGCATCTTCTTCTGGAGGAAACGCCATGTGGTGAAGGAAGATACGGTGTTTTACCGGTTCCAGGAAATCCAGCGCGGCAGCGTGACGGAGGAGGTCACGGCGACCGGAACGGTGGATCCCATCCAGAAAGTCTCCGTTACCACGCAGGTCACCGGCGAGGTCATTGAACTATATGCGGACTACAACTCCCGCGTGACGGAAGGCCAGGTCATCGCGCTGATCGACCCGGACACCTACGAATCCGCGCTGGCCTCCCAGCGCGCCTCCTTGGCCTCCCAGCACGCGCAGCTCAAGTCCGCAGAAGCCACGCTGGAACGCACTACCGCGCAGCTGAACTACGCCCAGAAGGAACTCACCCGCCAGAAGAAGCTGGCCGAACGCGGGATGACCACCGAGGCGGAACTGGACTCCGCGCAGGCGACCGTCGATGAACTGACCGCAACCCACAAGCAGAACGAGGCCGCCATCGAGCAGGCCAAGGCTTCCATCGAGCAGGCCAAGGCCGCCGTCAAGAACGCCGAGACCAACTTGAGCTATTGCACCATCCATTCTCCGGTCACCGGCGTGGTCATCGACCGCTCGGTTGACAAGGGACAGACGGTTGTCTCCTCCATGAACGCCACCCCCCTCTTCACCATCGCCACCGATCTCTCCGTGGTCCAGGTGGAAGCCGCCATTCCCGAAGCCGACATCGGCGGCATCCGCGTCGGCCAGCCGGTGAATTTCACCGTGGACGCCTATCGGACGAAGTTCAAGGGCAAGGTGACGCAAATCCGCCTCTCCTCGACCACGACTTCCAATGTCGTGACCTACCCCGTCATCGTGGAGGCCGAGAACCCCGGCGAGAAACTCTTCCCCGGCATGACCGCCAATCTCTCCATCATCACCCAGGATGCCTCGGACACGGTCGTGGTCCCCAACGCAGCCACACGCTTCAATCCGCCGAACCAGGCCGCCGCCGCGCCAGCGCCGGGCGGCTTCCCCCCGAATGGCGCCCCGAACGCAGGAGGAGCCGCGTTTGACGCGCCGGCGCACTTTGACGAGGAAGCCGGTTCGGCAACCATCTGGATTGCGGATTCCGAAACGAAAATCCACCCGGTCACCGTCCGTACCGGCATCACCGACGGCGTGAACACGGTCATTCTGGACGGCGAGGAACTCATCGGCAAGCGCGTCGTCATCGGCAAGCAGTCCGCAGCCCAGGCCGCAAGTGGCGGCGACCAGCCCAAGAACCCCTTCATGCCCACGCCGCCCGGCCGAGGCGGCAACCGCAGCGGCGGTCCGCCCAGAATGTAGGCTTTAGAACCTCTAGCCCTTCTAGAACCTCTAGCAAGCTTTTACCCCCTATGTTAATCGAAATCAAAGACATGTACAAGACCTACTCGATGGGCGACACCAAGGTGAATGCCTTGGACGGCGTGTCGCTGTCCATCGACTATGGTGAATTCGTGGCAATCATGGGGCATTCGGGTTCGGGCAAAAGCACGATGCTGAACATCCTTGGCGCCTTGGACCAGCCCACCTCCGGCTCCTACAAGCTGGACGGGCGAGAAGTCTCCACGATGACCAAGAACGAGCTGGCGCGTTTCCGAAACCGCAAACTGGGCTTTGTCTTTCAGAATTTCAACCTGCTGCCACGAACCACCGCCATCGAGAATGTCGAGCTGCCCTCCTTCTATGGCGGAGTGAAAATTTCCGCCGAGGCGCGCCGCAAACGCGCCATCGAACTGCTCGAACTGGTCGGGCTGGGAAAACGGCTCTACCACACGCCAGCGCAGCTCTCCGGCGGACAGCAGCAGCGCGTCGCCATCGCACGTGCCCTCATGAACGACCCGCCTGTCATCCTCGCCGACGAACCCACCGGCAACCTCGACTCCAAGGCCACGGTCGAAATCGTGACCTTCCTGCAGGAACTCAACGCCAAGGGCATCACCATCATCATGGTCACCCACGAACCCGATGTCGCCGCCTATGCCAAACGCCAGATTGTCATGAAGGACGGCAAGGTGGATAAAATGATTAATAATCCTTCATAATAATATTATTATGAATTTACTAATGATTTTCCGAGTCGCCTTGCGCGCCATCTGGCGCAACAAGGTCCGCAGCCTGCTCACCGCGCTGGGCATCATCGTCGGCATCGCGGCGGTCATCGCCGTGATCGCCATCGGCAATGGCGCCAGCGAACAGATGAAGAGTTCCATCAACTCGATGGGCAACAACCTGGTCATGATCTTCCCGGGTGCCATGCGCTCCGGCGGCATGTCGATGGGCGCGGGTGCCTCCAACACTCTCACCGCCGAGGATGGCGAGCAACTGGAGAAAGACTACCCTGAACTGGTCGCCGCCCAGACGCCGATGGTGCGCGCCTCCGCGCAGGTCATCTACGGCGAGAACAACTGGTCCACGCAGGTCTCCGGCGTAGGCACCGGCTTCATCGCCGTACGTGGCTGGAATGTCGGTTCAGGAACCTTCTTTACCGAGGAGGACGTCCATGCCGGCAAACGCGTCGTGATTCTTGGACAGACCGTGGTGGACAACCTTTTCCCCGGCATCGACCCCATCGGCAAGACCATGCGCGTCAAGAACATGTCCTTCAAGGTCATCGGCGTGATGGAGAAGAAGGGTTCCAATTCGATGGGACAGGACCAGGACGACATTCTGATCATGCCCTACACCACCGTCCGCCGAACCCTTCAGAATTCCGTCTTCAACAATGTCAACCAGCTTTTGGTCTCCCTGCACGACATGGGCGACCTGGAGGAGGCCAAGACCGAGTTCACCGCGATGCTGCGCCAGCGCCACCGCCTCAAGGCCGGCAAGGAGGATGACTTCTCCATCCGTGACATGACGGAAATCACCGAGATGGTCACTTCCATCTCCTCCACCATCACCGTTCTGCTTGGTGCCGTGGCCTCCATCTCGCTGATTGTCGGCGGCATCGGCATCATGAACATCATGCTGGTCTCGGTCACCGAGCGCACCAAGGAAATCGGCCTGCGCATGGCCATCGGCGCACGACCGATTGACATCTTGATGCAGTTCCTCCTGGAGGCGATGACACTTGCCTGCGTTGGAGGACTCCTGGGCACCATCTTGGGCATCGTCGGCGCAAAGATGGTAGGCAACATCCAGAACTGGCCGATTCTCATCACCGAGAGCTCCGTCGCGGTCTCCTTCGCCTTCTCCGCCGTCGTCGGCGTCTTCTTCGGCTTCTATCCCGCCTACCGCGCCTCCAACCTAAACCCCATCGACTGCCTGAGGTACGAGTGATTTGGGGCGCTCAGACGCCGGACGTCAGACGACGGACGACAAGGCGGGACGTCAGACGTCAGACGACGGACGTCAAGGCGGGACGACAGACGACAGACGACAGACCTTAAAAGACTTTCCCAATTACGCATTACGCATTACGCATTACGAATTATGCCAGACTACCGCGTTCGCATTTCCGCCAAGCTCCCGATGACCGCCGACATCCTGCTCGTGCGCGTCGAGGCCATCGAACCCGCCACCTTCGAGGTCGTCCCAGGTGCCTGGATGCAATGGCGCATCCCCGGGCCAGAGAACACCATCTTGCGCAGGTGCTTCTCCATCGCCTGTGATGCACAGGTCCCTGGAATGCTGGAGTTCATCATCCGTAAGACGCCCGCCGGGCTCGGCACCAAGTGGCTCTTCGAGCAAGCGCAGGTCGGCGACGAACTGGTTCTGGCTGGCCCAAACGGGAAATTCCGTCTGCAAGACTCCGGACGCGGCGCGGTCCTCATCGGCGGCGGCAGCGGACTCTCCGCCCTGCGAAGCATCCTCCAGGAGATGCGGGACAAGCAGGTCGCCAAGCCCTCCACGACCCTCTTTTTTGGTGCAGTAAATAAATCACAACTATATTTACAAGAAGAGCTTAACGAATTTACCAAAACAATTCCTGGCTTCCGTTTCGTGCCCGCCCTCTCCGCACCACAGCCTGACGACAATTGGACCGGCGAGACGGGCCTCATCACCGAAGTCCTCGACCGTCATCTCGCCGCAATGTCCGACGCCGCCGAATTGGAGGCATACCTCTGCGGCTCCCCCGGAATGCTCGACGCTTGCCAGACCGTCCTCGCCAAGCACGGCATCCCCGCCGACCGAATCTATTTCGACAAATTCATCTCCCCCAAGCAATAATATCGGGAGGGACGCGCTTCCTGCGTTGTCGGGATGGACGCGTTCCAGCGCGACCTGCAAAGGAATACATTAACAAAACAACGAAGGGCGTGGGAGGGACGCGCGCCTGCGCGCCCTGCAAGGGAAAACAATTATCATACCAACGAAGGGCGTGGGAGGGACGCGCGCCCGCGCGCCCTGCAAGGGAATACAATCAACAAACCAACGAAGGGCGAAGGATTCGTTTTTTCTCCTCAACAGGAAGGGCGTGCAGGCTTGTCCACCGAAGCCCCCAGGGCGAAGGTGAACGCACGGCCCTCCCGTATCGCTATTGAGTCTCTGAGGAGTCCTTCCAGATCATATATCCCTCGCCGGCCTGGAGATGATATTCGCCGTCAGCAGCCTCCAGCGGATACCAGCCGCCGTCCTGGAAACACCATACCCGTGCGGACGACTCCACCACGGCATCCTCCACCAGAGGCCCGACCATGTTCCAGCCGACTGTCCAGATGGATTCCTCCTCGTCACCGCGAAGTTCAGCATTTGAATCAGGGAACAGTTGCAACTCCAGAGAATCCATCTCATCTTGGAACAACCAGTAACTACGGCCAATGCCCAAGGTCAAAGGACGAACATAGGCATCCTCCTCCTGCTCAAACAAGATTCGAGAGAGCATCACCTGCTCCGAATAGTTGTCCAGTGGGAATGGCAGTGAAACCAGATTCCAGCCCGGTTCCGGCCGGATGGCCAGTCGTTCACCCAGCTCGAAGCTCCAGACTGCGCCAGTCGTCGCCACGCCATCCACAGTCGTGGTTACCTGCCAGTAGTAGGTCATTTCCGCCGCAAGTCCCGAAGGCACGTGCAACGTATTGGACGTCAGTCCGGTGAATTGTGCAACCATCTCCGACGCCTCGTCCGACACCTCCGGTGCACCCGTCCAGATGACGACATCGTATTCCGCCCCGTCCACTTCATCCCAGGCGAGGACATTCGGCGGATTCGCAGTCCTGGTTCCGCCGTCGTAGATCCAGTTGAACCAGGCGGGCGAGGTGGTGATGGGCTGGTTGTGATCAAAGACGATGGTCGCCTTGCAGTCGATGCGACGGCCGATAGGCGCATCCTCGCGCACCTTCACACGGAAGGTGACATAGCCCTCGCCCGCGTGCGTGTCGTCATTCGGTGGAAGGAATCCCGCCGTCGTGACCGCCGGCCAGTAGCCGCCCTCGGCATTCGCGGGGTCGTAGCTGCGCAGATACCACTGCGCCGCGCCGCTCGACGCGTCATACGTGACCGTTCCACGCACCTGCCATGGCGTGCCATCCTGCGTCACCGCGAATTTGCCCAGCGCCTTGCCGTTGAGCGTATTCACCTGCTGGTTCCCGAAGGCAACCGTCCCCAACTGGAAGCTGGAGAGGTCCACGAGCGAGCCGTCCAGATTCAGATCCACCCAGACCTCCTGTGCCGCCGCGTCCGCCGTGGCGACATTCTCGAAATAGACCGTGTAGTCCAGCCATTCGCCTGGCGCCACCAAGCGTTGCGTCGCCGGATCCCCCACCCCGCGCGGCCCCACAATCTCGTTCGGGTCGCAGGACTGAAGAGTCGGAATCGTGCTGTCCCCATCGGGAGGAATAATGTGGCCATGGCACTCGCACTTGCAGGTGGTGTTATACATACCATAGACATGTCCGCATTTCGGACATCTTTGGATTGTTCCGTCTGGTGCGACAACAGCGGAATACCCCATGCCATTCACCCATTTGCCCGAAGCCTCCTTTTGAGGCACCAGACTCACTTGGTGCGCCGCTTGTCCTTGGAAGGCAATGGCAAAACTTTCCGACGATGCCCCTCCTGAATGGATAACTTCCCCTCCCCCATCGCCAAAATTCCAGAGGCGTCGATCAATTGACTTGCAGGGGAAGTATGTGTTATGGAACCGCCAGTCACCGGTTTCGTATGTGTCCGTTAGTGGCCCGGTTGTCGTGAAATCCACCGTGTAGAATCCCTTTCCAGTATCGTAGGGTGTCGAGATCCAATCAAACTCTTCCCTTGGCAGTCCCCAAATCCATTTCCATCTCGCGACATCACCTGACCACAAGGGCAATGTACAGCCTGTAAAGTCGAAATCCCATGATCCTACATGAAGGCTTGCATTGAACGCATTGGCGGTGGCTGAAAATTTGACTCCCGCCGTGATCTCAAATGTTTGGGACGACCATGTGAAGCCAGCATCTCCCGTCAACTTCAAACTGAATTCCAAAAGCGACGCCTCGGCCTTCCCCTTGAGTGACGCTCCGCACAGCATAAGGCGCACGCCCACACCACATTGAACATTTCCCGTGATGTTTGGCAGCTTCCAGTTTGAGTCCAGGCCAGTCAGCTCCAGATTTCCGGTAGGCTTCCCCCCCTGGTTCACCTCCGTGTGATTTCCTTTGATGACCTTGCAAAACTCAAATCCAACTTCCTCCTTCAAGGCAAAGGAGCCAGTAAAGAAATCATTCACCGAGAGGGAGACATCCCAGAAGAGCTCGCCCAAAAGCTGGCAAGGCACTCCACTCAGGGTAAACCAGATCTGCCAGACATTTTTCTTGTATTTATATGACGGCTTTTTGGTATATTTCCCGCCATGGGAGACGCCAACACTGACATTCGAAAAATTGAATGTCTGCTTTAGCCAGAAACCATCCCGATATACGAAACCAAAGACATCATTTTCGCTGTCATGCAACAAATTGAGTTCGGGGGCTTGCCTCCCGCAGTCCAGATCAATCGTGACTCCAGCCTCAAAATTCAGTTTTGTCCCCTCGTCTTCGTACTTGTATTCGCGCTTGGGACGGGCACGTAGCTCCGACGACGCATCTTCGTCAAAATCATCTTCCGACAACTGGAAACTGAAGCTCTTGAAGACATCCGTCAGCGTTGCGTCGTCCACGGTCAGGTAGTAGCAATCGCCATGTTTCCGACTAGTGAGGATTTTTACGCCAACCACGTCGCCATCTGGAAACTTAAAGAGCATCTTGGCGTTCTCAACCGGCTTGACGGGGTACTCGCCGACCTCGCGCATCACCAGCGTCGTGCCATCCCAGGAAACGAACTCGTAGGGAGGATTCTCCATCTCGTGGATCAGAATCACATCGTCGTACAAAACATTCTCAATCGGCTCGATGACCGTGACCGTCTGACGAGACTCTTTCTCCTTACCATCCGGAGTCGTCAACGTCAAGGCAATCTCATGCTCACCAAATTCCGTATAAGTCCACTCCGGCTCTGGCTCCGTGCTATCGGCAATGCCGTCGCCGTCAAAGTCCCAAGAAAAAGCATAGCCGTCGGTGGAGTCGTCCATGGTAAAATGGCACTCGACATCTAGGGGGGCGGCTCCAATGGCGGGGAACGGTATGAACAAGGCCTTAGGCATCAGGGCCAGCGTCCCCACATCCAAGTCGTCCTCTTCCAGGCACCCGGCAACTGTCTCCTCGGCCAACGCCCAGTTCTCCGCATCAACCTCCAGACGATATGCACCGGATGGAATCTCAGCAATCTCCCAGCTTCCATCCTCTGCTACGTCTGCGTAGTACACGCCGCCATTTTCTCCGCAAGCCACCATTTGCATGCCATCTTCTCTGCAGACTGCACCATCCTTCGTCAGCAATCGACCATAAATTCTGCCCAGACTTTCAATTTCAACTACGATATGCTGCGCAGCATTGGCCGCATCCACCACCACAGGAGCAGAACTGTTGACCAAAACATCCTCCCCTTTGACCACTTTCACGCAGTATGTTCCATCGACCAGATCGCGGAATTCGAATGAGGCGTTTTCTGGCAACTCCTTGCGTACTAAAGCAAATACACCGTCTTCAGACCAAAGTTCCACCGAATATTCCCCCGCAATCGGCTGACCGCCTTTCATGCAGACATAGCCATCGATGCTTCCCCACGGGATTCCAAGGATTTCCAGGGCGGCGACATCCTTCCCGGGCATTGTATTCACCTTATACTCCCCTTCTGTTTCCGCAAAATTCAGCGCCAACGCATATTCCGCCGCCCCCGGCAAGGCATCGAAGCAAAAATATCCGTCATTGTCCGTCACCTCGGTGAAACGCATCGCCTGTCCATCTATCGTTGCGTCGGCAATTACCGTGACCCTTGGCAAAACTGCATGCGATTTCGCATGGTAGGCATGTCCGCAGATGCCAGAAAAATCGGAGACGGTCATCCGTTCGGCAAAATCACGCAGTGAATTGAAATTTGTTTCCTCTGCACCACGTTCGTACAACCGCACGGCCGCCTTGTGCACCGCTGTCTCCAGTTCCTTCCAGGTCGCGAAGGTCGCACTGACAGGGTACTCCTCATCAGGGAATGTCATCGTATCGAATTTCAGGCTACAATTGCCGGTGAAGGTAAAATAGAATGGCACGCGGCCTTCTTCACCCGCACGTAGGACATTTACAGGGTTCGCACCCGCGCCGTAGAGTAGCACCGCATCATTTGGCTCGTCCAAGAGTTTTGCCTTAACCTGGGTGCTATTTTTTCCAATCACGCGGAAAACCGGGGCGTTCCGATCCACCTCACCGGAATTCTTGTAGCAGACATAGCCGATGTACTGGCGCCCTTCGCGCACGCTGGCGGGAAGATCCAGCCATGCTTCCAGCTGCGCGGACTTGGCAGACTTCTCCACCGTAACGACCTCCGAAATCGAATAGACCATTCCAGTTTCGGCAATGACTTCCAAATCATACGTGTCTGAAAGCGCCTCCGACAAATCAAAGGTCGCAACCGTGCGCCCCTGGTCATCGGTGGACACACCAGTGGCAACAATAGATGTATCACCTTGTTTCAGAACAACTTGCTTGACTTTCGCGGCATCCAGTAGGATGAAGCTCAACGTGGCAATCTCCTGGGCAGCCAGCACTTGTGGTACCACATCGCAGACCGCCTCCGCCATCTCCACGTTGCGGATGCCGAACGCCGCGCCGTTGGCGCTGTCATTGGCAATGCGCAGGAATGCGCATTCATTCGCCGTTTCCGGCACCACCAGCAACTTCCGGCCATCCTCCAACGTCCGGGCGCTGGAGGTGAAATGCGCGTCCGTCGGCAGGAAGCCGTCGCCAACGCGGAAGGTCAATGCGTCTGACTGCTGGCTTATCAGCTCTAGGATGCTCTGTTCGCCCGTCGTCAAGGCAATGTCCTCCCCCCCCGCCAGAACATAATATTTCCCTGCTTGCCATTCATCGACCTGGATTTCAATATCCTCTTCACTTTCCTGACGGTTGTTGAGGTAATTACGCTCGTAGATGTCCAGGTTGTCGTTCACCGTTACCGCAAAACGCCATTTTCCGGGCATCATCGCGGGAATCCGGCACTGCCGGACGATGGTCTTCTTCTCTCCGGGCGCCAGCATCTCATAGCCGCTGGTGATCCCCAGTTCAACGGTCTGGCTGCCAAGGTTCTCATCCGAAGAGATGGCGGAGATGCTGTCCCGCCAGGTTCCCTGGATAACGGTCTGACCGGCATTCTCGATCTGCCACGCCAAGGTGACCATCTCGCCGCTGGCGGCAATCGCCGGACCTCGCACCCAGTTCAACTGCAAGTCGGGCACCTCGCCGCCACCTGTTCCGGGGAATTCGTAGATGCCGATGTCCGGCACGCAACCATTCTCCGAGGCCACGCCCGTATCGTTGATTTTGGTATAGTTCATACGCGGCTTACCCCAGTAGTCCAGTTCCGGGGCAACGCTGCCGTCAGCCGCGTCGATGCAGGGCGAAGTCGCCTTTAAAGTGAAGTCGCCGTTCGACGCGTCGTTGAAGAGCGGATCCACCATCAGATTTCCAGTTCCCTCCAGTTGCCGACCTGCATTATAGAAACAGGAATAGTCACTTGAATAGCCAGATGATGAGGCAGTTTCATAGAATATGGAATTGACTACATTGCCACTCCCGGAGAGTGTCCAGTCACCGCAATAGGCCAGAACACAGTTGATGACAGTTGCGCTCCCGTCAATCCCGAAACGGCCATGCTCCAACACCGAGTTTGAGATGTTGACCGTGCCCACCGCACTCACCAGACGAAGCAACGAGTGGGCCAGACGACTGTTGTCCAGAGTCACACTGCCGGAATTGCAACGGAGCATCGCATCGCCCTGATTGGTGAACTGACCATAACCACCCCACTCCATAACAACATTGTCCATGACAACTTCCCCACCATTGACGGCAACGCCAACCCAGTCGCCCTCCTCCGGCCAGGTATTGGAGCCATCCTGATTGGTGTCTCCGCCATGCGCGTCGTCTTTGATGGAAGTAAAGACAATAGGCTGAGCGCGAGTTCCCAGAGCCTCCAGTTTTCCATTCACCGTAATACCCTGCCCCGCATTGAATTTCAGCACTGCGCCAGGATCGATGGTCAGGGTGATTCCTCTGGCAATCGTCAGATTTCCTGTTGCACGATAAACCAGATTTCCGCTAAGCCGGGTATCACGGTTCAACGTTCCTGACGGCAATGTCGCGGATTTGCAGAGCAGTTTACAGGCAGAATCCATGCGGACAGTGCCGTCGCCACCCAGGGTATAGGCGTCGTAACTGACCACGGAACCCAACCCGTCCAGATTGGTGTCTCCGCCCACGGAGTCGTCGGCGATATGCGTAAAGGTCGCGCCCTTGCAATCTACCACACTACCCAGTTTTGCCACGATGCCGCAGCCATCCTGGAACTTCACGATTGCCCCATCGCTGATGGTCAGCAGCACGCCAGCCGGCACGATGACATTGCCACGCACGACATGAACAAACGAGGCGTCCCAGGTCTCGTCCCCCGTCAAACGCCCCTCGTGAACGATGACCTCGCGGTTGATGAAGAAGTTGGTCTCCAGGCGCTCCAGCAGTCCACCACGTTCATCCAACGTCTCGTGGGCCAGCAAGTACCTGCCGGTTTCAAGGCTGTAGGTATTCCAGTCCACCGTGCCGTCTGTCTCTCCCGATTCGCTCACATAGAGGTCACTTGGGACAATGCCCTCCTCGTCCAGTTGCGACGTCACACGCACTGCGGAGGCATGATCATTTTCCGTCCATTCCGTAGAGTACCGCAGGGTCTCCACTTCACGGGCGAGGCGGCTGAAGAGGTCGGTGCGTTCGTCGAGGTCAGTCGGCTCGTCATAGTCATAAGTAGCACACGCATACACCGCGTCAGCGGGGAGAATGGCATCGTTCTCGAAAATGCTGACAGTGGAGAGCGCGTTGCCGACATTGGTGGCATACGAGGCATCCAGTGTGACGGTGAAGGCCTCCAGAGACTCTTTGTTCTCGTCGCTCACCAATGGGATTTCAATGTAGCGCGTGCCGTTGTCGGTGGAACTCCAGGAGAGCGTTCCAGAGGCCTTGGTGTAGTCATCGCCCAGTTTCGCAGTATTGTCGTGGGCGCTCCAATCCACGGAGAAGGCGGCCTTGCGGGTGCCGGAAACGGTCACGGGAATCGCCACGAAGCCTTCGTGTTCCACCGCGCGGGAATTGTGAATCGCGATGGTCGGCAGGGTATTCATCGTCATTTGCCTCAGCGCGAAATAACCATTGTCCGTCCAGCCGTTGGAGGTGTTGTAGCAGTAGATCAGCGAATTGGATGGAACGTCCATCTCACCGTCTCGCAGGTCAGTGTCCCCGCCATAGGTGTCGTCGGTCGCCAAGGCAAACTGCACAGGTGCCTCGACACTCCCCTGCACGGAAACCTTTCCTCCGTTCTCCACGATGATTCGCGTGTTTTCGGCGAATTTCACCGCTGCACCATCTGTCAATGTAAGTGTTACATTTTTCGGAATATAGATATCATTTCTAACCAGATGAACCGCAGTGCCGTCCCAAGTGGTGTTCGCAGTGATCCGCCCTTCCTCCAGACTGACCTCGGCATCATTGAGCACCACGACCTCGCGGGCATTCTCCCCACAGACAAGTTCGTACCAGCCGTCCGCCAGGGAAGCGGTGTCCCAGTTCTCGCCAAGCGTCTGGCCATCCAGGCTGACACTGCCCTCTTCCTGTGAGACGCCCACGTTTCCGCGCACAATGCTCCCGCCAAAGCCATCGCGCAAGTCTAGACGGGCCTTCTCGGCAAGTCCCTCCGACCACGTCAGGTCGTTCACTTCGTAGTCGGCGGTCTTGCGGATGGTGACAGTCGCGTCGCGGTCATCAAGGTTCGCGCCGCCGGAGGCGACCAGCCGCACGGAGAAGGTCTCTTCGTCCTCTGACAAATTTCCGGCCACCAACGGAATGCGGATATATTTCGTGCCGTTGTCGGTGGAAGTCCAGGTGACTTTCCCGGATGACAGGGTGTAGTCCTCGCCGTAGGTCGCCGTGCCGTTGGTTGCCTCCCATTCGATGTAGAAAGAACTCTTGCGCGTGCCAGAGAGCGTCAGCGCCAAGTACACCTCGCCGGACTCCTCCTGTGCCAGTGCGGAATGCAGATAGACCGACGGATACGTGGTGGAGACGACCAGCCCGCGAGAGGCGACGAAGCCGTTGTCCGCCACGGTTCCGGAAGAGTAGCAATAGATTACGGAATAGGAAGGAAGTTCGACCTCCTCATCGCGCATGTCGGTGTCCCCTGCATAGCCGTCGTCCGTCGCCATGGCGAACTGCACGTAGGCATCCTCCGAGCCATTCATCTGGAGTTTCCCGCCATTCTCCACGATGATTCGGGAGTCCTCGGCAAATTTCACGGTAGTGCCTTCCGTGATGGTCAGGGTGACGCCACTGGGCACATAGACATCGTTGCGGACCAGGCGCACCGCCGAGTTGTCCCACGTGGTGTTTCCCGTGAGGCGTCCTTCCTCCAGGCTGATTTCCGCATCGTTGATCACCGCGACCTCGGTGGTCTCACCACCCCAGGCGAGGCCATACCAGCCGTCTGCCAACGCGGTGGTATTCCACGAATCGCCTAACGGCTCGCCATCCAGCAGAACGGTGCCCTCTGCATTGTACATAGGTATGGTACCGCGCACCGCGCGCCCGCCGAGATCATCCCGCAAGTCCAGCCGGACAGGGACAGAGGTCGCGGCGGCATGGACAAGCGCGTCGAACTCGCTGTCCGCATTGTCATAGAGGGTGACCTCGGCCTCAGCGGTCTGAATGTTCGCTCCGCACGCGCGGACCAGCCGCACGAGGAAAGACGCTTCGCCTTCAGGTGCATCGTCCGTCAGGGGGATTTCGATATACGCCACGCCCGCCGAGGTCGAACTCCAGGTGACCTTGCCTTGTTTCGCGGCATAGTCCACGCCATACTTTGCGGTGCCGTCCACGGCCTCCCACGCCACCCAGAATGGTGTATTACGAGTGCCGGAGACGGTCACGGGAATGCGTACATTTCCGCCCTGCCGCATCGCCCGAACGGGCTTCACGGCGAGATTCGGCAGCACGCTGATGACCACGCGGCTGGAGACCAGCCAGCCGTTGTCCGCCCAGCCATTGGTCTCATAGCAGTAGATTCTGGCACTATAGACGGGTTCCAGTTCCTCTTCACAAAGGTCGGTGTCCCCACCCACCGCGTCGTCCCCCGCCATCGCGAAAAGCACCGGTGCATCCTCGCTGCCCTGCACGGAGATTTTCCCGCCGTATTCCACGATGATGCGGGAGTCCTCCGCGAACTTCACCACTGCGCCTTCGGTAAGCGTCAGGGTGATACCGCTGGGCACATAGACGTCGTTGCGCACGACATGGACAGCAGAGCCGTTCCAGGTGGTGTTTCCCGTAAGGCGTCCTTCCTCGAAGGCGATTCCCGCGTCGTTACGCACACAGGCCTGCTCCGTCCGGCTCCCGCACTTCAGCGTATGCCAGCCCTCGGAGAGTTTCGTGGTGTCCCACGAGGTCCCCACGGCCTTGCCGTCGCAGGTGACCGCGCCCTCTTCCGCCGAGAGCGCGACCGTCCCCCGGACCACGCGCCCGCCAAAGCCCTCGCGCAAGTCCAGGCGCACCGACGACGAGGTCGCCGTGGCATGCGTGAGATTCTCCACCTGCGCAAAGACAGTGAGGCAAGCAAAAAACAGCGAGGCAAAGAGGAATTGCTTTTTCATAATGGGAAATGAGTTGTAGCGCTGGCGCCTCGCCAGCGGAGAATGCTGTAGTGCTGGCGCTTCGCCAGCAGAGAATGCTGTAGCACTGGCGCCCACGCCAGCGGAATGCTGCAGCTACGCGCATCCCGCTCGTCAAAGCCTCGTTTTCCTATTGGACGGCGGGCAAGCAGACCACGCGGAAGCCGGTGTCGTTGTAACTGCCGCCCGAACCGGTGCCGCCGCGTTGCGCCGAACGGCAATTGCCTGCATTGTGGAAAATGCCGCCGCCGCGGGTCATGCGGGACGAGCGACTTGTCCCGCCCTTAGGATCCGTGACAGTCGATGATGAGTAATTCGCCAACCAGTCCAGACACCACTCCCACACGTTTCCATACATGTCATAGAGCCCCCAGGCATTTGGCAGATAGGAGCCGACTTTGGTATGAGGAGAGTAACCACCTTTCCCATCACTGGTATTGTAGCTGTACCGTCCAAGTTCCGCCATGTTCGGGCATTCGCCGGTTGCGGTCAGGTTCTTGCCGGAGTTCAAGGCGGTGGTCGTGCCCGCACGGCAGGCGTATTCCCATTGCGCCTCGGTCGGCAGGTCGAAGAGCAGCGAGGTCTTGGCGCGAAGCACATAGAAGAAGGAGTCCTCGTCCACCTGGTTGCTGACCGGCCAACTTGCCCCGTTTACGCTGCCGCGGAGCGTATTGTAGGAGACCTGTTCCACGGGACGGGTATCGCCCTTGTAGCGAGATGGATTGGTGCCCATGACCAGCTGGTATTGCTTCTGGGTGACCTCGAAGACGCCGATGTAGTAGGGTTTGGTCAAAGTGACCTGGTGGAGCGTTTCATCTGTGTTACGCCCGAGTTCCTCCTCGGGGGAGCCCATCATGAAAGTACCTGGGAAGATGAGACGCAGCCAGAGTTCGGTGGTGCGGCAGGTGTCCTGGGTGACGTCGGGGGGCGTGGCGCTGTAGCGCACGGGGTAGCGCGCGACATCCACGCCGCCGGACAAATCAACGACCATGTACGGATAGGCGCCGGTGAAGGCCTGGATGGTGACGGTGAAGTCGCCGGTGTGCAGGTTCGGCTCGTCGGCGGACATGTCCCAGGTCACGCGGTGGGTTCCGGCCTTCACCACGCCATCCGCCCCGTCGCCCTCGAGAGTCTTCAGCGGGAACGAGCGGTTGGACGCGCCGTCCTTGCCAATGAAGCCCACATAGACATCCGCATTGGCGTCGTCGTAAGTGACCGTGTAGTCGATATCCACCAGTCCATTCCAAGGCCAGCGCTGCTGGACCTTCTCAACCGAGACCGACACCTCTGCAGCAACGACCACCGCCGTCATGCACATCCACAGGGCAAATGCCCACAAGCACTGTCTTTTCATTTGCGTTTATCCTATTTTAAAGAGTGAATTCCAAACACCGAAAAACGAAAAGCCTCAATTCGAAAGGGCATAGTCCCCCCCTCGAATGAGGCTTGAAATACAGGGGAAATGATATTTAAACAGAGTACAAGCTAGCTTTGCTTTGCTTGCTTGCGCATTTTCAGTGCTTCACAACCAAAACCACCGCAAAAATTTACGCACGGCACAGCTGAAAGTTGTAGATTGTTTTGGGCAGTGCTGAACATCAGTGGCTTTGAGTGGTGAAATCACGACAAGGGAAGACGCAATTTTCTAAAAAATAATGCATGAAATGATTTTTTCCATGTACATCACCACTAGGCGGTAAAATATCCCGCGAAACAGTCCGCCGCCTGGCCTGGCGGGGGCGCCGACGCCACAGCAAATCCGCGGGCGGAGGCGCCAGCGGTACAGCCCCCGGCGGCGGTGGCGCCAGCAGTACAGCGAGGACGCCGACGGTACATCCACCCGCATACTATATTATGAACCGAACTATCTGTCATTTCAGCCATGAAGCCCCGGGCCCCCAGAAACCGCACCTTGACCTTGACTGAGGACGAGCGTATCCGCCTGTCCAGGAAGCTCCTTCGTGTCCCGCAGGAATGGACTGCGGACGCCATGGCCGACCGTGTCATCCAGGCCGACCTCTTCGACGTGCTCGACCAGCTGCCGGAACAGTTCGCAGACCTGCTCATTCTCGACCCGCCATACAACCTGGACAAGCAGTTCGCCGACCGAAAATTCGGGCGCCGTTCCCACGACGAATATCTTCAATATCTGGAATCGTGGTTTCCCAGGCTGCTGAAAGTCCTCAGGCCACACGCGTCGGTTTACCTGTGCGGCGACTGGCAGTGTTCCGCCGCAGACTTCCAGGTGATGGCCAAATACCTGAAGGTACGGAACCGCATCACCTGGCAGCGCGAAAAGGGCCGTGGCGCCCAAAACAACTGGAAGAACTGCTGCGAGGACATCTGGTTCGCCACCGTCGGCAACAAATACTACTTCGATGTCGATGCCGTCAAGCAGAAGCGCCGCGTGATTGCGCCCTACCGCGAAAACGGCCGTCCCAAGGACTGGCAGGAGACCTCCGAGGGAAACTACCGCCTGACCTGCCCCTCCAATTTCTGGGACGACATCTCCGTGCCCTACTGGTCCATGCCCGAGAACACCGACCACCCCACGCAGAAGCCCGAAAAGCTTCTGGCGAAGCTCATCCTCGCCAGTTCACGACCGGGCGATTTGGTCTTCGACCCCTTCCTGGGAAGCGGCACCACCGCCGTGGTCGCCAAAAAGCTCGGACGGCATTTCACGGGCATTGAAATCAACCAGGAATACTGCCGCTGGGCGCTCAAGCGCCTGGAACGCGCCGAAACCGACACCACAATCCAAGGCTACCGCGACGGTGTCTTCTGGGAGCGCAACACCTTAAAAAAACCGCCAAGAAAATGATTTAGAAATAACATAACAGATTTAAAATAAATTTCTTATGTATAATTTTTCAGCATTTGAAGCCGTTCGGCATGCCGTCCAGAACTGGCAGGAATGTCCGAAATTCCACCCAGCCCAGGTCGTTCCCTACCCCGGCGTGAACCAGCTTTTCCTGGAAGGCCCCGCCTATCACGGGAAGCCCACGCGCATCTTCGGCTTCTGGCAACTGCCGGAAGGGGCGGACGCCGAGCATCCCGTGCCGGGCATCGTCCTGATCCACGGCGGCGGTTGCACCGCACTGCCCGACTGGGTTCAGCTCTGGAACAAGCGTGGTTTCGCGGCCATCGCCGTGGACAACTGTGGAAAAGTCCCCAGCTGGTCCCTGAACAGCCGCTACAACATCGCCTGGCCGCAGCACGAGTTCTCCGGCCCGGACGGATGGGACCCGGTCTGCTACACCCAGACCGACGAGCCCTTCGCGGACCAGTGGCCGTTTCACGCGGTCGCGGCCAATGTGCTGGCAAACTCGTTCTTGCGCGCCCAGCCCGGCGTGGACGCCACCCGCATCGGACTTGGCGGCATCTCCTGGGGCGGAGTCATCACCCTTTGGACGGCGGCCGTGGACCACCGCTTCCGCTTCGCCCTCCCCGTCTATGGGACCGGCTTCTGGGAACGCGAGAGCAAGTTCATCCCCGAGCGCGGCGACGACTACGGCATCTTCTGCAAATGGTGCGATTTGTGGGACCCCGCGAATTTTGTGGCGAACATCCCGATGCCCACACTGCTCTTCGGAAGCACCAACGACGCGCACTTCCCCATCGACACCGCCTTCCAGACCGCACGAGCCATCGGCGACCATGCCTGGATTGTCGAGCGTCCCGAATACCCCCATGACCACAACACGCCCGACCGAGAGGAAATCTGCCCGGACTTCGCACGACTCGCCCTGGACGGGAAGCGATTGCACCGTCCTGCCCAGCCACGCCGCGAGGGCGGCACGTTGACTGCAGAATACGATTCCGCCGGACGGAACATTGTCGGAGGATACCTCCTCTACACCCGTGCCTCCGGCTGTTGGACCGACCGACGCTTCCAGGTCGCCCGCGCCACACTTCAAGACGGACGAATCACCTGCGAACTCCCCCCCCAGGTCACTGCCGCATTCTTCAACCTCGAGGACGACCACCACTACGAAACCGCCTCGCCGCTCTGGCAAGGCAAAACGGGCTGTTGATTCATGCGCATCACCCACATCAACTGTCCTGGCTGTGGGAAGGTCATCGACATCGACTGGGACTGGACCTACTTCCTCTGCCAGTACTGCCACGCCAAGTGCGTCATCTTCTCGCACAACCGCCCGGAGACGCCGCAGGAGACCCTGGAGCGTCTGCACGGCGAGGCAAAGCAGACGATGGAGGAATGCAACTACCCGCTGGCTTTCGGGCAGTACCGTGAAATCCTCCAGCACCGCATTGATGACGGCGAGGCATGGCACGGCCGGGCGCTCGCCATCGGGATGCGTTCGCTTGACAAGGAGAACCTCCGCGCCGACGAGGTCCTCGCCAGCTTTGAAGAGGGCCTGCGGCGGGACCCCACGCCACGCAGCAAGCTCATCTATGCAATGCACGCCTCGGAATTGGGCAAGACGCTCCACCAATTCCATTACCTGCATTTCCGCCGGGAGCCGCTTCAGCCCCTGCGCTGGCAATACTACTGCGACGCCGGCGCCTACGCGCTGACGATGCTCCGCAAGAGCCAGACTCTACTCCAGGAACTTCTTGAACTTCCAGACCAACACGTGCCGTTGCTTCTCACGGCAACCGAAGGTTATCGGCAATGCAGCATCCACGAGCAGGCAGAGAAAACCATCTTCGACATTGAACAGACCATCGCAGCTTTCGACCGAGCGCTTCTGACCGGCTCCCTGCGTCTCCATGGCAAATTCTGGCTCCGTCCGAAGTGGTTTGGAATTGTCACCCGCATCCCGACCGGTCTCTTCCCCTCAAAACCACGCGAGGAATTCCAAGGCCTCCAGGAGGAGTACCTCCGTGTCGGCAAACGCTCTCTGGGCATTGTCCCCGAACTCCCCAAAAGCGAGTTCGACAGCTACTGGACGCCTTTTCTCATCTATGGCGGAAGCAACCTCCTCCTTCTGGCAATTTTGGCCGCCGCAGGGTTCCTAATTCCTGCCATTGCCCTTTCCCTCGTGGTGTTCTTCGGTTTCTTTCGACCTCTCCGGCACCGGCGCTGGGAAAACCACTGCTACGACAGCGATGTCCGGGCAGGGGTCTATGATTACAAGCCCTAGAACCTCTAGTTCATATTAAAGATGCCCGACAACCGCCCCATCCGCTGTCCCAACTGCCGGAAGTGGTTCCGCACGGAGGAAAACCATGCGCTGGTGCTGTGCCCGCACTGTTCCACGCCGATCCACCTCCTCCATGCGCCGGACGCCTCGCCGCCCAAGCCGCTGCCCGTCCCGCAGCGAATCAACTCGCTATTGCAGCAGGCCTGGCAGAACCACCGTGCGGGAAACAACACCTTCGCCGCCGAGGATTTTGCGGATGTCCTGGCGCTCAACCCGAAATGCGCGGAAGCCTGGGCGGGGCGCGGCCTCTGCCTGGCGCTTCTGGAACATGAGAAGCTCCACGCCTTCTATGGCGAGGCGCTCAACTGCCTGGAACAGGCAGTGCAATGCGACCCTGCTCCACGGACACAGCTCCTGGCCGCCAACGCACGCTACGAGATCTGCGCAGGACTCCATGAAAAACTCTACCGCCGTTTTCGCGGAAAGACCTGGGACTGGGGACGCTGGCTTGCACTGCTTGACCCCGAGTCCTTCATCAGAAGCAACCTCAAAAATGCATACTACACTGCGCGGAAATGGATGGACGAGCCACCAGCCGAGGGATGCTTCCCCACTGAGCTGCCTCCAGGCCAGACGGCCATGAACAGCCAGGAGCGAGCCACCGCCTTGGCGATAGACTGCGCGCAGCTCCATATCTACATTTGCCGCCACTACCTCATAGGCGGAGTGGGCTTCAATCCAACGGGACTCGGCTTCACCCTCGCGCAACTGAAAGCCCCGGAGGAAAGGCAATATCTGAGCGAAATGAACGACAGCGCGAGTTTTCTGAAAACCGTCGTTCCGAATTACCAGCTTCTCCCCTACCATACGGCCTTTCAAAAACTGTGCTGGTTCCACGCCAGCTATGCCATCTTCGCGGTCCTGACCCAGACTTCCATCCAGCTTTTCCGCCCGGACTTGTGGTCATGGGCCTTCCTCCGGCTGGTTTGCGGCTACCTTTTTGCCTGGGTGCCATTCATCGCCTGGTGGTATCGCCCCATCGAGCGCTCCGGCCCCGTCCATGAAAACGAGTCCTTCAAATCCACCCCATAATGCATCAAATGAACGCCTCGAAGAACTGCTCCTGTGGCCATCACCATGACCACGGCGACCATTGCGAAACCGCACGCCGCCCACGCGTCTGCGACCTGAAGACCGAATACCTCGTCAACCCCATGGGGATGGACGAACCGGCGCCCAGGTTCTCCTACCAGCTCGCGGGTGTCCAGGTTCAAGGTGCACGGCAAATCCAGGTCAAGGACGAGTTTGGCGCCTTGGCCTGGGACTCCGGCTGGGTGTCCGACGGCCGCAGCCAGCAGATTGCCTATGAAGGGAAGGCGCTCAGGCCATTTACCAGGTACACTTTGCGAGTGCGCGTGAAGGACGAGGCGGGCAAGGCGACCTCCTGGAGTGAAGAGGATGCCTGGTTCGAGACCGGCTTCCTAGACGCGCCCTGGAAACACAGCAAGTGGATCACCTACTGGCAGGGACCGCGCTACGACCTGGCCCCCCAGCTCTTCAACCATACTTTCACGCTGCCCGCAAAGAAAATCGCCAAGGCGCGCTACTACGGAACCGCGCTGGGCGTCTATGAGGCGCTCATCAACGGACAGAATGTCACGGACTGGGTCTTCACGCCCGGCTGGACCAACTACTTCCACCGCGTCCAGTACCAGTGCTTCGACGTGACTGCCTTGCTCAAGAAAGGCGACAACGACCTGCGCATCACCCTCGGCGGCGGCTGGTTCCACGGACGCATCGCCCATCATTGGAACAATGGCGAAGTGCCCTACGGCAAGAATGAGATGCTGCGCTGCGAGATCCACGTGACCTTCGCGGACGGCTCCACGCAGGTCATCGGCTCAAGCCAGGACTTCCGGACCAACAACCAGGGCGGTCCGCTGCGCATGAGCGACATCTACGACGGCGAAATCTACGAGGCATGGCGCACGCCAGAATGGCTGGAGAAGACCGGACCGTGGTTCCCGGCGATCGAGACCGACACGAAAACCCAGGTGGTCTGGAACTCCGGCGCGCCCGTCCGGCGGCTGCAGGTCCGTGAACCGGAGAAGATCACCCGCCGCGGCGGCTCCACGTGGGTTGTGGACTTCGGTCAGAACCTGACCGGACGGGAACGGCTCATTCTCCACAACACTGTCAAGGGACAGGCTCTGGTTGTCAAGCATGGCGAGATGCTGGACGCAGACGGCTCGGTCTATGTCGCGAACCTGCGAAGCGCCAAGGCATTGACAGTCTATACCGCAGACACCGCGAAGGTGGCGACCTATGAACCCACCTTCACCTTCTTTGGATTCCGCTACCTCGAAATCTCCGGCTGGAACGGACGCCTCACCAAGAAGGACGTCCAGGCCGTCGTGATCTCCAGCGACCTCCCGCGCACCGGGCTCTTCGCCTGCAGTGACGACATGCTCAACCGCCTCTACGAGAATGTCGGCTGGGGACTTCGCTCCAATTTCCTCGACGTGCCCACCGACTGCCCGCAGCGGGACGAGCGCTTCGGCTGGACCGGCGACACCCAGGTCTTCTGCAACGCGGCCACCTACAACGTCTGGGCGCCGGCTTTCTACGCCAAATGGGTCACCGACCTCAACCTCGGCCAGCGCACTGACGGCGCCTACGAGTTCACCGCACCAGGAACCACCCTCTCCCCCGGAAGGCCCGCCACAGGCTGGGGGGACGCCGCCCTCATCGTCCCCTGGCGGCTCTACGTCAAATACGGAGAAACCCGGCTGCTGGAGAAATACTTCGACAACATGGACCGCTACCTCAAACTGGAGCTGGCAAACAGCAAGGGGACATGCGTGGTGGACAATCTTCATTTCGGCGACTGGCTGCACATCGACGCCCCCACCTCGAAGGCACTCATCGGCACCGCGTACTTCGCCGGCTCCAGCCGCCTGCTCGCCCGCATCGCGAAGATTCTGGGCAAGGCCGGCGCGGCGCGGCGGCTTCAGGCGCAATACCGCAAGGCCCGCAAGGCGTTCCAGGAGAACTTCCTGAACAAGAATGGCCTCAAGGAGAAGACGCAGACTGCGTGCCTGCTGGCGCTGCACTTCGACCTGCTGCCCGAAGAACTCGTGCTCCCCACGGTCAAGCTGCTGGTGAAGGACATCACCGTCAACCGCAAACTGCACCTCTCCACCGGCTTCCTCGGCACGCCGCTCCTTCTGCCCGTCCTCACCCGGTTCGGCCAGCTCGACCTGGCCTACGACCTGCTGATGCAGACCACCTACCCCGGCTGGCTCTACCCCGTCACCCAGGGTGCGACAACCATGTGGGAACGGTGGAACTCCTACACCCGCGAGACCGGCTTCGGAAATGTGGACATGAACTCCTTCAACCACTATGCCTACGGCGCAGTCGCGGAGTGGTTCTACGAAACCATCGCCGGCATCCAGCCCATCGAGGATGAGCCGGCCGCACTCGCCTTCAAGCGTTTCCGACTGGCGCCACAACCAGGAAAACGTCTGGACAGCGCCTCTGCCGTTTTCTTCTCTCCCTACGGGATGATTTCCTCCAGTTGGCTGCGCAACCGCAAGAAGCACACCATCACATGGAGCTTCACCGTGCCGGACAACACCACCGCCGAAATCACCCTTCCCGCATCCGAGGTCCTCGACTTCTCCGGCACGTGCGAACTGCAGCATGACACGGCGGGCAATCTCCTTGCCCTGCCAGGTGAGTATGAGGTCACCTTCCAGTTGAACCATTGAAGACAACCGCCGAAATCCTTCTTTTCCGGCAAAAATGCCCCGAAGAAATTTGCAAAACGCAAGAATACTGCTAGATTAAGCGCATTCACCAAACGATGATCCCATCGTCTAATGGTTAGGACAACAGGTTCTCATCCTGTAAATATGGGTTCGACTCCCGTTGGGATTGCCAATATTATCACGCCAGGCATCGCCTGGCGTTTTTTGTGCCGTCCCTCGCCGAAAAACATTGTTGCGGCAAACTATTCCGCGCCAAGCCACTGCTGGAAGAAGTCGAAGGCAATGGGGACGGCCGTGCGTCCACCAGACTGTCCATGCTCAATCACGCACGCCAGCGCATATTTGGGCTGGTCCGCCGGTCCAAAGGCTATCACCCATGTGTTTTTATGCCGATTCCCTCCGTCTCCTACTTCAGCCGTGCCGGTTTTTGCGCAAAGCGGCAAGCACGCATCCGCCAGGCCATGAGCCGAGCCATTCTTTTCCGTCACCGCCAGTCGCATAGCCTGCTGCACCAATTTGAGATTTTCCTGGCTGACCGGCAGGCGATTCCGGACAGTGGGCTGGCCGGTCATCAGAAGGCTTCCGCCTGGCGTTCGGATTTCCTGAACCAGATATGGCTTCAGCAGACTACCTCCATTGGCGATGGCGGCGGTAAAGGTCGCCGCCTGAAGTGGCGTAATGGTGATGGCGCCCTGCCCCAGTGAAGCGTATGCGGTATCCACAGCAATCCAGTTTCGTTTCCACAATTTCTGCGCTGTGGAGCGTTCGGGGCGCACTCCCGCCGCGTCGCCAATCTCAATGCCGGCAGGCATTCCAATGCCCGCTGTCTTCAGGAATTCCGCATAGTCATCTATGCCGACCTCCAATCCTAGATGGATGAAAAACGGATTGCAGGACACCGTGATGGCCTCCTGGAGATTCAACACACCATGCCCCCAGGTCCTGGCACAGCGGATCCCGTGATTTCCAATCATGTATTTTCCGGTGCATTCATATCGTTCATTGGCAAGATCCGGCCGTCGCTCCAGCGCACACAACGCCAGCAAAGGCTTCATTATCGATCCCGGAGTGTAAAGTCCGCGCGTAGCCCGATTCAGCAACGGCCGTCCCGTCTCGTCTTGCGAAAGCCTTGCCAATTCTTTTCCGGCAAGAGAAGCCAAGTCATAGCTCGGGGATGAGGCCATGGCCAGCACGGCGCCGGTATCCGCCTCCAGCAACACCAATGCCCCCTGGTACCCCTGAAGGAGTTCCTCTGCGATTTGCTGCGCCTTGAGGTCAATGGTCAGATAAAGGTCGTTGCCGGCGGTAGGAGGCGTGACCTCGCCGACATTCTCGCGGGCATAGCCGATAGAGTCCACCACCAGAAGCTGCATGCCGGACTGTCCACGCAACTCTTGGTCGAAAGCTCGTTCCAGGCCATTTCGCCCGATCAATTCCGGCGTAGTATAGGCCCTGGGGAAATCCGCATTGAATTCACTGGGGTCCGGCTGGTCGCGTCCAGTATATCCCAGCACATGGGTCAAAAGTCCGGGGAAAGGATGGACACGCTCCACGCGCGGCTGAACAGCCACTCCGGGCACCACGGGAAGATATTCGGCCATCGCGCTAAGCTCTTCCGGAGTAAGATCCCGGAAGACAGTCATCGGCAATACTGGCTGTCTGGTCAGCTGACGTTGGACTTGCTGATGTCCCAGGCTGGAACCGCGCCCAAGATACTGCGCCAATCTGCGTTCCGTTTCCAATATGTATTGAATCGTCTTCTCCTGCTTGCCGGGCTGGCGCATCTCCGAGACATAGAAGACCAGGTCGTAATGCGCCTCATTGTCCACGATGGTCTGCCTATCAGCGAAGATCCTTCCCCTCACGGAATTGAGCAAAACAGGCCGCCAGGCCTGACGCTGTGCACGCCGTTTCAGCTCTGCGCCCTGCAACACCTGCACTTGCCAAAGTCTCAGCGCCAAAAGGCAAAAAAAGCCAACAATGCAAATCATGCAAAACCATACCCGGCGATACATGGTTTGCACGGAGAAATGATCCGCCAGTGGCTTCTGATGGTCGCTATTCACCCGCATGTCTATAACGCTTCATCATCCTCCGCCTGCTTGGAAAGCCATGCAACGCGGCGGCGCAAGAGGGAATTGAGCATCAAAGCCACCAAAGGCGTCAGCAAAACTGCGGCGACCACCTGCGAAGGCAAGGATTGGAACACGGACTTCCAGGTCATGGCATGTCCAGCCGAACTCAGCTTGCCAAGAAGATGACTTCCCCAGGAAATCACTCCAATGCAAAACCCCGACATCACCAACGACAGCCACGCCCCCAAGTCACCATACCTCCTCCAGGTTCCTGAAATGAGGGTCACAGTCAATACGGCGATGAATTGGCTGGGAAACCGGTGCATCCACACGCCATCCAGCACCGCCGAAGCAAGCACCAGTCCGGCGAACACACGAAGAATGCCATAACGCATGGTAAAGCAGAAGGCGCACACACACAGCAATGGCAGGAAGACACCATAATTCGCCGCCACCACTTCCAGAATGACGCTCGACATCAACACTATGGCAAACACGGACCAGCTCATGGTGAGTAGAGGGACAGAATTACAAGTGCGGCTTCAGTCAATTCCCCGTTCCTTTTTGATGGCATCATACGCGGCATGAATGGTCTGAAATTTTCGGGTGGCGGCGGCTTCCGCCACCTCGCCCTGGCCAGAAACCTTGTCCGGATGATGAATCATTGCGAGTCGTCGATAGGCTTTTTTCACTTCGGCATCCGTCGCGTCACGACGGATTTCCAAAACCTGATATGCCCAGTCATCGCCAAGCCTCTCCAGCCCCGCCTCCATCGCCTTCAATTCGGCCTCCCGCAGTTCGAAGATTGTGGCAATGGCATGAATGACACGTTTCTCCGAATACTCATACTTCCCGTTGGCGAACGCTATTTCCAGCAGGAAAAAGAGCAGGTTCCGGCGGGCGTTCATCCGGAGATGATGACGGGCACGGAGCGCGAATTCCTCCACAGACCAGTCACCTTGTGCAAGCTCCTTGATGAAGCCGATCATGCGCTGCACACCGACACTGTCGAAATGATAATTTTCCCGTAATCGACGCGACACCAGGTCGATTTCCTCTGGTCGAAGCACTCCGTCAGACTTCATCACTCCGGCAATCAGCACGCAGACGCAGATGGTAAATTCATCTGCCTGCCCTGCTGTCGATCCGTTGTAACCGGGGGGGGGGACAGCTGAAGAGGCACGACGACTGCTTCTTCCATTCGTCTTCCTCCTTGGTGGCAATGATTCCTCGACAGGTTCTGCCTTTTTAACGGCACTATCAATGACCGCCCCCACGCCATATCCGAGAATGGCTCCCCATGGTCCTCCCCAGAGCCCTCCCAATAACGTGCCAATCCATTTGCTGATGCCCATGTGTTTCAAACCTCTGTTTTATTGCAAAGTCAGATTGCCACGCATTTGTCGCCAGGCGTTCCATTCTGTGGCCAACCTACTTCCGGGCGGTTCAGTCGGAAACGCCGCCGCGCCGGATTTCCTAGCCCCCGTTTCCTGAGTCGGTCGTCCTTCCTCAGGCACCTTCAGAATGACATTAGGAACGGAATAGGGATTTCGGTTGAAACATTGCAGGTGGGGAATCGTCTTGCCAGAAAGAAATCACGATAATATAATCAGCATAGTTCAGCAAACTTGGCAACAACATAGTATCTTAACAAAAATAACCCTCAGTCGCTTATTCATGCAGCAATAGCCGGCATTCTCCGTCATTTCCAAAGGTTTCCCGTCATGCCACGAGTCCGCAAAACCCCTTTCGAATCCATCCGCAATTCCCTCAACCCTGCTCTTCAGCGTGATGTCTTGGAGCGTCTTCGTGAACAATTCCAGAACAAGACAGAAGACCCCGAGACAATTGGCTGGCTGAAAACCGGACTCGAGTTCCCCTCGTATGACGACCTGGCGTTCAGCTATCACGGGAATGTCTTCTCCATCAAGATCTACGAATGCAATTCCAAAGGCGAATCGGAGCTGGAAGCAGAAGAAATCGCCAGACTTCAGGACTACGCCCGGGAAAACAACCTGATTCCGTGTGGGTATCCGGTCGACGCGCAAAGCCATGAACCACTGGAAGAAGGATGGAACTTGTTGAGCTTGCTGGACGGTTCGCCTGTTGACCCCATCGCCGTTCCGCCTGTTCCGCAGGCGACCTTGTCGAATTGGGAACGGCAATCCATCCACACGATGCTCGCTGCGCAATGGCTGGTGCAGAATCGCCGCGGCGAGATCCAGAACCTCTGCACCATCCCCGGTGCCGTGCCACAGTTCTTTTTCCAGGACGGCGCCGGCAATCGATGCTGGGCTCTCATTCAGGAAACTGACTCCCCGCCGGACATCAAGGCCCTGCTGAAAGACTATCCGGCCCTGAAGGATGCCGACGGATATCTTGGCGTGGTCAAACTCTCCAGTTCCGGCGACGCGGAACTTTTACGGGTAAACATGAACAAAGTCGCGGCTGAGTTCAACGGTCTGAAACGCATCTACCTGGCCCCGACTTCCTCTTTGCTCAGTTCGGAGGATGAACAGGAGTTGCTGGGGCAGGAACCACCAGAACTACCTGCCGACGAACCGGAAGAAGAGGTGTCTGGCAAGGGCTGTCTGCTTTTCCTGATCGGTTCTTTGGCAGCCTTGTTGGGTGCTTGTTCAATCGTGCATGTTTAAATCCTGGATCCGTGAATTTGTGTAGAGCGTGTAGTATCGACGACTGCAGTAGCGCCAGCACCCACGCCGACGGGCTGCGGATGTAGCTTCGGCGACCACGGGTTAATTCACGGATTCAAGATCTATGACAATGAATCTGCCGTTTTCCAAATCGTCATGGAGGATGCTTTTTCCCGAATTCCGCATTCCCGTGAAGCACCTTTCAGTTTATGCACTTTTAGTTGCGTATTATATATATGCATTATATAAATACTTCGATCTGAATGGCGAGTACAGCACAGTGTTCTGGTACATCCACGGAGTGTTCCATGAGGTCGGCCATGCCGTGACCAGGTGGGCGGGGGAAACCATCTGCATCTTGGCCGGAACGATTTTTCAGCTTCTCACTCCCATCGCCTGTGGTTTCTATTTCTTCCGAAGTCACGAAAAACATGCCGTGCTCATGACCATCGGCTGGCTGGGCTTCGCATTGCTTGACAGCGCCACATATATGCGAGATGCCGTCGAAATGCAACTTCAGCTGGTGGCGCCATTCGTGTCGTCCGACGAACTGATACATGACTGGAACTGGCTTTTCACGCACTGGGGAATCCTTCGGCATGCCAATGCAATCGGGACTGTCGTCGAGGTGCTTGGTGTGATGGCCGTGGTTCTTTCACTGATGCTCATCGTCGCTGCCTCCCTGCCGTGGCGGAAGCCGGATACCGAAATCCGTCAACCAGATTCATAGGACAGCAAAAAGAATGGGTTCATTCCCCAACAGCCTACCTGGGACCTTAAGAACTTATCCGTAAATAAAAGGTGGAAATCTAAAAATATCGGTGTATATTATCCATGGTATTCAACCCAAACCCATGGAGAATATATGCCACAGTCAAGTGAAAACAAATCAAGGGTCAAATCGTGGGAAGTCTCCG
>JAFPYX010000063.1 GCA_017417585.1 Victivallales bacterium
CCTCTAACCTTTACCCTCTAACCTTTAACCTCTAACCTTTACCCTCTAACCTTTAACCTCTAACCTTTACCCTCTAACCTTTACCCTCTAACCTTTAACCTCTAACCTTTACCCTCTAACCTTTAACCTCTAACCTTTAACCTCTAACCCCAGACCTTGGGAACCCCTTCCCCAACCGAACCCATTTCCTCTGTGCCCTGCACCCAGGACTCTGTCCCTTCATATTGGCCCCTGGGCTGCCTTCTATGTTTCCTCGTCGCGGCAATCTATGCACCGTCGTTGAACGCACCCTTCCTATTCAACTGGGATGATGGCGCGTTCATCCTCAACAACCCGCAGATGGAGTGGACCTGGGAGAATGCCAAATATTACCTCTCGCATCCCTATCAGAATCTTTATACCCCCACGCCGATGCTTTCCCTGATGGCGGACAAGGCGGTCTTCGGCAACCATCCCTTCGGCTACCGCTTCCACAATCTCGGGGCACACATCCTCGCCGCACTCGTCCTCTTCGCCATTCTTCGAAAACTCCGTGTTCCCCCCTGGGGAGCCTTCTTCGGCGCTTTGCTCTGGGCAATCCATCCGCAGCGCGTCGAGTCCGTCTGCTGGATTGTCGAACGCAAGGACTTGGCGTGCGCGCTCTTCGGCAGTCTCGCGGTCTATTGCTTCCTGCTCGGCCGTGAGGCCAAACGCCCCTGGCTCTGGCAACTTCTCGCCGTCCTCACTGCGACAATTTCTCTCGGCGGGAAGCCCGCTTCCGCTGCACTCCCCGGCATCTTTCTCCTGCTGGCATACGCACTCGACCACGGCGACTGGAGACGCATTGCCAAAGACGCCGCAATCCCCGCCATTGGATCCTTCCTCGCTGTCTTGTTTGTTATGTATATGACAAAACAGGACAATTCTGGGCAATTCGAGACAAGACTCTTCGTTATCGCCCACAACCTCGGATGGTATCCCGTCACCGCGCTTCTGCCCTGGCCGCCATTGAATCCCATCTACCCCGCCATCAGCGGCTGGGGGGAGGCACTGCCGTGGCTCATCGCGGGGCTGCTCCTTGCTGCGGCCATCCTATTGCTGGCGAAACACGTCCACCGTCGTTGGTCACCTGGCGTCGTCGCGATATTGCTGATCGGCGGAACGATGTTACCCGTGCTGGGTTTCCTACGTTACACGGACTTCGACTACTGCGACCGATATAACCACATTGTTTCCATGGTGCTATGGGGTTCCATAGCGGTGCTTTTCGCACCCACGCTCCTGCACCGACGGTGGCGACGCGTGACAATCGGCCTCTTAACCACATTCGCAGTAGTATCTGGGTTCCGAACGCTCTTTTACCATCAGACGACCTGGCAAAGTGACGAAACCCTTGCCATCTACTGCCTTTCCCGCCCCGAAACGCTCAACATCAAAGCGCTGGAACTGGGGTTGGCATCTGGCTTCTCCCATGCCAACCCCGACCTGCTTTCGGCGACCGCAGAAGCCTGCTCGAAACATCCCCTCAGGATGCACGACGGCGAATTCGTCCCCGCCGACACTCGCCTGGCCATTGCCACCGCCCTGCTCGCCCATGCGAATTTCCTCCGAGGCGACCGCATCCTGGCCGCCGACCAGCTCTTCCAACTGGAACCAAACCTCGAAGAGTTGGCTAAGGACTCTTTTTCCATGCACTTCGCCGCCGAATTCCTCTACCGCGACATGGCCGCCATCGCCGCAGACCGACACGACAAGGCCGCCGCACTCCATTATCTCGAAATGGAGGCAAAATACCTCTCGCCCAACCCGGACCACCCCGCCACGAAACAAAATCGCCTCCTCCGCGAAATGCTCTCCCAATAGCCTCTTTTATTACAAAAATGTAAAACAACGGCCGAAAAAAGTACATTTTTGTTCAATATCTGCCATTTGAGAATGCCAAATTCCCCTTTGGCATTTTTTTTGCTAACAACTCGATACTTTTCTTTTCCCAAATCACCCCATACTACTACAGGAATTCATCATGTCTTCCAGCAAGGACTACATCGCAAAAGTCATGGGCCAGGTCGAGGCCCGCAACGCAAACCAGCCGGAGTTCCTCCAGGCCGTCGAAGAGGTTCTGGGCACCCTGGCACCCGCCCTGGACAAGAATCCGAAGTTCGAGGCGAACAGCATCTTGGAGCGTCTCGTTGAGCCGGAACGCCAGCTCGCCTTCCGCGTGGCATGGCAGGACGACACTGGCAAGGTCCAGGTCAACCGCGGCTTCCGCTTCGAGTTCAACAACGCCATTGGCCCGTACAAGGGCGGCCTGCGCTTCCATCCCAGCGTGAACGCCTCCATCCTGAAGTTCCTGGGCTTCGAGCAGATCTTCAAGAACGCCCTGACCACCCTCCCGATGGGCGGAGGCAAGGGCGGCTCCGACTTCAACCCGAAGGGCAAGTCCGACGCCGAAGTCATGCGCTTCTGCCAGGCCTTCATGACCGAGCTCTACCGCTACATCGGACCGGACACCGACGTGCCCGCAGGTGACATCGGCGTGGGCGGCCGCGAAATCGGCTACCTCTTCGGACAGTACAAGCGCATCACCAACACCTTCTCCGGCGTGCTGACCGGCAAGGGCCTGAACTGGGGCGGCTCCCTGATCCGCCCCGAGGCCACCGGCTACGGCTCGGTATACTTCTCGGCGGAAATGCTTAAGACGCGTGGCGAGTCCCTGGAAGGCAAGGTCTGCGCGGTCTCCGGCTCCGGCAACGTCGCGCAGTTCACCGTCCAGAAGCTCATCCAGCTGGGTGCCAAGCCCGTCACCATGTCCGACTCCAACGGCACGGTCTATGACCCGGAAGGCATCACCCAGGAGAAGCTGGACTGGATCAAGCAACTCAAGAACGTCAAGCGCGGCCGCATCAAGGAATACGCCGACTACGCCAAGGGCGTGCAGTACTTCGAGAACGCCCGTCCGTGGGGCGTGAAGTGCGATTGCGCATATCCCTCCGCCACCCAGAACGAAATCTCCGAGGACGACGCCAAGACGCTCGTCGCCAACGGCTGCAAGATGGTCTGCGAAGGCGCCAACATGCCCTCCACCCCCGGAGCCATCCAGGTCTTCCAGGGCAACGGACTCCTCTACTCACCCGGCAAGGCATCCAACGCCGGCGGCGTGGCCACCAGCGGACTCGAGATGTCACAGAACTCCGAACGACTCGCCTGGACGGCGGCCGAGGTGGATGAGAAGCTCCACGGCATCATGGTCACCATCCACAAGAACTGCTACGAGACCGCCAAGGAATACGGGCTGGACGGCAACTATGTCGCCGGCGCCAACATCGCCAGCTTCCTCAAGGTCGCCAACTCCATGCTCGACCAAGGCGTATACTAAGGCATAAGGCTTAATCGCTTAAGGCTTAAGGTCATCGGGCCGGTCCCTTTAAGGAGCCGGCCCGTTTTGCGTTTTGCCCGCCGGCCTGTTTCCAATGGATTGCCATCGGTTCCCGCCTGTCGGCGGCGGGCCAGATGATGTTCGCGATTCTTCGCGGACTTCGACGACCGGACAGAGCCTAAATGGCCGCGAAGTTTTTTCTATAACCACTAGAGTTTCTAGAACTTCTAGAATTACTAGAACCGCGATGCGACGAGGCAAGTTCTTCCCCCAGGCCGGAGATACGGTCAATCGCCGCCGGCTGGGAATACAAGGCTTCCAAAGACACTGGGAATGAAGAAAAAGCTGGGCGGACTCCACGATTGGCGTTCCCATCCGCCCTTGCGGTGTAGCCGGCAGAAATTCACGCGCCACGCGAAATTCTCGCCGAGGTTGTTTCCGTCCAGTCCATCCCACAGTTCCTTGAACGGGATGACGATTTCGGCGGTCCAAGAACGGTCATCCGTGCGGTTTATCGCGAATTTCCATTGGGGATTCCAGCCGTCGGCCTGCTTTATCTCAGAGGACGAATCCCAAAAATGTCCCTCGAAATCCACGGCCAGTCGGCGATAGGAGGACCATTCACGGTCGCCAAAGTAGAATTCGAGCAGGTCGTCGGCCTTGAAGACATTGGGGTCGTCGTGCGCACCGATGGAGGAAGAGTTTTCCAGCGCCCGAGGCGAACGGCAGACGGCTCCGATGACAAATGCGTCCCTTGTCCATCCGACACGGAGCGTGGCGCGGTCGTTTTCAGGCGGTTGCGTGCCATCATGCCGCAGCAGGACGACTTCCGTTGCCTCTTTCCAGAGTTCGTCATCGAGAATGCCGTCGATGCGTGGCTCGCTGGTCAGGAGTGGGATGGTGACCGAAGGCAGCGTTTCGATGGGGATGGTGCGGAAACGGACCCATTCGCCGTCGAGGACAATCCGACGGAAGCCATGCCCGAGACAATCGAAAGTAACGCTGGTGTTGTCCCCGCTGGAGAAGAGGATGTCCTTCCACATAAAAGAGAAACTGGTGTGGGTGTGGCCCGAGAGATAGGCGACGACGGGCGAGCCGGCCAGATGTCCTAGCAGCCATTCTCGGCGTTCCTTTGGCAGATTGGAGTAGTTTTCGGCTTCGTCCGGCGACTCGATAAAAATCGCCGCGTGGGCGGCCAGCACGATGCGTTTTCCAGACTCCCGCGCCTTTTCCAGTTCCTCCAGGAACATCGCGTCCATTTGCGCCGTCTCATCCGTGGGGTGCTGCCACAATTCGGTATCCACGACCACCAGGCGGTAGTTCCCGCCGGGAAGGTCCGCCGCATAGTAGGCGGGTCCGAACATCTCCAGCCATTGCGCCCGCGAGTCGGGCACCTGTGCGATGTCGTGGTTGCCCGGCACCAGGAAGACCGGACGCTTGAGGCGGGAAAGTTCCTGCTGGAAGAGCTCCATGTTCTTGCGATGCGTGAAATGCATCATGTCCCCGCAGATGACCACCACCTGGCAGTCGCTCTTGTTGAGAAAGGCGATTTCCTGACGAAAGCGTTCCAGCTCGTCGTCCCAGTCCATGAAACCGATCTGCGGATCGGTCAGCTGGGCGAGAATCAGTGGCGGCTTCTTGGCTTCTCCCTTGTTCATAGCATCTTGAGCAAAGGCGGAGACACCAATCAGCAGGACGGCAACTGCAAGCAAGAGTTTCTTCATCTTTTGAAAATACCTATGTGTTTTTCAGTGGATACCTTAACAAAACTGCTGTAAGCTGAAAATTCAGACCTAACGGAAAACATGGCAAAAGTCATCTCGGTGCCAGGGCGCTGCTTGGCGCACTTCCACGCCGAAACGCCCGAGCCTGACCGGAATCGGCGCAATTCCCTGCGGGGCAATTGTGGCCTCGACCTCAGACTCGGAGGTGTTGACGATGATGAGAGTGTGATTTCCCGCAATGGTCTTCATCCACCATTCGACTTTCGCATCACCCGCTTCGACGGTTCCGGACTGAACGGTCCCCTCCGCATTGAGGACCGGCCGCAAAGAACGCACCTCCCCGACGACACGGCAGAGGTCGCTCCAGGTCCGCGGATTCTGGGCGGCGGTCATCCAGTCCGACACCGACTTGGCATACCACCACCACCAGAGCCCGTTGACCTCCTGAGTGATGCCGACCAGCGCGGCGGCGCGCATCCAGTCGTAGTCCGGCTTGAATTTATCCCAATCGACTGGCTCGCGGTTCTTCTTGAGCCTGGACTGCTTTTTGTCGTAGCAGTGGATGAGCAGAGTGACGGGCGAGGCGTGCAGCAGTCTTTCGCGGTGCTCCGCGATGGTCGCCACAATCTCCGCAGGCTTCGTGTATGACTGGGTCCAATGCGTGTCCCACGTCTTGCGGTAGGCGTTCATGTTGTCCCCCCAGGTCGTCATCACGACGGGGTGGTAGGGATCCAGCTGCCTCAGCAGTTCCGCAAAGGCGGTAAGCAGTTTCGGCGGAACATAGTAGGCGGGGACCTCCGGCTCGTCGAAGAGATACCAGCAGAAGAGCCCCGGATGGCTGGCCAGAGCCCCAACGCGCCGCGCCAGCAACTCGAAGTTGCCCTGCACGATGCCATTCTTGCTGTGGTTCCCGCGGTCGAAGCCGATGAACACGCGCAGACCGGCGGCGGCCGCCGCATCCAGGTACTCAATGGCGGCCTGTTCGTCCTGGCTGCCTTCAAACGAATAACTGTGGACCACCTCGAAGCCGGCCGCCTTCACCTCCGGCATCTCTGCGGGCAGGACCTGGTAGATCCCCAGCGGAAAGATGCGTTCGCCGTTTTCCGTATAATGGCCATCCTCGTCAATGGCGACGACCTTCTCCGGTTTGGGGGCGCAGACAATCCAGACCTTGCGGCTCTCGACGGAGCCGTTCTGCGCGGTGGCGGTGATGAGAATCGTATTCAGGCCATCCTTCCACCCGCCGACAGGGGCAATCTGCCATTGTCCTTCTGACGGCATGGCCGTCATCTCGAACTGCGTCTGAGGCGAGTCGAGGTCGGAAACGGTGATTTCCGGAATGCCATCCTCTGCCACAGCCGCAAATTCATAGTGATCAGATGGTTCCAGTAATCGCGCATGGCTGGCGGAAATCTGCGGCGGAAGGCGTCGGACATCCGGCGGAGTGTCAATGGTGAAACGATAGGGGGCGTTGTCGGGACTCCCGAAGGCACTGACCTGCCAATGCCACTCGCCCGGCTGGAGCGGTTCGCGAAGCTGAAGACGCTTCTCCACCTCGACAGTATAGGCGATGGTCGCCTACACAGGGAAATCCGCCTGGCGGGACAGTTCGACCTCATAGGTGTCCACGCCCGTCGGTGGGAGCCACTCGAGGCAGGGGGCGTTCGTCGTAAGCAACGCGCCATCCGCAGGAGCCGTCTTGACGACGGATTCCTCCTGGACAAAGAACTCGACATTGTCAAACCATGCGGTTCCCTTTCCGCGAAGCGCCAAGAAGATGACGGCGTAGCCAGCGCCCGCCGGGGCGCGCAGGTCCTTGCACACCACCTTCGTCCAGTCTCCGCTCCCCCAGACCTCCTTGCTATAGACGCCGGAGGCCAGCCACTTGCGATTCACATCGGCCCATTCGACGATGAGGCATGCGCCCACCGAGGGCATCCGTCCCTCCGCCACCTCGACTCCCCCGGGTCTGATCTCGCACTGCGCCTGATAGCGCATTCCGGGTTCCACGGGAATTTTATGCGTGATATATACCGCCTCGGCCTTGGGGTCTCCGACCACCAGCTTCGCGCTGACACCATGCCGCGCGTCAACTTGCTCTAGACCGCCATTCGGCGGAATCTCCCAGCCGGTCCGACCTTCCTCGAAATCGGCGTTGGGGAACTCCAGGCGCCGAATTTCACCGTCGCCCCATGCAAGGCAGCAGGCAAAAAGGCAGGACCAAAGCAGCAAGACGAGATGTTTCATGGCGTCCCTGAACATGGTGAAAGGTTCTTTATGTAAATGACTTGAAATAATATAATATCAAAACTGAAAGCCGGAAACAGCTCCAGCCATCTTCGACAAACCTTTGGCAAAGGAAGAATCCGTTTGGTGCCATAAAACGGAGGTTTTCCAAGTTTTTACCATACAAATATTTTTATTATTAAGATGTTATGTGACTTTTCGACGAGGCGGTTCTGAAAGTGTTATAGTACCCAAAAGTCAGTACTATCCCCTGTCATCCCCACCCAAAGAACACACATGAAAAAAGTCGAACAGCCCACCATTTTTAACGAGCAACTCCTTGTGGACGCCTGTTCCATCATCGCCAACGCCCGAACTGCCGCAGTTCACAGTGTGGACTACAACCGCGTGATGATGTACTGGCATCTTGGCAGACGATTTTTCGAGGAGGAACAACAAGGTAAAGAACGTGCAGACTATGGCGCACGGCTTATCAGGGGACTGGCGGAACGGCTGGAACCCGAATATGGAAGTGGTTTCGGGATACGGCAACTAGAACAAAGTCGGAAATTCTACCGGCTATATCCGATTGCGCACACATTGTATGCGCAATTGAATTGGTCACAATACAAATTATTGATTTCCATAGATGATATTGATAAAAGAGAGTACTATCAGCTGGAAGCAGTTAACCAAGGCTGGACAAAGCGTGAACTGGAGCGCCAAATTCATTCTCAACTTTGGGAACGGCTCTGTCTGAGCAACGACAAAGAGGCAGTGCTGGCAGTTGCCCGTAAACAGCGCATTCCAGAGTCGCCGCAGGAAATCATCAAAGATCCGATGACTCTGGAGTTTCTCGGCCTGGAGAAACAATCAAAGTTCTATGAAACCGACCTGGAACAAGCCATCATCAATCACCTCCAAGACTTTCTTCTCGAAATGGGCAATGGCTTCACCTTTGTCCGACGACAACGCCGAATCACCTTGGACGACAAGGAGTTCTTTGTGGATTTGGTACTGTATAACCGGCTTCTCCGGTGCTTCGTTCTGGTGGACCTGAAAATTGGCGAACTGACGCACAAGATATCGGTCGCTCCAGATGTACGTAAACTACTTTGACCACAAGGAGAAACTCCCCGAAGAAAACCAGACCATTGGCATCCTGCTTTGTACGCAAAAGCATGATGCCGTGGTGAAGATGACTCTGCCGATTGGCCAAACCCAAATCTTGGCCACGGAATACAAGCTCCGTCTCCCCACGGAAGAACAACTGATGACCTTGACCAACCAGATACGAACCGATTACGAGGCTCGACACCATTCATCAGAGGACTAGAACGGCTTTAATCATTCTGGTTGAAAAACTTCGCATTCAAAGTGATATATAGATACCACAGACTGTAGTGCTATGCACTCACGTAAGGCATATCGAATTGTCTAGGGCATGCCTTTTTTTTCAGGTTGGGAAACTATATTAGAAATTTCAACAGATTTACTACAACGTTTTTTTACTTCTGGCCTCACTAGTGTCCCGTAAAAATCAAAGATAGGAGGTTGAATCTAGCTTAAAATCAAAGAATTAAGTAGTCATTTTCGTGCGCGACGATTTGAAACGAGTATCTTTGCATCCTTACAAGAGGACTGCAAATGAACAGGGACA
>JAFPYX010000064.1 GCA_017417585.1 Victivallales bacterium
ATGTTCTTACCGAGCAGACCGAGCTCGCGCGCCTGATCGATCGCGAGCTGCAGGCGCTTGACCGCCAGCGGATACTCGGCGCGGATGTAGACGAGGCCCTGCTTGGCGCCGATCGCGTAGGCGCCGATCGCCATCGCCTCGACGACGCTGGCGGGGTCGCCTTCCATGATGGAGCGGTCCATGAAGGCGCCGGGGTCGCCTTCGTCCGCATTGCAGACGATGTATTTCTCATCGGCCTGCACGCCGGCGGCGATCTTCCACTTCATGCCGGTGGGGAAGCCCGCGCCGCCACGGCCGCAGATGCCGGAGTCGAGCACTTCCTGCACGACCTCGGCGGGAGTCATCTCGGTGAGCGCCTTGGCGAGGCCCTGGAAGCCCTCGGCGGCGATGTATTCCTCGATGTTCTCTTCGGCGATCAGACCGCAGTTGCGCAGGGCGATGCGCTGCTGCTTCTTGTAAAAGGGCATCTGCTGATAGTCGGTGATCTGAGCGTTCAATGTGGGCTCGACATAGACCAGGCGCTCAACCAGCTGGTGGTTCTTGAGGTGCTTCTCGACGATCTCCTTCGCGTCCTCCGGCGTGACCTTCACGTAGAAGACGTTCTCCGGCATGATCTTCACAATCGGGCCCTGGGCGCAGAAGCCGAAGCAGCCGGTCTGGATGACGTTCACGTCGTTCTCCAGGCCCGCGGCCTTGACCTCGGCCTTGAGGTTGGCGATGATCTCCTGGCTGTTGGAGACCAGGCAGCCGGTGTCGCCGCAGATCAGGACGTCTTTCTTCGGGGAGTCCAGCTTGTTCAGCTTGTCCGTGGCGAGGCGCAGCGCCAGCTTGCCCTTGGTGGACTCGTACATGGCCATCAGGTCGGCCTTGCTCGTGATCTTTTTCATGCCTTTGCCTCCTTCGCCTTGATCTCCTCAACCACCGCGACGGCCTTGGCGGGGGTCATCTTGCCATAAACCTTGCCGTTGACCACCATCACCGGGGCCAGACCGCAGCAGCCGACGCAGCGCAGTGCCATCAGCGAGAACAATCCGTCCGGCGTCGGGTCGGTGTCGGCCTTCACGCCCAGGACGCGCTCGAGTTCGCGCAGCACGCCCTCGGAACCCTTCACATAGCAGGCCGTGCCCAGGCACACATTGATTACATACTTGCCTTTCGGCTTCGTGGAGAAGAAGTTATAGAATGAGACAACGCCCGAGACCGAGCTCTCCGGAATCTGCATCTTCTCGGCGACATGCTGCTGGACCTCGCGCGGCAGATAGCCGAATACGTCCTGCGCATGGTGGAGAATCTGGATCAGGCGGCCGCGGCGGCGCTCGTCCTTCAGGTCGAGCCCGAGCCCGTCAATGAAGGCGTCCAGTTCCGCGAACTTCGCGGCTGCCGCCTCCGACAGTTTGTTGCAACACATGATGTCTTGGGTCCTTTGGGGTGGAAGGATTCGGCTGATTAACAGCTAAATCCCTTTACTATTACGGAAATAAAACAAAAAATCAAAAATTTCTTTCCACGCTTCAGGGAGGATTCCCGGATGGCTGGAAAGCCGCAATTCACGGACAAGTTTTAATATAGCACATGATTGGTGGTTTGCCGCTTCCCCTCAAAAACTTATGCACCACATTTAGTTTTGCGAGACTAATTTTATATCTATATAATTTCGATAGAGTAATAATCTAGTCTTTTGATATTTAGAATAATGAATTTGACTGGCCAAAGAAAATTTCAAGGATGATGCCTTTAACTTGCCTGGTCGCCTGAAGATGTCTGGGGACTATGAGACTCGGGGGACAAGTGAGACGGCCGGGACAAGGCAATCGCAAGCCTTCGTCCGTCCCCGTGCGTCCCGTTTTTTGCCCAATTTTGGCAAGTTAGATTACTACTATCCGGTAAAAATTGCAATCCTGCAAACCTGCGAAACCATGAGGACAGGCCCACGGGAATGGCATGGCGGCAACCGTTCCTCAAGACGGCCTCAAAAGGGGGTTCCCCGGGGGCATCTCCGCACGGCCTTATCCATAGTGGGTACACCCGCCACCCCCGGCCTCCACCCCTATTACCATCCCGTCTGGCGACCGCCATGTCAAGCCCCGAGGGATGCTTTCCCCCGCAATCTAGTTTTTTCCATGTTTTTCGGATGACTCCCCCCTGAGCCTCAAGTGTTTTTACCGGACAGGCGTGAAGTTAGAGATATAATTCCCCTAACTTTCGTGTCAATTTGCACGCGATGCGTTGGACACAATTGCAGAAATGGATTAAGTTATAGGGTTAATGCGCGATTACGCGCCCCCCTTCACTTATAGTTAAAAGCAATTTCGAAAAGCACCACCAACCGCTGAAGGACTCTCGTCTATGACCGCTTCACCCATGGCCTGGCTCGACTGGATTATCGTCGCCATTCCTTTTATCGCAGTTCTGTATATCGGCTTCCTGTCCGAGAAGTACATCCGAGGCGTCTCGGACTTCTTGGCGGCGGGGCGCAAGGCCGGCCGGTATCTGCTGACGGTTTCGGACGGCACGGCGGGCATGGGGCTGATTTCGGTCTGCGCGATGTTCGAGCAGAACTACAAGTGCGGCTATGCGCTGGGCTTCTGGAGCAACCTGGCGGTGCTGGTGGGGCTGGTGATGACCTTGACCGGCTTCGTGACCTACCGCTTCCGCGAGACGCGCGCGATGACGATGGCGGAGTTCTTCCAGAAGCGCTACAGTCATGGCTTCCGCATCTTCGCCGGCATCCTGGCTTTCATTTCCGGCGTCATCAACTATGCGCTGTTCCCGGCGGTGGGCGGACGCTTCCTGGTCTATTACTGCGGATTGCCTTTCTACATCAATATCCTCGGGGTGCCGGTCAGCACCTATGGGCTGGTGATGGCGGTCTTCCTAGGCTTCGCGCTTTTCATCGTCTTGACGGGCGGGCAGATCACCACGATGGTGACCGACTCCTGCCAGGGACTCTTCGCCTATTTGGGCTACACGGTCATCACCGTCACGCTGCTGGTCATCTTCAGCCGTTCGGAGCTCCAGGAGGCGATGATGGCCCGTCCCCAGGGCGAGAGCTTCTTCAATCCCTTCAACGTGGACAAGCTGACCAGCTTCAACCTGCTCTATATCATCATCGGCGTCTTCGGTTCCATCTACAACCGAAATGCCTGGCTGGGCAGTCAGGCCTATCAGGTTTCGGCAGCATCCCCGCACGAGCAGAAGATGGCGGGCGTGCTGGGACAATGGCGCGCGGGATTCACCTACATCGCCTTGATGCTGCTGGTGCTGGGCGCCTATACCTACATGAATAGCACCAAATGGGCGCCCCAGCGCGCCGCCGTCGATGCCGAATTGGACGCCCGGACGGCGGAGGACTTCCATCTGGCGGAGTTGCATGAGCAGGAGATGGGGCTTGGCGAACTCAAGGACCGTCTGGCCGAATTCGAGGTGGTCACACCGCGGCAGCAGGCGGCCAGCAAGCTCGTCAATGAACTCTACCAGGACGCCAACATTCGTTACACCACCGCGGCGAAGACGGCCGATACCATCCGAACCCAGATGCTGGTGCCCATCGCGCTGCGCCATATCCTCCCGGTCGGGGTGACCGGCATCTTCTGCGCATTGATGATTTTCCTGATGGTCTCCACCGACACCACCTACCTGCACAGCTGGGGAACCATCTTCATCCAGGACGTGGTGCTGCCCATCCGCAACAAGCCCATCCAGGCTCGCACCCAGATGAACCTGCTGCGCTGGGCAATCGCCGGCATCGCGGTCTTCGCGTGGTTCTTCAGCTACTACTTCCAGCAGGGCGACTTCATCCTGCAGTTCTTCGCGATGACCGGCACCATCTTCCTGGGCGGCGCGGGCGCGTGCATCATCGGCGGGCTCTATTGGAAGAAGGGCACCACGCAGGGTGCCTACACCGCCATGATCATCGGGCTCTTCTTCGCGGTGCTGGGCTTTGTGCTGAACCAGACCTGGGCCACCCGCATCTACCCGTGGCTGGCCACGGCGCACCCCGAGGGGCTGGAGAGCTTCCGGCTCTTCCTGGAGAAGCTGGGCAACTCGCTGGTCATCGTGCAGTGGGAGACCTCGCCGGAACAGATGGCCAAGTCTTTCCCGATCACCAGCCAGGAGGTCTATTTCATCGGCATGCTCTCCGCCATGCTGGGATACATCCTGGTGTCGTTGAAGACCTGCAAGAAAGAGTGCAACCTGGACGAGCTGCTGCACCGCGGGAAATACAACCTCGAGCACTTTGTCTCGGACACCGCCGACCAGAAGGTGCTGGACTCGGCGGAGAAGAAACGCTTCAACTGGCGTTCCATCCTGGGCATCACTCCCGAGTATTCCAAAGGCGACCGCATCCTGGCCTGGAGCGTGCTGATTTGGACGATGTTCAATTTCGCCATCTTCATTGTTCAGGCGGTCTGGAATCTGCCGGTGAAGTGGCGTTGGAGCGAGTTGACGTGGTTCAAGTTCTGGCTGTATTTCTCGTTGCCGAAGGACCTGCTGGTTGCGGTGATCACCACCATCTGGTTCTCCTGGGGTTGCACCCGTGACCTCAAGCGGCTCTTCGCCGCCCTGAAGGAGGACGCCGCCAAGGGCAGCCAGTCCAACGACGACAACGGGCAGATCATCACCAAGTAGCCCCATGGCGGGCGGGGTCGGTGCAATCACGCTGGAGGTGCTGGCCGCAGATGCCGTGCCGCCGGAGGTCACTCGCCTCTATGAGCGTGCCTTCCCTGCTCACGAGCGTCTGCCGGTCGGGGAGATGCTCTCATGGGGCACGGGCTTTCGGATGCTGGCGGGTGACCAGTTTTGCGGACTGGCCTTTGTAAGTGTCTGCAATGGCATCGCCTGGCTGCTCTTCTTCGCCATCGCCGAGGGACTCCGCGGGCAGGGGCTGGGTGGACGTGCCTTGGCATGCCTGGAGGAGCGCTATCTCGGACATCGGTTCATTGTCGATGTCGAAGCACTGGATGCCGAGGTGCCGAATCGTGCCGAACGCCAGCGTCGTATCGACTTCTGGCAGCACAACGGCTTTGAGGATGCCGGCTTCGGTTTCAACTGGCGTGGCGAACAATATGCGTTTCTGGTCAAGGGCGGCACACTTACCTACGACGAGGTGCGCCAGTTCTGGCGGCACTGAGGCATGTGTCGCGTTCTCAGGTTTTTCGTGTGAGCTATGAATACGTTTCAAGAGACTTTTCACATCCGCTACAGCGAAGGGGACCGGCATGGGCGCCTCAAGCTGCGGACCTTCTTCGACTATGCGCAGGAGGTCGCCGGAAGCCACGCCGCCGCGCTGGGGTGCGGGCTGGAGGCGCTGCTGGCACGGAGACAAGCTTGGGTTCTATCGCGCATCCGGGTTCGATTCCATAAGTATCCCTCCATCGGGGATGCCGTCACGTTGAAAACCTGGCCTTCGGGCTTCGACCACCTCTTTGCCCGGCGTGAATTTGAATTGACCGGGGTGGACGGAACCGTACTTGCCGAGGCCACCAGTTTCTGGCTCTTCCTGGACACCGCGCAGATGCGAATCTTGAATGCCGCAAAGGAAATCGGCGACTTGATGCCGGACAATTCTGCCCTGCCGGTCCATTTCTCGGAACTGGGGAAGCTCCCTGCGCCTGCGGAAGGAGAGCAGCTGGAATTCTCCATTCGCGAGACGCAGATCGACCTCAACGGCCATCTCAACAACGCGGAATACGCGGGGGTCATCCAGGATGTGCTGGGGGCAGGGTGCTATCCTGCGGAACTCCAGGTCAACTACCAGAAGAGCGTCCCGCCGCAGAGCCTACTGGGGGTCACCTGCGCGAGAGCCGGACAGGAGTTCCAAATCGCCGGTCGCGTGGCGGACGCGGTCGCCTTCGCGGCTGGCGGAACGCTGATGTCCTGATGTCCTGGCACCTCCGGAGCCATCGGCTCCTACGGCGGCCCCAGGGTGTCTGAGATTCTGGAGTTCCAGAGGCCAGAGACCTGAGGCCAGAGACTTGAGACCAGAGGCCTGAGACCCGAGTCCCGAGTCCCAGGTCCCAGAGTCCCGGAGACCCAAGGGTCCCAAGGGTCCCAAAGGTCCCAAAGGTCCCAGAGTCCCAGAGCCCCAGACTTTAAGCTTTAAGCAAAAAGAACTCTCATCATTCCCATGAAAAAGCGCCTCTGTCTTCTCGCGCTGTTCTGCCTTTCCCTGGTATTTTTTGTGACCGTATGCGGAAAATCGCAGGACTCGTCGGAGGATGACGAGTCATCGAAACCCTCCCGGAAGGCCATGCAGGTCTGTTCCCAGTGCGGGCGGGAGTGCCCGGACGGGGAGAAGTACTGCGGCGAATGCGGCGGGAAGGTGGTGAAGGAAGAGCCGCCGCGCACAGTCTGTTCCCAGTGCGGGCGGGAGTGCCCGGACGGGGAGAAGTTCTGCGGCGAATGCGGCGGGAAGGTGGTGACGGAGCGGCCGGACTCCCAGGATGGCTTGACCATCACCCTCTCCGGCCAGGTGAAACTGAAGCTGAAGAAGATCTCAGCGGGCGACTTCCTGATGGGCAGCCCGGAGTCGGAGAAGGGACGCTTTGACGGCGAGACACAGCACCGGGTGTCGCTCACGGAGGACTATTGGCTGGGCACGTTCGAGGTTACCCAGGCGCAGTGGAAGGCCGTGATGGGCGACAACCCGTCGGCTTTCAAGGATGGTGGCGACTACCCGGTGGAGCAGGTCTCCTGGGAGGACGCGATGGCCTTCTGCGAGAGGTTGAACCGCGACCCCTCCATCCCGAAGCCCAAGGGCTACCAGTTCAGCCTGCCCACCGAGGCGCTGTGGGAGTACGCATGCCGCGGCGGGAAGCGGAGCAGTGGATGTCTTTACAGCGGCGGGGACGATTGCTCCGAGGTCGCCTGGTACGTCGAGAATTCCGGGAAAGAGCGGCTGCGGGAACTGGATCTGGATAACGCCACGGCTGAGGAAATAAGGGCTTTCATTGGCAAGATGGTGGAGAACGGATGCCAGACGCACCCGTGCGGCGGGAAATCCCCCAACGAACTTGGCTTGTACGACATGAGCGGCAATGTCTGTGAGTGGTGCCTGGACTGGTATGGGGATTACAACGGCAAGGCCACCGACCCGCAGGAACCCGCTTCTGGCTCGTGCCGGGTGCTCCGGGGCGGCAGTTGGAGCAACAGCGCGCGGCGCTGCCGCTCTGCGTACCGCGACTTCAACTCGCCGGGCCTTCGGTACTACTTCATCGGCTTCCGCCTTGCCCTTGTCCCAGTTCAAGAATGACGGCTTCCGCCGGCCGGAGGACAGTTGACAATTGACAATTGGATGCTAGGCCGCCTAGGAGTTCTAGCCGTTCTAGGCCGCTCTAGGAATTTCTAGGAGTTCTAGCCGCTCTAGGCCGGCCGTCGGACGTCCCGGCGGTGTCCATTGGACTTTTAGGTAATTACGAATTACGCATTACGCATTACGAATTGCGCATGACGCCAGCCGCCGGACGTCGGACATCCCTGAGTTCCTGGGTCTTAATGAACTTTAACCTTTAACCTTTAACCTTTAAACTTTAAACTACAATATTATGGGTTTTGATCACGGAACGATCACTTTTCGCATCTGCACTTTGCCGGAACCATTGCCGAAAGACGCATTGGAGCGCTTTGACGCCGACCACGCTTGTGCGCTGGAGCGCGTGAAGGACGAGCCGAGCTGGGGATGGGTCTCCGGGCGGTTCCTGCTGGAGAACGAGATCAACGAGGAGACCTCGAAGATCGGCTCCTACTACCATGTCTGCCTTCGTCAGGCCGAGCGCAAGATTCCGGCCGCGCTGCTGAACGCGGAGTGCCGCCTGGCCGAGCTGTCCCGCATGAAGGCGGACAACACCGACCACCTCAACCGCAAGATCCGCAAGGAGATCAAGGAAGAGGTCAAGGCGCACCTGGCGCCCCAGATGCCGCCGACGTTCACCGGAAGCTACTGCGCCATCGACCCAGTCGCCAATGTGCTCTATGTGACGGCCACCAGCGAGAAGCAGTTCGACCTCTTCTCGGGTTTTTTCGGCAAGGCAATGGGGTTCAATCCCCTGCCGATGACGCCGGACAACCTGGCGGTGTCGCAGTTCCAGACCGACCCGATGGACGTGCCGGCCGTCAATATCTCGCCGGAGATTGACGACGTGAATGGCGCGACCGGGCTGCTGGGCGAGAATTTCCTGACCTGGCTCTGGCAGTTCGAGGAGGAGCGCAACGGCGTGCTGCCGTCCACGAAGCTGGGTGATTTCAGCCTGATGGTGGATGGCCCGCTGACCTTCGTCGCCGAGGGGAGCGGCGCCTTTGAAAGCAGCCTCCGCAAGGGCACGCCGACCATCTCCGCCGAGGCTCGCTCGGCGATGCTGGTGGGCAAGAAGCTCCGCTCCGCGAAGTTGATTCTGGCACGGGCCAGGGGCGAGGAGTGGTCCTGCACGATGGATGCCAGCCAGTTCATCTTCCGGGGGCTCAAGCTGCCGGAGGGCGATGCGCTGGATCCGGAGGAGGTCTTCGAGGAGCGCATGGCGAACCTGGACATCTTCCGGCAGGTCATCTTCGAACTTTTCCACCTCTATCTGAAGACGATGACGAATGACGCGAAGCGTCTGGAGTATCAGAAAAAGGCGAAGCAATGGGTGAAGAACCACGAGCAGAAGTAGCGCAGGGCGCCGTCATCGGCCTGGGGACTGACCTGGTGGAGCTGGACCGCCTGGCGCAGTCGGTCGCGCGGTCCGGCGAGGCCTTCCTTCGCCATACCTACTCCGAGGCAGAATTGGCGGCGCTGCCGCCGGAGGGGCCTGTCCGCATCGCCTTCCTGGGGGGGCGCTGGGCGGCCAAGGAGGCGGTGGCCAAGGCGCTGGGCACTGGCATCGGCGCATCCTGCGCCCTGCGGGAAATCACGGTCCTCAATGATTGCGCGGGCGTGCCGGTTCTCACCTTGGATGGCAATGCGAAGCGTACCGCCGAGGAAAAAGGCGTGCGACGCATTCTGGTCTCCATCTCCCACGAGAAGCACTACGCCACCGCGACTGTCATCCTGTTGTCATGAGCCAAGAGGATCCTACCAATCTCATCACGGCGATTGCCGATGAACTGCTGAAGCGCGGCTGGTGGCTCGCCACGGCGGAGTCCTGCACCGGCGGGATGATCGCCGAGACCTTGACCGCGGTCCCAGGCTCCTCGCGGTGGTTTGCGGGGGGAGTCGTCAGCTACACGGTTCCGTGGAAGGAGCGTCTGCTGGGAGTTCCGTCGGAGACCATCGAGCGATTCGGAGTCGTCTCCGAGGAGACCGCTCGCGCGATGGTGGCCGGGCTGGGGCGACTGGGCGCCCAGGCGGGCATGGCGATCACGGGAATCGCGGGGCCGACGGGCGCGGAGCCCGGCAAGCCCGTGGGGACGGTGTGCATTGCCGCAATGGCGGGCGACCACATGCTGGCCCGGACTTGCCATTTCCCGGGAGGACGCGACGAGGTGCGCCGCGCCGCCACCCGCCGTGCGCTTGAAATGCTGGAGGGGATGCTCCGGGGGAAATCGCATCGCGGGACGGATGAACTTGCACTGGTTTGACAAAATTTTTTAAGCATTTTGATGTTTTTTGGAAATTTTCCGATTTTCTGCTTGCAATCCGTTTGAAAAGGTGTATCTTTATCGCAAACACACTATTTTTCATTCGCATAAATTTGATTCCATTGAAACTTTAACTTCTAGGAGAACATTCCCATGGCACGTCCTGCCGCCAAACCCGCCGCCAAGGCCTCGGAGCCCGTCGTTTCCAACAATGAGATCCAGAACCGCAACCTGAAACTCGCCCTTGGCCAGATCGAGAAGGAGTTCGGCAAGGGCACCGTGATGCGTCTGGGGGACCAGAACCATCTTGACATCGCCGCCATCAGCACCGGCTCGATGGCACTGGACATTGCCACTGGCATCGGCGGCGTGCCGCGCGGGCGCATTATCGAGATCTACGGTCCGGAGTCCTCCGGCAAGACCACCCTCTGCCTGCATGTCATTGCCAATGCGCAGAAGGCCGGCGGCACCTGTGCCTTCATCGACACCGAGCATGCACTCGATCCCAACTACGCGAAGGTCATCGGCGTGGACACGGACAACCTGCTGGTCTCCCAGCCGGACTGCGGCGAAGACGCCCTGAACATCGCCGAGACGCTGGTGCGCTCCAATGCGATTGACGTAATGGTCATCGACTCGGTCGCCGCGCTGGTCCCCAAGGCGGAGATCGAGGGCGACATGGGCGACCAGCACGTCGGACTCCAGGCGCGCCTGATGAGCCAGGCGCTGCGCAAGCTCACCGCCATCGTCGGCAAGACCAACACCTGCCTCATCTTTACCAACCAGATCCGCGAGAAGATCGGCGTGATGTTCGGCAATCCCGAGACGACCACGGGCGGCCGCGCACTGAAGTTCTACTCCTCGATGCGCATCGAGATCCGCCGCACCGGCGTGATCAAGTCGCCGGACGGGCGCACCCTGGGCAACAAGGTCAAGACCAAGATCGCCAAGAACAAATTGGCCGCGCCCTTCCAGGAGTGCGAGTTCGACATCATGTTCAACGAGGGCATCTCCAAGGCCGGCTCCATCCTCGCCGTTGCGCTGGACATGAAGATTGTCGAGAAGCGGGGCTCGTGGTTCGCCTACGGCGATACCCAGATTGGCCAGGGCGCAGAGCAGACCAAGAACGCCATCAAGGAAAATCAGGAGCTGCAGGACCGCATCGTGGCCGACATCCGTGCCAAGCTCGCCGAGACCCGCCGCGCAGTGGCGCCCACGAAGACGCAGCCGCCGGAAACGCCCTTCGAGGACGATGCCTTGGAAGATGACTCCCTGGGGCTGCCGCCCGGATCCCTGGACATCCCCGTGGACCAGGTTCCCACCGATTTGTAGGTCATCGCTTTGTAGTTCTAAAGCCTCTAGAGTTTTTGTGTTTCTCCCATGCTTTCCTTCAACGAATTGGCCCAACTCACTGGCGGGACCTGGTTGGTGCCGCCGGAAGTCTCGAAACTCCAAGGTATTGATGCCTGGTCGGATGACAGCCGCAAGCTGTCTGCCGGGATGCTCTTCCTGGCCATCAAAGGTGAGCTGACCGATGGTCACAAGTACCTCGCCAATGCGGTAAAGGCGGGGGCATCGGCAGTGCTGGTGGAGGAGTGCCCATCAGCTGAGTTCGTTGGGGAGCTGCGCGGACAAGGGGTGCCTTGCCTGCAATGCGAGTCGTCGCTGGCGGCCTATCAGCGATTGGCGTTGTGGCACCGGAAGCAGTTCCCATCGGTGAAGGTGCTGGCGATAACCGGCAGTTGCGGCAAGACCAGCACCAAGGAGATGTGCGCGGCCATCCTGGAGCGGCATTGGCCGGGCGGCGTCCTGAAGACCATCGGCAGTACGAACAACCACTTCGGCGTGCCGCGGAATCTCCTGCGGATTGACGACACGACGCATGTCGCGGTGATCGAGATGGGCACCAACCACCCGGGCGAGATTGCGAATCTGGTCTCACTGGCGCCGCCAGATGTCGGCGTGGTCTGCAATATCGGCCATGCCCACTTGGAGTTCTTCCATGACCTGGAGGGCGTCGCCTGCGAAAAGGGCGACCTGCTGGCGGGAACCCTGCCGGAGGGCATTGCGGTCTATCCGATGGATGCTGTTGGCGCACGGACGCTGCGCGAGAAGGCCGGCAACCGGCGGCAAATCACCTTTGGCGCCTCTGCCGAGGCAGGCGTATCCTACGACTACCTTGGCTACCACGACGGCCAATTCCACCTGTGTCTGCAATGGCGGGAAACCGGCGAGTCCCGGGAGGTCGCCTGGAAGCTGGGCGGCGTCCACATGGCCGCCAATGCCGCCTGCGCGGCCGCCGCGGCGACTGCATTGGGCTGCACGCCGGATGAAGTGGCGGAGGGACTGGCCGTCTGCCAGTTGCCCGGCCAGCGTCTGGAAATCACGGAGCTGGATGGTGTTCACTGGGTGAATGACGCCTTCAATGCCAATCCCGACAGCGTCAGGGCGGCATTGGACTGGTTTGCCGAGGTCGTTCCTGCCACTACGCCGGCGGCGATTGTGCTTGGGGACATGCTGGAGTTGGGGACGACTTCGCATGCCAGCCATTGCGAGGCGTTGCGCTATGCGCGGAGGCGCTGTCCACAGGCCGCGCTGTGGACGGTCGGCCCGTTGATGAAGAGCGCCGCGTCGGAAGTGGATTCGGCCATCCAGAATGTCGCCACGGCGGAGGAGATGCGCACTCGTCTGCCCGAGGTGGCGCAGGCTGGCGCGTGGATTCTCCTGAAGAGCTCCCATGGCATCGGCCTGGCGAAACTGGTGCCGCAGAAGTGACGGGAGAGCTGTGTTTTTTAACATTATAACTTGTTTAATATAAATAAGTTAATAGAATTTTTTGTAAAATGTCTAGAGTGGTTCGGTCAACAATTCTTGCAGTTGCATTGCTGGGGCTTGCGGGGTGTTTTCGCCAGTCGGCGGCGCCTGCCCAGGCGGTTCCTGAACTGCGTGCGCATGCACATCTGGATGCCGCGGAGCAGTTGAAGAAAATTGAGGATGACTGGCCTTTGGCCATCTGGCATTACCAGCGTTTTTTGGAGACCGCGCAGGAGGAAGGAATTGCTTCGGCGGAGATTGACCGTGCGAAAGTCCAGCTGGAGGCGCTTCGCCAGGACTATGTCGCGCTTTATTCCGAAGGGGCGTTGGGAGCACTGGAGACCGAGAATGCCACGCTGAGACGGAACAACAAGGCTCTGGGAGACCAGATTGAGCGCCTGAAGGCAGACAATGCGGTCCTGAATTCCACCCTGCTGAAGATGCAGCAGGCCTCGGGCAGACGATGAAGGGACGGTTCACATTTCTGGGTTCAGGGACTTCCCGCGGCGTCCCGATGGTGGGATGCGACTGCGAGGTCTGCCGTTCCACTGATCCACGGGACAAGCATGAACGATCCTGCGGGTTGGTCGAGGTTGGCGAGTCGAAAATCCTTATTGACTGCGGGCCCGACCTGAGACACCAGTGTCTGCGCTTCCAGGTGAGCCGACTGGACGCGGTGCTGCTCACCCATGCGCATGCCGACCACCTGGACGGGCTGGACGACCTTCAGTCGATCACCCAGCTCTCCCGGACCGCCTTGCCGTTCTATTCTAGCCCTTCCATCTTGGCGATCGTGCACGAGCGCTATCGCTATGTGGATGACCTCAAATACCAGGCGGACGGAACGCCTCGCTGGAGCATCCCCCAGCTGGACTACCGGGAGGCGGCAGGGCCGTTTTCGGTCGGGGGAGTGGAGGTCGTGCCGTTGCCGCTGATGCATGGCCGTGCGTCCACGCTGGGCTATCGCATTGGCGGACTGGCCTACGTGTGCGACTGCAGCGAGATTCCAGCGGCGACCTATCCCCTGCTGGAAGGCGTGACCGATTTGGTGGTCGATGCGTTGCGCTGGCGGAAGCATCCCACGCATTTCAGCATCTTCGAGGCGGAGGAGGCGGTGCGGCGGATTCGTCCGCGTCGCGCGTGGTTCACGCACTTGTGCCACGATGTCCTCTATGCACGTGACCAGCCGCTGATGCAGCCGGGCAATACCCTCGCCTACGATGGGCTGAGCTTCGAGTTTCCAATTTGACGATGCCGAAGAGCGAGTTACAATTGAAATGGTGGCAGCAGCTTCTGCTCGTGGAGGTACTCTTCCTGTGCTGTGTTCTGCCGTGGCTGATGAGCGACTTGTGGTATGACGAGGTGCTCTCGCTGAATTTGGTCCTGGGGCACGATTCACCATGGGGAATCTTCCGCGACTACCGCTTTGCCAACAACCACTTCCTGAGCAACTTCCTGGAATGGCTCTGGCTGCGGGGGCTTGGCCTGAATGCCGCCGACGAGTTCCTGCTGCGGCTGCCGGCGGTGTGCTTCGGCATGGGGACGGTGGCGGTGGCGCTGCTTTCGTGGCGGCGTTTTCTGGGCGAGAAGGACGCGTTGCTGACTGCGGTGCTTCTGGCGTGCAGCCCCATCTTCACCGCCTTCGCCTGGCAGTTTCGCGGCTACTCGCTGGCGATGTTCCTGAGTGCTCTGGCGGTGACAACGGCGGCTTCCAGCTGGGCAAAGCCCACGTGGGGGAATGGGCTTGCGCTCTTCTGCGTGGGTCTGCTCCTGCCGCTGGTGATGCCGCCGGCGGCGATGTTGCCATTTGCCTTGGCGTTTGCGCTGTTTGTGGGGAAAGGCAAGGCCTTGCGTGAGTGGAAGGGATTTTGGGCGGCGATTCGAGGGGCGTGGCCGCCAGTGGCGGGCGCAGTTCTGGGCGTGGCGTATTATCTGACGCTTTGGGAGCAATTCCAGCGGGCCACACGGGAGTCCGGCGGCTGGACCAGCGCCTGGCTGGTGGGGCTGCATGTGGTATTCGCATTCGCTTTGCATTTGGGCGTTTTCTGTGGGCCGATTCTTAACCTTAACCTGCGCAAGAATGCGCAGGCACGGAACGATGCGCATGCACGGGACGGTGCGCATGCACGGGACGATGCGCATGCACGGAACGATGCGCATGCACGGAACGATGCGCATGCACGGAACGGTGTGCAGGCACGGGACGATGTCGGTTGCAAATTCGGCATGGCGTTGCTGGTGGGGTGTCTGCTTGCGCTGGTTTCGGTGCTGCTGGTGCCGTCACCAGTACATCGCGCACCATTCCCGCGCGTCTTCCTGGTGCTGTTGACGGCAGTCACTTTCGGTGCCGCGCTGCTGGCGCGGGAATGGCCGTGGCTGAATGGTTTGAATGCGCGAAAATTCTGGAAAGTAGTTGGTTGCGTGGTTTTCGGCGCTTTGCTGGTGCGCCTGGGCAGTGACGCCTTGACGAACAGGAAACTGGGCACGGCTTCCGAGCCGCCGCAGAACCTGCTTCAGCAGTATTACCGTGGCAACAGCGGTGTCAGCGCACTGCTGCGAGAGTATGCGGAAGTGCCTGAAGCGCAACAAAAACATCAGCTGGTGTTGGTCTCCCCGTATGACGTGCCCACCTGCAGCCACTACTGGATGCTCCATGGGCTGCCAGACAAAGGCACCGGGGGTCTTTTTCTGAACATGCCCGCAAATCTGGCAACCGCCGAGAATCTGCTGCGTTACCGTCAGGCGGGTTATGGCTTCCTGATTTTGGCACGTCACGAACGCGAGGCCCTTGAATGGGCGTGGGCGGCTGGTTTTCCGGAACCCCAGGTCGTGCCGGAGGGAGAGGCATTCGACCATCACTGTTTCTTCCGCATTGTTCAGCAATAAATGCTTCCCCTACTAGACATTATCGTATCTTCTCCACCGCCGGAGCCGCCAGTGACCTGGGGGACAGCCTGGAGAATGCTGGTCGCACTGCCGGTCGGCTTCCTGGTGCTGCTGGGCATCTTCTGGGCGGGCATCGCCTTGGCGAAGTGCCTGAAACGCCATTCCGGACGGTTGAGATCCAACTTGAGCGCCTCGCCAACGGTTCCGGTGGAGCGCCCTGATGATGACGGTGCATCAGGGAAGGAGTTGTAGCCATGCCCGCCAAACCACAGAAGGTGACCTCCTACGTCTGCACGCTCACGCCGGAGCAGATAGGACAATTCCAGACAATTCTGGACAAAACGGGCTGGGCTTTCTCGGAGCTGGCGTACGGCCATTGGAAGGCGCAGAAGGAGCATACCAGCGTAGCGGCATATCTTTCCGGCAAGGTCGTCGTCCAAGGCGGCGGCACGCAGGAGCTGGTGCAGTTCGTGCTGGAGCCGGAGATTCTCCACGAGGCTCGGATGGGCTACGAAGGCGTACTGGCAGAGCAGGAGAATCCCCAGATGTTCGAGCCGCATGCGGGCATTGATGAATCGGGGAAAGGGGACTTCTTCGGGCCGCTGGTGGTCGCCTGCGCCTTCACCGATCACGACACGGCACAGAAACTTCTGGAGGCGGGGGTGAAGGATTCCAAGATGATCGGCACCGACCAGGCGATGTTCGCCATCGCCCGGCAGATCCATACCATTCTCCAGGGGCGTTTCAGTCTCATCACCATCAGCCCTGTGACTCTCAATCAGCTCTATGACAAAATCGGCAACCTGAACCGCATCCTCGCCTGGGGACACGCCCGTGTCTTGGAGAATCTTCTGGAGAAGGTCCCGGAATGCCAACGGGCCATCTCCGACCAATTCGGGCAGGGGAATCTCGTCCACCGCGCGTTGATGGAACGCGGACGCAAAATCGAATTGGACGAACATCCCAAGGCGGAGGCGGACATCGCCGTCGCGGCGGCATCCATTCTTGCACGCGAAAAGTATGTCCTAGAAATGCAAAGACTGAGTACTGCGGCAGGACTGCTGCTGCCCAAGGGTGCGGGACCAAAGGTCACGGAGACTGCGAAGGAGTTCCTAAAGCTCCATCCAAAGACTGAACTGTGCAACTATGCCAAGACCTTCTTCAAGACAATGGAAGGACTCTGACATGACAAAAATAGACAATTTTGGACAGCCGGATTGACAAAATGCTATTCTTTTGAAAAAGAATCCGGTTGATGATTGGCGATTTGAGATATAAAGACTAAATTAAGGAATTTGCCTTTCGTTTGCCGGGGGACGGGTGTCCCATTCGGCGCTTTCGTATCAAATCCAGGTAAGATCCCATGATTTCCGATCTTCATCTCAAAGACTTCGTCAGCCGTCCCGTCCTGGAGGCTCTGCAGCTGCGTCGCATGCAGTTCATCTTGAAGCATGCGTACAAGCACAGCCCGTTCTATACCCAGGCGATGGACAAGTTGGGCGTGAAGCCCGAAGACCTCCGCCAGCTTTCGGACCTGTCGAAGTTCCCCTTTACCCAGAAGACGGATCTGCGGGATACCTATCCGTATGGATTGAACGCAGTTCCGCAAACGGAGATTGTTCGCATTCACGCCTCCAGCGGCACCACCGGCAAGCCGATTGTGGTGACCTATACTCAGGATGACCTGGACATCTGGAGCGAGACGACTGCCCGCTGCTTCCTGATGGGCGGCTGTTCCAACGAGGACATCACGGTGATTGGCTACGGTTACAGCCTCTTCACCGGCGGCATGGGTGCCCACCAGGGCATGGAGAAAATCGGCGCCACGGTCATCCCGATGGGCGGCGGCAACTCCGAGAAGCTGTGCATGATGATCCAGGACCTCAACGTCACCGCGATCTGCTGCACGCCCTCCTACTTCATCCACGTGATGGAGGTCGCCGAGAAGATTGGTTTGGACCTGCGCACCACGAAGCTCCGCCACGGATTCTTCGGTGCCGAGCCCTGGACGGACGAGAAGCGCGACTTCATTGAGAAGAACTCCGGCATCCATGCGCACGACATCTTCGGGCTTTCCGAAATCATGGGGCCTGGCGTTGCCGGCGACTGCGAGTGCCATTCCGGACTCCATATCTTCGAGGACCACTACTATCCAGAAATCATCGACCCCGACACCGGCGAGGTCCTGCCCCCCGGTACCGAGGGCGAACTGGTGCTTACCACGCTGGACAAGATGGCGATGCCGCTCCTGCGCTACCGCACCCATGACATCAGCTGCCTGCACTACGAGAAGTGCGATTGCGGACGCACCTTGGTGCGCATGGACCGCATCCGCCGCCGCAGCGACGACATGCTGATCATCCGCGGCGTGAACCTCTTCCCGTCGCAGGTCGAGTCGCTGGTCATGGGCATGCCGGGCGTGGTGCCGCACTACGAACTCATCGTCACCCGCGAGCGTGCAATGGACGAGCTGGAGATCCGCGTCGAGGTCTCTCCCGACGTGATTGCCTCTGGTGAAGAAGGCCAGGCGAAGCTGGCACGTGCCATCCATGTGAAGATCAAGCAGATGGTCGGCATCTCCGCGAAGATCTCCCTGGCCGAACCCGGTGCCATCGCGCGCTGCGACGGCAAGACCAAGCACATCATCGACAAGCGCCAGAAGTAGTTTCCGGCCGCCATCCTGAAATGCTGACGGGGGAAGAACCGCATGGTCCTTCCCCCGTCTTTTTGTGCCTAGAGAAATCCAAAGGGAGGCCGGCTGTGTTCCCGCAGGATTGGTGATCACTCAGCGAATGTCTGGAAGACATGTCCAAATGGGATGACCATATGAGAGGGGGTGCCTGTCCACTGGCTTTGCATGGCGTATGTCGCATCGATACGCACGGATATGAGGAGGACAGTGAATCGGAGGAAAAATTCTCCCCCCATTATTTCACAACCCCTGATAGGTTTGAGTATTCTTTACGTACATATTATAATGATAGAAAAAGCGGCTCAGACTTGCCTAAAATACGCCCATGATGACCGACGACACAGTCATGAGATTTTGGCCGTCTTCGTCGTCCGCCGCTTGTGACAGTAAGAGAGGTAGTCTCATCATGTTCAAATTTCACGAACTTGACCGCAAGGTCTGCCTGACCTGTCAGTACTTCAAGGGCGAGCGGAGGCTCGAAGTCATCGGCAGCAAGCTCTTCATTGATTTCGATAAGAACACCGGCGCCTGCAAGCTCTGGCACGACTTCCCCGTCGTCGTCAACGCACCCGGTGACCGTTGCAGCTGGTGCCACTACAAACGCTGGGTCGAACTGCCGTAGACGTAGACAGAAATTCACTAATACAAAACTTGCCTTTCTTTCAACATCCAAATTCACGGCATTGCGTTTTCTAAGAAGAACAGGCCCCTTCTTTCGTCTGAAGGGGAAGTGATTTCACTCACCAAATAGGAGAAGACATCATGAGTGTTGAATGTCCCAAATGTCATCAAATGGCGCAGGCGGTCTTCCGTTGCGACAAGTGTCACAAGGTAATGTGCAACTCCGGGGCCTGCCAGGGCTCATTAAAACTTGGCTGTGTTGCCAAAGATCCGCAAGTCGTAGCTCCTGGGGCCACCCATAAAGGTTGTGGTGGAAAGTGGCAGAGGATTTAGTTTTCTTTTTGTTCCCCACGAAGGTACTTCTCACGGGGGCAAAGCCAAAGCATAAAACCCTACGACAAAAAGTCTAGGCTTGTTCCACCCTGAAGGCATCTCACGGGGAACAAGGCGAAATTTTGAGCTTTAAGCCTTGAGCCTAAGCTCAATTAGGGCCCTTGTAAGTTAGGTCTTATAGGGGAATTCAACTTTAGTTTTTCTAACGTTTCCCATCAAGGAGAAAAAACATGGGTCTTTTCGGTGACATTCTTAAAGGCATTGGTAATTCCATTACTAATTTTAACAACGAGACAGCGGTAAATAAGAGTAGATATGCCAACTACTCTGACAGTCGTCTGGTTGACATTGCCAACAATGGCTCTTTCGCTGAAAAATGCTCCGCTTGCGCCGTGTTGAAAGAGCGCCATGGTGAGGAAAGGGCCAAGCGTATGATTCGCAATGGCTATTAAGTGGACGAAATACGCAAAAGTCTTATTGGGATGCCTCAAGCAATTTGGGGGCTTCTCTTGAACTTTTGAGTCTGCATCTAATCAAATGGAATCGTTTGGTAAAGCCATCGTTTGCATAATGAAACAACCGGTGGCTTTCTTTTTTTACAATCCATCAATTCTGCATAATGACAATGGCTGACAGTCAACTGTTTCAATTGTATCCCGGGTGCACTTTGGAAGGCATTGCCACGGCAGTGGATGACTTTCTGAAGAAGGAAAAGGGAATGACCACCCAGAAGGTGAAGATCGAGGACAGTTGGATTGTCCAAGCCAAGGAAAGTTCGACCTGGAAAGCCCTGACTGGTTTGGGGATGGCTTTGCAAGTCAAGATCTCTCCCATGGGGAGCGAGGCGACCAATGTGGAAATCGGCAAAGGGAAATGGCTGGACAAACTAGGCGTGGGGACTGTTGGCGCGATAACCTTTGCGCCACTGATGCTTACGGCTGCAATCGGCATGTTCTCCCAGGCGACACTGGGCAAGACTGTCTTTGAACGCATTCAGAGCTACCTTCTGGCATTTAAGAATGGCGGCATTCCGGGTAGACAGGCTGCAGCGGACGGCACATTGTCTGTCCAGGCGGCGGATGCGAGTTCTTCCCAAGGGGGAAGCCTTTCCTCGGAGATGGCGGATGAGATTCTGAAGATTTTGAAGAGTTATGACGGTCAGAGTAAATGCTATTTTGTGGGGAAAATCTCAGAAAAGCATTATAACAACATCCAGTCCAGTAGCCTGGTGGATTTGAATACCAGCGGGCTAGGGAGGATGCTCCTTTTTATCGACGACACCTTCTGGGGTGGCGGCAAAGACGGCATTGCATTCTGCGAGAATGGCGTGTTCTGGCACAATTTAGGTGGTGACCACGGGTCACTATTCTATCGAGATATCATTGAAGTGAAATCCAACAATGACGGCAGTTTCTGTGAAACGGCCTCCGGCGTCGTGAAAATCAAGATCGATATGAATAAAGATAAAGTCGCTGATCTATTGTCTCGAATTGTCGCGGTCTTTCAAAGCGAACTGGCTGAAAAGGAAATCACAGAGAAGTTGGAATGTGGTGAAATCGATGCAGCGGTGTCGTTGCTGAAGCGGAACAAAAAGCCGTCTGGTGTCTTTGCCCTTGCGAAGGACATCCTTGCTGGCAAGAAGCAATACCCTTCGTCGGAGAAGTTGCTGGGTCGGTTGCTGGAAGAGTCAGTAACGCTGGGGTGCAAAGGGGCCGGGGAGTTGCTTGGCGAGTTGAGTTTCGCAGGAACGGCAATTCCACAGGACTACGAGAAGGCGTACGAGTGTCTCAAGAACAGCAAGGAGCCCCGTCACCAGGAAATGGTCGCGGACATGTTCTTTGCCGGCAATGGCGTGCCACGTGACCTCAAGAAAGCTGCAGCAATCTATCGTAAGCTGAAGGGGCAAAATGAAAAGGCCGTGGAGAAGTTGAAGGCCATCGACGAGGAGTATGAACAAGTGTTGCATTCTGGTTTGCAGGCTCAGGAGCGGGGGGACTATCCGGAAGCCCTGAAGTTTTTCCTGGAAGCGGAGAGTCTGGGAGTGTCGCAAGGGGCGATTGCGGCTGGCAAACTATTGTATGCAGGTGGGGAAGGAATCAAAAAGGATGTGCCCAAGGCGGTGCAGCTTCTGGAGTCGAAACTGAAATCCGCAGACCAGGAAGTCTTTAAGATTCTCGGCGAGGCGTATCAGACTGGATTTGGAAAAACGAAAGCCGACCCCGCGAAGGCGCTGGAGTATTATCTAAAGGCGGAAGAACTAGGTGAGGCAAATTTGGATGAGGTCATCATCCTTCTGGCTGAGCAGACGAAACGGAAGGAAATCTGGCTGGGTCGGATGCAGAAGAAGGCGGACATCGGGGATATTGTTGCCATGCGGCAGTTGGCCAGCCACTATGAAGGCGAAGGACTGTTCGGCAAGGCCCTCCCGTTTTACCAGACGCTTGCCGATTCAATGGCTGACGACGCGGGGGAGGCCGCTTTGGTGGTTGCCCAATGGCACGAAGAAGGAAAGGGCTGCTCGAAAGACTACGCGACGGCGGTGAAATACTATCTGCAGTCTGGGAAGCCGGACAACTATGAGGTCTGTTGTGCATTGGCGAAAATCTATGCTGCAAAGTGGGAAGGCCACGATGCAAAGCAATCCGTCACTTGCCTGGGGAAGGCATTGAAGCAGTGTCCCAAGAACGCAATGAAGACCATAGGTGCCGCATGGGGTTCTCCTGACAATTGGTTCAGGATGGCATTGGAGGACAAACGGGCACTGAAATTGTTCAAGTTGGATGACGCAATGGAGGCGCTGAAGAGTGCCGCGGATGCAAAGGACATTTATGAACTGGCATTGCATCTTCGTCAGCAGGAGCAGAAACTGCCGGGCCATGCTGAAATCATAGGGAAGTTGCTTGAGGCTGGCGCTGCTCAGGATGATCAGGCGTGCATGGAACTGCTGGGTGAGTTGAGCTTTGAAGGCACGGAGCTTCCCCAGGACTATGAGAGGGCGTACGAATGTCTCAAGGACAGCAAGGAACCCCGTCTTCGGGAAATGGTCGCGGACATGTGCTTTGCCGGCAATGGCGTGCCCCGTGACATTAAGAGGGCCGAGGCGATTTACCGTAGCCTGGAAGGGCAAAGCGATACAGTGTCGAAAAAGCTGAAGGCCGTTGACAAGGAATATGAACAGATGCTGAAGACCGGGCTTCAGGCGAAGAAGCAGGGCAAGCTTTCACAGGCGCTGAAGGTTTTCCTGGACTACAAGCAACAGGGGGTCCCTCGCAGTGCCTTTGAGGCCGGAAAGATTCTGGCCGTTGGTGGAAAGGGGGTGAAGAAAGACATCCCCCAGGCGGTTGCCAACCTGGAAATGGAGTTGAAGTATGCGGACAAGGAAACCTATCATTTCCTCGGCGAGGCATACCAGCATGGCTTTGAAAATACATCGGCCGATTCCGGAAAGGCATTGGAGTATTATCTGAAGGCGGAGGAACTAGGGGAAGACAATCTGGATGAGGTCATTATCAATTTGGCTGAACAGGCTGGCAGGAAAGATGTTCTTGTGAAATATTTGCGGAAAGCCGCTGAACAGGGGGATGCGGATGCGCAGAATAAACTGGGATTCTGCTATGAAAACGGCCAGGGCGTGGAACAGGATTACAAAGAGGCGGTCAAGTGGTATCGCAAGGCGGCGGAGCAGGAATTTGCAGAGGCGCAGAAGAATCTGGGAGTCTGTTATGCGAATGGCTATGGCGTAGACCAGGACTACAAAGAGGCGGTCAAGTGGTATCGCAAGGCGGCGGACCAGAAATGTGCAGATGCGCAGAATAACCTTGGAGTCTGCTATGAAAACGGCCAGGGTGTTAAAAAGAATCTCAAAGAGGCGGTCAAGTGGTATCGCAAGGCGGCGGAGCAGGGAATCGCAAGCGCGCAAACTAATCTGGGAAGCTGCTATAAAAACGGTCAGGGTGTGGCGCAGGATTATGCGGAGGCCGTGAAGTGGTTCCGCAAGGCGGCAGAGCAGGGTTATGCCATAGCGCAGAATAACTTGGGAATCTGCTATGAGATTGGCGATGGTGTGGAACAGGATTATGCGGAGGCCGTCCGATGGTATCGCAAAGCAGCTGAACAGAGGGATGCAGATGCGCGGAATAATCTGGGAGACTGCTATTATAAAGGCAATGGCGTGGAACAGGATTACGAGGAGGCCGTGAAGTGGTATCGCAAGGCGGCGGAGCAGGAACTTGCAGAGGCACAGTATAATCTGGGAATCTGCTATGGGGTTGGCAATGGCGTAGAACAGGATTACGAGGAGGCCGCAAAGTGGTATCGTAAGGCGGCTGAGCAGGAACATGCAAAGGCGCAGTATATTCTGGGATCCTACTATGAGATTGGCAATGGCGTGGAACAGGACTACAAAGAGGCGGTCAAGTGGTATGGCAAGGCGGCGGAACAGGGTTACGCCGCAGCGCAGCATAATCTGGGAGTCTGTTATGATAATGGCTACGGCGTGGAACAGGATTACGAGGAGGCCGTCCGATGGTATGGCAAGGCGGCGGAGCAAGGAGATGCCTGGGGGCAATATGCCCTTGGAAGATGTTATGGATGCGGCAGAGGGGTAGAGAAGAATACGAAAGAGGCCGCAAAGTGGTATCTTAAGGCGGCGGAGCAGGGGAATGCCAGGGCTCAGAATACACTGGGAGCCTGTTATCAAAGAGGCGATGGAGTGAAACAGGATTGTGCAGAGGGCGTGAAGTGGTATCGCAAGGCGGCAGAGCAGGGATTGGCAGTGGCACAGTATAATCTTGGACTCTGCTATGCGAATAGCGATGGCGTAGACGAAGATTACAAAGAGGCGGTCAAGTGGTATCGCCTTGCGGCTGAACAAGGATTGAGCAAGGCACAGTGTCTGCTTGCACGGATCTATATGTGGGGTATAGGAGGTGTTGAACGAAATCTCGCGGAAGGTATTAACTTATATTGCAAAGCGGCGGAGCAGGGGAATACCTTCGCGCAGCGAACTCTGGGAAGCTGTTATGCAAAAGGCGATGGTGTGAAACAAGACTACAAAGAAGCTGTCCGATGGTATCACCTCGCGGCCGAGCAAGGTGATGATTCAGCGCAATGTACGTTGGGGGACTACTATAAAAACGGCCAAGGTGTGGCGCAGGACTATGCAGAGGCCATCAAATGGTATCATAAAGCGGCGGAGCAGGGGAATTCTTCGGCGCAACTTGAGTTGGGGCTTTGCTACCATGATGGCAATGGTGTAAGAAAGAATGCCAAAGAAGCTGCCAAATGGTTTCAAAAAATCGCAGATAAGAAGGAGAGCTTTACCTTGTATTTATTGGGATGTCGTTTTAAAAACGGCGAAGGCGTGAAGCAGGATTATGTAGAGGCCGTGAAGTGGTTTCACCTTGCAGCCGAGCAAGGGGATTCTTCGGCGCAGGAGAACTTGGGAGACTGTTATTTAAACGGCGAAGGCGTGAAGCAGGACTATGAGGAGGCTGTGAAGTGGTATCGTAAGGCAGAAGAACAAGAGGGGGCAAATTTCCTGTATTTATTGGGATGTCGTTTTAAAGATGGGAAAGGCGTGAAACAGGACTATGAGGAGGCGGTCAAATGGTTCCGCGAAGCGGCGGAACAGGGGGAGGAAGGAGCTCAACTTGAATTGGGTTTATGCCTTAAAAACGGTACAGGCGTGGCGCAGGATTTTAAGGAAGCTGTCAAATGGTTCCGTAAAGCAGCAGAACAGGGGGAGATAGAAGCTCAACTTGAACTGGGATTATGCTATCATGATGGCATAGGTGTGAAAAAGAATGCAAAAGAAGCCGATAACTGGTTTCGCAAAGTCGCCGAATGTGGAGGGATGTGGCTGTATAAATTGGGATGCCGCTTTTTAAACGGCGATGGTGTGGCACAGGACTACGTGGAGGGTGTCAGATGGTTACGTGAAGCGGCCGAGCTGGGGTATTCCCAAACACAAGATTTTATGGACTACTACGTGGCCAAGGCGCAATGTGTGCTTGCATGGGCTTATGTGTATGGCGATGGCGTGGATCAGGACTACGCAGAGGCCGTGAAGTGGTTCAGTGAAGCCGCAGAGCATGGAAATGAAGACGCCCAATTAGATTTAGGTCATTGCTACAAAGAAGGAAAAGGCGTAGGGCGGAATTATACAAAAGCCGCCAAGTGGTTCCGAGAAGCCGCAGAGCAGGGAAATAGAGAAGCTCAGTTTAATCTGGGACTCTGCTATGATAATGGTCAGGGTGTTGCACAGGACTACAAAGAGGCGGTCAAGTGGTATCGCAAGGCGGCGGAGCAGGGATACGCCGCAGCGCAGTTTAATCTTGGACTCAGCTATGTGAATGGCGATGGGGTGGAACAGGATTACGAGGAGGCTGTCAAGTGGTTTCGCAAGGCGGCTGAACAGGGATATGCAGAGGCGCAGCATAATCTTGGAGTCGGCTATGCGAATGGCTATGGCGTGGAACAAGATTACGAGGAGGCGGTCAAGTGGTATCGCAAGGCTGCAGAGCATGAAAATAGAGAAGCTCGGTTTAATCTGGGAGTCTGCTATGCGAATGGCGATGGGGTGGAACAGGATTACGAGGAGGCGGTCAAGTGGTTTCGCAAGGCGGCTGAACAGGGATATGCAGAGGCGCAGCATAATCTTGGAGTCTGCTATGCGAATGGCTATGGCGTGGAACAGGACTACGCGGAGGCCGTCAAGTGGTTTCGCAAGGCGGCGAACCAGGGACATGCAGATGCGCAGTATAATCTTGGAGTCTGCTATGCGAATGGCGATGGCGTTGCACAGGATTATGCGGAGGCCGTCAAGTGGTTTCGCAAGGCGGCGGAACAGGGACATGCAGAGGCGCAGTATAATCTTGGAGCCCGCTATTATGAGGGCATTGGCGTGGAACAGGATTACGAGGAGGGGGTCAAGTGGTTTCGCAAGTCGGCGGAGCAGGGACATGCAGATGCGCAGCATAATCTTGGAGTCTGCTATGCGAATGGCGATGGCGTGGAACAAGATTACGCGGAGGCCGTCAAGTGGTATCGCAAGGCGGCGGAACAGGGCTATGCAGAGGCGCAAGTCAACCTCGGAAACATGTATACCCTCGGCCGAGGCGTGGCCCAGGACTACGCTGTTGCCATCCGATGGTTCCGCAAGTCGGCGGAGCAGGGAGAAACAATGGCTCAACGTAATCTGGGGATCTTTTACTATCTCGGCCGGGGCGTGGAACAGGATTATGGGGAGGCCGAACGGTGGTTGCGCAAGGCCGCTGAGCAGGGAGATGAAAAAGCGCAGGACTTATTACGAAAAATGCATGACAGATTCTGATACCGAAACACACTAGTGTCCCATAAAAATCAAAAACAGGTAGTTGAATCTAACTAAAAATCAAGGAATTACGTAGTAATTTTCGTGCGTACCGATTTGAACGAGTATCTTTGCAGCCAGGACGGAGGCTGCAATGAACAAGGACAAATAC
>JAFPYX010000065.1 GCA_017417585.1 Victivallales bacterium
GCCGACGAAGAAGGCTTCAAGGAGATTGCCGCCAAGTTCCGCATGGTCGGCGCCATCGAGAAGCACCACGAGGAGCGCTATCGCAAACTCGCCCAGAACATCAAGGACGGCGTAGTCTTCTCCAGCGAAGGCGACCGCATCTGGGTATGCCGCAACTGCGGTCACGTGGTCATCGGCAAGAAGGCTCCCGAGGTCTGCCCCTGCTGCCTCCATCCCAAGAGCTACTTCGAGCTCAAGGCAGAGAACTATTAACAGTCGCATTTTTCGCCTTTTTTGAAACTAACCCCTGGTATCGACCGGGGGTTAGTTGCATTTTGGGCCATTTTTGCGACTAACGATGGTTTATTTTGCAATGTTCCGAAAAATATCTATCTTTGCGGTCCGCTTTCGGGAAGTGGCGCAGTTGGTTAGCGCACGCGTCTGGGGGGCGCGGGGTCGCTGGTTCGAGTCCAGTCTTCCCGACATAAAGGAGTTCAGAGAAATCTGAGCTCCTTTTTTTATCTCCCCACGTAAGCGAGCGTTGCAACGGAAATGCGCACCCGGCTGGCGGCTTCGGGGCCGAGGGTTTCGGTCAGAGCCCGACGGAGTGCCCGTTCGCAGGCGAGTAGCGTGGCGCCGGTGGTGAACACGTCGTCCACCAGCAGCAGATGGAGCGGCTTGCCCAATACCTTTCCATCCGCCACGAAGGCCGAGTGGACGTTAGCATAGCGCCCGCCGGCGTCGAGACGGGTCTGGGTTCGGGTGCGGCGCACGCGCTTCAGCACCCGGGTTAGCACCGGTGGAGCCGGAGAGCCACTGGCCTCAGCTCCGCCCTTCAACTCCTCCGCAATCCCTTTCGCTATCACCTCCGCCTGGTTATACCCGCGCCGCCATTGGCGAAGCCAATGAAGGGGCACGGGCAGGATGGCGTCCACATCGGCAAAGAGCGACGAGGCCGCAAGCTCCCGCCCAAGCATCCTGGCGAAATACCGCCCCGCCCCAAAGTTGCGATCGTATTTCAGCGCCTGCGGAATCAGACTGTACGGCGAATCTCCCCGATAGTAAAACAGAGCCGCTGCATAACTGAACGGTTGTGTCGTCGGCAGGGAGCAGGCTCCGGAGGGCGTGTCCACTCCATGGCTCCCTCCCAGCTCCCTCTCCACCAGCGCATTAAACGCCAGCGCCATGGGATTGTCCCGCTGCCCGGCGAAGAAAGTCCGTGGCAGGTCGGCGGCGCAGGCGGTACAGACGTGAGTCTCGCGCGGAAGCAGCGTCCGTCCACACACCACACAGACACGCGGAAGGACAAGATCGGCGACGCTGAGCGCCGCCGACCGTAAACTGATCTGCGAGATTCTCGCATCCATAAGACCTAGCAGCCCATGCCGCCGCAGACGGGAATCACCTGGCCGCTCACATAGCCGGAGAGATCGCTGGCGAGGAAGAGGGCTACGCCGGCAACGTCTTCCGGAGTGCCTCCGCGACGCATCGGGATGGTCTTGATCCACTCGTTGCGCACCTCTTCGGGCATCGCTGCCGTCATGTCAGAGATGATGAATCCCGGAGCGATGCAGTTGGCGCGGATGCCGCGGGGGCCGAGCTCCTTGGCCATACTCTTGTGAAGGGCGATCATGCCGGCCTTCGACGCGGAATAGTTTGCCTGACCGGCGTTACCATGGATACCAACCACCGACGCCATGCCGATAATGGAGCCGCTGCGCTGCTTCATCATCACGGGCGTTACAGCGTGAATATAGTTGAAAGCCGATTTCAGGTTCACGGTGAGCACGGCGTCCCACTGGGCCTCCTCCATGCGAAGCATCAGGCCGTCCTTGGTGATACCGGCGTTGTTCACAAGAACGTCGATGCGGCCGAATTCGGCCACGATCTCACCAACCACGCGGGCGGTATCCTCGAAAGAGGCGGCGTTGCTCTCCCAGGCGCGAACCTTCACGCCGAGGGCGGCAATCTCGTCCACGGTTTCCTGCGAAACCTTAAGATCTGTAAAAGCTATATTCGCTCCTTCCGAAGCAAACCTCAGGGCGATGGCCTTGCCTATCCCCCTTGACGCGCCCGTTACGAGCGCCACTTTTCCATCCAGAAGTCCCATATCTAGTTGTTTTCTTTATCCAAACGCATTGCTTCCTCTATCTCGTCGGCCGATGCCGGGAGACGCTTGCCTCCGAGCCTGCGGGCACCGTCTTCCGTTACGAGAACGTCGTCCTCCAGGCGGATGCCGCCGAAATCGAGGTATTCCTTTTCCAGAAGGGCATAGTTCACGTGACCCTTGTCCGTACCCTCGCGCTTCCAGAGAGCTATCAGGTCCGGAATCAGGTAGATGCCGGGTTCGTCGGTAATCACGTTGCCGGGAACCAGGCGGCGCGCCATACGAAGGCTCCTGAGTCCCATCTGTGAAGAGCGCTTCTGGTCGGGATCGTAACCCACCAGATCCTCGCCCAGGTCCTCCATGTCGTGCACGTCCAGACCCATATTGTGGCCGAGCCCGTGGGGCATGAACAGGCCGGCAATTCCGAGTTCCATCATTTCGTCCAGCGAACCGTGAACCAGCCCGAGCTGTGAGAGATTCTCCAGCATGTGCCGGCAGGCGGCCAGATGCACGTCGCGGTAGGCAACTCCCGGCTTGATCATCGAGAACGCCAGCTCGTGGCACTCCCACACCGTCTGGTAGAGGTCGCGCTGCTTTGCCGAGTACTTGCCGGAAGTCGGATAGGTGCGGGTGAAGTCCGAAGCGTAGTGGGAATTCCCCTCCGCGCCGGCGTCTATCACCATGAGTTTTCCCGGTTCGATGACGGCAGCGTGCCCGTGATTGTGGAACACCTCGCCGTGCTGGGTGAGTATGGTCTCGAACGAGATCCCCCAGCCCTCGGCCAGAGTCACGCCTTCCATCTCGCCCACGATTTCCTGTTCCACGCGGCCGATGCGTATACCCTTGCGCGCCACGGTGTGCATCTTTTGTCCGAGCACTCCGGCGGCGTCAAGTTCCACAATTTCCTCAGGCTGCTTCACGAGCCTCATGGCGATGATGGCGCGGATGAGCGCTTCCGACGGGGCGTCGATTCCGAGGCCCTGCAGCTTCATAGAGCCGTAGTGCCTGCTGGGCGGGATGGTATGTACAGGACGACCCTTGACGATGGCGGCGCTCACCACAAGGTTCAGCTTGGCGTACGGGGCGCTGCCGGCTACTCCAACCGAAGCGGCCTGCTCGGCCACCGAGGGCTGCGGCCCCATCCAGATGATGTCGTCAATGCTAACATCGTCCGCGAAGATGGTCTCCTCGCCGGTCTCGAGGTCCAGGGTGGCGGCGAAATAGGGTTCGTCTATACCCCAGTAATACAGCCAGGTGCTGTCCTGACGGAATTTATAGCAATTGTCTTTGTACTGTGCCGGAGAGGGAGCGTTGCCCAAAAACAGGGCTATTCCCTTCTCCCCGCGGAGCAGCTCCAGGAGCCTGCGCCTGCGTGCGACATATATATCTTTACTGAACATAGCCTACAAATTTACTAAAAATACTTCTTCTCCTGCCTGTCCAGCGCGATGAAGATGAAGAGCATCACTGTGAAGGCCCAGAGCGACGAGCCGCCGTAGCTGATGAAAGGCAGCGGGATGCCGATGACAGGCATGAGACCTATGGTCATGCCTATATTGATGAACAGATGCATGAAGAGGCAGCATGCCAGACAGTAGCCGTAGATGCGC
>JAFPYX010000066.1 GCA_017417585.1 Victivallales bacterium
GCTTGCCGCTGAAATGGGCGTACAGCGCCGCCTCCGTCAGATTCAGCCTCTTGCTGATGTGGCGGATTGTCAGGTTGCCGATGCCTCCTTCCGCAATCAAATGCAGTGCGACATCCACGATCTCGTTTTGCCTTGGCGTCAATTCGTGCTTCATCTTCAGTGTCCCTTCATGGTTGTCTTAACAAACGTTAGTTAATATAACAGCCTTTCAAATTTCCGCAAGCGACTTGCCTTGCTTTTTCAGAAAATAATCCCAAACGTCAAACCACACTCAAAAACAGAAGGATTCCAATGAAACACACTTACATATTCCCAAGCATACTCATCGCGCTGGACGTGCTTTCGGCCATCGCGTATGGCTTCAACAAGGACTGGAGGCAGGTCATCTACTGGCTGGCAGCCGCGATGCTTTCCGCCTGCGTCACCTATAGATAATATCTTGGGCCTGGATGAGGGATGACTCCCTCCCAGGTGGTTCGAATCCACGTCGGTGCGCCATTGGGTTGGCGGCATCGGCTCGGTCGAAGCACGGATGCACGTTCCATCCAGGCGCATTTCCCATCCAATCACAGGAGGAACACGATGTCAACCAGAGGATTGGTTGCGATAATGGACAACGACGGCTCATGCCGTTCCATCTACTGCCACCACGACATGTACCCGTCCCACGCGGGTGTCGTGCTTCCAGAACACTACGCCACGCGCGAGGCCGTGGAGGCGCTCCTCGCCCTCGGCGACCTCTCCGCCCTTGGCTGTTCTCTCGCGGAATGCGAGGCGTACTGCCGCGACAGGGGCGAGGAACTCCACACGCTGACGCAGTGGAACGACCGCTGGGTTCTCGCCCGCGAGGCGTTCGACCGCTTCTGGGCGAACTACTGCTATCTCTTCATGGACGGCGAGTGGTTCTGCTCCGACGGAGGCGGCTGGACGCCCGTCGCCGACTGGCTGGAATAGCCAGGCTGGCCGGTCTATTCCCTAAAACTGGAAAGCCAGTTTTAGGGAATAGTTATGGACGCTACTTTTGCCAGAAGGGCTGAAGCATTATTTGGCAATCAAATATGTCGTGTATATGACATAAATCGCCAACATTGCCGCACCTTCCTTACGGCTGATCCTCATACCACTCTTCATTATGGGATAGAGAAGGATGCTGATACTCAACATCAGTATCATATCCACATAGCAGATACCCTGTGCCTTGATTGGGCTGATCAATGGAGCGATTCCGAGAATATCAAGGATGTTGAATATATTTGAACCAACGACATTCCCAAGCGCAATATCCTGTTCTTTCTTCATTGCCGCGACAACAGATGTTGCCAGTTCGGGCAGGCTTGTTCCCACGGCGACAACAGTCAAGCCTATTACAGCTTCTGACACGCCGCACCACTGAGCAATGGCCACAGCGGAGTTCACAAGCAATTTTGCCCCGCCAACCAATGCCGCCAGACCTCCAACAACCATGATTGCAGACACCCATATGCCATATTGGGCTTTGGGCATTTCCTCCTGCACATTTTTCTCTCCCTTCCTGGAAGAATAGAAACTCCACATGGTATATGCGATACAACCGCACAAAAACAAAACGGCTTCCCAGCGGTTTACGCCTCTGTTAAGGGCATAGAAGCCGAGCAACACTGCTGCTGCGGCAATCATTACCCCCATGTCAAACTTCAGCAATTTGGGATTTACCCGCAAAGGAGTAATAACTGCGCACAAGCCCACAATCAAGGCTATGTTGCAGATGTTGGAGCCAACGACATTGCCTAGACTTACATCGCCCAATCCCTTCAGCGATGAATCTATGCTGACGACAAGTTCCGGGGCACTTGTCCCATAGGCAACTAAAGTAAGACCTATCACCAACGGCGAGACTTTCAGTCTCAAGGCTATGTTTGCGCCGCCTTTAACCAAATAGTCAGCGCCGTAATAGAGCAATCCCAACCCCAAAAGAAAATACAAGGCAACAAGCATAATCAATCTCTCCTATGCAAAAGATTGTGGTTGTATCCAAAATTCTGCCCACATTTTATTATGACCGATTATCGTGGGATGTCTGTCAGTTTTGCACTTCAACCTGGAACTGGAAGGACATTGCTGTGATCATTTCCTGGACTCTTGCCAGAAAAGCCTGGAAAAGCTCATAGGCCCTGGTCCTGTATTCCACAAGGGGGTCCTTCTGTCCATACGTCAGCAAATAGGACCCATCTCTCAATTGCTCCATGTCCTGCAGATGGCTCTGGAATTGCAAGTCTATGGCATGAAGCATCATCCGGCGTTCAATGACAGGGACTATTTCCTGCGGCAGGAGTGACATGCGGTTCAAGTATTCCTGCTGGACAAACGCCATAAGCTGGCGGCGAAAACCTTGACGCCCGCGGCGTGTCTTCTCGTCAACCGTGAAAAACGGGGAAAAATCCAGAGGGAATGTCTGCTGAAGCCAGTGCTGCAACGCCTCATCCCCGGAGGCTCCGGCGGTGTTCTCGCGGTCATAGAGGAGATTCATGTGTCTTTTCAGATTGTCTTCCAGTATCTTGAAGAGAGGTACCTGAGGGTCGTCGTTGATCAGTATGCCTTTGCGGAAGTCATAGACCACGTTCCGCTGCATGTTCATCACATCATCGTATTCCAGCGTGTGTTTTCGAGCGGAAAAGTGGTTGCGTTCGATGTTTTCCTGGGAGAGTTCCACAATCCTCGACAGACCGGGATGGACGATTTCACCGTCAGGGGATGCATGAAGACCTGGCAGGATGCCCGCCAGATGTGTCCGTGCGTAGAGGCGCAGGAGCTCATCCTCCAGGGAAACGTAGAAAACGGTCGAACCGGGGTCTCCCTGACGGGCGCAGCGCCCCCGCAGCTGCCTGTCGATACGGCGTGCATCATGGTGCTCCGTGCCGATTACCCTCAAGCCTCCAAGCTCCTTGACACCCGGTCCCAGCCTGATGTCTGTTCCTCTTCCCGCCATATTTGTGGCAATGGTCACTGCCCCCAGCTCCCCTCCGTGGGCGACTATTTCAGCTTCCCGTTCGTGTTCCTTGGCGTTCAGCACCTGATGGGGGATGTGCTTTCTCTGCAGGCAGCGGCTCAAGGCCTCCGATGCCTCGACGGACACCGTTCCGGCGAGGACGGGCCGTCCGCGACGATGGCAGGCCGCAATCTCCTCGGCAACGGCATCGAACTTCTGCTCCTGCGTCATGAAATACAGGTCCTTGTCGTCCGTGCGGATGCAAGGACGATAGGTGGGAATCGGCAGCACATCCAGGTTGTACAATGCCTTGAACTCCTGTGCCTCCGTATATGCCGTGCCAGTCATCCCCGATAGTTTTTCGTACATCCGGAAATAATTCTGGACAGTGATGGTGGCAAGAGTCCGGGTTTCTTTTTTCATCTTGACATTTTCCTTGGCCTCCAATGCCTGGTGAAGGCCATCGGAGAAACGCCTGTCAGGCTGCGGGCGTCCAGTATATTCATCCACAATGACGATTCTGCCGTCCTGGACCACGTAATCGACATCCCGTTCGAAAAGGCAATAGGCCTTGAGAAGCTGGGAAATTCGATGCAGTCTGGCGGATTGTTCTGAATAGGCTGTGTATGCCTCCCGCTTCCGAGCCATCTTTTCATCTTCCGGCAGACTGCCGTCCCTGTCAATCGAGACTATTTGCTCCTCGATGTCGGGGATGACGAAGGAATCAGGCTGCCCTGGAGAAATAAAGGCGCGCCCCTTGTCGCTGAGGCTCACCTCATGATGCCGCTCGTCAACGGCGAAGTACAGTTCCTCCGTGATTTCTTGAAGGCTGTTCCACCTGTCCTTTGACAGCAGCTCATCGCTTTTCTCTTCCAGGATTTTTCGGTTTTCAGGGGATTCCAGAAGTTTCAGAAGCCCGCGGTGTCGTGGCATTCCAAGCTGGGCCTGGAACAGAAGCCGTGCAAAGCCGTCTTTCATCCGAGGCGGCTTCGTGTCGAGCGGCAGCATTTTCCTTGCCTTGGCGATGATGCCGTCCACCAGTCCCTTCTGTCTTTCGTACAGCCTGGAGATAATGAGGCAGTCGCTGCCATGGTCATCGTCGGCATTGCGCGCTGCCCCCGAAATGATGAGAGGCGTGCGGGCCTCGTCAATCAGGATGCTGTCGATTTCATCAATGATGGCAAAATAATGCCCCCGTTGGACAAGTTCATCCTTGTCCATGCTCGTCCCCATGTCGCGCAGATAGTCGAAACCGAATTCACTGTTAGTGCCATAGGTGACGTCGCAGGCGTACTGGACCCGTCTGTCGGCGCGGCTCATGTCTTCCCGAATGCATCCCACGCTGAGGCCAAGCCAGCGGAGAACATGGCCAAGCCATTCGGAATCCCGTTGCGCCAGGTAGTCATTGGCTGTGACGAGATGCACGTTGCGGCCTGTCAGCGCATTCAGGTAAAGGGGCATGATGGCCACCAGGGTCTTGCCCTCGCCAGTGGCCATTTCTGCGATATATCGGTAATGCAGGGCGATTGCGCCCAGTATCTGCACGTCGAAGGGGACCATGTCCCAGGTCATTTCATGCCCGCGGATGCTGATCGTGGTGCCGCAGAGCCTTCGGCAGGCCTCCTTGACAACCGCATACGCCTCTGGAAGCAGTTGACTGGTGCTTTCCCCCTGTCTGATACGCTCCTTGAAAGCCTCTGTCTTCGCTTTCAGGGCTTCATCGGAGAGCTGGGAATAGCTGTCCGCCAGGAGATTGATCTTTTGAACCAGAGGCTTCATTTTCCTGATTGGCCTGGTGCTGAAAAAGTGTGCTATCTTTGCGCTGATTGTCTCAAGCATTGTGCAGTCCATCCTTAAGTTTCGCCGTCGGACGACGGCAGTTCTGGGTTTACTGCGCCTTGGCATCCGTTTCCCTGAAAGAAATAGCGGTGGATTTGGTAATCCAGATGACGGAAGCAACACGCAGCCGTTGGTGCATCGTTGAAGCGATGCGCTTTTCACCCCCGGAGGACTATGAATGATTGTGCAATTCGGACGCGAATGGAATCCTGAATGACAGATTGCGGGTAAATTGATGTTATTATCCCACAATGACGCCAGGAGGATGGACGCGGCCCATGGCGAACAAGCTTCCGGGGAGTTTCAGACCACAAGGGAATTGCCAGGCCCCGCGCGTGCAAAGCTCTGCTTATGATAATCGCTGAAAATAACAGTGGACGTGTCGCCCGATGCCATCCGCCGCATGCGGATGGCAATGGGGACAAGGCATAGAGCGTCAGGCGGATATGGCTCGAACAGGCTTCGTCTGCAGGAATGCCCTCCGTTCCTTTTTCCTTGGATACAGGATTCGTCGGATTGTCTGTAATTGCCGTTTCCGTTCTTTTTTTGCCGAAGGTTCTGGGGTGGCCGCGAAAGCCCTCTCGCTTCGTCTTTTGCCGAAGAAAGGCCGGAACCATGTTTTCCGGCAAGCTCTGCTTTCTCCATGGACAGGGAAAAGAGGTCTGCCTGTACGCAAAAGCATCCCAGAAGGAACAGGCTTGCCATCACTGCTCCCAGGAAATTCCTGATTCTGCCTGCAATGGATTGGGGCATCTGCATGGTCCTCTCTATTTTTGGGAATCCAAATCGCCTGTTTCCGCCCGGTTCCTGAACAGAGCTATTAATTTGGCAATAACCGCGCTTCCCAGCAGAACAGCTATGAATACAAGCATCGCATGATTGACGGCCTTGTCCCCAAGACGGTCGGAGAGTTTGTCGCCAAGGAAGGCGAATCCCGCCACCGTGGTCATGCAGGCGCTGGAGACCGTCAGGAGATTGGTCCAGAAACCCAGCCCCATCAGCTTCCCGAGGACGAACCCAATGTTCGGCCCTGTGCCTGTCAACGGGAACAGGACAAAGATAAACACTCCGGGGATTCCAAACTTGACCCATGTGCGCCTCTGGCTTTGCGCGCCGCTCTGCGCCTTCTGGAAAAACGATTTCAGCCCCGGCATATGGAAAAGGCCACGGCACGAAAGACTGAACAAAGCCGCAAAGCAGAAGACGAAAAACACGGCCAGCAGGCCATTGACGGCGATGTTGTCCCAGACGAGCATGGCGGGATGCTTCGCCACCTGGAGAACTCCAAGGGCTGCGCCGCCAGTCAAATGCACGCCGACAATGGTCCAGACGTGCCTGTACAGCACCCCCTCGCGCATGAAATGCAGATAAAATGCCTCCGCGAACAACAGTACAAGGGCCAGAATGGCTATTGCAAGCGCATAGAACTCTGGAGTTTTACTCAGGACACGCCATTGGGGGAAGGACGGACGCTTTTCCCCCATGGCCTCCTCATTGTCAACCATCTCTCTATATGATTTGTTCTTCATGCCATACTGTCTTTTGATGGAAATGCATTTCCCTATACAAAAATACTTCGCAATATCTGCGGGTCCTCAATCTCACGAAGTGCATCCAGGTCCGGATATGCAAGCAGAACCGAGGCCATGTGCGCTACATACTGAATATATGGGAACGCCCCTTCCTTGGGGCAAAGCGTCAGGATGACAATCTGTCCCCTCGCGGAGGAATCGCCATCCTGTCCATGGAATAGACCGACCGCGGAAATCAGCCGTGTGACCTGGGTGCTTCTGGCATGGGGGAAGGCAAGCCCCTTCTCCAGCACAGTCGAGGAGATGCGTTCCCGTATCTGGATGTCGTTGATGCACATCACCCGGTTCTTGACATAGCCGAGCCTGTGCAGATACAGCACCATTTCATTGATGGCCTCGTCGAAGTTCCGCGCCTGCAGATCCGTCAGGACGCAGTTTTCAGGAAGAATCTCCTCCAGAGGGCACTCGTTGTCGGCGAGATATGGAACGACTGGACCGCCCTTTGCCGACATCTTATGGAAGATGCCGCAGTCGTTGTTGAGATTTCTCCTGATCTTGTCGAAAACCTGGTGGATTTCCGCTATTGTCTCGGCGAATATGGCCTTGACGACATAGGCGTCCCGGTCCTGACACTCAAGAATGATTGAATAGATGGAGTGGTCGCGGTCGTTTTCCAGCGACATCGTGAAGGAACTGCTGTCCTTCCTGAACTGGATGACCGTATTGTCATGGGAAAAGTCCGAGTGGCTGTATCCCTCCAGGACGTAATTCTCAATGACCTCCCTTGCCAGGAAATTCCTGACGGTCTGGGATTTGGAACTCCACGGGAAACGCGATGTGTTTGTGCTTGCGCTTTCCCGTCGCACGCCTTTCCCTCCCATGGCGAGAACCAGGGATAGGAGCGGAGGTGCGGCCAGGGTGGTGACCAGCGTCATGATCAGAGTTATGCCAAGCAGTCTTGAGTCCACTATTGGAACATCCTTTCCGTCAAGACGCATCATGGTGGTCGCACCGATTCCGGCGATGATCAACGCCACTTCGCCGCGCGGAATCATTCCAATGCCGATGCGCAATGCGCCGACAAGGTTGAAGTTCATGAATAGAGACGGCAGCATGCATCCAATGACCTTGGCAAGCATGGCAAGTGCGCCGTAAAGCAGGCCGAAGTACAGTATCTGCCTGTCCGCTAGGACGCGGATGTCGACAAGCATCCCCATTACGACAAAGAAGACCGGCACCAGGAATGCGTATATCTCGCGAAGCCGCTCCTGCAGGACATAGGAAATGTCCGTGCGGCACAATCCAAGTCCGGCGCAGTATGCCCCGATGATCATCGCCAGCCCGCATTGCTCGAAAACGCCGGCGAGAAGCATTGCCGCGCCTATGCCGAGCATTGCGATGCTGGAGGGATTGTTGAATGACTTGAGCATCCGGGAGAAACTGCGCGCGCCTGCGATGCACAGCAAGGTAAAGGCCAGCCAGATCAAAATGCTCTTGCCGGAAATGAAGGCTATTTTTCTCCAGTCGACGCCCAGTGCATCGTTGCCGGAGCCTGATATGATGCCGATGACAACGGCCAGGCCGATGATGCCAAGCACGTCGTCTATGACGGCTGCCGCCATGATGGACGAGCCTTCAGGCGTTTCCATGCTGTGCCTTTCCGACAGGATTCTGGCGGTGATTCCAACCGATGTCGCCGTGCAGAGGATGCCAAGGAAGAGGCATCGCGGATCGGAGA
>JAFPYX010000067.1 GCA_017417585.1 Victivallales bacterium
CGGAGACTTCCCACGATTTGACCCTTGATTTGTTTTCACTTGACTGTGGCATATATTCTCCATGGGTTTGGGTTGAATACCATGGATAATATACACCGATATTTTTAGATTTCCACCTTTTATTTACGGATAAGTTCTTAAAGTGAAAAAGCCTCGCCAGGCCAGCAGGTTGGCTGGATTGATATCTCTGAATCTGTGCGTCAAGCAAACCGTGCGGCTCGCCAGGCCCCGCAGGTGGGGCGGTGTGAAATCTGGCTTGTGCTTCAATTAGGTGCCTTCATGGGGAACACGGCTTTTCTTTGGGATTTATATCGTTAACTTGCTTGGTTTCCAGAAGATTTCTGGGACATCTGGGACAAGGTAATCGCAAGCCACCGTCCCAATCGTCCTACAGGTCCCAATCGTCTCAAGAAGGCAGCTCGACGAGATAATTCCCTTTCCTTATTAGGATGGAGGGTTATCCCCCCAACCTCCCTCCCTTTCAAATTTAACCCGTGGATCTAGAGAATGCAAGCCTGTTCCTGGAAAGTCATGAAAGTCATGTCGAGGAAGGGAAATCTTATGATTTTGGCTATGCTTCCCAAAGGGTATCCAATTGAAGTTTTATTTGCAGTTTGAACAGCGATTTTCGTTATTTCCTACTGACCATTTGTTCCCTGTAGGTGCCCTCACGAGGAACTGAACGAAATATTTTAAAAATAATGCTAATTTTGATTTGACAGAATTTCAATTGCTGTTAAATTAATGGCAAATTCCAGTGGACTTAAATTTCGTTGATTTGACTAGCGATGGTCTGTCCATAATGGAAAATTCAGCCAAATTCAAAAAAGGCCACAAGTAGTTTTTTCTTTCCAACATACCAACTTCAACAGGAGACTCTATGAAAGGTATAACCGACAAACAGAAGATGATTCTGGACTTCATCAACCAGTTCGGTCAAACGGAGGGCATGGCGCCGACCATAAACGAAATCAGCACGCATTTCGGCGTGACGCCGGCGACCGCCTTTGCCCATGTGCGGGCCCTGCAGCGAAAGGGGCTGCTGAACCGCAGCTCAAAGGCGCGCAGCATCTCCTTGCCGGGCATGCAGACCATGCATCACTTCTCCATGAATCTCTCCATTCCGTTGTTGGGGCGGATTTCCGCCGGCGTGCCGGGTGAGACGGAGGAGCATATCGAGAAGTTCATCTCCATCGACCCCAGCCTGCTTTCCCGGAAAATCGCTGCCGGGGCAAAGATCTTTGCGGTGAAAGTACAGGGAGAAAGCATGCGTGACGCCGGAATCCTGGACGGCGACATCCTCATCGCGCAGAAGACGGACTCGGTCAAGGTCGGCGAGGTGATCATCGCGTTGCTGGATGACGCGGTCACCGTGAAATACATCTACCTGACGCAAGGACAATGGGAATTGCGTCCGGCCAATCCGGAATTCAAGTCGCGCTTTGTGCCCCTTGACGATTTGAAGGTGCAAGGCAGTGTCATCGGGCTGGTACGTAAATACTAGGGAAAACCTCGGCGTGCTGGCGCGACGCTTCAAAACTCTTTTTTCCCCGTCGCTGCTGGTGGCGTGGGTGATTGCGCATCAAACCGTCGTGACCGCAGCGGAGCTCCTGGTCTGCTGGGGGAACACCGGCGATGTGCCGGCGGTGGCGCTGCTGGAGGCGGGGCAGGAACCGCGTGTGCTGCTTCCCGGCGGTTCCGCTGACGGGCGCATGATGGCGTGGTATCTTGAACGGCAGGGGATGCTGCAGGTGGCGGAGATGCTGATGCCGACCGGAGCGCCATTTCCCCGCGGCTCCGCAAGCGTGGCCGCCAAATGCTCCATCCGCCAGCTTACCGTCGCGCAGGACTTCCGAAGCCGTCTAGACTGGGGGGAGTTGAAGCGTCAATTGACTGTCCGGGGAACCGCAGTGGTCAATTTGCCGCCGGTGGAAGAGCGCTGCTGGAGGACCACGATGGGCGGATGGGTGGTCACCTACCGGAAAGGCGACAACGGCACTTTTCATCTTGAAATCGCCGCCACGTCGGACAATGGCGCGACGGCGTTCTGCTGCGAGGAACGTCTGACTGGAGTCTTTGCGGTTATGAGCGCGGATGGCGGCGAGCCGTTGCTGGAAGTCCCCAAGAGCAACCGCTCCGGAGCCAGGCGTGTGCCCCTGGAAATTGCTCCCGGGAAAAGTTCCGTTTCTGAATGAAAGATCTGTGATGCCAGACCGTTTTATCCTCCATTCTGAATATCAGCCTGCAGGCGACCAGCCGGAGGCGATTGACGCTCTGATGCGGGAGCTGGTGGAAAAGCGCAGTCACTATGCCACGCTGCAGGGCGTGACGGGGTCGGGAAAGACCTTCACGATGGCGAACCTGATCGAGCGCATGCAACGCCCGACGTTGGTCATTTCGCACAACAAGACGCTCGCCGCCCAGCTCTACAGCGAACTCAAGAATTTCTTTCCGGAGAATGCGGTAGAGTACTTCGTGAGCTACTACGACTATTATCAGCCAGAGGCGTATATCCCCGCCACCGACACGTATATCGCCAAGGACTCCGCCATCAACGACGAGCTGGAGCGCCTGAGACTGGCCGCCACCGGCGCACTGCTGGAACGGCCGGATGTCATCGTCGTCGCTTCCGTCTCCTGCATCTATGGCATGGGCGACCCGCAGGAATTCGCCTCGATGGAACAGCATATCGTCATCGACCAATCGATTTCGCGTGACGAACTGCTGCGAAAGCTCGTCGAGCTGCAATACACCCGCAATGACATCGCGCCGGAGCGCGGGCAATTCCGTGCCACGGGAGACACGGTGGAAATCTACCTCTCGCACCGTGAAGACTACCTCCGCGTGGAGTTCTGGGGCGACCGCGTGGACCAGATGACGCGCCACAATGTGGTCACACGGACGCTCATCGAGACGGTCACGCAAGCCAGCATCTTCCCCTGCAAGCTCTTCGTGACCTCCCAGGAGCGCCTGCGGATTGCCAGCCAGGCCATCCGTGCGGAGCTCAAGGAGCAGGTGGCGAAATTCGAACGGGAGAACAAGCTGGTCGAGGCGCAGCGCATCCACCAGCGGACCACGTACGATTTGGAGATGCTCCATGAAGTCGGATACTGCCAGGGCATCGAGAACTACTCGCGGCATTTGTCCGGGCGGGAGGCAGGCAGCCGTCCGTTTACGCTGATCGACTACTTCCCCAAGGATTTTCTGACCATCATCGACGAGTCCCACGCGACTCTGCCGCAACTCCACGCGATGCAGAACGCCGACCGCAACCGCAAGCTGGTGCTGGTGGAAAACGGCTTCCGACTGCCTTCCGCACTGGATAACCGGCCGCTCCGCTATGATGAGTTCAAGAGCCTGCAGAAGCAGGTCGTCTTCGTTTCCGCCACACCAGGCCCGTATGAACTGGACCACACGGTGCCGATTCCACAGGTCATCCGCCCGACCGGGTTGCTCGATCCCGCCGTCGAAGTCCGACCGCTGGCTGGACAGGTGGACGACGCGATTGAGGAAATCCGTGCGATGGCCGAGAAGCACGAACGTGTGCTGGTGACCACGTTGACCAAGCGGATGGCGGAAGACCTCTCCGAGTATCTGCGAAAGGTAGGCCTGCGCACGCGATATCTGCACTCCGAGCTGGATGCGTTGGAGCGCGTGGACATCATCCGGTCTCTGCGGGCGGGCGACTTCGACGCGCTGGTGGGCATCAACCTCTTGCGAGAAGGTCTTGATATCCCCGAGGTCGCACTGGTGATGGTGATGGATGCAGACAAGGAGGGCTTTCTGCGCTCCGAGACCAGCCTCGTCCAGACCGCCGGCCGAGCCGCGCGAAATGAGCAGGGCAGGGTGATCCTCTATGCGGACAAGATCACCGATTCCATGAAGAAGATGATCGATGTTACTGCAAAGCGGCGCGAACTGCAGATGGCATACAACAAGGAGCACGGCATTACGCCCAAGACCATCCGGCGAGCCGTGCAGGCCAGTCTGCATGTGGAGGAGGCCGCCGCTCAGACGGTCGCTTCGGTCGTCAAGGAGTCCGGCGAGGGCGGGTACGATGTTGTTGAGGCGCGTCGCCAGCTTGAGGAGGAGATGCAGGCCGCCGCCGCTGCGCTGGAGTTCGAACGCGCCGCGATGCTGCGCGACCAACTGTTCAAATTGGATGGAAAAAACACCGGAAATGGCGGGAAGGCCGCCCCGCGCCGTCGCACCAAGCGATGAATCCAAGATGTCCTCCGCGAACTGAGATAGTGGCGGAAATGGAGCGTTTCGCAGGATTTGGAGGATACACCTATAAAAAACTTTCGCGCGCACGTGCGAATTTATTCCCGCCTTATTGTCTGTTGGCTGGGCGGATAGCCACGATATTTTCGGAAAACCCGTGAAAAATACCCCGGATCCGAGAAGCCCGTGCGCGCGGCGGCCTCCTTGACCGAACAGCCGGGGGGCTGGCGAAGCAGTTCCTCCGCTGCGGACAGGCGTTTCTCAATCAGCAGTCGCTTGAATGTGGTTCCTTGTGCCTGGAGAAAATGCGAAAGGGAGGAGACGCTGCGATTCAGGTACCGCGCGGCGTCGGCCAAAGTGATCGGGGCGGCGAGGTGCTCCTCAATGTAGTTGGTGGTCGAATGGTAGAGGTGATGCCCGCCGCGACGGACCAGCTCGTTGCGAACAATATAGTCCACCAGCACCTTAAGGAGCTCAGCGAGGCTGTGAATGCGCTCTTCGGAGACGCGTGGCAGGGACGCGAAGGCCTTCTTCAAGGCATTCCGTCTCGGTGCGGGGAAGGTCTCCAGAAGCAAGGCGGAAAGCGTGGCGGCACTGCGAAGTTGTCCGAATACCACATATCCCAACAGGTCCTGGCCTACCAGGACCGGCATGATGGCCTCATATAGTCCGGCATGGCAGACGTAGAGCTGGCATGCGCCCGTCTGCCGTGCCATGCGCTGCCACTGGCGGTCCAGAGCAAGGCATGGCTGGATGGTGAAGCACTCCTGAACCAGCTGGCAGAAACGACAGTTCCCCTCGTCGCGCCCCTGGCGCAGGAGTTTCCCGTCCCGCCCATAGAGGACGATGCGGACCTGCATCGCAGTGGCGAAGCTGTCCAGCAGCTTCTGGATAGAGCCATCAAGGATGAGTTCCAGGGAGTCGGAATTGGAGGGCGATGACATAATCTGCAACTTTGCAAGAAAATCCATGTTTTTGCAAATAATTTAATCCTATAAAAGCACTTTATATCAAAGAAATTGCAGAATTGCAAGAAAATCCATGTTTTTGCAGAATCTTCTGCGCCGTGAAATCTCCTTCAACCGATACATTAGATTTCAATTTGAGTTGGGGGATTTGTATTCACCTTTCTTTAACTAACGCAACAGGAGACACTTCAATGGGCAAGACTCGCATCGGGCTGATTGGCCTGGGTTTCATGGGCAGCACGCATTTCCGCATCTATCGGGAGATGGAAAACGCCGAGATCGTGGCGCTGGCGGATGTGGATCCCGTGAAGCGCAGGGGTGACATTTCATCGGTTATCGGCAATATTGGCAACGCAGACAACAGCGTTCCGCTGGACCTTACTGGCGTGCATGTCTATGAGTCTGCCTACGATCTCATCAATGATCCGGATGTCGATGTCGTGGACATCTGCGTGCCAACGGAGAACCACGCACCGTACATCCTGGCCGCGCTGGCGGCAGGCAAGCATGTCCATAGCGAGAAGCCGTTGTGCCGCACGCCGGAGGAGGCCGCGGCCATTCGTGCCGCAGTCGCCCAGGCGCCTGGCTTCTTCAGCGTGGGGCTCTGCGTGCGCTATTGGCCGGAGTATGACTATCTCCACGACGAATTCAAGAAGGGCTCCTTCGGGAAGCTCCTCTCTGCGACCTTCCGGCGGCTCTCCCCCAGCATCGATGGCAACAACTGGGAGAACTGGTTCATGGACGGCAAGCGCTCCGGCGGGGCGCTCCTCGACATGCACACCCACGACACCGACTTCATCTGCTATCTGCTTGGTGTGCCGAAGGCGGTGACCTCCATTGGACGGACGATTCTCAGCAGCAACCAGGGCATCGACCATGTCATCACCTTCTATCACTACGGCGACGGCACTGTCGTGGAGGCCGAGGGCTGCTGGGGTGCCCCCAAAACCACTCCATTTGAGATGACCTTCCAAGTAATCTGCGAAAAGGCCACTATCCGTCTGATGGCCGAAGGGTTCAAGGTTTACTGGACTGACGGACGCGTGGAGAGTCCCGAGGTCGAGGCGACCACCGGCTGGCACCGCGAGTTGAAGTACTTCGTGGAGTGCGTGCAGAAGGGCGTGAAGCCCGACCACTACCAGACCATCGACAGCGTTTACCAAAGCTTCCTGATCACCCAGGCCGAGCAGCAGTCCATCGACAATGGTTCCGTGCGTACCGAAGTGAAGCAGGCTTAATCGGAGGAAACTATGTACAAGGCATTGAACTACTGGGTGTTCGGCGGTTTTGACGGACAGCAGACGCCGTTCGCGTTCATCGATTTCGCGGCCGCACAGGGGCTTGACGGGGTGGAACTGACCGTCGGCGACTGCTTGAAGCCGGAGATCACCGAGGCGGAGTGCCGCGCCATTGCGGAATACGCACGCGCCAAAGGCATCGGACTACGCACTATCGCTTCTGGTGCCGGATGGGGCTGTGCCCTGGGCGCCGCAGATCCCACCGAGCGGCAGGCCGCCATCGACTTCACCAAAAAATACCTGCAAATCGCCGCGTGGATTGGTGCCGAGACGGTGCTGGTGGTTCCGGGAGCGACGCGCGTCGCCTGGGAGCCATCGCGGCCGGTGCTGGCCTACAAGCAGGTTTGGGAGACTGCCACTGCCTCCATTCGCGAACTGGTTCCCGTGGCGGAGCAACTGGGCGTGAACCTGGCTCTGGAGAATGTCTGGAACCGCTTCCTCATCTCGCCCATGGAGTGGAAGTTTTTCTTAGACCAGTTCGCCTCCAAGCGCATCGGGATGTATTTCGATGTCGGAAACGCCTGTCTCTATGGCCGTCCACAGGACTATCCAGAGATTCTTGGCGACTATATCAAGGCGGTACATTTAAAGAACTTCCGCGAAGAGGACTGCGGCGGGGGGCTCCATGGCTTCGGTGACGACCTTCTTGATGGCGTGCTCGACTTCCCCGCGCTCTTCCGCGCCCTGGCCGCCATCGGCTACACTGGCCCCTTCACCGTCGAGATGATACCCTTCTCGCGCCTGCCCGATCTAGTGCTTCCCGACCAAGCCCTTGCCGAAAAGGTCGTTCAGCAGCTCATGTCGCTACAGGCATGAGCCGTTGTACAAATGGAAAACAACGCGAGGCACGTCTTGCTGTTTTTCATAACGCTTTGTTTCCTAAGTGGGTGCCTAATTGTACTACGGGAGTTGTCTCCCGTAGAATTGTAGAAGTGCAATTGGGTGCCCTCTGGGGGAACAGGCATTTCGCGGAGTACACGAAATAACGCAAAAAGTTATCGCTTTGCTTAAGATATTGAAAATCAATAAGTTGACTATTCCCAGCGCGAGCGCCATATGTTCGGGCATCAAGTGTAGGCGATATTATATACTATAACTTATTTATCTGCAATTTATTGTTAATATATAAAGAACGGATCACTTGATTGGAACGGAGTCAAGACGGGGCAAATCGGCGCATCCCTCCTCGTTGCTTGTGGACATTCCGTCAGGCATTATATTGTAGGCAATTGTGACTCACTTGTGAGCCGCTGTACCCAGATCAACGCCCTTTTTAGCAATACGCATTCATGGATTCCCCCTTTGAAATTCCGCAGGATTTTCCCGTGCCGCCGGAGCCGCCGGCAGGGTTGAGAGTGTATCAGGACGAGCGTGGCGAAGTGCTTTCGCACTCCCGGCGAAATCTTGCCTCCACTGCTATCCTAACGGTGTGGCTGGTTTGCTGGTGGGTTGGCATTATTGGGCAGTTCTGTGTCATCTACTCCCATCCGACTACTGTCCTTCATTGGTTTATCTTTTCGCTTTTCTGCATTCCTGGACTGTTGGTGCCTTTTGTGCTTTTAGGGACTTTGTATGGAGCGCAAGAGCTTTGCTTCCGCTTTGACGGTGAAGTCACAATCTGCCGTCGCTATGGGGTGTTCCAATTCTCTTCCAAGAAATTCCATCCCAAAGATATCCAGCATCTTGCGGTAAGTCAGGCCCCCGCCTATACCAAAAATGGCAATCGGATCAATCACCTGACAAATACTTCGACCTTGGACATTGAATTGCCTGACGAAACCTTGCACGTGATGTTTCCCAATGATCCAGATCAGGCCATCGCCCGCTACTGCGGTACTCGGCTTCGCGCCATACAGAAGACCTTTTAAGGCAAGCGTCTGCGTGTCTTTGAACGGGGCGTTTCGGAAAGCCATCTAGGGTGAGTTTTACCACGTAATGATGAAACGACTGTTTCGAACCTTGCTGTTCTTGGACGCGCCTGGCACGGGTGTGTTCTTCGCCCTGGGGGTGCTGGTGGTTCTGCCGTGGCTGCTGCTGACCTATGGATGTCTGTGGCCGATGGGGACGACGGGGGCATTGGAAGCCATCGTGGGCGGCTATCTTGACCCAATCTGCCGAATTATCTTCAAGTTATTGCTGTCCTATGCCTTGCTGATATTATTTCTGGGGTGGCTTCGATGCGTGTGCCACAATCCCAATCGGACACGCAGTCTGGTCAGAGCTGCATTGACGCTCTGCCTGATTTCAGCGGTGTCGGGCATTTTCTTGAACCGGATGGACGTTGTACTGGGGAGGGCTTTGGCGTTGGTCGGAGTGTTCGTGGCGGCGTGTTGGGTGATGCATCCACGGGTTCGCCTGTGGCAGTCCGTTCTAACGTTGTCGCTGTGGGGTGGCGGTCTCATTCTTCTGGCGATGATCTGTAATGATATAGCAATAGTGCCAGGGAGCGGTTGGAGTCTTTGGCTAGCGGATATCCCATGGTGCACTGGCCATGTCTGGGGGCTGTTGGCGGGACTTGGTGTTTTGGCAGTGCTAGGCGCGTACTGGTGCGCGGGTTTGGCGATTGCGCGGGCGACGGCGGTTCCCCTTCGGCGGCTGGCCGGATGGAGCACGCGAACGCTCTGGGGGGTGGTCGGGCTGGTCTATGCACTCACGCTGGTTCTGGCGGTGCATGCGCAAGTCCGCACCCGAGCTGCACGGCATTGTCTGGCGGTTCAATTCAAACGGCAGATGACATTGACTGCGGCCGAGGAACTTTACTATCAGGGTCGTCGGCGTGACCCGGAGTTCTGGCGGCTCGTGGAAGAACGGGTGAAGGAGATGACGGAGACGCTGCAAAGTTCGGTGAACTGCGATGTCTCGCGGTTGCTGTCCAGGCCGCTGGTGGTGCTTCCCGAAACATTGCATACGGAATGGAAGGGTGCCCTGCTGGCGAATCCCGCCGCCCAGACACTGCATGATCAACTGGATGGCGAAATTCCGGCAGCTGAGCGCAACTATTCGGAGGGGATGTGGATGAAAATCCCGGAATTTGAATGGTTGCGGTCGCTGGCGCGCATGGAGATGTGGCGGCTGCGCTTTGCCGTCGAGGATCGCGATTCAGCGGTGGCTTTGGAGGCGTATTTGCGTTTGGAGAAAATCTGTGCCTGGCTGGAGGATGATGGTCTTTTGATTGCGCAATTGGTGGCTTGCCGGCTGGAGATCGATTTGCAATGGGAAGCGCTCGCAATGCTGGCGTCCAGCGGACTGGCTTCGGAGGATTGGCTCCGGGAGCAGTCCGAGAAGTTGACGGCTGCCGAGGAGAGGTGGCCTGACCACGAAAGAGAGGTGCGCTATTTCGAGGCGTGCTTTCTGCTGGATGCTTTGCGTGTGCTTGGACATGGCGGGCGGGTGTTTCCCGGAGAAAGCACCAATGTCGTCTGCATGAATGACCTGAAGTGGTTTTTGCCGGCAGCCTGGTGGCGGGTCGCCGGAGAGAATGCGGAGTTCATTCATCGCTTTGAGCGAGGGAGTTTCGCCGAATTATCAGAGCCTGGCGGTATTACATTCAACTGGGCATTGCAGGAGTGGTCACAGTCCTGTCGTTCGGCGGAGAAGATGCTCCGGCGGCGGCTGGCAGGCTGGCGGGTGGCACGTGGAATGCTGGCGGCGGAGTTGACCAAACGACGTGCCGGCGATTATCCAGAGACGCTGGAGATGCCGCCGGAGTCGTTTGCCGAAGGGAACTTGCGGTACTTTAAAGGAATAGTGTCCCGGCCGATGTTTGTCTGGCGCGACGATGGGTCGGGCGAGAGCTTCTGGGAAAGAAATGTGACAGAGGAGGCGGGCGTGGAGGTCTGGAGCGTCGGGCCGGACGGGAAAGAGGACACTGAGGGAAAGTACGACGACGTGAGGTATTACCTGGTGCCCTGATATGCGCATGGAATGTGTACTGGCTACTCCGTTTTACCGTTTTCCAACGGTTCGAAGTCGTTGAGCAACGGGTTGAAGCGGTAGCCCGGCGCCTTGTGGAACTCCAGCGTCTGTAGCAGGATGTGGTGGCTGAGACCGCCGTCCTTCCACTTTTGGCGTGCGGCGGTGGCCTCCTCGTCAGAAATCTGGAAATCTTGGTCCAGGTCTGTGACGAGACAATGCCTGAGATAGTATTCTGACAATTCGCGCCCAAGCGGCGTGGGCATCCGTCCCACGAGAGAGAATTCCGGCATTGTATCCAAAGAGTTGGGGCAGGTGAACTGGAAGGTGAATGCCAGGGTTTCCCCGTGGTCAAGGCGCTGGTCATGGTTGCCTTGATGTTGCAATTGAGTGAGCGCCTCTTCATTGCAGTCCAGGTATTGGAAATTGCCATTGGGAAGAGTCAGTGGCGTGGCGTTGACGATTTGGACACCAGATGGATTGTCCTCCGCGATGGCGATTCCGAAAGGCCCCATGAGCGGTGCACCTGGTTTGAAAAACGCCGGCCCGCCATCACGGCGGTCGTGCCGGGTGAAAACAATGTTGGCCTGGTAGAGCCCATTTCCCAGCTGGACAGTGGTCAATTCAAGGCCTTTGATTTCGCGAAGGCAAACGGTTTCCAGGTGATTTCCGAATTGCTCGAGGGAATAGGCTAAGGTTTGTGCCTCTCCCGGACAATAATAAATCGTTCCTGTTTGTTCGCTTCTGACGTAGAGTCCACACAGGCAGTAGGGACCGGGCACACCGTGTTCAAGGAGGTCGTCGGTGTCAAATGCAAGCTCGAATTGCACAGTAATGTCGGAATTATTGTCCGGGTTGAAAGCAATTGGGGCCGAGAGCGCATTTTTGATGGTATAGCCGTTGGCAGTTGTCAGTGTTCCTCCCAAGCAATAGTTTCCGGAAAGTCCAGGGGCGACCTGGACATTCAGCAGGAAGTGCAGGGAAGTCCAGGAATCGCGTTCATTTTCTTGGTGCGTTTCCAGCCATTCTCGCTCAATGCCGCCGAAGGCCAGCGGGGCGTGGAGGAAGTCCTGATAGGAGAATTTGCCAGTCCGGAAGCCTTGCCCGGCCGCGAGGATTTTCACTGCGCCTGTATCGGATTGAACGGAAAGCTGCAGATCGTCAACGATGTATGGGCCGTCGGCATGCGAGTCGTAGATTTTCGTGCCGTCGAAGTCCAGTGTAAAATGCAGTCTCCCGGCCTGTCTGGCCTCGCGGCGCTGTGCGGCAGTGGCGATGGCCGTTCCGTCGGAAGTTTTCAGAGTTGCCGCCAGACAATATTGCCCAGGATGGCTGACGGATGCGTCGAACTGGAATCGCAGCGCCTTGCTCTGGACAATGGAATCGGCGCTCTGGAAAAAGGCGGTTTGAGGTGAAAGCGGACTGGAGATTTTCTGGCCTGGGTCGGCTCCGGGTTGTATACTGCCGAATACCGGGTTGCAATTCAGGCGGATCTGGCGCTGCAGTGCGGGGGCACCAAAGGAGTCCAGCCAATCAGCGACAATCAGATATTCGCCTTCCTCCGGCGGGATGAAGCTCCCACAATAGAGCCCATCGTCGCAATACTCCAAGGGAATGTCCTGCAAAGCGGCGGTTTCATTCTCATTCTCGCGGATTGCCCGATAATGGCATCGCAACGGCAGGTTGCTTTGAGGAACCACCACGCCATCTTGGAGCAGTCGGACGGTGAGTCTGCAGGCAAGTCCAGGGAGGCAGTTCGTGTCGCTATCCAACGCAATTTCGGTGAGCACCCCATGGAAACGGCAGGCCACGGTGATGCAGGCAGGCTCGTCATCGGGATTGGCCAAATGCGCGACGTAGACACCGGGCGGGGTGTTCTCCAGTGCCAAGATACGCCCTCCCAGTTGTTGCAGGAACTCTTGTTCGGAAAAATCGTCCACCAAGGCGGCTGGCACCAGGTGACTCTGGCCATCCGGAGCAGTCAACTGAATTTGGACGGTGCGGGGCGCGCGCAGGAAAAGGAAAAGCGGGTCTGGTTTTTCGGTCGTCAGTTCGAAGGGGACCGAGATTTCCTGTCCGGCTTCAACCAAAGCGGATTTGACGTACATTGTGGCGGAATCTTCCTGAGGATTTGAAGCTTCTAGTTCATGTAGGCGGGCAACGGGGTTCACGGCGGCAACGCCAATGTCCTCAGCCGTTCCGCCGGAACGCAGTTCAGGTTTTTCGGGGAAGTTTCGGGGAGGCATTTCAAAGAGCAGGTCTTGATACAACGCCAGAGCCCCGAGCGCACCGGCCTGGATGATGTTGCTGTGGGAATAATTCGTCGTTTTGGAATCTATAGGGGAGGCCTCAATCTGGGTGCCAAGCGCATGGGCGCTGAGGACGGTGACAATGCCGTCCCCCTGCTGTCTGGGATTGTCGGAATGGTAGTCATGGTCATAGCAGAATTGACCCAGGCTGTAGTAGTCCCAGCCGCCATCCCGGTCGCGACCGTCCTCATTGTCGTCATGGCCGTCGAATGGCTGGAAATTACGCACCCGTCCGATAAGCGTGGAGATGGGGGCGTTGGGGTGGCAATGGGTTAAATTGAACTCGGCGCAGGAGGCAGGTGTCAGGCTGACCAGGCCGGGCGTGATCTTCTTGTAGGCGGGGTCGCTTTGTTTGGCGATAATGATGGCGAGGTTTTCCATAAAGCCGTCCGGGTCGATCAGAATGTCCGCCAGATGGCTTCCCGCGTTCGGCGTGGCGATTTGCATCAGGCGGTGGACGTATGGCGAATTCACGTCGCCTTGGTCGATAAGTGCCCGGCTGTCGAGGCCACCCTTGCTATGTGCGATGATGTTGAACATGCTAATCCCATAGCTTTGGGTAAAGCCCTCAAGCTGTTCATTGAGCAATCCACCGTTGGTTTCAGGGGAATTGTCCATCGGTGCCTCGGCCAATTCGGAGGGTATGCCGTAGTATTGTCGGATGAGGCTTTGCATGTGCGCCATGGCGTTTTCGTTGGTGGTCCATCCGTGGACCAGGAAAATCGGCCATGGTCCAGGGATTTCCAGCGACTGGTAGAATTGTTCTAGATACCATCTTGGCTCGTCGTTGGCGCTGTCGACGATGATTTCCAATTTGTTTTTGCCGATTTCACCGGGCGCCGAAGGGAAATTGATTTCCTCGCATGGAATGCGGAAAGTATTGACGATCCATTTGTCATCTTCCCCCGTCAAGAAGCCAAGCTCTTTCCCATTGAAGAAAACGCGGTCGATTTCCGGCGGATAGTCGAAGCCCGTGGCGTTCACATCGCAGTCGCCGGCCAAGATTGACAGGATGGCGTATTTTGGCATGAGACCCACGGCAATCTGTTTCGAGCGTTCCAGACGGGTCCCGTAGTATCGGGTGATTTCAATGGTGGCCCTGTATGATGAGGCCGGCCCCCAGATACGCACAATCCCTGGTTCCTGGTTTACGAAGATGCCGTCGTCGGAGTAGATGACCGGACAGGAGGTTTCGTTACGTAGTTCTGGAAAAGAGGCTGGCAGGTCTCCGGCTGAAATGACGGAAAACCAGACGAGGCGGCAAAGGAGCAGGAGTGACAAGTTTTTTGTTTGGGAGAGGCGGCGCATGGCAGAATTATGGTTGGCAGGTTGAGGCAGAAGAGGGACATGGCGTCAATCCGTGTTGAATGGAAAGACGACTCTAGGTCATGCTGTTGCCTTCACACAATAGTATCCGACGAAGCGTGTGCCAATCGGTTTTCACAGAATCGCAAAAATGGCGATTCTTCATGAATTTATAGTATCGGAAAGCCCGTCGCATCATGCAGGCGGTTCATAACTGGATGAACCCAGAAGGGCCTGCAGGTGAACCGAAATGGGATTGCGTCATTTTCTTCTCCAATCAGTCAGGCGGCTTTCTGGTCGGGTGGAGCCGCCTTATTTTCGTCTTCGTCCTATCGCTGTCGCGTGGCAAAGCCATCCAGGACGGAAATACCGCGCTACATTTTATTAAAATGGTTGTGCAATTTTGCTCTTCAATTATAGATATAATCTGAATCCGTGAATTTGCGTAAAGCATGTGGCGTCGGCGTCTCGCCGACGGAATGTGTTGTGTTGACGCTCTGTCGCCATAATGGTAATTCACGGATTCAGGTATAAGATTGGTATTTGGGTTTAACGAGACACGAATGTACACAATCCACAACGGCCACGATTTATGTTGCGCCTGACTCCGTTGCCCGCTACGCGTTTGCGCGGCCATCACGAAAAGCCGTCTGTCCAACCCAAAGCCAGCCTCAAGGAAAGTGCGTCACTATGGCATCCCGACTTGGCTCAATTCCATAGTGGTACACCCGCCACCCCCGTCCACCGCCCCTATCATACAATCCTGGCTGAAGGCATCCAGGTCAAGACGCCATGGATGAATTCCCGTGGATTCTAGTTTTTCCCATGACTTTTTGGTGTTCTTCCTAGATTTTTCCCCAGTTGTCCGGTGAATATCAGAAATGATGCCGACAACTTGCCTGATTCATGCAACTCCCTGAAAAACAATGTAAGGCCCCTGTCTGCGATTCTCCGATTCAGCCTGAAACCAGCACGAAATGGCCCGTCAGGGAGGCTGGAAGACAGAATGATGTCAATGCTGCCTTTTGTGTGTTTCGCGGAAATCAGACAGTTTTGGACAGCAGTGGTTGCGATTCATCCCCTCGTCATTCTTTGCGAGTTTTCGCCAGAATAAGCAGCAGAATAATAATGGCGATAAGAATTGTTCCCGACAATAGATAAAAAGGCAGCTTGCCAGAGTCGGGGGCTTCGTTTGGCGGAGGTTCCGGTGGCTGAGTTGTCGGAGCGGGCGTTGGTTCTTGCGGCGTGGCTAGTTCGGCGGAAGGAGGTGGGGGTGGGGTGGCAGAAGAGGTATGGCGTCTGCGCTTGGATGGTTTGGGCTTGAGGACATTCTGGACAAATTTCTTTAGGAAAAGGAGCCGCAATTCAGACGCAAACTGTTCCGGCGTTTTCACGTGGATTTCATTCAGATTGGGCGGCAGCACAAAATCATCCGGCCCGAATGAGGGATTCAGGTTAATATTGGTGAAGCGGAGCGAGAAGAGCGGTTCTCCATCTTCATTCAATGCCGTGTAGGAACGTAGAAAATGGTCTTCAACGCCGAAAGCGACGCAGTGCATGGCCACCGAGTCGGCGGAGCCGGCCTCGTATTCTTCAGGGATCCAGGTCAGCACCTGGCATTCCACGCCGTCGATGATCTCAAGTTCCTGCTGCAGGTCCATTGCGGCAAGCTCCTCGTCGCTGGGCATCGGAATGTCGTTTAGACCCTCCATCAGATCTCTGAGGCCTTTTTCCATTTCTTCGGAACGGCTGTCCATGACGACTGCGGTATCATCCAGATGGATTGCGGTGATGTCCGAGGTGGAGAGAAAACCGACGCTGAGACCGTCCATGGACAATGCGGCAGGGATCTCCTTGGGTAGCTGAAAATGTTCCATGGTGGCTTGAAAATCCGCCGTGCCATCATCGAATATGCGTTGTTTATAGGAGAACACGGGCTTTTTCTCCACTTCGGCAAGATCCGGCGAATCCATTTCGATGTCGGCAGTGTAGGTGGTGCGGAGGGCACCGATGCTCTGAAGAAGCGTCTGCGCGGCATCTGCGCGTTTTGAGGCATCGACGTCGGACAACTCCTGGGCATAGATCGTGGGCAGGGAGAACGAGAATGCCACGACCAATAGTGTTCGCCATGTCATCATTGCAACTCCTTGGTGGTATTTGGCCTTGAACCGGGATCGTGAACCATACTCCATGGGGCCGAGAGCACCTGCAAAATCAAATTCACGGATTCAGGTTTAATATAAACAAGATATGTTCATGTGCAATGACATTGAACGGGTTGGAGAGTCTTTTTTTTCGGTCGGGAGGGGCCGTATGTCATGGAATTCCAAAAGCAGGGTATATTAACTCCGGCCGCAGAAAAGTGATCGGGGCTTTTTCCCCTCAGCGTAAAACAGGCCGGCAATACTCAAGCCTGCGAGTTGGACACGGGCTGCAGGAAATGGCGACCTTGGTGACAGCCTTCTCCCAAGGCAGCCCCAAAGGGGGGAGTCAGGACAGCAATCATGCAAGCCCTTATCCTATAAGTGGGTACATCCGCCACCCCCGTCCACCGCCCCTATCATACAATCTTCGCGGAAGGAATCCAGGTCAAGACGTCATGGATGGATTCCCTTGAAATCTAGTTTTTCCCATGGTTTTCTAGAGTTTTTCCCAGATTCTCAATTGTCTTAACGGACAGTGGCGCTCCCTGCGGAGTGATTCTCTTTTTGACATTATCCAAATTGAATTTGGGTTTTCATGGATAGCGTTTCCTCGAACAAGTCATTTGCCCGAATCGCCGGAGTTGGGGCGTATTTGCCGGAGCGGGTGGTCAGCAATTCTGATTTGGAGCAGAGCCTGACGACGACGGACGAATGGATTGTGTCCCATACTGGCATCCGGCAGCGACATGTCGTTGCCGAGGGACAGAATTGCTCGGACCTGGGTGTGGAAGCAGCACGTCGTGCCTTGACGGACGCCGAAGTCGCCCCTGAGGAATTGGGGCTGGTCATTTGCACGACTTGTACTGGCGACTATGCGAATTTCCCGGGCACGGCATGCCTGATTCAAGGACAACTCGGAGCCCTGGCCGCTGGAGCAGTGGATATGAATGCCGCATGCACCGGTTTCCCATACGCACTTGCGTTGGGGCGTGGCTATTGCGTGAACCAACAGAAGCCAGTTCTCATTGTGGCCAGTGAAGTCCTTTCACGGTTGCTGGACTGGTCCGACCGCTCGACGTGTGTCCTTTTTGGCGATGGTGCAGGCGCAGTGGTGCTTCTGCCGTCCACGGAACCCGGTCTGATGGACGAGGTGCTGGGGGCAGACGGAACCAACGGCGGTGTCCTATTCCGTGCGGACGGGACAAGCTTTGAAACCGGCGAGAAGCGCGAAAGGCATTTCCTGGAAATGAATGGCAAGGCGGTCTTCCCATTTGCCGTGCGCGTGATGGAACGAGTGATTGACGAGTTGCTGGAGCGTAATCATCTGGCGTTCGATGATGTCCAGCATGTCATTCCGCATCAGGCGAATCGCCGTATCATTGAGGCGGTTGCGCGGCACATGGGTGTCCCGCTGGAGCGTTTTTTCCTGAATATTGATTGCGTGGCAAATACTTCCAGCGCCAGTGTCCCAATTGCACTGGATGATCTTTATCACAGTGGCCGTATTCACCAGGGAGACTTGGTTTTGACCGTAGGCTTCGGGGCGGGGCTGACCTTTGGCGGTAATCTGATGGTCTGGAGAAAATGAACTGTTCTTCCTTTGCGGCGTGGCATTGAGAGATTATATTATAAATCTTACTGATTTCTCTTACATTCCACTCATTTATTGAATTACATGATTACGAACGAACTGGCAGGCAAGACAGTCCCTGAGTCGATGTATCTTGACATTCCGGCACTGGTGTCGGGCTACTACACGGGCAAGCCGGATCCGTCGGTGCCGGAGCAGCGCGTGGTCTTCGGGACCAGCGGCCACCGCGGCACTCCCCTGAAACTCTCCTTCCAGGAGGACCACATTCTGGCTATCACCCAGGCGATCTGCGCCTACCGCGCCAAGGCAGGTGTGACCGGACCGCTCTTCCTGGGGCGAGACACGCACGCGCTCTCCGGCCCGGCACACGCTACGGCGCTGGAAGTACTGGCAGCCAATGGAGTGCAGGTCTTTGTGGCGGCGGACAATGCATATACCCCGACGCCAGTGGTCTCGCATGCCATCCTGAATTACAACGCCAAGCGCAAGAAGGACTTGGCGGACGGCATCGTGATCACGCCTTCCCACAATCCCCCGACCGACGGAGGCTTCAAATACGACCCCACCACCGGCGGCCCGGCGGACACCACCGCCACCAAGTGGATTGCGGACGAGGCGAACCGGCTGCTGGAGAAGAAGCTCAGGGGCGTCAAGCGTGTCACTCTTGCGCAAGCACTCGCCTCCGGCAATGTCCGCGAATACGACTATGTGACCCCGTATGTCGATGACCTCAAGAATATCATCGACTTCGATGTCATCCGTGCCTCCGGCATCCGTATCGGTGCGGATGCACTTGGCGGAGCCGGCCTCGGCTTCTGGGTGCCAATCGCGCAGAAATACGGCCTGGATCTCACGTTGATGCACGGTCGTTGCGAACCCGACTTCCGATTCATGGCAATTGACCACGACGGAAAGATTCGCATGGACTGCTCGTCGCCTTTCGCGATGGCAGGGCTGGTGAAGCTCAAGGCGGACTATGACATCGCCTTCGGCAACGACCCCGACTTCGACCGCCACGGCATCGTGACGCCATCGCATGGTCTGATGAACCCCAACCACTATCTCGCCGTCGCCATCGACTATCTTTACAAGAACCGCAAGAAGTGGTCGAAGAAGCTCGCCGTGGGCAAGACCGTGGTTTCCTCCAGTTTGATTGACCGCGTGGCGGCACGGCTTGGGCGCAGGCTCGTCGAGGTCCCAGTGGGATTCAAGTGGTTCGTCCCCGGACTGTTGGATGGTTCGCTCGGCTTTGGTGGAGAGGAGTCCGCAGGAGCCAGTTTCCTGCGCAAGGACGGAACGACCTGGACGACGGACAAGGACGGCATCATTCTCGCGCTCCTGGCCTGCGAAATCACCGCACGGACAGGCCGCGATCCCGCACAGCATCATGACGACCTGGTGGCCGAATTCGGTCCCGCCTGGTACGAGCGTCATGACCAGCCCGGCACTCCCGAACAGAAGGCCAAAATTGCGTCTTTTTCGCCTAAATCATTGCCCATAAATGAATTGGCTGGAGAACCATTGACTGGTGCCTTCACTGCGGCCCCTGGCAACGGCGCGTCGATCGGCGGCATCAAGGTCACTGCGGAGCACGGCTGGTTTGCCATGCGGCCCTCCGGGACCGAGAATGTCGTGAAAATCTACGCCGAAAGCACTCACTCCGCAAAGCACTTGGTGCAGATCTTCGCGGACGCCGAAGCCTTGCTGAAGGGGCAGCAATAACGCGGGGCAAATCGCCCCGCGCACCGGACAGAGAAGCCCCAAGTCCGGCGCCCGCAGGTGGTCCGGCGCCTGCGGCGACATGCCGCGGGAAAATCATTCCTCATTCCTCATTCCTAATTCTTCATTGTTTTAATGTCTTCCGAAACACCCAATTCCTTTGACCCCGAGGCATTGTCCACCAGCCACTCTGTGGAATCGCTGCGGCTCGGGCTGAACTGGCATTTGTCGCACACGCAGGCGACGAGCGAATACAAGGAGACTGACAACGACTGGTACCAGGCGTTCTCGGCGACCTTGCGTGACCGTCTGGTCACGCAGTGGATGAAGACGCAGGACACCTATTCCAAACAGCAGGTCCGCCGTGCGTACTACCTCTCTTTGGAGTTCCTGATTGGTCGTCTCCTGGGCAACAACGCGATGAACCTCAAGATGTATGACGCGTGCGCCATTGCCTTGAAGGGCAGCCGTCTGGAATGGGAAGACCTCCAGGAGCTCGAACGCGACCCCGGTCTTGGCAATGGAGGCCTGGGACGCCTCGCCGCGTGCTTCGTGGATTCGCTGGCGACCATGCATCTGCCTTGCATCGGATATGGACTGCGCTACGACTATGGCATCTTCCGCCAGCAGATTGTCAATGGCGCACAGGTCGAGGAGCCCGATACCTGGAAACAGGACGGCTATCCATGGGAGTTCCGGCGTCCCGACCGTGTCCATACGGTGTATTTTGGCGGAGAAATCCGCCAGATGGACGTGGACGGACGCCCGGTATGGCGCTGGTTCCCCGCGGAGCGCGTGCTGGGCATGCCCTACGACATCCCCGTGGTCGGCTACGGCGGGCAGACGGTCAATAATCTGCGTCTCTGGTCGGCACAGGCGTGCAACGACTTCGACTTCCAGGATTTCAACCAGGGCTCATACGTGGAGGCGGTCGAGAGCCGCATCATGGCAGAGAACCTCACCCGCGCCCTCTATCCCAACGACAACATAGCGCAGGGCAAGGAGTTGCGCTTGCGCCAGCAGTACTTCTTCGTGGCGTGCAGCCTGCATGACATCCTGCTGCGCCACCTCAGGGAAGGCGGCACCCTCCAGAATCTCCCGGAAAAGGTCACCATCCAGCTCAACGACACCCATCCCACGCTAGTGATTCCCGAATTGATGCGCGTGCTGGTGGATGAAAACGGGATGGCGTGGGACGAGGCGTGGGAGATTACGCGGTCCTGTACCAACTATACCAACCACACCATCCTGCCGGAGGCGCTGGAGAAGTGGTCCGTTCCGCTCTTCCGAAAGCTGCTGCCGCGGCATCTGCAGATCATCTTCGACATTAACGGCCGCTTCCTGAATGAAGTCAGCGCGCGCTATCCGGGCGACATGGAGAAGCTGCGCCGGATGAGCCTGGTGGAGGAGGGCGGCTCGCAGTCATTGCGCATGGCGAATCTGGCGGTGATTGGCTCCAGCCATGTCAATGGCGTGGCGAAAATCCACTCCGACATCCTCAAGAACGACATCTTTCGGGATTTCGCCGAACTGTGGCCGGAGAAATTCCTGAACATGACCAACGGCATCACCCAGCGCCGCTGGCTGCTTCTGGCCAACCGCGACCTGGCGAGGTTGATTTCTTCCCGCATCGGCGAGGAATGGATTACCGACCTGTCGCAACTGCGTAAGCTGGAGGAATTCGTGGAGGACGAGGCGTTCCTGGAGGAACTCATGCGCGTCAAGCACACCAACAAGCTGCGGCTGGCTGCGGAAATCGAGAAGGAGACCGGAGTCGTCGTGGATCCGGACTCCATCTTCGACGTTCAAGTCAAGCGACTCCACGAATACAAGCGGCAGCTGATGCTGGTGCTCTACATCATTACCATCTACAACCGCCTGAGGAAAAACCCCGAGCTGGATTTTCCGAAACGTACCTTCATCTTCGCCGCCAAAGCGGCTCCGGGCTACGCGATGGCGAAGCTTATCATCCGGCTGATCCACGCCGTGGCGCACAAGGTCAACGACGATCCGGTGGTGGCGGGGCGGCTTAAGGTGGTCTTCCTCCCCGACTACCGCGTCTCGCTGGCGCAAGTCATCATCCCTGCGGCGGATGTCTCCGAGCAGATTTCCTTGGCGGGCACCGAGGCCTCCGGCACCGGCTGCATGAAGCTGATGCTCAACGGCGCATTGACCATCGGGACGCTGGACGGCGCGAATGTCGAGATGCGCCAGGAGGTCGGCGAGGAGAACATCTTCATCTTCGGAATGACCGCCGACGAGGTTGCCGAGCGCCGCGCCAACTATTCACCCTGGGACCTCTACCACACCGACCCTGAGATACAGGAAGCCGTAGCCGCCATCCGGGACAACCAGTTCTGTCCGCTGGAACCTGGACTCTTTCAGCCTGTTGTCCAGGCATTGCTGGACTTCGGCGACCGGTATATGCTTCTGGCGGACCTCAAGAGCTACATTTCCGCACAGGACCGCATCAGCCAGCTTCACCGCGATTCGAGGGCCTGGGCACAGATGTCCCTCTACAACATCTCGCGCTCCGGAAAGTTCTCCAGCGACCGTACCATCGCAGAATACGCCGAGCAGATATGGCATATCACTCCCATCCTACCGGAAGAGAATCCCTGATGGCAAAAACCAAGCTTCTCTGCTTCGATCTGGATGGTACGCTCTATCTGGATGGCGTGCCATATCCAGGGGCGATTGAGGTGATCGAGAAACTCCGTTCCAGCGACCTGGAATACTGTTTCGTAACCAACAACAGCTCCATCGCCCCGCCAGACTACTGCGAGAAATTGCGACGTATCGGCTTCCCGCTGGATCCGCGTAATGTCATGAGCAGCTGCGAGGCGGCGTGCCACATGCTGCGGAGCCTGGGTGTCGGTCCGGAGGTCTATCTTTTGGGCACCACGAAATTCCGTCGTTGGATGGAGGGGCAGGGTTTCGTGCATTCCTTCGAACACGCGCAGGCGCTTCTGATCGCCTTTGACAAGGAGCTGACCTACCAGAAGCTCCACGAGGCAACCCAATGTGTATTGCGCGGGCTGCCCATCTACGCCACCCACCCAGATACTGTGTGTCCGCCAGACCTCCCAGATGCGGGAATGCTTCTGGAATACTTCAAGGCCATTCGCCCCGGCACCATCATCCAGGGTATCGCCGGCAAACCACACCATTGGCTTGCCGAAGTGCTCTGCCAGCGCTTTCAGGTGGAACCCGCCGAGATGGTGATGGTCGGAGACCGCGTGGGCACCGATTTGGCTTTCGCGCAGAACAACGGCATGCGTTCGATGCTCACCCTAAACGGCGCCCACATGCCGACACTTGGCGAAATGAAGCCAACGGTCATTGTTCCGCACATCGCACAGCTGCTTGACGAGTTCTGGCCCCATAACCTCGGCTGGTAGAAGAATAGAGGTTAGAGTATGATTCGCACCGATCAAGTCATCAACACGGTCCAGATGATCCAGAAGGAGAATCTGGATGTTCGCACGGTCACCTTGGGCATCAATCTGATGGATTGCCGAGACGCAGTGGCGGACCGGATGGCCAGCAAGGTCATCCGCAAGATCGAAAAATACGCCGGCAGCCTGGTGGAGACGTGCGATGAGATCGGCGCGAAATACGGCCTGGCGGTCGTGAACAAGCGTATCGCGGTAAGCCCGGCGGCGGACGTTGCCTCCGGCATGGGCCGCAAGGCGATGGTGCGGCTGGCGCAGGCGCTGGATACCGCCGCCTCCTCGACCGGCGTGGACATCGTCGGCGGCTACTCCGCGCAGGTGCAGAAGGGCGCCTCGGCCTCGGACGAGGAACTCATCGAGTCCCTGCCGGAAGCGCTGCTCTCCACCGAGCGTGTCTGCGCGTCCATCAATGTCGCACACAGCCGGACGGGGATCAACATGAAGGCAGTGGGACGGCTTGGTGAAATCATGAAGGTCGCCGCCGAGGGTAGCAAGGACCGCGACGGCTTTGCCTGCGCAAAGCTTGTGGTCTTTGCGAACCAGCCGGAGGACGTGCCGTTCATGGCGGGCGCCTACCACGGACACGGCGAGCCGGAGGCGGTCATCAACGTGGGCGTCTCGGGACCCGGCGTCGTCTGCAGCGCATTGCGTCGCCGCATCGAGAACGACGGCGCGGAGAACTTGGGGCTGGACGACCTGGCGGAGGAGATCAAGGAGACCTCCTGCCGCGTGACCCGTTGCGGCGAACTCATCGGCCGCGAGGTCGCTTCCCGTCTTGGCATACCTTTTGGCATCGTGGACCTGTCGCTCGCGCCCACGCCGAAAGTCGGCGACTCCATCGGCGAAATCCTTGAAATCCTTGGGCTGGATGCCATTGGCGCGCCCGGTTCCACCGCCTGCATCGCACTGCTCAACGACGCCGTCAAGAAGGGCGGTGCCTTTGCCTCGCAGTCCGTCGGGGGGCTCTCCGGGGCCTTCATCCCCGTGCTGGAGGACTCCGCGCTCTCCCGCGCCGCCGCCGATGGAAAACTCTCGCTGGAAAAGCTCGAGGCGATGACTTGCGTCTGCTCGGTCGGACTTGATATGATCGCGGTGCCGGGAGACACGCCCGCCGAAACGCTCTCCGCCATCATCGCGGACGAGATGGCCATTGGCCTCATCAACAAGAAGACCACCGCCGTGCGCATCATTCCCGTGCCCGGCAAGAAGGCCGGCGACCGCGTGGAGTTCGGCGGACTCTTCGGTGGCGGGCCTGTGATGCCTGTGCACAACCCCGGTGCCTCTGCGCGCTTCATCCGCTTCGGTGGCCATATCCCCGCGCCGATTCACAGCCTGAACAACTGACACCGAAAGCTTCTCGTTCCCTGAGAATCCCTTTTATCGCATAATACGCTTATCATTTCCCTCTAATTAACGGAGATACTTCATGTCTAGAGTGATTTTGGCATTGTGGCTTTGCCTTGGGGCGTTCGCAATTCAGGCAAAGGAGGACGTGGTGACCCATCGACGGGCGTTCCGTGCCAGGCTGGCACAGAATCCCCTGGCGGCGATTGTTGAGGGACTGGGGGATTCCGATGCGGTGATTCGGCGTTACTGTGTCTATCAGGACTTCCTGCGCAATGGCCCGAAGGCAGTAGAAGGGTGGAAGAAACTGGTGTCCGATCCAGATGAGCTGGTGCAGCTTGCGGTGGCGGAGTGCCTGGCCAAGCTGCCGCCGGAGAATCCGCAGCGTCAGGCGCTGGGGAAGGCATTGGTGGAGACCTCGAAATTTCCGGCGGTCATTCGGCAGGCATCGCGGTTGGACGCATCGGCTTTCAACTTCTACCGCAACAATGTGCGGCTCAAAGACGATCCAACCTACGACCACATCGTCGAAATCCAGGATTCCATCGAGCTTCCGGATGACCGCTGGCTGATGTGTACCGACCCTGCAGAAACCGGCCACACCAAGAATTGGTTCGCGCCGGATTTTGATGACCAAGCCTGGACGCCGGTCAGGTGCGAGGCCTGGGAGGGCCAGGGCTTTCCCAGCTACGACGGCGTGGCCTGGTACCGCATCCGCTTTGCCGCGCCACCGAAGGGCAATTGCGTGGGCGCGGATTTGAAGTTCGGCGCGGTGGACGAGCAGGCGTGGGTCTGGCTTAACGGAAAATATATCGGCCAGCATACCATCGGACCGGAGGGATGGGATGTGGCATTCTGGCTCAATATCGGAGACGAGATTGCCTGGGACGCCGAGAACCTTCTGGTGGTGCGCGTCGAGGACAGCAAGATGGCCGGCGGAATCTGGAAGCCGATTGAACTTCAAACCCTGATCAGCAAATAACAGGAGGATAACACGATGAAGAAAACACTCGAAGGATTCTATGCGTTCTTCCTGATTCTGGCGGTGGGCTTTTGGTGCCAGGCGGCCGACACCGTGGTCGCCGAGTGGGACTTTAGCGTGAACACGACCGGTACCACGGATGGACGAATTGCCGATGGCTTCACGCGCGGCGAAACCGTGATTTCCGATGGCTGGCTCATGATGCCCTCCGGGACGGGAGTCACTGAACCGCAGGGCTTCCAGGTCTCCAAAGCCGTCCATCCCGAATTGGCTCCGCAGAGCGGCTTCCGCGTGGAGGCAGTGGCGAAATTGGCCGACGATGAGCCGGACAAGAATCTGCTGACCATCCTGGATACCAAATATCTCCTGGACGTGGGACCGAAGAGCCGCGAGCAGGCCTTCCACGGCTTCCTTTTCGGTCTGATCAAATCGTCCAACGGAAAATCCGCCCGTCTGCGGATTTCTCTGGGGTTCCAGGCAGACAGCGTCCAGGTGGACAGCGATTTTTTCAATGTCGTTCCGGGCAAGGAGCAGACCTTCGCCGTGAGCTACGACGGACGTTCGCAGGTGAGCTTCTGGGTGGATGGGAAGTCTCTCGGCGTCTTCGCTGTGGCGCCAGGGGGAACCATCGAGCCGTCCATCCAGCGTGCGGTGGTTGGCGACCGCGTGGGGGCGAACCACTTCCCCTGGCGCGGTGCCATCCGCAAGGTGACGCTGACCGCCTTTCCGCCCGCCCCGGAGCCGGAACCGCTTCCAGAGGGCGAGAGCGTGCTGGCCGAGTGGGATTTCGGCGTGAGGGCAGATGGCACGGTGGACGGTAAGATTGCTGATGGCTTCATGCGTGGCAAGACCGTCGTCGAAGACGGCTGGCTGGTGATGCCGAATGGCACGGGCAACATGGAGCCGCAGGGCTTCCAGGTCTCCAAAGCCGTCCACCCGGAACTGACTCCTCGGAGCGGCTTCCGCATGGAGGTCTTTGCGAAGTTGCGCGAAGGCGAATTCGACACCGTCCAGCAAACCCTTTTTGATGCCAAATACTACCTTGACCTAGGGCCGAAGAGCCGTGAGCCGGCCTTCCACGGCTTCCTCTTCGCGCTGGTTCGCGGCACCTCCGGAAATGCGCGGCTGAGGCTCTTTTTGGGCTTCAAGAACGACAGCGTGCAGGCGGAAAGCAAATTCTTCGAACCGAAGCCTGGCCAGGAACAGCGCTTTAGCGTGAGCTATGACGGGGCACGGACGGTGACCTTCTGGGTGGATGGGGTGCCGCTCAGCACTCACGAGGTCAAGCCAGGAGGGCCAATCGAACCGGCGGTTTTCCAAGCGGTGATCGGCGACCGCTACGGTTCGAACCACAACCCATTCCGCGGCTCCATCCGCAAGGTGCGGCTGGTTGCATTCCCCGCGCCGCTGGCGTTCCTCTCCAGCCCCGGCCGCCACGCTTTCGTGCGTGGTGAGGAAAACGCAAGGCTGCAACTGAAAATCCATGCGGTCAAGGAAATCCAACCGGGCGCCAGGGTGCGATTGAGTTTCGTGGACAACACGAATGGAGTTTTTGAGGCTACGCTCAAAGACGGTCTGGTGCCCAATACGGACTTCGAAACGGAGATTCCCTTCCGGCCGGACTATGCGGTTGGAAGCTATCCCGTGAAGTTGGAACTGGAAGGGGAGGGCGCCGACGGCAAAGCCGTGACGGCGGTCGCGGACGACCTTATCGACATCGGGCCGCAATTGGCCCAGGACGGTTTTCCGATTATCCTCTGGAGCAGCGGTCTGCCATACGACATCCTGCTGGAACACGGGATGACCCACGAACTCCATTATTTCATGCATTTCCTGATCAAATACGGCAATGAGTCGCTGAAGACGCAGTTGAAAATCCACCTGGACAGCGCGGTCGCGGCCGGCGCGCGCATCTCGAACCAGTTCGGGATCACAGCGTATTTTCAGGACGACTATCCGCGTGTCCGGGCGGACGGCACGAAGGTGCCCAACGGCCTCGAGGCGTCGAACCCCGAGTTCCAGGCGAAAGTCGTGGAGTATGCGTCGCAGTTTGCGGAACTGACCTCCAAGCATCCCGGCTGCGATTCCGTGCTCCTCAACTCCGAGGTGCGAGACCACAGCGTGCCCTCCTTCGGCTCCAGCGACCCCAAGGCCTTCGAGGACTTCGCCGGTTTTCCGGTTCCTGCCGAGGCGGTGGCCAAGGACGGAATCTCCTGGCGCAGCCGCCAGGACTTTCCGCTGGACCGCGTGATCCCCTACGACGATCCCCTGCTGGTCTTCTACCGCTGGTTCTGGACGGTCGGCGACGGCTGGAATGTCGTGCAGTCCAAGCTCACCGAGGCCATCCATGAACACCACAAGCTTCCCATCTGGACATGGTTCGACCCCGCAGTGCGCGTGCCCCCGCTGTGGGGTAGCGGTGGTGCCGTGGATGTCATCAGCCAGTGGACCTATGCCTATCCCGATCCGATGCGAACTGGCGGGGCGACGGACGAACTTTTCGCGATGGCGGAGGGACGCCCGGGCCAGAAGGTGATGTCGATGACGCAGTTCATCTGCTACCGCAACCAGACCGCGCCGGTTGGCGAGAAGGTCGCGAATCCGCCTGCCTGGCTTCAGGGAAACGAGACCGCCGGATTCATCTCCATTCCGCCGGATTCGCTGACCGAGGCGACCTGGGCGATTATCGCGCGGCCGGTGCAGGGGATCATGTACCACGGCTCCAACTCCGTGTGGGGCGAGAACGAGGCCTTCTATCGGGCGAACATGCGCAATGCCGAGAATTCCCATGCGCCGTATTGCACCACGAATCCGGACACGAAGGTCGCGCTGTCCAAGGTTCTCAACAATGTTGTCAAGCCCCTGGGACCCACGCTGAAGCGGATTCCCGCACGGGCGCCAGAGGTGGTGCTGCTCCACAGCTTCGCCTCGTCGATGTATGCCAAACGCGGCACTTGGGGATGGGGGCAGGACTGGCTTTCCCATGTCCACCTGATGTTCTCTTGGGCCAACCTCGCACCTTCCATCTACTACGAGGAGAAAATCCTGCGCGACGGGCTGGACGGCGTGAAGGTGCTGGGGCTTTTCCACTGCGACGTGCTCACCCGCGAGGTCGTCGCCAAGATTCTCGAATGGCAGGCCAAGGGCGGCATCGTCGTGGCGGACGAACATCTGGCTCCGGCAATCCTCCCGGACATCGTGATCCGCGAGGTCCCCTACGCCCAGGAGAACGCCCAGAACAAGGCCGACCTCCAGAAACTCGCTCATGAACTGCGTGAACAGCTGGATCCGTACTATTTGCCATATACGGACGCCGACAACTATGACATCGTCACGCGAACCCGAACCTACGGCGATGCGGACTATGTCTTCGCCATCAACGACAAACGTGAATATGGCGACTACATCGGCCAGTGGAAGCGCACGATGGAGAAGGGCGTGCCAAATTCTGGAGAAATAACTATAAATCGTTGTGTGTCATCAGTTTATGAATTATCACGCCATGTCGAGGTGCCCTTTGAGTCCAAAGATGGGGTGACCACGATTCCTGTGCAATACGAGACCAATGACGGACGGTTGTTCCTGTTGTTGGACGAGCCGATTGAGGCGGTGTCCCTTGAGGTTCCTGCCGAGGTCTCGGCGGACATTGCCACGGCATTCTCCGCTGAGGTTCTGACTGCGGGCGGAACGCCGGTCGAGGCGCTCATTCCGGTTGAAGTCACGCTTGCGGATGCAAACGGAAAGACGCTGGATGGTTCCGGGTACGGCTGTGCCGTGGATGGGCGGCTGGAGTGGTCCTTTACGGTTCCCGCCGAGACGCCCGTCGGGAGTGTCTATACTGCCACGGTCACGGAGCTTGCCTCCGGGAAATCCGTCTCCAAGACGATTTCGGTGAAATAAAAGATGCCTGAGGAAGAACTCCAGCCAAGGGAAGAACGAACCGCACTGCGGTTGCTGGACCGCACGGTCGCCGCGGTCAGCTGGCTGACGTTGTTGGCGCTGGTCATTCTGAGCGTGGCACGTCATGGTTTCGGTTGGACATTGCCTTGGCTGTGGGTGAACACCTGGCTGGTGCCTGTCCTCACGGCGGCGGCGGTGGGCTACCTGACGAACTACCTGGCCATCTGGCTGTTGTTCCGTCCTTATACGAAGCATGGTCCTTTCTGGGGCGTGATTCCGCGCAACCAGCCGCGTCTGGCAAAATCGTTGGGCAAGACCATCCCCGAACGGCTGTTGCCTCCTGCGGAACTGGCCCAGACCATCACTGAACTGGCCGGAGCATTTTTGCGGAATCCGGAGATTCTGGCGCGGGTAAGGCGGACCGTGGGCGAGGCGGTTTCCACGAATGGTCAGGCCATCGCGGCATTTCTAGTGCCCTACGCCAGCAGGTCACTCAAGGTCGTTTTGGACGACCAGTTGAGGGGGGAGAAGATCGCCCGGCTGGTGGCATTCTGCGCCGAGCAGTATCTCTCGAAGCCAGAGAACCGGGCGAAGGTCGCCGAGGGAATCTTGACGGAGTTGCGGCGAAATGTCCCGCAATTGACTTCCTTCCTGCGTTCCAGTCTGCGTCCGGCGGCGATTGCATACCTTGACCAGCGTTTCGGAATGATGCTGGCGATGTTCGGCGGTGCCGACGCGGTGGTCGATGGGATACTGAATCACCTGGACTGGTCATCAATCGAGCAGCTGATTGCCGAGCGTCTGTCCACTGCGGAGACCCTGGAATTGTTTGCCGACAAGGTCGGCAGTCTGGCCATGCGGCTGCGGGAGCATCTTCAGACGGCAGAGGCGCAACAGGCTCTGGATCGCTTTATTGATGAGCATACTCCACAGTTTGAAAAAACCATTGCCGATTATCTCCAGGAGAAACTTCCGGGGATGCTGGGGGAACTCTTCGACAACGGCGGCCTGTGGAACGCCATTGCCGGCAAGTTGCTTCCCTATCTGCAAAAGCTTATCGAACAGGAACTCGCCGTGCATTCCGATGAGGTTATCGCGAGGCTGGATTTGCCTGGACGCATTGAACGGGCGGTCAACGGCCTGGACCCCGCCGAGGCGCATTCGCTGGTCAACCAAGTCTCCGGACGGGAACTGACGCTATTGCAGGTGCTGGGCTATTTCCTGGGGGCCATCGCCGGATTCCTGATGATATTTGCCGGATAATTTGCCTTTTTTTGTTTGGCTTTGTTCCACGGGGTGTCTGATTGAACATTGTTGTATGGCTTGGGGTTGAATTTTGCCATGTCCGCAGGGGGCCTGAAAACTGGCTTGTGGTGCAAGAGGATGACTTCTTGGGTTGCTCCTGAAACCGTGGATTTTGGGGCAGATGGGTACTGTCGATACTTGCGCCATTGGGGAAGGTAGTGCTGGCATCGCACTGGCAGAAGTGCTCGGTGACTTCGCCTTCTCGCCAAGTCCCTGTAATTGTCCGGTAGCTTTCTGAAGAGGCGTTGCAAGTTTTTTGGCTGTACCAATAACTACGTTAAAGCGAATAGATGCATCACCTAACTTTTCAAACCATGTCCTCCTTTTATCCAGTGCTTTGCCTATTGGTCGACGGCAATAGCGATATTTTCCTCTGCGCGTGTTATATTAACAGCACTGGATACCTTGGTCAAGCTGCTGGATGCGCTGTCGGCTACGGCGCCCACGTCCGCCGTGCCAGATGTCGCTTTGATATGCTCTGCACGTACTATGTTGAATTTACAGAGAGATTAACATTCAGATTCTGATCAGCCATGGGAAAAGTTGGTCCTATTGTCTTGATGTTGCTATCCTTGGCAGTGGCATTCTTTTTCTATCCCTGGTGGTGGAAATTGCTTCGTGTTAAAGAGGATAGAGGACTATATCTGGGATTGTTCTTCATTCTGCTTCCCGGAGCAGCAGGTTTGTTCTATTTCATTTACATCTGTCTTCTGACCATTTTCGGAAATTAAATCCATCTCGGCGGCCCAGTTCATGGGGCGTTTGGTCTTTCCTCCGTTGGCGCGGTGCTGCGCGGCGGTGGGCAGCGGCGGCCAGGTGGGTTGCGGCGCTAAAAGCATATTGAGGAAGTCGCGCCAGGGTATTCCCGGCGTGGCGTGGGAGATCGCCGTGGGGAATATCGCCTAATACTATAAAAATATACAGAATGGAACAGGGGGAAGAATTATGTCGATGATTTACCCCCAATGAGACACATGGGATTCGTGGAACGATAGAGACACTTTCGAGGCAAGGGGAGGGCGGCAGGACCCCAATCGTCCCAGCTGTCCCAATCGTCCCAGAGGCGCTTGCCCAATGAAAAAGTATCCTGAATCCGTGAGTTAACCCTGTGGTGACGATGGCGTCACCACAACATATTCCGTCGGCGAGGCGCCGACGCTACATCCTTTACGCAAATTCACGGATTCAGGGAATATACAAAACGGAGCAGGGGGAAGAATTATGTCGATGATTTGCCCCAAATGAGACACATGGGTTTCGCGGAACGATAGGGACACCTTAGAGGCAAGGGGAGGGCAGCAGGAACCCAATCGTCCCAGTGTCCCAAGCGTCTCAGAGGCGCTTTCCCAAGGAAAAAGTATTTCAAAAAGGGGTAAAAGGGGCGTTTAGGGGAAGCGAAAACCGCCTCAACCCCGGTTTTTTGCAAAAAAAATTAAAAATTTTTCAAAAATTATTGTTTTTTTGCTGGAAAAATGGATTTCACGGGTTAATTTAGGGGGAAATAGGAAGAAAAAGTCATTAAATGGTGAAAATAGGGGAATGCGCACCCCCGTCAGCCATTCCGATGGTAACGAACCTGGCAAATTTCAGACTGCCCCGCTTTACCCAAAGAGGGACATTGACCATGGACAAGCAGCGACGGCTGATCATGCCGAAGCCCTGGCGTTTGTCCACGGACAAGATTGCCAAGCCGTCGGCCAAGGAGGACGAGGGGGATTCCTCGGTGCCAACCGAGGAGCTGACGCCTTTTTACCTGATGCCGTGGACGGTCGAGGGCAAGCAGGTCATCTATGTCTTCGACGTGGAGGAGATGGCGCACGTCTCGGCGAACTGGGAGAACATCTCGCCGTTCAGCAACGATGCGCAGGCGCATTTCATGGACTATGCCTCCCGCATCCAGATGGTCACCATGGACAGCCAGTGGCGCTTCCAGCTCAACACCTACCTGACCAAGTATGCCGGCCTCGACCCCTTGCGCAAGGACGGCGTGGCCTTTTCGGGCAGCTGGCGGTGGGGACTGCTGTTGAATGCCGACGACTGGGACGCCGATGCGCCGATGAATGCGGCGACCCTGTCGTTCATGGGAGAACATGATGCCCACCAGAAGGTGCGGCAGGAGCAGCTTGAGAATGTGGCGGCCTCCCGGGGTGTCTTGCCTCCGGGGGCGCCATTGAACTGACTCTTTGGAAATGGGTGAGGTTTTCGTCCACCGGCCGGTTTTGCAGCGCGAGGCATTGGAAGCGCTGACGGGCGGCGGCGGGAAGCGTTTTCTGGACGGCACGCTGGGCGGCGGGGGCGACTCCGCGGCATTGCTGGAGGCATTCCCGTCGGCCGAGGTTCTTGGGATTGACCGCGACCCCGCGGCGTTGCGGGCGGCGGCCGAGCGCCTGGAGGCATACGGAGGGCGTTTCCACGCCTGGCACGGGACCTTTTCCCGGCTGGAGCAGGCGCTGGATGACCGCGGCTGGCCAGACGTGGATGGGATTCTCCTGGACATCGGAGTCTCGTCGCCGCAGATCGACACCCCGGAACGCGGCTTTTCCTTCCGGTTTGACGCGCCGCTCGACATGCGGATGGACCCTTCCACGGGAGCAACCGCCGCCGAACTGCTCAATACGCTTTCCGCCGAGGAACTCGCGGACATCTTCTGGAAATACGGCGAGGAGCGTTTTTCACGGCAGGTCGCCCGCGCGATTGTCGCCCGGCGGCAGCAACATCCTTGGGAACGCACCAAGGAACTCGCAGAACTGCTGGAAAGAGTGATTGGCCGTTCGCATCAGCATGGTCTGCCGCCGCCGACTCGCGTCTTCCAGGCGTTGCGTATCGCGGTGAACCACGAGCTGGATGAGCTGTCGGCCGCGCTCAGGGCCGCCGAGCGCCGGCTCGCACCGGGCGGACGGCTTGTGGTCATCTCGTTCCATTCGCTGGAGGACCGCATCGTCAAGCAGTTCCTGCAGCACGCCGCCTTGCAGTGCATCTGCCCCCCGGGGATGCCGTGCACTTGCCACAAGCAAGTCACCTTCCGGATTCTCACCCGCAAGCCGGTCACCGCCTCCAGCGAGGAGCTGACCGCAAATTCGCGCGCGGCCTGTGCCAAAATGCGTTGTGCCGAGCGAACGGACGCCCCGAGCGAATGGATGGGCCGCAGTGTTAAAAGACTGTAGAAAACTTGTCAAATAAAAATCATTTTTCAGGTAAAATAAACCTGTAGAAAAATTGTCAAAAAACATCTTTTGATTTGAGTTTCCGGCCATGTATTTTTACACCAACGAAATCCTCGAACAGCGCAAGAACAAAATCGAACGCTCCCGGCATGGCGACCGCGGGGATTGGATTTCCTTGGCCAAGTTCATCATCGTGGTAGTTGTGTTTTTTGGCAGTGTCGGCTTGATTTTCCGCCATTACAACCAGGTCAAGCAGGAGATTGTCGAGTTGCGTGCGGCGTTGCTGGAGTTGGAGCGCTCCAACCAGGAACTGGAACATAAGGCGCAGAATCGCTACACGGAATTGGAGAGGCAGCGCAGCGCAGACATCTCGGAGCAGGCGCGTCGCCTGGGGCTGCGTCCAACGCGGAATTCTCAGATTGTGCGTGATGTGCAACTGGTCTGGCGTGATGGTTCTTTGCGGCAACCCCAGGAACTCGTAAGCAAATAGGCGAATCGTCTTCCATGAAAGAATTCCTTGTAGCAATTCTCCAGGCGCTTCGTTGGCGGCAGCTCAAGCCGCCTGCGGGTTGAAACGCAGTATTTCATTTAGGACATTAGAATTCTTTTCATTTTTGGCTATGAAACAGTCCCTCTCCCCCATCCAGGAACACGGTGACGTGCGACGGTCGGGGTGGTGTGTGCGCTTCTGGCACTGTTTCCAGCCATGGAATCCAGTGGAGTCGACCGCACAGAAAACGGCTTCTTCCTTGACCAGCCATATCCGGATCGGGATTCTGACGCGGTTTGCGTTTGTCACTTTGGCGCTGGTGGCGATGACGGTTACGCTGGGCCGCCATATCTACGGAATCCAGATTGAGAAGCACGATGATTTTGTCCAGGAGGCGCTTGCGTTGTGCCGCTGGAGCAAAATCCAGACCGCTCAGCGCGGCTCGATTTTCGACCGCAAGGGCTATCTCCTGGCGGGTGATGTGGCAACCAGCGATGTCTATGTCGAGGCGAAGCGGTTTTCCGCGCATCTGGACGAAGTGACACGTATCCTCGCCCGCAATCTTCATTTGGACGAGACCGCCCTGCGAGAAAGACTTCTGGAAACCACGAACTACGAGGCTCCTGTGATTCTGGAAGAGCATGCATCCGGGGGATTTGTGAACTCCAATGGACTGTGTTTCGTGCCAGGGGTCAAAGTCACGCAGAATTTCAATGCCGAGGAGGGGCAACCAGTGTCGTATCGGGTCACCTTCCACCCGTACACACTAGAGGAGACCACCCGGCGCCAATCCATTCAGCAGCTCACGCAGATCTTTCAGCTGCGCGAAAGAGTGCTGAAGAACAAATGCGAACAGGCCCATGCGCGTGGGCGGGAAATCAATGTCGCCTCGAAGGTGCCGCGTGAGGATGCGGCGCGCATGATGGCGGAACTGGAGGAATACTGGGCCGGCGTCGAGGGTGGCAGGTCGTTTCAGGGAGTCCGAACCAAAGATTCCTGGATGCGAATTTATCCATTGGATTGCGAGTTGGCGAATCTGCTGGGCTACGTGAATGACGTCGAGGGGGATTACAGCAGCGTGTGCGGGTTGGCGAGCGAGGCGCTCCCTCCAGAGGCGCAATCCATAAAGGTGACCATTTCGCAGGGCATGACTGGAATCGAGAGCTTGATGGATGACTTTCTTCGCCCGACCTACGGCAAATTCACCTACATGCATTATCGCGGGGGGCGGCCTGCGGAGGATGGCGTGAACTACCAGGTGCGTCCGGAGAATGGCGCGGATGTCTATCTGACGATAGAGGAGCCGGTCCAGCAGATCCTTGAGGAGGAGCTGGCGGCGGCCTGCGAGAAGCATGATCCGGACCATGCCTACGCCATCATGATGGAACCTTCGACCGGAGCCATCCTGGCGGTGGCGCAGTATCCGCAGTTCAACCCGAACGACCGCGGTACCTTCGCGCCTGAAAACACGCGAAACCACTTCATCGCGATGAGCTATGAGCCGGGCTCCATCATGAAGCCGGTCAGCCTGTGCGCGGTGCTGGGTAGCCGGCAGGCGACATTGGACACTCCGATTGATTGTGAAAAGGGGGTTTGGAAATACTGCGGGATTCCCCTGCACGACTCCCATGCATGCGGAATGCTTACCTTTGCCGAAGTGATTCAGCAGTCCAGCAATATCGGAACGGCAAAATTTGCCGTGAATCTGGGGGGAGAGGCGATGTATCGTCATTTGCGCCAATTTGGTCTTGGCGAGCGAACCGGACTGGGGTTTTACCCGGAGGGCGAGGCCCCGACGGTCTTCCGGCGGGAAGACCGCGGGCGCTTTGCGGAATACCGCCATTGGGACAAGTTGAGCATCACGCGTTTCCCGATCGGCCAGGGGCTACGTGTCACTCCCATGCAGATACTCCAGATGTGGTCGGCGCTGGCCAACCGCGGGGTCATGATGCAGCCATATATCGTCGATCGCGTACGCCATGCCGATGGCCGGCTGGTTTGTTCGGTGCCAACCGTGAAGGGGCGTCCGATTTCACCGGAGGTCGCGGAGCAAATGACGGAGGCGCTGAAGCTGGTGACCGAGAAGGAAGGCACTGGCAGGCGCGCGGCCGTCCCCGGCTTTGCGGTTGCCGGCAAGACCGGCACTGCGCAGCTATGGATCAACGCCGACAAGGAAAAAGGGATTTTGGGACACTACAGCACAAAGGAATACTTCGCGTCCTTCATTGGATTTGTTCCGGCGGATCAGCCGCGGTTCCTGTTGCTGGTCTCGATTGACAACCCCAAGCAGGGTGCCCATTCGGGCGGCGCCGCCGCGGCGCCAGTCTTTCAAAGAATTGCGGCCAGGACTCTGGAATATATGCAAGTCCCTGGCGACGCAGAATCCGCGCAGAAGCATACCATCGGCTCTGCGCAACGCTGAGGAGTCCAGGCTGGACTCGGCGGAGCTGATATCGTTGCAGACGCCGGTCCTGACGGGACATCCCGGCCATCAGGCGACCAGGGACTTCAGGCGTAGGTGACCGCCCTGATATTGGTCTTTCGGAAGCCCCCCTCCAAAGGCTCCGGCAAACCTTATCCTTGCCGGAGCCGATATTATGCTAGGGTAAAAGCCCGCTGCGTCGTCACAGCACCGCGCCTTCCTCCTCGTTTTCGGTGGGGACCTGGTAGGCATCGACCTTGGTTTCCTGTTCGAACTTCAGGTCGTAGTGGCGGATGATTCCGCGCACGATGAGGGGGATGGGCAGGGTGGTGACGATGGAGAGGATGATGATGGCGTTGAAGAAGTTGTTGTCCAGCATCTCCAGGCTCTTACCGATGGCGGCCGCCGCCAGAGTCGCGGAGAGTTGCGGGACCGTCATGAAGCCCGCGCAGAGCCCCTCGGCGTTTCGGAAGCCGGTGAGTCTCAGTGAGAGCCAACCGGAGAAGATCTTCGAGGAAATCAGTCCGATGACGGTCAGGAGGATGATTTGGAGGTTGCTGATGGAAACGAAGGCGGAGAAGTCGGTGTCCATTCCGATGGAGATGAACAGGAAAGGAATCAGCAGACCATAGCCGATGCCCTCGAACTTATAGAATACGGCGACGGGGATGCCTTCCTTGTGCATCAGGGGCGAGAGCGCCAGTCCCGCAATGAAAGCGCCGACGATGAGGTTGATGCCGACGAACTCCCCGGCCAGCACGGTCACCAGGATGGTCAGCAGCAGGAAAGTCACCAGCAGGTCGATGTTTGACTCCAGGCGTTTGACCATTCGCTTGCCGATTTTATTGACGATGGAAATGGAGATTACAATGAAGAGGATCACGACGATTAGGAACATCGGCGTGAACCAGTGGCCGAATAGTCCGGGGTCCAGGGAATTGAAAATGGACAAGCCCCCGCTTGCCGCAGTACCCAGCTGAGTGCGGCGGATCTGGACGGCCACGGCCAGGAGGATGATACTGGCGATGTCCGTGATGACCGTCGAGATGAGCACCGCCGCGCCGAAGCGCGTCTTGGTAAGGCCGAGTTCTCGGATGACGGGAAAGACGATGCCTACGGAGTGTGAGGCGAAGAGCGATGCATAGAGGAGTTTTCCGGCAAAATCTCCTGGCCGGAAATAGTGATAGACCAGAAAGCCGGTGATGGCGGGTAGCGCGAAGGTGAGGATGCTCAGGGCGGCGACGGGCTTCCGTGCCGTTCGGATGAGTTTGAAGTCCGCTTCCATTCCGGCCAGCGCCATCAGGAATACGAGGCCGAGCGATCCCAGTTCGTCGATCAGCACGGTGAAAGTCGCTTCAGCAAACTGGGCGGAGCCGTCCAGCCATCCTGCTAAAAACTTGGCGAGGTAATGGACCAGGTTGCATCCGGACGGCCCCACCACCATCCCTACAACAAGCAGCGCGATGACACTGGGGATTCCCAGACGCCGCAACGCCAATGGCACCAGTGTGATCAATGCGATGAAGATAATGAAGAGGATGAGGAAAATCGGTGAGTTCATCGTCGGGGTCTCGGAGAACGGGAACGGTCAGCGAATGAAACACGGTTTTTCATAAAATACTTCTTCAAAATGCCATTTCAAACCACGAGGCAAATTCGGTGGGGATATTTCGGGAATTATATCGCTAACTTGCCTGGTTTCTGGAAGATTTCTGGAACGCATGAGACTCGTGGGGCAGGCGGGACAAGGGGGATGAAAAACATCGTCCCATCCGCCTCATGTGTCCCCTTCGTTTCATTTATCCAATTGGGCAAGTTAGAGATAGGGGAGTGTTCAAAACGCATCAACTCTTGCCTGTTTTGCGGGAAGTTTTGAAATTGCCTCTTCGGAAAAACTGTACAAACCAGAATAAATTATGTCGGTTCCCATTTTGTTAACCACTTTGGCCTATGGATGTCATTTACCGCTTGGAGAAAAAGCTCCCGCTGGAGGAGGTGATGGAGCTGTACCGTATCGCCGGATGGCTGGATGAAACCGCCCAACCGGCGTTGCTGGAGAAGATGCTGGAGGGGTCATTCGCCGTACAGGCGGCCTTTGACGCGGATTCGGGGCGGCTCATCGGCATGATGCGGGCGCTCTCGGATGGCGTCAGCGATGCATATCTGCTGGACCTGGTGGTGTCGCCCGAGGCGCGGCGACAGGGCATCGGGCGGGAGATTGTCGAACGCCTCGCGAAGCATCTGGCGTCGCTGGGGGTGGACTGGATTGTCTGCATCGGCGCACCCGGGACCAAAGCGTTCTACGACACGACCAACGGAAAGGCAATGGAAGGCTTTGTACCTTGGAGATTTGAAAATCCCCAAGACAATTCTTGACAGGGAATGACAATTATGCCGCAAATCTTTGATTCTTTCCAACCGCTGACTTTGGTAGATGTCCCGCAACTGGCCAAGTTTCTGCGTGCCTCCAAGGAGCGCAGCTGCGAGTTCTCCATCGCGAACCTCTATCTGTGGAGTTTCTCATATCATGTTCGCTGGATGGTATTTAATAATCGGCTCTATCTGCATACGGAAAACTGCGAGGAACCCGAGGACGCGCTGATGGTCGTGGTTCCTGAAGAGGTCCCCGACCCGCCCGCCGAGGAACTCGTGGCTTTCTCCGAAGAAATGCAGAGGAAGGGTCATTCTGGACGGGTCCAGCAACTCCGAGTGGATTTTATCCAGAATTGTCCAGAATTGTCCAAATGGTTTGATGTCAGGTTAATGGATGAGGAAGTCGCGGAATACATCTACCGTCTGGATAATTTGGCGACGCTCTCGGGCGAGCGATATTCCAAGAAGCGCAACCTCATCAAGCAGTTTGTGCGTAATTTACCGATGGCGTCGAGCCGACCGTTGTGCGATGCCGACCTGCCGGCGGTTCTAGCGATGTCCGAGGAGTGGCTGGACGGTCATCCGGAGCGAGGTTCCCGCCATCTACAGGAGGAACTCATCGCATTGCGGCATCTGCAGGATGCCCCGCTGGAGTACTTTGGCCTGGTGGGGCAGGGCATCTTCCTGGAGGACAGGCTCATCGCATACGAATTCTGCAGCCCTGTCGCCGGGGGGATGTGGACGGAGCATTTCGAGAAGGCGCTGAAGGACTACAACGGCGCGGCGCAGGCGTTGAATCAATTCAGCGCTCAGGCTTTGCAAGGACGGTGCGAGTGGTTGAACCGGGAGCAGGACCTCGGTTCGCCGGGGCTACGCCAGGCCAAGCAGTCCTACCATCCGGAATACCTCCTGCGCAACTACGATTTGTTTCCAAGGTAGGCGGATATGTTTATTTTGGGTGTCATCTGCCTGGTTGCCACGGGACTTTTCTGGGTTCTCCTGGGAGCCATTGTCGGGGCGGTGGAACGGCGCGGTCTCTCGACCGCGCTGCTGATGCTCCTGCTGGCGTCGGGCATGGTGGCGATTTGCGGGTGTGTTGTGGTAGCGTTGCCTGCCTCGACGCTACCGCCACGACAGTATGCGCTGGCAGCAGCGAGCCTTTTTTGCGCCGGGTTCTTCGACTACATGCTTTTCCTGACGATGGGGCGGGCGATGCGCAATGGTCCCAACGGCATAGTCTGGACCGTCGCGCAGTCCGGGGTGATCTTTCCGTTTCTCTTCGGGGTGTTCTTCTATTCTGTGCCAGTGACCTTGGTGCGTGGGCTGGGGATGGGCGCCGTGCTGGCGGCGCTGGCATGCAATGGCCTGTCGAAACGAATTGGCGAAATCCCCGGAAGTAATTCTAGTGCGGGGAATTGGCGTTTCTGGATGTTTCTGGCCTTCCTGTCGGCGGGCGGGAACCAGGTGTTCACCAACTGGCCGAGCTACTACGAGGGCATCCGCGACGGCTTCAGCGCCTACTCGCGGACCTTCTGGCTGTACGCGGGATATCTCGCCGGATTTGCATTCTCCGAAAACCGACGGCTCTTCCAACGCAGTTACTGGCGGCAGTTTGGCGACCGCCAACTGTGGTGCTTCGCGGGTCTGTGGATTGTAGGGACGCTTGTGGTCAATTTCTGGCTGACATTCCGCGGCATTGACCTGGTGACAGCCCATGGGCTGGGAGCCATCTGCTATCCGGTGATGGTTTGCTCGTGCCTGGTGGGCTTTCCTGTATATTCCACGCTGGCGTTGCGCGAACGTTGCACTTTCCTTCAATGGGCCGCCTTGACCATCGGCGTGGTTGGAATCGTGATGATTTCCGTGGAATAGGATGCTATTTTAGGGATGTCATCTTCAGGCTATATAGCACCAAATCGATATTGCGTTTGATTTGCTCCATGTCGGCGGTCTGGGTTACGACGCTTTCCAGAGCGGCGGCTTCCAGATGCTGGAAGAGGATGTCGCCGACCATGTTGCAATTCACTTGCTGGAATTCTCCTGAGTGGGTCCCCTCGCGAACCAGATCGGCCAGGGTTCTGCGAAGCATCACGGTGTGTCGTTCGACACGATGTTGGACATTTTCTCCATTTCGTTGCTGGTCGATAAGGTATTCGGTGATGGCGCTGAGCAGTCCTAGGTTCGACTGCATGATGTCCAGCACCTGTCCCGTGAACTGCAGCAACTTGTCGGATGCCGTGAGGTCCGGATGGGCTTCGACAAATGCCCGGAATTCGGTGCCGATCTCGATGGCGATGCTGGAGATGACGTCATCGAATACCTCGCGCTTGTTGTGGTAGTAGCGGTAGATGACAGTGCGGCTCAGACCACAGTGACGCGCCAGTTGATGGAGGGTGACCTCCGAATAGCCAAGCTCGCTGAACAAGGAACGGGCGCGGGAAAGAATGAGCTTGTTGCGTTGGACGTGGTCGATGCTCGGCTTCATCTAATTGAGGGAAAAAGAAAAGTGGTGGAAAAGAGGAGATGACTTTACAATAATCCACATGGACAACTTTTCCCAAGGAATGCGACAATTTGTTCGCGGAAAAACACATTGCGGGACAAATTGGCGCACTTGGAATCCGCTCCGCTGCTGTTTCCTCCTGGAATGAAATTGGCACGCAGTATGCTAATATCCCTGATGTGGTTCTCAACCATTCGAGATTCTTCGGATGAAGCAATCAATGCAAACCGCTCGAAAGGGCATAAAATGAGGAGGAAAATACAATGAACGATTACAACAAGAACTATCTGACCCATCACGACACTCTTGACGATGTTTTCCAGAATCTGTTCGGCTGGCCGGTGATTCCGCTGGTCACCCGTCGCCAGAACGGTGCGCCGGCCACCTGCGGGACCTGCCAGAATGCCGCCAAGGGCTTCCGCAAGACCAAAGCCGGCAACTTCCTGTTGCAAGTCGCCGTGCCAGGCATCAAGACCAAGGACCTCACAATCGACCTGAAAGACGGCGAGGTGAAGATCAAGGGCGAGACCAAGGTGGAGGAGGACGAAGAGGCCTTCTTCAATTCCATCGAGGCGGTCTATGCGTTGCCGGAGGAGGCCGATCCCGCCACGGTCAAGGCGAAACTGGCCGACGGCGTGCTGAATGTCCAGGTCGCGCCCAAGGCCCATCAGGAGTCGGCGGTGACTCGGATTGCCATCGAGTAATCTGGTCCAACCTGTTTAGCCACTAAAAGCCCAGGCCTCCCCAGCCGGATTCCTTTTCCGGTGGGGGAGGTTTGTTTTTTTATCGTGTCTAGCCGATCTAGCCGGACTAGCCGATCTAGGCGATCTAGCCGATCTAGCCGGACTAGCCGATCTGGCCGGTCTGGCCCGGCGGCATGTTCTTTTCCAAGTCAAGCGTAGCACCTTTTTATATAATAAGGAGTATATTAAGGCCATGTTTATCGACACGACAACCATCAAGGTGATTGCCGGCCACGGCGGTTCTGGGAGTGCGAGTTTTCGCCGCGAGATGTTCGTCCCCAAGGGTGGACCGGATGGCGGCGACGGCGGGAAGGGCGGTGATGTGGTCATTTATGCGGACCACGGCGAATCCAGTCTGATCGACCTGCGCTATCAGCGAACTTGGAAGGCCGAGCGCGGTGGCGATGGCTCCGGCCGCCAAAAGCATGGCAAGAATGGGGCGGATTGCCGCATTCGCGTGCCGATGGGTACGCTGATTTTCGATGCGGATACCAATGAGCTGCTTTGCGACCTAAAGGCAGACCAGCAGGAGTTCATCGTTGCGCATGGCGGCAAGGGCGGTTTGGGTAATGTGCATTTTGTGAGTCCGACCAACCGTGCCCCTCGCAATTGCCAGCCTGGCATCGCCGGCGAGGAACGTAATATCGCCTTGGAGATCAAGACCATCGCGGATGTTGGGCTGGTCGGCTTCCCGAATGCCGGGAAGTCCACGCTTCTGGGCGCGGTCTCGGCCGCGCATCCCGCTACCGCACCATACCCCTTTACCACGCTCTTCGCCAATGTCGGCATCGTGGACTTCCCTGATTACACGCGAATCACCATCGCGGACATCCCCGGATTGATTGACGGCGCGCACGACAACATCGGGCTCGGCATCTCGTTCCTGCGCCACATTGAGCGCTGCCGGATGTTCTGCTACGTGCTGGACATGGCAGGGGTGGACGGGCGTGATCCCGTCGAGGACCTGGCGACACTGCGCAAGGAGCTGGAACTCTACGATCCCGGCATGTCCAGCCGCCCGTTTGTCATTCTGGCCAACAAAATGGACTTGCCGGGCGCGGAGGAAAATCTGAAGCGCCTGAAGGCGTCGGAGCCTGCGGGGACACAAATTCTCCCCGGGTGCGCCGAACTCAAGGAGGGCACCGCCGAACTCATCGAGGTGCTTCGCAAACGCCTCGCGGAATTGCCAGCCGAGGAGGACGAGGCAGCACGACGCATCCTGGCGCATCGTCACAATGGCTTCAAGGAGGCGCGCGAAATCAACCGCGACGCCTTCGCCGGATGGGATGACTGACGTGAATTTCGGACACTGGAAATTGGTAATTGTCGGCGCGGGAACCGCGTTACTGGGATTGATTGTGATGACATGCTGCAACCAGATGAAAGATCGTCTGGTGAAACAAGCGTTGCGAGGCAAAGAAGTGCCTGTGCCACATGCCATCCGGCATCTTTGGACTGAGATCGGCCTGGGGATTCTTCTTGTCGCAGGAGTTTTCTTTTTCTCAATGCTGTGCTTTGTGCAGGAGGTGGCGGCCCGGATTTCATTCCTAAGCGCCTACGGCGCCAGCGTCCTGTGCGGCATCGGCTGCTTTCTTCGCACACGCGAAGGGATGAACGCCTTGGGGCTGACCAAGGACGAGAGCGCAATCCCCGAGCCGGTGGCGGTCTTTCCCGAGGAACACAAGTTTCTTGCCATCCTGGTGGTCTTCTCCTGCGCCCTAACCGTCTTTCTGGTAGGGCTTGTCACCCTGGGGTGGTCGGCGTTTCAATTTGTAATTCGTAATTCGTAATTGCGTTGCCGTGCGTTCCGCACAGTCGCTGAACCCGCTTTATTTCTCCACATTCCACATTCCACATTTCACTTTTCACTTTTTCATTATGTACGTTGGTCGCATTGTTGCCGTCGGGCGCACCCCCCAGGGGTTTGGCGCCGCTCTCTACCGTGTTTCCTCGCGTTCCTTCCCGAATCGTATGTCGGTTCAGCTGAAGGATTCCATTGCCATCGTCCCTAAGCCGGGCTATGAGACGGACATCCAGAAGAACCCGTACATCGCCTACAACTGCCTGCGTTTTGCCCGCGGACTGGCCATCGTGTCCAATGGATCCCAGACGGATCCCGTCACCGAGAAGATCGCCACCGGAATGGCGCCGCGTGACGCACTGGCATCCGTGATGCTTGCGATGGACTACGAACACGATAGCCTGGACACCCCGCGCATCACCGGCGTGGTGACGCCAGATGGCGCCCAGGGGTGGCTGGCCATCGTCCGCAAGGATGCACTGATCGTGCGGGAATTTGCCCTGCAGCCGGGCGAGTGCTTCTACGTCTCCACCTACGAGCGCAACGTCCCCGGACCTGAGCAGCGCTGCGGGGCATTTACGGCTGAGGATCCTGGAGCCGCCTGCGACTACATTCTGGGCGGGGGCGGAGTCTTCGCGGACTTCGAGCGCCCCATCTCCGCAGCCTGTGCGGTCGCGTCTGCGGACGGAACATTCCGCACTGCGTTCAAATAAGTCGTGCAGGTCTCGCTGGGGCGCGTTCATCTCGCCGGCAGGTTTCGTTGTAACGTGTCCCTCCCACTTCTGTCTTCTCACCTTTTTTTGCGATGTGTGACCAACCTCTTGCCATTCTCTTCCTGAACGGCCCGAATCTCCAGCTGTTGGGGATGCGGGAGCCGGGCATCTACGGCACCGAAACGCTTGCAGCCATCGAGACGCGTTGTCAGGCTGTCGCTGGAGAGCTGGGCGTCAAGCTGGAGTGCCGTCAAAGCAATCACGAAGGCACGCTGGTGGACTGGATTGACGAGATGCCCGGCAGGTTCTCGGGAGCGGTCATCAATCCTGGCGCTTACACCCATACCAGCGTGGCGTTGCGGGACGCGGTTGCCGCTGTGCGTTTGCCGGTCGTGGAGGTGCATATCAGCAACATTTTCCAACGCGAGGATTACCGTCACCATAGCTATCTTTCCGAGGTGGCCTGGGCGGTAGTCGCTGGAATGGGGGGCGACGGATACGAGTGGGCCCTGCGGGCATTGGTGCGAAAATTAAGGCAGGAATAGCATCATGGAATTGAAATCCATTAGTCGCTTGGCCGAACTGATGGCCAAACACGGCCTCTCCGAATTGGAAATCAAGGAAAACGACACTTCAATCCGGCTCTGCCGACCGCTGAACAACGTCATGGCGGAGCCGGGGGCGGTGGTCGAACCTGCGGTCACCACGATGGAAGAAGTACCGACGGAGTCCGCCGCCACGGAGTTTTCTGCCGAAGACGACCGGGAGGAATCGGTTCGCTACATCACTGCGCCGATGGTTGGGACCTTCTTCAGCGCGGCAGATCCAAATGCATCGGCACTGGTGGCGGAGGGCGATGTCGTCGAGCCGGAGACGGTGGTTTGCATCATTGAGGCCATGAAGGTCATGAACGAAATCAAGGCTGAGACTTCTGGGACAATCACGAAAATCTTGGTCCCCAATGGAAGTCCTGTGGAATTCGGCCAGAAACTCTTTGAGATTCGCTAGTCAGCCACATGGATGAGAAAGTCGACAAAGTTCTCATTGCGAACCGAGGCGAGATTGCATTGCGCATTATCCGCGCTTGCCGTGAATTGCAGCTTCCTAATCTAGTCGTGTTTTCCGAGGCGGACCGCAATGCACTTCCAACCCGTCTGGCAGACGAGGCAATCTGCATTGGGAGCGCGTCGCCCATCGACAGCTATCTCAAGCCGGACCGCATCATCGCCGCCGCAGAACTCACCGGCGCGACGGCAATTCATCCCGGTTATGGTTTCCTGGCGGAAAACTCGCATTTTGCGGAGGCCTGCGAGGCCTGCAAGTTGACTTTCATCGGCCCCAGCTCCCATGCCATATCCATTCTTGGCGATAAAGTCGCCGCGCGAAATGCCATGAAGGCGGCTGGCGTGCCGGTGATTCCGGGTTCTGATGAAGTGGTTGGCAGTATCTCAGATGCCTTGGCGTCGGCGGAAACAATCGGTTATCCTGTGATGCTCAAGGCCAGCGCAGGCGGCGGTGGCAAGGGAATGCGGGTGGTGCTGGATGCCAATCAACTGCCGGGCGCATATCATACGGCTTCGGCCGAGGCACGGCTTGCTTTTGGCAATGGCAGCCTCTATCTGGAAAAATACCTCGTGGATCCACGCCATGTCGAAATCCAGTTGCTGGCGGATCTGCAAGGAAAGGTGTTGACCTTCGGGGAACGGGACTGCAGCCTGCAGCGCAACCACCAGAAGATGATTGAGGAAAGCCCCTGCCCAGGATTGCCGGATGGGATTCGGAAACAGATGTGCGAGGCGGCGGTCAAAGCCGCGCAAGCGGTGGGATATACCGGCGTGGGCACGGTTGAATTCCTCTATGAGCCGTCAACGGATCAGTTCTTTTTCATGGAGATGAATACTCGCCTCCAAGTTGAACACCCGGTTACTGAAATGGTGACAGGAAGAGATCTTGTCCGGGCGCAAATAGAGGTCGCACTGGGGAAAACCCTACGCTGGAAGCAATCCGAGATTCGCAACCAGGGCCATGCCATTGAGATTCGCATCAACGCAGAAGATCCAGATCGTGATTTCATGCCATGCCCGGGGACGGTGAAGTTCTACCAGCCTCCAGGCGGCGCGGGCGTGCGGGTGGATTCGCATCTCTATGATGGCTATACCATTCCACCTTTTTATGATAGTCTCCTGGCGAAAATCATCGTCCGTGATGAAACGCGTGAACTGGCACGCCGGAAAGCCATGCAGGCATTGCGGGAACTCGTCATTGAGGGGGTGACCACTACCACGCGTTTTGCCGCAGAATTGCTTGACTTGCCGGAGTTCGCCAGTGGAGACTACCATACCGGGACGTTGGAAAAACTGCTTCGGCAACGCAATACTCCAGCCCAAATGGAATTACGGTGAAAGGAACCATTGCACGGCAGATTGCCGGGAGTTTTTTTGCTTGAAGTTTCTTGCATTGCCATTGCCAATTGAAATTAGCGGTATATTACCGTCATTGGCATCGTGCTTCAATGATGGATTTTCGAGCTGGTTGAAGAGGAATTCTTTTCAATGTCATTCCTGTTTACATAACAGCGAGATTGCCAGTTTTGAACTTTTGACGCTTCGTATGAATCATACCTCAAACACATAATTTTCAAGGAGGAACTTCAGATGGCAAACGGAATGGAACAAGAAATCGAGGCGACTGCGGCGCCTGCTGCCGTCCCTGCTAAACCAAACAAACAAAATGAACTCGTGCTGAATTCGGAAAGTGCTGGTACCGATGGTGAGATTCGCCTGACCGCCAACGTGATAGCCAAAATTGCTCGTCGTGCAACTTTGGCTGTCGAGGGTGTGGCCCGGTTCTGTCCCAAAAGCTTCTCCGACATCAAAAACATCTTCAGCGCACGTTCGTATGACAGCAGCATGGTCATCGACTTTTTGGACGGCAAGGTGAATCTGACTTTGTCGGTGTTTTGTTATTTCGGCGCGAAGATTCGTGCGGTGTGCAATGAAGTCCAGAAGCAGGTTCGGGAGCAGGTGGAGTCGCAAGGTGGTGCTCAGGTCGGTACTGTCACGGTGCTGGTGAAAGACTTGCTGGATCCGGAAGAGAAGGTTTCTGAGGTTGAAGCGGAAGCCGAAGAAGAGGTTCCGGAAGAAGAGAAACAAGGAACGGGCACACAGAGCTGAAGTGACTAAGTGCGTTTCGACGTTGTTCCAGTGCGGGGGCGAGGCTTCCCGTAATGGAATGAGTGAACCGGCTTACAGTTTGCCAGGTCACGGCTGAATGCTTGATCCATGCCTTTTGTTCATTGCCCGGACTATTGGAGTCTGGACAATAGTGTTTACCAATCTTTAAGGGAGTCATCCATGGGCTTTTTTTCAACCATTTGGGGTGTAGTGAAATCTGCAGAATTCCTGTGGGGATTGCTGGTGGCCACGGTAGTGTGGCTGCTGGTTTATGGAGTGGTGAAACTGGTTCTGCATTGCCGTAATTCCTGCAATCAAATCTCGGTTCAGGACGAGGGGGGGAGTTTTGTCATTTTCCGATCCGCTTTTTTCAATTTCCTGACTGGCGTTTTTGAGAAGATTCCCGGAATCGAATTGGACGATGTCAAGTTGATGAAAATGGGGGATGAGAAGGTGCGAGTGAATTTGCTGCTTAAGGCTGAGCCGGAAGCGGATGTCGTCAAAATTCACGAGACACTCCGAAATGGAATCTTGAAGGAAATCTCGGACAAACTCGGCATTTCCACACAGATTGGTGAATTGAATTTGCTGATCAAGAGTCTGCCGCCTTCGGATGAAATGAAGAGTGGGAATAACTGAGCCAAATTGACCTTGGAAGTGGGGACTTGGCTTCGTCTTCGCAAGAAATCTTCCCCGTTAAATGGATATGCCGCCGGGCTTCAGAGATGTTCTCGGCGGCTTTTTTCATGGGGAAAAGAACTCGCCACATAGATATCATGAGTGGGGATAGTGCTTTTTTGTCAATTGTTGTCATGAATTTTCTTGAAATGACTTGCAATTTGTCAAATAGTGGTTATTTTTAGCAATGATTTTTAGAGCTGTTTGTTCGTTGTTATTCATTTCGTGGCCAAGTTCGTCTCATGGGTTGAGATTCCATTTTGAAGGTCTCTAACCTTCTGGCGAATCGGCCTGTCAACTTCTCAGGAGCAAGGTCTTTTATGATTCTGACATTAAAAGAATTGGCTGAATATCTGCGCGTCAACGAACGCACCATCATGCGCATGAAGGATCAGGGAAAGATCGAAGGCGTCAAGATTGGTGGTCAGTGGCGTTTCAATGGCAGCGAAATAGACAAGTTGTTCTTCCCGCAGAATGGCGTTGAAGTCGCCAAGGAAGTCGAGCAGGAGGAGCCGATGTCGGTGCTGAATCGTCCGAGCATTGGCATTCCGCTGAGCCGTGTGATGCATGAGAATCGCATTCTGCTGAATCTGGCCGCCACGGATCGTGACAGCCTTATTGAAGAGATGACTGCTGCGCGCCTGATGTATGGGTTGGTTTTGGATGTCTCCGATTTGCGACTGAAGTGCAAGCAGCGCGAGGCGGTTCTGTCGACGGCGATTGGCGAAGGTATCGCGATTCCACATCCGCGTGACCCTATTCCGACCTTGCGTTCCAGCGCGGCGGTGATTTACGGCTATTCCCACGACGGCATCAACTATGATGCCCCCGATGGCAAGCCAGTGCATCATTTCTTCTTGGTTTGCAGTCAGAATATCGAGTTGCATCTGCATCTGATGGGTTGCATGGCAAGACTGCTCAAAGACCAGGACTTCGTCAATGCACTGCCGAAGTGCACGCAGAATGCCGACGTGATCAAGCTGGTGATGAAGCACGAACGGGCGGAATTTGCTCCTGCCGCCAGTCGCTAGTCTGTCATCTGTGAAGCATTTGCGCCGCCGAAGGCAAGTCTGCTTTCGGCGGCGTTTTTTACTTTCGTGGATACGATTGTCTCTCCAACGGAAAGTGTGCCGCCCGTTACCCGCTGGCATCTGTCGATTGCCTACGACGGAACGGATTTCTACGGCTGGCAGGTGCAGCCGCATAACCGCACGGTGCAGGGCGAACTCCTGCGCCGCCTGCGGCTGATGCTACGCGCCCCCGACTTGCGCATCTATGGCTCCAGCCGCACGGACTCCGGTGTTCACGCTCTGGACCAGCAGGTTTCCTTTGAGGTGGTGATGCCAGAGGACATCCCTCCGCAAGAAATGGCTCGGCGACTGAATCGCTGGTTGCCGGACGACATCCTGCTCAAGTCGGTGCGCATCTGCGATGCGCCGTTCAATGCCCGCTACGACAATTGCGGAAAGGCATACACCTACTGCATTTCCCCAGGCGTCAAGGTGCATCCGTTATATACGCGCTTCTTCTGGAAAGCACCGCACGAGCTGGACGTGGAGGCGATGCGAACGGCTGCGCGCCTGCTGGAGGGTGAGCACGACTTCGCCTCGTTCGCGGTGAACCCCGGAAAGATAATCGAGTGCACGGTGCGCAATCTGCGACGGCTGGAGGTGCTCACCCCAGGCGACGGGATGGTCTATGTAAATGCGGTGGGCGACAGTTTTCTATACAAGATGGTTCGCAGCCTGGTCGGCTATCTGGTGCACGTGGGGCAGGGCTATGCGAAGCCCGAGGAAGCCGCACGCGTGCTGGCGGGCTGCGACCGCAGCTTGGCGGCGGACTCCGCACCCGCCCAGGGGCTCTTCTTGGCAAAGGTCTTCTTCTCGCCGGACGAGTGGCAGACCTATCAGCCCATCATCCCACCGTTTGACTGGAAAACGATTCGAGGTATTTAGGGGACAAGGTACAGGGTACAATGTACAGAGTTAGATGACATGCTGGCTTCACGGGTACGTGGTTCACTTGCCCATGCATTCCATGGCAATCCAAAACATCGCGGTGGAGTTTCTTCAGCGACTCGAATAGTTGGCGTAGAGCGTCTGGGACTCTACATCATAGAGAAAAGAATATCCTCCGAAGTTGGAGAAACGATAGTTGTAGGCTAGGAAGTTCTTTGGATATATCTCTTCTGCGGGGAAGAAATTCTCTTCGTGATTGGGATGAAATCGACACCAGGTGCGACTTATCCAATCTCCCTCCTTCTGGCCAGTTCGTGCATTGAGCTCGATGGATTCGGACTGGAAGACGTAGTCGTTTTTTTCGGCGAAGGCAAGCAGTTCCTCCTGGGTGCAGGTGCAGCGCAACTCTGCATCGTAGCCGAGAAAATTACCGTTGTAATAAAATGTAATGTCTTTGGCACCATCGGGAACCATCGTGTCGGCAAGCCATTGGGCACCGCCACCGAATCGGGAGAATGGGGTTTCGGTTCGGGTTGCCCCACGAATGATGAATGTATGTGTCATATTCTGGAAGAGAAATATACCACAAAGGCTGATGAAGAGCAAAAGGCTTTGGAGACCACAGACAAAGAAGAGCCTCAGGAGATGAGAGAAACGGTTGCGGTCTTTTCCGTCGGAATATTGGCGCGGGGCGAGCAGTCCCCAGACAAACACAATGACGACTGCAAGATAGGGAAGTAGAATCGGCCAAAATAGTAGCATATAGTTTGGCTTGAATATCATTAGCAGTATCAATAGAATAAGACTGCCAACTTGGCAAATCGCAAGCATTTTTGCCGCTCTAACAAAGCCGGTGTGCCAGCGCGGCGATTTCGGCGTGGTCCCTTCCGGCACAGCCGGCAGTCCGGCGGATTGGGCAATAAGCGCCCAGAGCAAGCCAGAGAGAGCGGTCAGGATAAGGAGAAAGAAAAGCATTGGGATGAGCTTGTTGGCTTCCTGTTTCAGCAACTTGTAGCTATTGGCATAATATATGTCGCCGATTCGAAGTTTTTTTCTGAAACGACGTGGTCGATGGGGTTGTTGAATAATGCTTTTCGTCAACATTGTTGCTTTTCTTCAACTAGGTGGTGACATTGAAGGCCTTTGCCTTGAGATGCAGGATTTCCCGCGGATCCATCTTCGTGAAGCCAAAGCATTTCTTCCCCAGGTCTTTCAGGGAGGCGCCAATCAAATAAAGTTCCTTGTCGTCGATGATGAGAAAGCGGTCGTGGAACGCCATGCTGGTTCTGACATCCAGCGTCGGGTACTGCGCGTTGAACTTCTCGATGTCAGAGAGTGCAAGCTGGTTGCCTCGGCTGGAGGTCACGACCACGGCAGAGACGCCCGGGGCCTTTTTCGCCAACAAGTCGAGTGTGCCAGGTCCTATCCAGTTGTCAATCAGCAGAAGTGAAACTCTGGCACGCCCGATCAACTTCTCCACTAGTGAGCAGGCATCCCACAGTTGACCGTCGTAGAAAACGCCTTGTGGCGGTGGGGCTTCCATGTTTAATCGGTTCAAGATTTCATTCACTTTCTCGTCTGTCGTAAGCTGGCGTTGCTCCACTTTTTCAAGTCGGCTAAATACTTGTGCATTCGCCAGGAGAAACTTTCTCATTGTGACAAAGGCATTGACAATACGAACAGACATCGCAACCGCAATCTCTGTTTTTAACAGCGATGCCAGCATGACGATGCCGTGCTCGGTGAAAGCGTATGGACAATAGCGTAAACCGCCTCGTTTTGAGGTCACATTTTGTGACCTCAAAACAGAATCACCAGAATCTGTCGCGTGTTTTGAGGTCACATTTTGCAACCTCAAATTGGCAAAGTCATCTTTCGTCAATTGAAACATAAAACTGTCTGGGAAACGTCGTATGTTCCGTTTTACGGCTTGGTTGAGTGCTTTTGTCGAAACTCCGTATAATTCTGCCAAATCACGGTCAAGAAGCACCTGAGTGCCGCGAATCGTCAATATACGATCCTGGATCTCGGAAGCCACCATATTATACTCTTGAGACACAAGTAATTGTCCAGTATTGTCCACTGTTTTCATCGCCTCCTCCGTTTTTAACAATCTGCTGAAATCATCCTACTTGGTTCTTCCAAGAAGGCCGTGATGATATCGCATTTCCACATTTCGCTCAATATAACCGACCATTGGGGATTTGCCTGAGTGACACGCTAAAAATAATATATTTATCATTTTTATATTCAGATAGATAAATTCATATAAATTCCCATGAAATCAAGAGCAATGGCGACAAATACAGATACAGAGAATAGAGTTGTCGCTCCTCGATATCAGAAACGTTGTCTCGCCACAGGGGAAAATGTCTCTAGCGAGAACCCGCAAAAGATGATTTCCCTTGTACCCTTATTTCCCTACCCCTTTTTGCAGATTTGCAGGGCGAAGGCGGCCAAGTCAAGTTCTTCGGGGACGTTGGCCTTCAGGGCGCGAATAAAGGTCTGCACGGTTTCGTTGTCTTCCTCGGCCTCCTCGCGGGTAGGCGCGGCGCCTTGGGCGTACGGGAGGAACTCTGGCTGGGGCAAGGATGCCTCGGGGACGCCGACCGCCACGAGGTAGCGTTGCTGGAACCACGCCTGGAGCGTGTTCAGATAGGCCTCGCGAAGTCGCAGATACTCCGTGGCGATCTTGTTCTTCTTTTGTTCTTCAACCTGCTTGCGAAGGGACTTGTCCTCGGCGGCCAGGTCGTCCCACTGTGGGTCCCAGTTTGTCTTGACGGTCTCTTCCGCCTTTGCTTGGAGTCCTCCGAAGAGTTCCTGAAGGGCGTTGATGGCACGCAGTGCGACGCGGGTGCCGGCATTGCGGTGCAAAGTCGCCAAAGTCTCCAGGTATTCCTTGGGAACCAAGTCATTATAGTTGAATTTATTGTTGAGTAAGAGGACCTTCTGGCAACGGGAATGGATGGTAGGCAGCAGCAACTGCGGGCGTGTGGTGAGAAGCAGCAGCATTACGTCGCGCGGCGGCTCTTCGAGGGTCTTGAGGAAGGCGTTGGCGGCTTCTGTTTTCATGCAGTCAGCCTCCACGATTAAGCCGATCTTCAGCATGCCCTCTGGAACTGCGAGGATGATCTTGCGCTCGAACTCGTGCATCGCGTCCACGGGGATGATTCGTGACTTGGACTCCGGAGCGAGGCGTAATAGTTCGGAGTAGTTGCCGTCCTGCAAGAGCGTGCAGTTTCGACAGTGTCCGCAAGGCATGCCGTCGGGCTGCGGGGAGGTGCAGGCGGCGGTCTGCGCCCAGCCGATGGCGAAGCGCTCCAGCTGTTCGGTCGAGTCGCCAATCAGCAGATACGCCTGGCCGGTGCGGCCATGGAGTTTCGCCTTGGCCAGCGCATGTGCAGCTTGCGGAAATTCAGATGACCAAGTGGTGGTGCTCATGATTCAAGGCGAGGAAGGCGTTTCTGCACGATTTTCCAGATCTGCTCGTCGAGTTCTTCCACGGAGTGCGTGGCATCGAGTGTCACAATGCGTTCGGGGTTCCCGGCGGCCAGTTCCAGGAAACCCTTGCGGACCTTCTCGTAGAAGTTGCGGCTTTCGATTTCGAAGCGGTCCACCTCTGCCTGTGTGGTGTCAAGCACCTTTCCGAGACGTTTGAAGCTCTCCTCCACCGTGAGGTCGAGGAAGATGGTCAGGTCAGGCCAGCGGTTTCCGACGGCGTAGGCGTTGAGTTGCCGGATGAACTCCAGGTCCATGCCGCGCGCATAGCCCTGGTAGGCGGTGGTGGAGTCCGCGAAACGGTCGCAGAGCACGATGTGCCCTGCATCCAGTTCCGGCCAGAGGCGCCCGCGCAGAAGTTGTGCGCGGCTGGCGGAGAAGAGTAGTAGCTCCGCCTCGTCCACCAGCCGCTCGGATTGCTTTTTCATCAGGAGCTGGCGGATCTCCTCGCAGAGCGCGGTTCCGCCGGGTTCGCGGGTGGCGGTTACGGTGTAGCCGAGGCGTTCCAGCCGCTGGGCCAGCCGTGCGATCTGTGTGGTCTTTCCGGCCTTGTCCAGCCCCTCGAATGTAATGAATAGACCAGTCATATTAAATTAGTTATGAATTGTATTGCCAGCTGCCAGGTCGAAGCGCTTGCGGAGGGCTGGGGTGCAGGAGGGGAAGCCGAAGAGCCGGGCGGTCTCGCGGGCGACGATGTCCTGCGTGGCATCAGGGAAGTCACGCAAGATGCTTAGTGCCGCGTTGTGGATTTCGACATCGGGGATTTCATCAAAGGCACGGCGCTCTTCGGGAGTGGCGGGTACACGGAAATCCCGATATTCCTGCGGATTAATGCCTTCTGGCCAATAGACCGAATTGCCGGAGGCATCAGTGGTGGTGCGGGGCTTGGCGACTTCGATGGCAGACTGGATGGCATCCTGCACCTTTGGGGTGTTTCGGGCGATTTTCCATGCGGAACGGAGTCGTCGCGCAAGCAAAACATGGGTAACGGGCCCCTCGGCTGCGATGACCTCCTTGACTTGCCGTACCAATTCAGTATGGCAACGCGTGCTAACGCCGAACTCCTCCAGCGGGCACTTGGTCTTGAGGGGAGTAGGTACAGGATACAAGGTACAAGGTGTAGAGGTAGGCTGGCTAGGCTGGTTGGCTTGACTAGGCTGACTAGGCTGACTAACCTGACTAGTCTGGCTAGGCCTACTAGATTGGCTGGAACTGCTGGAACTATTAGGATTTATCGCCTGTTCCAGTGCGTCCAGGAGCGCTTGTTCGGCGGCGGGACGGTCGAGTCGCCATTCGGTGGACCAAGCGTGGGCGAGATGCCAGCCGAGACCTTTGAGGACACCGGTGCGGGTGCTTTCGCGGTCGCGGCATGTGTAGTCGCGGGCGGAACGTTGCCCGTCGCAGAGGATTCCCAGCAGGTATTCTCCGGGCTTTTCGGGGTGCTTGACAGCCAGGTCGATGCGGAAGGAGGAGCAACCGACATTTCGGTCGGTCTCGTAGCCTTTTGAGGCAAGGAACTTTGCGATGATCTCCTGGAGGGTGTCGGCGGCCTGGTCCTGCGCGAGCTTGGGTGCGGTCGCGGCGGCGCCGCGTTCGGCGTAGGCGAGGAATTCGCGCAGGTCGCTGGCGCCTTTGGCGGAGGTGCGCGAGAGGTCGATCTGCGTGGCGTGGATGGAACTGAAGACCACCACGCGGTGCTTGGCGCGGGTGATGGCGACATTCAGGCGTCGCTCGCCACCCACGCGATTGAGCGGTCCGAAGTTCATGTAGAGCTTGCCGTCTGCGTCTGGGGCATAGCCCACGGAGAAGAGAATCACATCCCGCTCGTCGCCCTGGACATTTTCGAGATTCTTGACGAAGAATGGCTCCGGGAGGCTGTCGCTGAAGTATTCCTCGAATTGCGGGTGGTCGGCGCGGAACTGCTCGAAGCGGTCCTGGATGAGTTCGCACTGCGCGATGTTGAAGGTCACGATGCCGATGGAGCGCTTCGCCTGTGCGGGGTCGGCGAGCATCTGGGCGACGTAGGCGACGATGGCATCCGCCTCGGCGGAGTTGGTGCGGGTTCGACGGTCGAGAATCGCATCGGGCACGAATTGGAAATGCACGCCGAGCAAGGGCGAGTTCTTGGCAGCGGGGAAGGTGTTGAGCTTGTTGTCGTAGTAGTGTTGGTTGCTGAAGGCGATGAGTGACTCGTGGCGTGAGCGGTAGTGCCAGTTGAGGTGGCAGGAGTGCACGCCGGCGGTGAGGCATTCGTCCAGGATGCTGTCGAGTTCCTCGACGGCCTCGTCGTCTTCCTCTATCGTATCGGTGTTGGTCTTCTGGAAGAACTGTGTCGGGGGCATCTGCTTCTGGTCGCCGACGCAAATGAACTGTTTTCCGCGGGCGATGGCACCGATGGCATCGGCGGTGGGGATTTGCGAGGCCTCGTCAAAGACCACCAGGTCGAAGGCATTCATGTCGGGCGGAAGGTACTGCGCCACGGAAAGCGGGCTCATCAAGAAGCATGGCTTCAGGCTGCCGAGGATGGGCGCGACATTCTGGAGGATGGTGCGGACCGGCTTGATGCGCGACTTCTTCTCGCACTCGCGCTTCAGGAAGCCCAGTGCAGTGCCGGCGGGGCATTCGCTTCCGCGCCGTGCGGGAAGGCGCGCGGAGATGCGTGCGACCGCAAGCTTGGCGGAGAGCGCCATGTAGTCCGCGTCGAGCTTGCAGAACTGCTCGATACGGTGTTCGTGGCGGGTGCCGATGAAATCTGCCAATGTTGGTTCTGCGGAGAGAATCTGCTTGAGCATCACCGCCTCCAGCTTGCGGCGGAAGACCGCGAGGAGTTCGACGGGAGGGAAGAGACCTTGTTCCAATGCGTCCAAGAAAGGCGTCAGGCCATCAGCGTCGGCGCTTTCACGGCTCTGCCGCCAGACGCGATAGGCACGCAGCGAGGCGAGGTTCTCGGCGGCATCGGCGAGACAGATCGAGAACTCCTCCAGACTGGTCGAGAAGGTCGGCGGAGCCTCCATGGAGGAGGTTCGCTGAATCTCCTGGAGCGACTGGTTGAAGACCGACATCGCATTCATGAAGTCGTTGGCGCGCGGAAGAGCGTCCGGGAGGCACTCTGGGATGGTGGCAAGCTGTGTGTCATCCTGTGGACCATATAGGTCAATAAGCGCACCGATAATTTGCGAGGCATCCTCCAGTTGTTTCTCCAGGGTATTCCAGTTCGGCGTGGAATCCAGCCAACTGGGATTGCCAAGAAGTTCTCCAAAATGTCGGAAGCCATTTTCGTGCTGAGAGGTGAGCGTCTGGAATTCCTGAATGAGCGGGAGGTCGCGAGCAAGGTCGGCGGCGGATGGGCGCGGAGCGACGGGTTGGCGGTAGCGCATCAGCGCTTTGCCCAATGAGCGGTTTGCGAAGAAGCGAGCCACGAAGAACTTGGCGTTGTTGGCCTTGAGTGTCTGTTGCGTGGCGGCGACTGGCACGGCAGAAAGTTGGTCTGGTAGCCAGGAGGATAGCTTTGAACGCAGTTCGCAATAGCGCTTGGCGTGGTCAAACGTGGCGCGCAGGGCATCCCGCTGATTTGCCACCTCGTTGCACAACAAGCCAGAGGGCAGGGCAGAGAGGCGTGGAAGACGGTCTGCCAGAGTTGTGCGCACGGCGAGTTTCGCCTGGTCGCTGGCGGCCTGCTCGTAGCCCAGCGAGAGGTCGAACCCCTGAAGCGCGTCCTGAAGTTGGCCAGCGCATTCCTGAGAGTGCAAAATTGTCGCTTGAAGTCTAGAATTGTCCAATTTTGTCCAATCTAGATTTGTTGCAAAGAGGCGGAGCTTGTGGCAGAGTTCGGGGGTGACGGCGGCGAAGCCGTCTTGTGCAGCCTTTAGTGCCTCGTCGAGTTGTGCGCGTTCTTCAGCGGTCTGTGCGAGGAGGTTGTCGCATCCCCATGCGATTTGGGCTTCGGGGCCGGGTTCGAGGGTTTCCGCAAGGCATTGGAATGCGGAGATGCCATTGGGGTATCTGTGATGGAGCAGTCGGATGTATCCGTTGAGGGCGTCGCGCTGTGCGGAGAGGTCCTTGACCAGGGTCTGCCAGTTTTGCGGTTCGGGGGCGGTTGCCAGGTCGAGCGCCTCGCGGAATTGCGCCAGCACCTCGGCCTTGCCCGCCTTGTTCGAGTGCAATTCCAGACAGAAGGGCTTCATCCCCAATTTGTTCAGGCGGTTCTGGACAACTTCGAGCGCGGCCTTCTTTTCGGAGACGAAGAGCACACGGCGTCCCAAAGTGAGGTTGTGGCAGATGAGATTCGCGATGGACTGGGATTTGCCGGTGCCGGGCGGTCCGTGCAAAACGAAGGTCTTGCCCAAGGCGGAGTAGAGGATCGCAGTCAACTGAGAGGCGTCCGCCGCCAGTGGGCAGCAGAGCTTGTCCAGTTCGGCATGGGATTCGACCTCTTCGGGCGGGAAGACTTCGATTTGGTCGTCATAGACGCCGGAGAGCCCTTGTACCAGATGGTGAACCAGCGGTTGTTTTTCCAATTCTGCGGAACGATTATTTAAATCATTCCACATTAAGAATTTAGAGAAAGAAAGCCGGGCGACATAAAGCGTCTCGATGACTTCGCATTCCGGAAGCCCTGCTACAGCCTGCCGCACCTGGTCGAAGACTTCCTTGAGATTCACGCCGTGTTCGTCTGCAGGCAGTTCCTCCCACTGCGGCAATTTGATTTGGAAGTCGCGTTTGAGGAGTTCGACGAGGGTCTGGTTGAAGATGGTGTCGTCGTCATATCGGGTGATGGTGAATCCGGCTTGCACGGATTTACGTGCGAGGGTGACAGGCTCCAGCACCAGCGGGGCATAGCGTCGTACCTTGTCGCCTTTGGGCTTCCACGCCAATGCGCCGAAGGCGGCGAAGATGGTGTGGACATCGCCTTCCTCCTGGTCGAGCCGCCCCTTACGTAGAAGTTCCAGCAACTTTCGACTGAGTTCCTTGGCAGGGCGTTCCGAATAGAGGGTGGCGGCCTTTTTCGCTTTGTCAATCGCCTCGGTGTAGCTTTTCTGGCGTTCAGCGGGGGGGAGTTTTTCGGTGGCCTGGAAGTCTTCGGGACCAAGCAGGTTCTCTAGCGAGTCCAAAGCAAAGGTGGTACCGCTTTGGAGACGATCCTCCACTTCGCATAGAGGCCCCCCCTTGAGCTGGATGGCCTGGAGACCGTCCCGCAGATTCAGCAGGTGGTTGCGCAACGAGAGGTCGAGAAGCTGCTGCTTCCAGCGTTCCATGCGTGCGCTGGTGCCATTGGCAACTGTGGTGGTGTCGTGCGTTGTTTCCATGACGTCACTTGATTTCGGTAGGCATAGCGAAGAACTCCGCCATCAGAGGAAAGTCGTTGGCCTCCAGGATGGCCTGAAGATGGTCACGAAATTCCTGGTCAAGCTGTTGCAGGGGAAGAGAGGCATTTTGAAAGGCTTTTCCCATGTAGACCAGAGCCTCTCCATAATTACCCAGCCGATAATATACCCAGGCAAGGCTGTCCAGATACGCGGGCGACGTTGGACTGGCTTTCACGGCAAATTCAATCAGGCGTTTTGCTTCATCCAGATCCTGATGGTGGTCCGCAAGAATATAGCCGAGGGAATTCGCAAGACCGGAATGGCGCGGAAAAAGCGTGTTGCCACGGCGCAAGATCCTGAGGGACAGTTCGGTTTGACCGGCTTCCTCTGCGATGCAACCATAAATCAGATAGAAGTTCGGGGTGAGGTATTGACGGTTCTGGGGGACCGATTCGTATTTCTCCCAGATAGCCAACGCCTCATCATAGCGTTTTAGCTGAGCGAGCAATTGCGCCTTGAAGAGTTCGTCCTCGAGGGTGGGCGAGATGATTGTCGAAAGCACTGCCAGAGCTTTCTGGGGGGCGTCAAGGGCATTGTAGAGGATGCACAAATGCCGTCGGTACTGCATGTTTTGCGGTGCCCGAACCATCATCGTCTCGTAGGCGCGTGCGCTCAGTTGCAGAAGGCGTTTACGGTCCTTGTCCTGCCTTTCGTCATCGTCAATGAGCAATTCAATGGGTGCGGAAAAGATGTTGAAGAGTTCCAATTCGAAGCCAGCTGTGGCAATCAATTTCTCCAGGTATTGTGACAGGGCGTCATAATCCCGCAATTCCAGATTGGCATTGGTGCATACCTGGCAGAGTTGGCGGCGAAGCCTGACGGGGATTTGATCGTCGGCATGGATTTCTTCAAATCTTTCCACGAATGTCCTTTGAAGTTCCCAGGCATGCAGGGAGTTGAGAATATCGGGAATCCTCGGGACAAGTTGGTGGTCGTAATAGATGGCGGGGGTGTCAATGAGTTTTTTAGCCGTTCGTAATGCCTCGTCAAACTTTTGTTGCTGTCTATAATGACGAATTTCCAGGATAAGATGGTCGGGAAGAATCTGGTCATCGGGCAAAGTATTGATGGCTTGGATGACATTCTCAAGTTCTTCTGTGCGCCGTTGTTCAAAGAGAAACTGTCCCCAAAAAAACAGGTTCATGGGGTCGCGGGAATCCAGGGCGAGCATTTGCCGCAGGACAGCCTCGGCCTCCTCCTGTCTATGCGCATCGAGCAGAGCGGCGGAGAGGGAACGGAGGATGTAGATGGAATTTGGGTGGCGTTCGGCCAGGGGCGTCAGGTCTTCAATGAGCTTTTCGTTCTCCTTGCGGGCATCCCGGAAGACGGTTAGTTCCCATACCGGTTGGCTGACATCAGGGAAGGCTTCAATTGCCTGGACAAGAAGCGGGACGATTATTTCCGGGTCGGCCTTTTCGGGTGAGGAGCTATTGGAGAGCAGGAATTTTGCCTGGAGATAAGATTGATAGTTTGACGACTCCTTCTGCAACTCTGCCGGAATTGCCGGTGCGTCAGCATTCCCGCACTCGGTGACTGCGCACATGGAGACTTGCCATTCGCGGAAACTGGGTTCCCAGTCGGACAATACGGGATCTTCGGCTGATAATGTCAGAGTCGCAACGAGAAGAATCAGGAAGCCAAAGATTTGCTTGGAAAAAGATGGCATGATAACCTTGTTGAAGTCAAACCCGGGTTCGAGAGGCTTATTCCTGTGCCGTGCGTGCTGTGTCGGCTCTCGCACGCGCGGTGCGCGCGTGCGGAAAGAAAAAGCGCACCGGCCGGCAAACCGCAGGCACGGTGCGCTTTCATTTGCCGGAATCCCGGCAATGCCCATAAAGAGCCAGAGTAGAGTACTACTTGTTCTTGTGACGCAGAGCCTTGCGGATCTTGTCGCGCTTGTGCTTCGCGATCTTCTTGCGGCGCTTCTTCTTGACGGAACCCATGTTAGACTACCTCGTTGTGGTGTTTGGTGAATAATAGCAAGAGCAAATGACAACTCCATAATGTAACCCCTGAACGCCGATTTTCAACCAAGACGACAGGGATTTTTCACGGAGTGTCGTTTGACCGAAGCTACGGCGCGGCGGCGCGGATGAAGCCACCACCAAGGAGGAGGTCGTCCTGATAAAAGACAGCGGCCTGTCCGGGGGCGACGGCGTAGATGCCGTCAGGGAAGTGTGCGGTATAGCATCCGTCGGACAGTGGTTCGAGGGAACAGGCGACGGGTGTCTGGACGGAGCGGACTTTGACCTGGCATTCCAATGGGGCGGTCGGTGTTTCTATGGAGACCCAGTTGAAGTTTTCGGCGGTGAGGTGGTGGTGGCGTACCGCCTCGGCGTGTCCAAGAGTCACGCGGTTGTGGCATGGGTCGATGCCCACGACATAAAGCGGCGCGGTGGAGGCGACGCCGAGCCCCTTGCGTTGGCCGATGGTGTATTTCCAGTAGCCAGTGTGATGACCGAGAATGCGCCCCGTGCCCTCCTCAACGATATCGCCCTCGCGGTCAGGCTGCTGGAGCAATTCGCTGATTTCGCCACTGTAGAAGTCCTGGCTGTCATGTTTTTCGGCGACCGCCAGACCGAATTTCCTCGCCAGTTCTCTGACTTCGTCTTTGTGCAGTTCTCCAAGCGGGAACTGTTGGCGGGCAAGCTGTTTTTGGGAGAGTCGGCAGAGGAAGTAGGACTGGTCTTTGGAGAGGTCCACGGCGCGGAGAAGTTGGAAGCGCCCGTCGTCGGTCCGTCGAATGCGGGCGTAGTGGCCGGTTGCGAAGGCGTCGAAGGGCAGGCCGGCTTGCTTGGCGAGTTCGGGAAGTAGCCCGAACTTGAGGGCGGCATTGCATCGCACGCAGGGATTCGGGGTACGCCCGGCCAGATATTCGTCGCGAAAATAGTCGATCACTCGGTGCTCGTATTCACGTGCGCAGTCGAAAACATGGAAAGGGATGCCGAGGTGGGCACAGACGCCACGGGCGGCTTCGATGTCCGCTTTTTCGCCTGGCCCGTAGCAGGCATCCTTGGGACCTCCCTGATAGGGATTGTCGTCCCGCCACAGGCTCATCGTAATGCCGGTGACGTGGTGCCCCTGGGATTTCAGAAGTGCGGCGACTGTGGAGGAATCCACACCGCCGCTCATGCCAACGAGAAAATACATAGTCTTAGAAAAAGGGAGCAATTAGAAGTTCTATTCCTTCTTTGAGTGGATGAAATATCCGTAGCCGGGTTCGATTTTGGAGTCGGTCTGGGGGACGAGTTGTCCGTCCTGCCATTTCCAGACGTTGAAATCCTGCAGCCGGGTGGCGGGGTAGGCACCGTACGGGCACCAGCCGTCAGCTTGTGGCAAGGGCGTTTCGGCAGGGGCGCCGGTCAGCACAAGCGTTTGGCTTTCCGGAACATATAGCCAGTAAATGTCATGGGGGAAGAACTCTTGAGCTTTCACACATGCATTTCCAGTAGAATTCAGCGTCCAAGCTGTGAATGCGTTGAGCTTTGCAAGCGACTCCGTGTCAGGCAATAGGCTAAGCATCACCAGGTTCCAGCCTTTCTGTAAATGGAGGGTACGGCGGGTGGCGGTGTTCTCTTTCCCCGTAATGTCGCAGACGACAGTCACCGGAAGCCCTTGCCAAATGTATGCGTAAATGACATTCCGCGGGACGGATACCGTCCTGCCGCAGCCGGAGAACTCCACTTCGGGGTCGCTGGTCCAGGAATACTCATAGTCATCCTCGTGGGTGCCGTCCGGGAGGATTGCCGTGAAGACGACGGTTGAGTTGTCAAGTACGGAGACGGTGGCGCCATTGGTGGTGACGGCGTCCTCGGGCAAGAAAGAGACATTGCATTCAAAAAGCGGGGCACTGGCGTCCAGCACGCGCAGAGTCACGGAATTGTTGCTTGCCGTCGGCAAATGGATTGTCGCCTTGCCATTGGCGTCTGTTCGTGTGGAATAGTATTCTCCGTCGGACTCGATGCAGACGGCCGCGTTGGGGACCGGCGTTTCGTCGCCGAAGCCGGTGACCGTGATTTCAACCGTGGCGGTGTCTCGAATGGTTGTGGTGGAGACAGTTAGTGGATGAAGCGGTCCGAAGCGCGGAACTGCGGAGGCATCACCGTAGAGGTGCATCTCCCAGGCCTCGAAGAGCGCATGATTGTGGTTGAGGTAATTTCTGTGGTAGTTGTCGTAGAAGGTCTCGCAGTAGTTGACCGCAGTGTTAAGGGAACCTGTTGCGTAGGCGCCGCTGGTGGCGAGATGCTCGGCGGATTTCCACTGTGCCTGGAGGTCCGCGAAAGCCTCCAGCTGGACGATGGGCGGAGTCCAGAAGGTGACCTCCGTAGAGGCAATGACCGCCTGGACAGTAGTGTTGGACTGATTGTCGAAGAGCGCCTGGACAAGGCAGCGGCCGGTGGTGCTTTCGCCTTTGGCGTGGGTGCTGACATCCCAGCTAGAACCATGTTCGAGGTTTCCGGAACTGCAGTTCGGGGTGACGATATAGGGGAGCATCAGCTTGTTGGAAAGACTCTCGATGTCGGCCGAGGCGAAGCCACTGGTTATGAAACTGGTACAGGTGCCGTGGCCGAGATAATAGAAGGTCGAGGCGCCTGCATTCACAGCGTCGATGACATCATCAGCGGTCGGAGTGTCTTTGGCAGCATAGAGTTCAGTGGCGGAGGTGATAATCCCTGCCTCCTGGAGTTTGGCACAGGCTTGGGCGACTATCGTTTTGTCCTTGATGCCATAATAGGGGTTGCTGGTGTTGGAGGAGGAATCATTGGAACCCATAAAGATCCCGCTGGTCAGCCAGTCGGGGTTGGTCTGACTGGCCAGAGTGGCACCTTGCTCGATGATGTGCAGGCGGCTCAGGAGGTTGTTGATGTGGGCGTAGGTACTCACGGGGAGGCGTGAGACGAAGGCGTCCGGGTAGAGCAGGTCGTCCGTGCCGTCCAGGAAGGCGTAAGGTATGTCGCTGGCGCAAAGGGTATAGAGGATTGGCGTGTTGCCGAAGGCTTTTTCGGCATTGCGGCCGAATTCGTCGGTCCCCTGGTGCTGGTAGGGCGGAATGGCATTGTAGTCACCAATGAGAACCAGGTGCGTGAAGGCGGTTGCGTCATATTGCGCCTGGAGATACTCCGTGAGGGCATCGGCTCCCTTGCCGGTGTCCGCAGGGTATCCGGCGGTCTGAACTGTCCAGCCGATCTGACGCTTCCATTCGACAAAATTGTCCAGACTTGTCTGGATTTGTCCAGTCCATTTGGAGGGATAAACAATCTGAAGTGTCCCGACGGCAGGTCTCTCTACGTTACGCAATGCCTCGACGTTCAGAAAGGTTCGTCGTTGGATGTTTGCGAAGTCGGTCTGCGCGTCCAATTTGGGGGCATCGCCTGCGTCTCCCGTAGCGCGAACAACAATGCTGGCGGAGGTCATGACGCGCAGTTCATGGCGGTCTGGAAGATATTGGAATGGCGAAACAACGATTCCATACCCGTTGGTATGACGAATTTGATAATTGCTTGCCAAGCAGAGACTGTCAGCAGGATATGGCGCAGTTCCCTCATAGATGGCAGAGTCTGGCGCGGCATTCGGTAGTTCTTCAACAGTGGTTAGGCAAGGCCCAGCTCCCGGTTCTGGCGTGATGCCTTCGATGGTAATATATTCCGCTTCAACAAGTTCCAAGATGGCATCCGAGCCATTCGGCATCGCGATGTCCGTGCGGAAAACGGGCAGGGCAGGGGCTCCGGCATGGTCCAGTCGATGTGTGCCTTGGGCGGTGATGCGGTGCCAGATGAACCCGTCGGGGGCGGTGATTTCCTCAATGGAATACTCCGGCAGGTCGAAGCGGATGTACAGCTCCTGCGGTGTGGAGTCCACCAAGGTGAAAGCCGGATGATGAGGGGACGGTGATTGTGGCGGAGTAATTGTGGATGGGGTAGGCGGTGAAGCAGGCAGTTGCAATTGCGGAAGGAGACCGTTGGAAATCTGTCGGGACGGACGCTCCGCACCGCGCCGCAACGATGGCACGCATAGCCAGGCTCCCAGCATCGCCAGGAGCAAAGCAAGAACTAGGATGGTGCGGCGAGATGGCAAGAGGTCAGAGGTTAGAGGTCAGAGGTTAGAGGTCTCAGGTCCAACAGTTGTCTTTTGATGGCTAAGATTTTTGATTCAAGCAAGATAACGTAGAAGCGTAAAGCAGCAACTTCGCGTCCGCGCCATCACCGTCGGCCAGGCGATTGCGGAGAAAGTCCTTGAGTTGCGCTTCGGGGACGATGAGGACTTCGATGTCCTCGGAGGCTTCTGGATGCGGAACGGGCGGATGCCGCCGGTGGTACTCGGAGTCGATTTCAACGACGACTCCGGCGATTGTCTCGTCGGTCAGTCCGGCACTGCTGAAACCGAATGGGATGGTGTCCACGACCTTGCCCGTGTAGCCAGTCTCCTCGGAGAGTTCGCGCAATGCGGCGGAGGTGGAGTCCTCGCCAGGCTCGACCAGTCCTGCCGGAAATTCAAGGCAGAATTTTCCCGCAGGTGGGCGGAATTGCCGTACGAGAACCAGACTGGGTTCTGGCATCAACCGTGCAATAATCATTACCGCATGACCATGCCCGCCGGTCCGCGTGGCGCAGTCCCACCTTCGTTCTTGACCATGTACATCCAGCCAGGCGATGGAGTCCAATTCCAGATATTTGCTGGTGGCGATGGTCTGTTTGGACAAGTTTTTTGGACATCCTGTATCCATGATATTGTACTATAATGCATAAAAACGACTCGTTGTTTTCGCGTAAAATACTTGCAGTTTACTAGCATTCCTGGCTAGCCTCGGGGTACTGATGCGGCTAACTTGGTTAGAGTGGCCGGTAGATTGGTACTGACCGTCACGGCAATATGAGAATCCGGAAGGATCTACAAAAAACATGGGAAAAACTAGATTCCCGTGGAATCCATCCATGGCAACTTGACCTAGACGCCTGCCGCCAGGATTGTATGATTGGGGCGGTGGACGGGGGTGGCGGGTGTATCCCCAATAGGATAAGGGTATGCAAGTAAGCCATCTTGATTCCTTTGTTTTGAAGCTGCCAGTGCCCTTGGGCAGGTTGCCGCAAAGACTATGCCCTGTCCGTTGCTCAGACTCGCGGGATTGATTTCCCTCGGACATCAGTGGCTGGCCAATTCTGCACGCACGAGAATGGCATAGCGGGATTGATTCCCCTCGGACGTCAGTGGCTGGCAGGTCTTCTCTTTCTCCGGCATTGGCTTTCTCTGGGTAAAAAATGGCCGAAAACAGCGTGGAAAGGAACCAATTTCCTTTAGGTGGCTTGCGAATCAGCCAAAAGGGTGTAAATTATGCGCTACGCCTGCATTGGGGGATGGTAGCTCAGTCGGTAGAGCATTGCACTTTTAATGCAGTGGTCACGGGTTCGAATCCCGTCCATCCCACCATTCCCTATAATGTTAAGAGAGTCTTTTTTCACAAGGCTCTTCTTTATTACAATTTCTTCATTCTAGACAACTTAGCAAAATCGAGGTAGTATCCATGGGTCAAGTCTGCGAAATCTGCGGCAAGCACAAGGCTTTTGGTGGTCACATCACCCGCCGTGGTCTGGCCAAGAAGAAGGGCGGTATCGGCATGCACGTGGTGAAGGTCACCAAGCGTGAATTCAAGCCGAATCTGAAGAGCGTCCGCGCCGTGGTGAATGGCGGCGTCAAGCGTCTCACGGTGTGTACCGCTTGCCTGCGTTCCGGCAAGGTTGTCAAGGCATAAGTTTTTTGCCTTTGAATAACTTAGTCAGCACCTGATAGCTCCGGGCTGGGGAAAAGACGGTCATGCCTTTCGCGTGTCCGTCTTTTCTGCGTTTTACCGGGGTGGAGAACAATCGCATGAGCGAAAAGCTGTCCAATCGTCATCGTCTTTTTGACTATCCTGCTGACCGTGTGTTGGTTGCACCGTCCGTTTTGGCCTGCGACTGGACGCATTTTGGCGACGAGGTCCAGGCGGTTGCCTCCGCCGGGGCCGAGGTGCTTCATCTGGATGTCATGGACGGACATTTCGTGCCGAACATTTCCTTCGGCATGGATGTGGTCAAGTCGGTAAGGGGGCTCTCCGACCAGGTTTTCGACGTGCACTTGATGATCACTGACCCGCGCAAATACATCCCGCGCTTTGTGGCCGCCGGTGCTGATCACATCACCTTCCATGTCGAGGTATGGGATGACGTGGATGAACTTATCGACCTCATCCATGCACAAGGATGTACCGCCGGACTCTCGTTGCGGCCGGCCACGCCGATTGACGCCGTCCTGCCGTTCCTGCCGAAGTTGGACATGCTTCTGGTCATGACGGTTGAGCCTGGCTTCGGGGGGCAGTCCTTCCACGGCGAACAGCTCTCTCGCATCTTGAAATTCCGTCAGTTCATCGACCAAGCCGGACGGGACATCCGCCTGGAAGTAGATGGCGGCATAGCCGAGGACACCGCGTCGCTGGTCCGCTCCTGCGGCGCCAATGTCCTGGTAGCCGGTTCCAGTGTTTTCCGTGCCAAAGGCGACTACCGTAACGCCATTGACTGCCTTCGATAACCTTTTCCGATCAATACATCCAACCCATCCAAGGACATAGTCATGTTCATCTCCCGTTTCAACCGCTTCTTTGAAAAGCACAGCAAAATCACCTATCTGGTGCTGTTGATTGTCATCATCGCGACCTTTGTCATCTTTGTGACTCCAGGTGATGTCTTCCGGGGTGGCAATGCACGGGTGACCGACTTGGGCGAGATGTATGGGAAAAAGCTGAATGTCGATGACATGAAGATTGAAATGCAGAAGACCATTGTCAGCTTCTGGCTGCAGTATCCGCAGTTCTTCGGCCGCGACCTGGGGCTGAATAATGACATCTTGCTTAATGAAACGCTGGTGCGGATGCGTTTCCTTCATGCGGCCAAGGACCTGGGATTGGATAATGTGTCGGATGAGGAGGTGCGCGATGCCATCGCTTCCAACCAGGCGTTCTTTGTCGATGGCAAGTTTTCGCCCGAGACCTTCAAGAACGCCCTTGACTTTGTCAAGAACCAAGGCTTGCTTGCATCTGACTTCGACCAGGTGGTACGGGACAACATCATCATCAAACGCCTACAGGATCAAGTGACCTCCGTTGTCACGGTTACAGACGAGGAACTCGATGCGGTGCTAGCCAAATACACTCTGAAGAGCACATTGATTCCCGTGAAAAGTTCGGACGCGGAGCCGCCCGAAGCGGAAATCCAGGACTTCTTTGCGAATCGCAGGTCTGAGATCAACTTGCCCGCGACGAAGAATGCGCTGGTGGCTGTTTTTGAGTATGATGTGCTGAAGGAACGGGTAAAATCAGACAGCGGTTTTGCCGCACGGGTTACCCCTGCCGAAGAAGAGATTCAGAACTACTTCAACACCAATGGCGAACGCTTGTTCCCCGGGAAGCAACTTGCAGAGGTCTCTTCGGAGATTGCTGGTATTTTGACGGATGAGAAAGTCCGCAGCGAGGCGCGCCGGATGGCAGCAGACCTTGTTGCCAAATTCAAAGGCATGGTGGAAGGAGAGGATGCGCTTGAACGCCAGGCGCGTTTTCAGCGAGAGGCCGGTCTAGTCGGCGCTCGTGTGACTCCTTGCGTGGTTTCAACGGAAAATACCATCAATGGTCTGCCGGGCATGCAACCTAACTTGGCGGACAAAATCCGTGGACAGGACAATGTCGGCGAGACTACTGACTGGGTTGCCGGGAGCAATTATGTCGCTGTCGCATACGTGACAGAGAAAAATGACACTCCGATGCCATCGGAACTGCCGACTCTCGCTGAAAATGCATCCACAGACATTCTTCGGAAATATATCCGGGATATTCTCCTGCGCGAGAAGGCCTTGGAGTTCTTCCAACGCGAAATCAAGGCGCCATACGAGGATTTCTCCGTCAAAATCAAGGCCCTTGAAGCCGACACCAGCCTTGATGCAGCCACCAAACAGCAGCAGGCCATGGCGTTGGAATCTGCTGTGGATTCACAACTCATCCTGAAATTCTTTGTTCCGCAGACCCGCGATTTTGTGCAATTGGCATTTGTGCCGAATGCCTATCGGTCAATGGTTCCAGAGTTCTCCGAAGCGGAGCTTCAAGAGGCATACAATGCGCGGAAGGATGTCTACCAAAAGGTCAAGGTGCGTCTGGCGCGCATTTTTGTCAAAACTGCCGGTCTGGAGGGCGATGCGCTTACTGCCAAGGAGGCGCGTCTGGCGGAAATCCAGCAGAAGCTCAAGGACGGTGCGGATTTCCTCACCGTGGCCAAGGAATACAACGAAGACCCGCTGGGGCTGGAAGACCGTTCCCTGCGTGACCTGGACAGCCTGCCGGCGGCCATCCGTGCCGCAGTCACCAACCAGCCTGCCGGGCAGGTGGGTGAAGTGATCCAGGATGCGGACGGCAGCTACATTGTCAAGGTCCTGGAACGTCAGGAAAGCCGTTCTTTTGAAGAGGTCAAGGGCGAACTCCGTGAGGAGTTGATTGCCGAGGCATCCAAAAAACTTTCGGAGGAAGACGCGGCCAAATTTGCCGCCGCGATGGCTGACCTGTGGTGGACGGAGGTGGAGAAAAATGAGCAGGCGCCTTCCGTTGCAGAACTCTTCGAGTCGCAGTCGAAGAATTATCCGTTGGCAAAACTGGAGTCGTTCACGAATGTCGAAGGCTACAATTACTCCATTCCCCAGGAGATTCTTGTGAAGGTCTTCACAGTCACAGAGAAGGCTCCAGTGTCTTCCATCATTGTCACCGGACAGGAATCCTATGTAGTGGCTTTGACGGGGATTAATCCGGAACATCTGAAAGACCCGGATCCGACGAAGGATCCCCAGGCCTACATCACGCTGTTGTCGACGTATGCGGATGCCATGCAGATGCGCGAGGCGCTGAGGGAAGCGCAGAATAAGCGGAAGGATTTGGGCGAGGCATTGGCCGAGGGGATGGACTTCGATTCCGCCGCCGCGAAACTGAGCCTGAAGTTTGATGATCTCCCCGCAATCAGCCAGAATGACATCAACACGTCATCGGCGGTTGTCAGGTCAATTGAAAACGGGAAGCTGATTTCCCTTTCCGAGCTGGCTGCCGTTCTGCCGACGTCGAAGGCTGGCATGATTTTGGAGCCGATGCGTGCCGAGCGCCGCTTCAATCCCCAGCAATTTGGCGCGAATCCCTATATGGAGACTGTGTTGCCGGTTGGCTATCAGCTAATCTACATCGCGGGAGTGGATATGGAGGCCGCCAAGTCGGTTGATGAAGCGACCCGTGAGGCGTTGCGCAACCGGATGTTGACCATGAAAAAAAGCCAAGTGTTGAATGACTACATGGTGCAATTGGAGGCGCAGTCCAATACCCAGTTACGTGAAGCACGTTAATTGTCTTGATCGCCAGATCACTTCTTTTTGACGCCGGTCGTCGCTTGCTTCAGCGGTGTCCGGCGTTTTTCGTCATGTCAAGGCGCCTTCCGATTCTATTTGGCATTTGCTTTTTGCTGCTGGCGGCAAACCAAACCTTCGGCCGGGGAGTGCCGTTGCGGGTGCCATATTTGCCGGATCCGCAGAACACCGGCCCGACCGTTCGTGCGCGTCTGGCGGTGCTGGAAGAGTTTCGACGTCGCTTCCCCGAGGTGGAACTGGAAGCCTTCAGCGGAATCTCCATCCCTGGTATGGAAATGGAGTCACGGCTGATGCTGGCGATCGCGGGCGGAATGGCTCCGGATGTGTTTTCCGTGAATCTGCGCATGTCGGACACGTATATCCAGCAGGGATTACTTTATCCCCTGGATGAATTCGTCGAAGAGGATTTTCCTGGCGGTCGGGAGGAGTTTTTGGCGGCGATGCCCAAGGCGCTGTGGCCGGTTGTCGAACGGGAGGGGCCTGCGGTGGGGAATTGCCCCGCCGGGAGGCACATCTGGTATCGTTGCGGTCCTGCGCTTACCCGCGTGCTGGCGTGGCGGAAGGACCTCTTCCAGAATGCCGGCCTGCCTCCCGACCAGCCTCCGCAGGACTGGGAGGAACTTTACAATTATGCCCGGCGGCTGACTTCCCCGGCTGACCATATTTACGGGCTGAAAATCCGCTCGGGAGTGACCGGCGCCTGGGATTTCATGGCGTTCATGGCGGCGGCGGGCGGTTCGGCGGTGGAGCAGGACGAGCAAGGCAGGTGGTATGCCGCGTTCGACACGCGGGAATGCGCCGAGGCGCTGGATTTCTTCATCCGCCTGACCACCGAGCCATGGCGGGACGGAAATCAGCAGCTTCAACGCGGATATACCTCGCTCTCCTCCGACTCCGAGGAAACCGGCGAGATGATGGCCGATGTGGCCATGGAATTCCGCTATCTGGACGAGGAGACGATGGGCGGCTGGCTGGACCCGGCGACGATTGGCATCGCGCCGATCCCCCCGCGCACCAAGGGGACTTCCTCGCGTCCGGAAATCAACTCCATCGTGGCGGGCATCTTCTCGGGCATCCAGGACCGGCCCAACCGCGCCGGAGAGATGGTTTCGGCGGAGGAGATCCGCCGGATGGCCTGGGAATACATCCGTTTCATGGAGTCGGACGACGCGCACAAGATTACCGCGGATATCCTGGTGGCCTCCGGTTCCGGCGCGGCCATGTCCCCGCAGTGGATGCGGAAATTCGGCTATCCGGAGTACCTGCGGCGTTTCCCGCTGGAGTTCGAACGGGTATATAACGAGTCGATTGAGCAGGGCGTCCCGGAACCCTACGGGCGAAACTGCCAGATGATTTATTACGCGCTGGGCGAGCCGGTGGATGCGGCCTCGCAGCTGGCCCGCGAGGGAAAGCTTCCCGTCGATTACGAGGAACGCATTGAATTGCTCCAGAAGCTCATGCATGAATCCGCAGAACGCACGACGGTGCAGATGCTGGCCAATATTTCCCCGGAAGAGCAGGCGCGGCGCAATCATACGGCGATTGTGGTGGCCATCGTGATTCTGGCGGCGTTGTGCCTCGCGCTTTGGATGGTCTGGCGCTTCATGGCCCCGAAGGGCGAAGGCGGCCTGGCCAGCCGCAGCAACAGCCCCCAGCGGCTCTGGATGGCCTGGGCGATCATGGTTCCCGCGCTGGTCAGCATCCTCCTGTGGGTCTATGTGCCGATGGCCTCCGGCTCGAAGATCCTTTTCCAGGACTATCACTTCGTTGGCGGTTCCCCGTGGGTGGGACTGCAGAACCTCTCCGGGGTGCTGTATGACTCCACGTGGTGGAAGTCGGTCTTCAATACCCTTCGCTATATGCTGCTGATCTTGGGGCTGGGCTTCTTCACGCCGATTATCCTGGCCATCATGCTGCAGGAGGTCTCCTGCGGGAAGCTGCTCTACCGGACGCTCTTCTATTTGCCAGGCGTGATGAGCGGACTGTGCGTGATCTACATGTGGAGGCTCTTCTACGGCGGCGGCCCGACTGGCATCCTCAACCAGGTTGTCCAGGGCGTCTACAATTTGGCCAATGCCGTGGCGGTGCCGGTGGCGGGCTGGTTCGGGGGAGACTTCCAGGGATTCACTTTCACGCCAATCGACTGGCTGGCCGACTCCCGCTGGGCCATGCTGGCCTGCGTGCTGCCGAGCGTCTGGGCCTCCGCAGGCCCCGGCTGCCTCATCTACCTGGCCGCCCTCAAGAGCGTGCCCGAGGAGTGCTACCAGGCCGCCTCCATCGACGGCGCGAATTTCTTCCAGAAGCTGCGCTACCTGACCTTCCCCTATCTCAAGAGCCTCATCATCCTGAATTTCGTGGGCGCGGTCATCAGCGCAGCGCAGAGCGGCGGCACCATCCTGATCCTGACCTTCGGACGGGCCGACACCGAGGTCGCCGAACTCCACATCTTCAAGGAGGCCTACACCAACCTGCGCTTCGGCTCCGCCATCGCCATGGCGTGGCTGCTCGGGATGTTCACACTCTTCTTTACGCTTCATAACCTCAAGCGCCTCTCCCGAATGGAATTCAAGACCACTGGGGGAGAGGCATGAGGCAAGCCTGGGTTGGACGGTCCGGAAAATCCGGAAGTCCGGAAGAACCTCTAACTTTAACTCTATTAACCTTAACCTTTAAGGAATGCCTTTGCTTTCGCCAATCGAACGCCGGAGTTGGAAGGCGCGACTGCTGGATGTGACCTTGCACACGCTGCTCATTCTGGGCAGCGCCACGATGGTCTATCCATTGCTGTTGATGCTCTCCGGCTCGGTCAAAAGTGGCACCGACTTCACGGATTTCCGGGTGGTGCCGCATTATTGGCATTCCGATACTGAGCTATATCGCAAGTTCCTAACCACGAGATATAACAGCTATATTAGCCAGGCCACCCAGAATTTCAAGACGCCACAGTTCACCATGGAGACGCTGATGCCGCCTGCGGACACCCCGGCCAGCCGTCGTCGCGCGGAAGGCCTGGCGGAGTTTTTGCAGTATGAACGCACCGTTCGGCCGCACTACTGGCATGTGATTGCCATGGCATGGGAGTCTGGAGTTGAGACCAACGGCACCCGTGACTACCGGAAGTGGCTTCAGACACGCCCGGAGTTCCAAGGGAGGAACCATGCGGAGACGCTGGCGAATATGAATCGCATTTGCGGCACGGAATACGCCCGATGGGGCGATGTCAATGCACCGACCGAATATCTCGAATGGCATCGCGCGATTACCGACTACTCATCGCCCTACGCCCGATACCAGGAGCGTTACAAGCAACGGGACGACGCGCCCGAGTTGCTGACCCTCTGGCCGGACCCCGAGGGGATGTTCGTCGAGGACATGCGCGAGCGTCTGGGTTCGTCCCTTGAGGCCATCAACGAACGTCTGGGCACGAAATTCAATGCCTGGACGGACATCACACTTCCAGAGAACTCCCCCGAGGAATATCCGGGCTGGGCAGGGCAATGGGAGTATTTTATCCGGCTCCAGTTCAACCCGGATTTCGTCTATGTGGATGACGAGGCGGCAACTCCTGCCTGGCAGAAGTTTCTGCAGGAGAAATATACGGACCTGGATGAATTGAATTATATATATCATACTGAATATAAAGAATTTAATGAGATAATTTCTCCAGTGCGTCTGCCGCCGCCGGATACTGCTGCGAATGCGGATTTCCGGGCGTTCCTGGAACTTTTCGAAGAGGAGGGCGGTTGTCCTCGCACTGCTTTGCATGTGGAAACCGTTTCCATCGACTACCGGAAATGGCTGGAACAGAAATACCATGGCGACTTTGCCGCCTGGTGTGCCCAGGAGGGTGAGAGCCTGAAGACGTTTTCCGAGGCGGTTCTGACCTCCCGTCCGCTGGGCGAGGTCAATCTGGCAGCCACGCGTGACTGGCGTGAATTCGTGATGACAGTGCCAGCGGAATATGTCGGTCTTCAGGCGGCAGCCAGCATTCCGTATCAAGATTATCTGGCCGAGCGTTACCACGAGGACTGGGCGGCCTTGAGTACGGCATACAACTGCGAGGTTTCCAGCGTTGCGCAGATTCCCTCGTTCAGCCATTTCCCCGCCGACTCGGAGAAGTATCCGGAGGCCGTACGGGAGGACTATCGTGCGGCGCTGGCATCCGGAGTCTTCCTGCCGTATTTGCTGCTTGAGAATCCCGAGGAGCAAAGCGAGGCCTGGCAGGAGTTTCTGCGCCGGAAATACGGAACGGTCGAGGAGCTCAATGCCGCCTGGCATTTGGTGCCGACGGGCTTCGGGGAGGTGGCGACGCCAATGGCGGAGTATGAATGGCGACTTCTGCAACAGCATCGAGGCTATCTCATCCGGGAATACCTTGTGCGCAACTACCGGATGGTCTTCGATACGCTTTTCGTGAACGGGCATGCGGCCTTCAACACCGTCCTGTACTGCCTGCTGGCGGTACTGGCCGCGCTGCTGGTGAATCCCCTTTGCGCCTACGCGCTCTCGCGTTTCCGCATCCCCTTCGCGGGGCGCATCATGATATTCCTGCTGCTTCCGATGGCCTTCCCCGCGATGGTGCTGGGCATCCCGCAATTCCTGATGATCAAAAAACTAGGCCTGCTGAATACCTTCGCCGCGCTGATTCTGCCCGGCATGGCGAGCGGATATTCGATCTTCCTGCTCAAGGGTTTCTTTGATGCGCTTCCGAAAGAACTTTTCGAGGCCGCCGAACTGGATGGCGCGAGTGAATGGACGATTTTCTGGCAGATTGCCATGAGCCTCTCCAAGCCCATCCTTTCCGTCATCGCCCTGAGTGCATTCACCGCCGCTTACGCGGACTTCATGCTCGCTTTCCTTTTATGCCAGAAAGAGTCGATGTGGACGATGATGGTCTATCTCTACCAGCTCCAGCAGCGCTCCTCCAGTGCGGTGGGCTTCGCCGCGCTGGTCGTCGCCGCCATCCCCACATTGCTGGTCTTCATCTTCTGCCAGAAGATCATCCTTCGCGGCATTGTCGTGCCCACCGAGAAGTGAGGGTATTTTATGCTTGCCTATAAATGCCGCGTTCGGCCAGACTGTAATCGCTAGCCGTTTTAGGGGGAATAACAAGAATCCCATTACGGCAAAAGGATTTAGCCAGGCGGATGGTTGACGGTTTTGGGGACGGGAGTTATATTAAAGGCTTGTCTTTTTTCCCATCCACCAATGTGTTATAGGGTAAGAACATGAAGAAACTGCGAATGTTTGCAGGTGTGTGCGTCAGCGTGGTGCTGATGCTGGCGGCTGGTTGCACGAAGGAGTCTGACAGTGGCGTGATTGAGTTGAACTATGCGAATTTCCCGCCGCCGGAGACCTTCCCGTGCGTTCAGATGGAGCGTTGGAAGGAGGAGGTCGAGAAGCGTACGGGTGGGCGCGTGAAGATCCGCACCTATCCGGGGGGGACTCTTTTGGGCGCGAAGGAGATCTATGATGGCGTGGTGGGCGGGACCGCCGACATCGGCAATTTTGCGATGAGCTACCAGCCCGGGCGTTTCCCCGTCTCTGAGGCGGCCGACCTGCCGCATTTCTTCCCTAGCTCGAAGGTCGCCAGCATGAAACTGGCCCGAATGCTGGAACAGGAGAATCCGGAGGAATTCGCGGAGGTGAAAGTGCTTACCGCGTTCACCTGCCCGCCCGGAGTGATCATGAGTTCCAACCCTGTCGGTGATGTCACGGACCTCAAGCACGCAAGCCTGCGCAGTTCCGGCACCAGCCTGGATGCGCTGAAGTTGCTGGGGGCGGCACCCATCGCCATGCCGCAATCCGATGTGCCGGACGCACTGCATAAGGGAGTCATCAATGGCATCGTCTCCTCAGGAGAGGTGATGCAGGACATGAACTATGCGGTGTACTGCAAGTATGTCGTCGAGGCGCGTCTGCCGGTCATCAGCTTCGCGGTAGTAATGAATCGCCAGGCTTGGGAAAAGCTGCCCCCCGACATTCAGCAGATTTTCGAGGACCTCTACTATGAGCAGGCTGAATGGACCGGCGCGTATGTGGACCAGCATGTCGAGGACGCCCTGAAGTGGTCCGTCGAGACCCATGGCGTTCAGATAACCCAGGTTTCAGAGGCGGAGCTGGCCGCCGTCCGCGAGAAGCTTTCTCCGATGATGGAGGCATACATCCAGCGGGTGGTTTCGAAGGGCATCGACGGCCGGAAGTTGATTGAGTTCCTCCAGGCGGAGTAGCTGGTGCTTTTAATTCGTCCATAGATTACAGTTGCAAAAATGCAAAGTCTGGTTCGGCTTGAACGGTGGCTCTGCCTGGCAGGGCTGGGAATCTCCGGCATGTTGCTGGTGTGCCTGGTGCTTTTGTCCGGACTGAATGTCTTTTCCAGGATGGCAGGGCATCCGTTTGGGGGAAGCTATGAACTTTCCGGCTTCTTCGGTGCATTGATTGCCGCGCTGGCACTGGCGGACACGCAGCGGAAGCGCGGCCATGTGGAGCTGGACCTCTTCACAAGCCACTACCGCCCCTCATGGCGCCGCAGTCTGGGCGTCTTCAACATGGCCTGCGGTTTTCTTCTGCTGTTGCTGCTGGCCATCCAGCAGATCAACCGTGCGCGGCGGCTGCTGGCGGTGGGGGAACTCTCGGAGACGCTGCGGCTGCCGTATCCCTGGCTAATGTTCGTCTGCGCGGCTGGACTCCTGCTTCTGGCGTGCGCCTACCTGACCGATGCGGTGTATCTGGTAACTCGGCGCGACCCGGACACCGAGGCGCTGGCCAACACCAAGCGAAAGGGCGTGGTGACCTCCATCCGCAATGACGTCTCTGTGCTGGAGGAGAAATAAAATGGACACCTTCATTGGACTCGGCGGAATCCTCATCATGCTCGCGCTTATCCTTTTCACAGGGATGACGCCGGGGTTGGCGATGCTGCTGTGCGGCACCGTTGGATGCATGGTGATGACTCCTGTGGTGAACTGGAACACCATCTTCGCCGGTCCGACCGGCATGGAGGTATGGAGCGTATTCTCCAACTATGGCTTTACGGTCATCCCGCTATTCGTGCTGCTGGGCGAGGCGATGTTCCACGCCGGGTACAGCGAACGTCTGTTCAAGGTGGCGAAGACCTGGTTCGGCCAGAAACGCGGCGGCCTGGCCATCACTACGCTTCTGGCCTCCGCAGGCTTCTCGGCGATCTGCGGCTCAAACACTGCCACGGCCGCCACGATGGGTTGCGTGGCGCTGCCGCCGATGAGCGAGGCGGGCTACCGCAAGGAACTCAAATGCGGCAGTATCGCCGTAGGTTCCACGCTGGGAGTGGTCATTCCGCCTTCCATCGTGCTGGTGGTCTACGGACTCTACACAGGCGTGAGCATCTCCAAACTCTTCGCAGGAAGCATCCTGCCCGGGGGATTGCTGGTCGTTTCCTTCGTGGCCACGGTGTTGGTGCTGTGTGCCCGTCATCCAGATTGGGCGCCGGGCGGCGAGGCCTCTACGCTACGGCAACGTATCCGGAGCCTGGGTGGCGTGGTCGAGGTCGCGGTGCTCTTTGCGATGATCATGGGCGCGATGTTCTCCGGAATCGTGACGCCCACCGAGGCGGCGGGTTTCGGCACCTTTTGCGGCATCGCCTGGTGCCTGGCACGCAAGACGCTGAACTGGAAAGGACTCCTGAAGTCCATCACGGATACGCTCCACATCTCCGGCATGGTCTTCCTGATTTTGGCGGGCGCAACGGTCTTCGGAAAATTTCTCATCATGACACGCCTGCCCAACCAGCTGGCCGATGCGGTGACTACGCTTTCTCTGCCGCCGGTCTGCGTTCTGGTCGCCATCGCCTTCTGCTATCTGATTGGCGGCTGCCTGATGGATTCCTTGGCCTTCCTGATGATTTCCCTTCCGCTCTTCCAGCCGCTGATCATGAGGCTCGGCTTCGATCCCGTGTGGTTCGGGCAGCTGGTCTGCCTGGTCACCACCCTGGGCGCGGTGACGCCTCCTGTCGGCGTCTCCAGTTTCATTGTGGCGGGGCTGAGCAAGGATACCAGCGCTGCGCAGGTATTCAAGGGGACGATGTACTTCCTGCCAGCATACGTCTTTACCTTCCTGATGTTGATCCTTTTCCCGAAGGGGATGGTCGCCTGGCTGGCCAATCTGGTGAAATAATAGCAGTATTTCATGAAAAAGCCGACATTTTTTGCAGGAGCGGTTTGAAAACTGGGAAAAGCACCTTACATTAAGCGGCGCGTCCTTTCAGGCGTGGGAGAAGTTTTCCGTTGCCCGATGGTGTAATGGTAGCACAACTGATTCTGGTTCAGTTTGTCTTGGTTCGAATCCAGGTCGGGCAGCCACTTCCATAAAAAATTGCAGTAATTGCAGTAATTGCAATAATTGTATTAGATTTTTAGCCGTCCCGTGATACGAAAATCAAAGGGCGGCTTATATTTTCTCCGTCTGTGAAGTTTTTCACAACGATGGTTTTATGCTTTGGAGGATGGTTGTTTCCCGATTTTGCCATTTCGGCAAGGAACTTTCCCATCATTTAAATAGTTCAGCCACGCCAGTCTACGCGAGGACCCCATGCTCAGTCAGCTTAAGCGCATTTTAGTCAACGACATCGGAATCGACTTGGGAACCATGAACACCCTGGTTTGGGTGGCCGGCGAAGGCATCGTGCTGGAAGAGCCGTCATACGTGGCGATCAATGCCGACACAAACAAAGTGCGCGCCGTGGGTGCCGACGCCAAGAAGCTCATGGCGATGACTGCGGAGCGCATCAAGGTCATCCGCCCCATGCGGGAGGGCGTGATTGCGGATGCGGAGGTGACTGACGAGATGCTTCGGATTTTCATCCGCAAGGCATCCGGTCATTTCAAGATCATGCAACCCCGGGTGCTGATTGCGGTTCCCTCGGGAATTACGGAAGTGGGAGTGCGCGCAGTGCAGGAGAGCGCCATGCGTGCCGGTGCGCGTGTGGTGCGCCTGGTGGAGGAACCCTTTGCCTCTGCACTGGGAGTAGGGCTGCCGGTGGAAGACCCGGACGGCAACATGATCGTGGATATCGGCGGCGGCACTACTGAGGTGGCGATCATTTCCGCCGGAAGCATTGTCTCTTGCCAAAGTGTCAAGTATGGCGGCGATGCCATGGATAATGCAATCATGCAATTCATGCTTAAGAAGCATCAGTTGCAGATTGGCCCTCGCACGGCCGAAAATATCAAGATCAATATCGGAAGTGCCTACGAGTTGCCGGAAAAGCTGTCCATGGAAGTCAAGGGACTGGATATGGGTCGTCAGGGAGATCGGCTGCCGCGCGCGGTGGTCATCGATTCAGACGAAGTGCGCGAGGCACTCAGCGATCCCATTTCGAATATGCTGAAGGCAATTCGAAAGGCAATCGACCAGTGCCCGCCGGAAATCGCGGCGCGTTTGCTGGATACAGGTATTACCATGGCAGGCGGTGGCTCGCTTCTGCGTGGGCTGGATAAGTTGATTACCGAAAACACCGGCTTGCACGCAGTGGTGGGACCGGAACCGTTGCATGCGGTGGTGAATGGTACCGGCATGCTGCTGGACAATGCCCGCCAGTTGTTCTCCCAGCCCCAGAATACCCTGATTGGGCATGGTGCCCGTGAATAGCAATCAAAGGTAGAGATTCAGGTGGTTAGTGGTTAGGCATGTAATGGTGTCGACCTCGTCGTGGTTGCACGCCGTCTTGCAAGAGACAGAGTCGGGGTGCGGGATATATGGCCTGCGTTCCTGTGCGGACCAGTGATAGCGACCTTTGGGCATCGCGTTCTGCACGGTATTGCGCTGGGAAAGAAAAGAGGGAAGAGATTTCTTTTTCGTCGGTGAAAACAGGTGTTTTGCATAGTATTGCGCTGATGTTGCTGTTGGCACTGATTCAGCAGCCGCTGGAAGCACGCTCAGAAGGCAAGCGAAAGAATGCCTCAGAGCCATCGTCGGGACAATCCGCTACGGTAGTTGAGCGCTTTTCCGGAATCGTGACCCATGTCAGCGACGGGGATACGTGCGATGTGGAAATCGCTCAGGGACAGACTCTGCGGATTCGTATTTATGGCATTGATGCGCCGGAACTTGCGCAACCGTACGGAAAAGAATCCCTCAAGTATGTCAAGCGCCGAATTCATCGCCAGAAGGTGACGGTCGAGAAATTCTACGACGACCAGTATGGGCGATGCGTGGGGAGGGTGCTTCTAAATGGCACGGACTTGGCTTTGGAGTTGTTGCAGGAAGGAATCGTGTGGCATTATGTGAAATATTGTGACGATCCCGCCTACAAGAAAGCGGAGCAACAAGCGAGGCAGGCGCAAAAAGGCCTGTGGAAACGCTCCACGGACGGCGAGGAGCCCATTCCCCCATGGGAATACCGGAAGACGCATCCCCGCCGGAAATAGAAATCGGAGGCGTATAGATTCGAGAGTAGTCACCTCTCCAGGCTGTCCAGGAGGCTGTTGCTCTCTGGCTTTCGGAGTTTACGCAGTGCGATTGCCTCCAGTTGGCGAATCCGTTCCCCTGTCAGCCCAAAATGCTTGGCAACCTGTTCCAAAGTCTCGACGGAATGTCCCAGCAAGCCAAAGCGACGAATGAGAATTTCACGTTCCCTGGGTTCGAGGCTGTCTAGAACAGTACGGGTGGCATCACGGCCGCCGTCATTGGGCAGGGTGACATTTTGGTCGTCGGCGAGAATGTCATTCCAGTCCCGGTCTTCGGTGGCGATGGACTGGAGGGAGAGCGGCTGCTGTCCCATCTTCAGGAGTGCGCGAACACGTGGAACCGAAAGGGATACCATGCCGGCCAGTTCCTCAATCGATGGCGGGCGCCCCTGCTCCTGGAGGAATTCGCGTTCACAGCGATGGATTTTTGAAAGCTGCCGAACGATGTTGACCGGGATGCGGATGGCTCGCCCGTTGACATTCAATGCATGGGTAATGGCCTGCCGAATCCAGTATGAGGCGTAGGTGGAGAATCGATGCCCACGTTGATACTCAAAGGACTCGACTGCACGCATCAGCCCGATGTTGCCCTCCTGGACCAGGTCGGAGAGGGGCATCAGGGAGCAGACGAAATGCCGTGCGATGGAAATCACCAGCCGGAGGTTGCTTTCCACCAGATGATTCATCGCCTTGATGGCCTTCTCGTTGGATTCCTGCATCGAAATGGCCAGGCGTTTGCGGCGCTTCTCATCCACGCCCGGAGCCTCCCAACGGCCCTGGATGAAGAGATTCACGCATTCGGAGTAGAAACGCTGCTGGAAATTTAGCCGTCCGAAATTCTCCACCAGCGGATTGAATACGCGATTCATCAACTGGTTGGTCTCCTGAAAAATCGGCATGTTGGACGAGCGCTGCTTTGATTTGCGGGCCTCGAACAGCCGGATGATCTCCGCCTTGTTAGCCATCAAGACATCCAGCGCTTCACGCAGACGCTCCTCCAACGCCGCATCGCTATACACGATATCATCGTCACACGGATCCAGTTCAATGAAATTCAACAGGCGTCCTGCAGGAAGTTCCTGCAATTCCGCAAGTTTTGCCAGAATGACTTGCGGGAAGTCCGCCAGCAGACCATGCAATTGTGCGCGCGCCTCGCCATATTCGCGGGCGTATTTGGCTTCCTCCTCCGCGCTGAGCAATTCGTAGGTGCCCACATCGTGCATGTAGGAGGAATTCAGCTCATAGTTGTTCCACGCGCTGTTGATCCAGCCATCATTGTGCATCCGCACGGCGGTGGCGGCCCGTCGGGGCGCAGGATGCTTGGATTGTGAGGAGGATTCAGGCATGTTGAGTGTAGTTGCCTCTTATCGGTGGTTACGACGCGGAAACCCCTTTCTTTTCAAAATTTTACGGAGCTCCTTCATGTATTCGTTCTCCTTGCGGTAGCCACTGATTTCACCGAGCTTGACACCCTCCGGAGAGACTAGGATGGTACAGGGGACTCCGCCGCCGGCACCAAGTTCTTTTTCCAGCCTTGCATGCTGTTGCTTGACTTTTGGAGGAAGATTAAAACCAGACGGAGAGTCCACATAGACCAGGATGAGTTCCTGCTTGGCATAATTCCTGAATGTGGAATGGTCCAGAACTTCCTTGTGGAGCTTGATGCACCAGGGGCACCAGTCTGAACCAGTGAAGAGAACCAAAATCGGGCGTTGAGACACTTCGGCCTCGACAAGGGCGGCATCATAGTCGTCAAACCAGCCTTTGGGGGTGGAACGAATCTGGGGCTTGGGTATTTGGGGAGGACGGTTCCTGCGTGTGTCCCACGATCCAGGCGGCAGAGGCGGCGGCGGAGGAGGAGGAGGCTGGAAATGCGGAGGACCGGGCGGCGGTGGCGGAGGAGGGAGCAGGGGGCGACCTTGTCCAAATCCGTTTCCCGAACCGCTGTGGTTTCCTGGACCATGGTTTCCTGGACCATGGTTTCCTGGAGGATTCCGGGGCGGCATGCCAGGTGTGTATGGCGGATTCATCTGTGAAGGTGAACCATTGTGGGGCGGCGGGTCTTTACGGTAGAGACGCCGCCTTTCGGCATCCGTGGGTTTGCTTTGGGCAGGGATGACCCGGGCGTTCGGCGGTACTACCGGGCGATACTCGGGTGACCCCTCTGGCTGAGGCGTTGCCGACGGGTGAGCATTCAGGAATACGGCGAACCCAAGCAGAAGCACGAACGAGATGTGAATTCGTTTGTTCATTCGTTAGGTGTCCCTGAAAGAGGGAAGATGGTATTTCAAGACAAGAGCGGAATTGGTGGATGAAACCCGATTCTGCTGATGACATCTAAAGTCATTTACAGGATAATATAACCTCATTTGAAACAGGTGACGTGTAAATTTGAGCGTGCTGCAAGCGGATTTTGCCGATTTTTGCCGCTTGGGTGAAGTGGATGCCGCCGCAACTCGCTGCATTTGGAAATGCGACAGGGATTCTGCTTTCAGTCCGCGCGGAATAATGAGTGATGTAGAATTGTCATGTTTTGTCAATTCTCGCTTGAAATTCAATCGATTGGCATTAAATTATCTGTTTGTCGCAGCGGTTTTATAAGCTGGGCCATGACTGCAAGTGGGAAAGGTCTTCCCCAATCTGGCCTGGTGGCCGTCTGGCGACAAATATCTACAACACAACCATGAATAAAGAACAGAAGCAGGAAGTCATCCAGAAGTACAAGCGCTCCGAAGGTGATGTGGGATCCGTCGAGGTCCAGGTCGCCATCATGACCGCACGCATTCTCGAACTCACCGAGCACCTCAAGGCCAACAAGAAGGATTTCAGCACTCGCCGCGGACTGGTCGCAATGGTCAACCGCCGCCGCAAGCTCCTGCGCTATCTCGCCTCCAACGACTACGCCCGCTACACCACCCTGATCGGCTCCCTGGGCTTGCGCCGATAACTGCCGCCGGCTCGCCGGAGGATTGTACTAGTACACAATTTCTTCCAGGCGTGCTACAAATTTTAAGGGAATGTAGAAATGAGCATAGAATCCATCACTATCGACTTGGGCGGCGGAAGGTCCCTCTCCATCGAGACGGGCAAACTGGCGCTCTTGTGCAATGGCTCCGTGGTCGTCCGCCAGGCGGACACCATGGTTCTGGTCTGTGCCTGCGCCGCCGCGCCGCGCGAGGGCATCGACTTCTTCCCGCTCTCCGTGGAATACCGCGAACGCTTTGCAGCCGCCGGTAAGATTCCGGGTGGCTATTTCAAGCGTGAGGGGCGTCCCTCCGAGAAGGAAATCCTCACCGCGCGCATGACGGACCGTCCGTTGCGCCCGTTGTTTCCGGAAGGCTTCAACAACGAGGTCCAGATCGTCTCCACGCTGCTGTCCGCGGACGGCAAGCAGGAGGCGGACGTCCTCTCCATCCTGGGCGCCAGTGCGGCGCTGATGGTCTCGGACATCCCGTGGAACGGCCCGGTCGGCGCATTGCGTGTCGGCCGCATCAATGGCGAGTTCATCGCGAACCCCTCCAATGCGGAGATGGAGCAGAGCGACATCGACCTGGTGTACTCCGGTGTGACCGGCAAGGCAATCATGATCGAGGGCTGCTCCAAGGAGATTTCCGAAGAGGAGCTGCGCGACGCGATGTGGTTCGCAGACGGCATCATCCAGAAGATGATCGCCGCCCAGCAGGAGCTTGCCGCTAAGGTGAACAAGGCGAAGTTCGAGTATGTCCCCAACCTGCCGAGCCCGGAGTTTCTGAAGGCCTCCGAGGAGTTCATCGGCGACCGTCTCTCCGCCGCCGTCTGCGCACCGGACAAACTGACACGCCAAGAACAGGAAGGTGCCTTGAAGGCCGAATACGTTGCGGCCGTTCCGCCGAAGTTTGCCGACCCCGAGACCGGCGCCACACCGAATCCGGAGCTGGCGTGGGAGATCATCAAGGAGAAGGCAATCCGCAATCTCGTGCTGGAGAAGAAGATCCGTCAGGATGGCCGTGCGCTGGATGAGTTGCGGCCCATCACCTGCGAGGTCGGCGTGCTGCCCGTCGTGCATGGCTCCGCCATCTTCAAGCGCGGCGACACGCAGGCGCTGGTGACCGCGACCCTCTCCGGAACCGGTGACGCGCAGGAATACGACGTCATCGCCGGCGGCCCCGCGAAGAAGAACTTCATCCTCCACTACAACTTCCCGAACTTCTGCACCGGCGAGGTTGGCCGCTACGGCTCCACCGGGCGCCGCGAAATCGGCCACGGCGCACTAGCCGAGCGATCCATCCGCCAGGCGATGCCTACGGTGGACGCCTTCCCGTACACTGTGCGCGTGACCAGCGAGATTCTTGGTTCCAACGGCTCCAGTTCGATGGCTACTGTCTGCGGTGGCTCCCTCGCGCTCATGGATGCCGGAGTGCCGATCTCCGACGCGGTCATCGGCATCTCCGTTGGCCTTGTGACCGGCACCGACCACCGTGAGTTCCTCACCGACATCCTCGGCAGCGAGGATCACTACGGCGACATGGACTTCAAGGTGGCAGGAACCACCAAGGGCATCACCGGCTTCCAGCTGGACCTCAAGATCGCCGGCCTCGACATCGAGGGGATGTACCAGGCAATGCTGCGCAACAAGGCCGCCCGCGCGAAAATCCGCGAAATCCTCACCGCTTGCCTTGCCAAGCCGCGCACGGAACTTTCGCCGAATGCCCCGCAGGTCTGCACCGTGAAGATCAATCCCGAGAAGATCGGTGCGCTGATCGGCCCCGGCGGAAAGAACATCCGCGGCATCCAGGATCGCACCGGTGCACAGATCAATGTCGAGGAAGACGGCACTGTCCGCATTTTCGTGAACTCCAAGGCCGCCATGGACCAGGCACGCTACGAGGTTGAGTCCCTGACCGGCGAGGTCGAGATCGGCAAGATCTACAAAGGCGTTGTCAAAACCGTCAAGGAATTCGGCGCGTTTGTGGAGATCATGCCTGGGCAGGAGGGGATGGTGCACATCTCCGAACTGGCCAACTACCGCGTCAAGACCGTTGAGGACATCTGCAAGGTTGGCGACGAGATCACTGTGAAGGTGGTTGACATCGACGACCGCGGGCGCGTCCGGCTTTCCAGGAAGGCCGCGCTGGCAGATCTTTAAGTGATGTCATAAATTCTTGATTATAAATAATTTACATAAGGAAATCCTGCAATGAAGGAAAACATCCATCCCAAGTACGTCAAGTGCACGGTGACCTGCGCCTGTGGTGCCGTCTTCGAGTGCGAGTCCACCATGCCAAAGCAGTCCATCGGTATCTGCGCGAAGTGCCATCCCTTCTACACCGGCAAGCAGAAGCTCGTCGATACGGAAGGACGCGTTGACGCCTTCCGCCGCCGCTTCGCGAATCTCGACCTCGCGGCTCTCAAGAAAAAGAAGAAGTAGCGACTTTGGCCCCTTGCGGGTCGTTTGCTTCGCCTCATTCGGCCACGCCTTTGGATTTTCTTCCTAGGGCGTGGCTTTTTTATGAGCAATTGACAATGCGCAATTGGCCATTGTTGACTGCTCATATTTCCGCAACATGTTACTTGCGGGCACCGCCGGGGCCGCCGCGTGCCGTGCGTGCGTTGATGCAGAACCAAGCCACCGTCGTCGCATGCCGCTGTTGCGTCATTTGCTAAATTGCTAATTGATTATGGACTTAACCGGGTACATCCAAAACAGCGCCAGCCGTCTGGCCGAGCTGGAGAGCGAAATCAGCCATTTTGACTTCAATGGCGCGGGGAATGAACGTTTCCAGGCGATGAACCGCGAATACCAGAAGCTCAAGCATCTGCAGGAGGCCTGGGATGAATTCAACAGCGTGAAGCAGCAGATTTCCGAGAACAAGGAGATGCTTTCCGGCGGTGCGGACCCCGAGCTGGCGGAGCTGATCAGCGCCGACCTGGAGGAACTCCAGGCGAAGGTCACCCCGTTGGAGCAGCGCCTCAAGATGCTGATTTTGCCGACTCATCCCAACGAGGGTCGCGATGTCATCGTGGAAATCCGTCCTGCCGCCGGTGGCGACGAGGCGAGTCTCTTCGCGGGTGACCTCTACCGCATGTACACACGCTTCTGCGAGACGAAAGGCTGGCACGTGGAGATGCTGGACCTGGGCGAGACCGAGGTCGGCGGCATCAAGAATGTCTCGTTCATGGTGCGCGGCGACGAGGCGTGGAGCATGCTCCACTTCGAGTCCGGCGTGCATCGCGTGCAGCGAGTGCCGACGACCGAGACGCAGGGGCGAATCCATACCTCCACCGCCACGGTGGCGGTCATGGCGGAAGCCCAGGAAGTGGATATCGAGCTCAAGCCCGAGGATTTGCGCATCGACGTCTTCCGTTCCTCCGGCGCGGGCGGGCAGGGCGTGAACCGTACCGACTCCGCCGTGCGCGTGACTTACTTGCCCACCGGCGACTTCGTGGCCAGCCAGCAGGAGCGCTCACAGCACAAGAACAAGGAGATCGCCATGCGAATCCTGCGGTCGCGGTTGCTGGAACGCCGCCAGATGGAGGAGGACGCCAAGAACGCCGCGGAGCGCCGAAGCCAGATCGGCAGCGGCGACCGTTCCGAAAAGGCCCGTACCTATAATTTCCCGCAGAACCGCGTGACTGACCACCGCTTCAATATCACCCGCTACGACCTGCCTGCCATCATCGATGGCGACCTCGATGGTCTTTTGGGAGAAATCCGTGCCGCCGATGCCGAACAGCGCCTCGCCAGGGAACTCCATTTGGACAACTGATTGATCCTTTTTCAGAATACTTATATATTAACGGGATATTGTAAAAAGTTCTTATGTATTTTCTTATGTATTATTGAGAAAATACGCAAAATTCTTTCGATTCAGTTTTCATATCTTACCAACCGAGAATGAAGATGATAACTCATTATACGAATCGATTCCCTTGGCTGCCTTTCTGGATTTGTCTAGTGCTGCTGCCTCTTTGCCCTTTATGGAATGCGGCGATTGCAGAGGAACAGATAGAATATTTCGACGGGAGCACGCTCATCGCCGGTGCCTTCCTGCCACCGGTCAGCCGCGCCGAATTGCGGGGCGAAGGCGAGGCCAGTTATCTTGGCAAGAACGAGTCATTGGAGGCGACGCTGGTCGCCGGTTGGGAAAGACTTGCCACCGAAATCGATGTCTCAGCCCATGAAATATCAATAAACGAATTTAATAATTATTATTTTAATATTCTAAACTTACATGGCGAGATATTCCATGTCGAAACCCAATATGGAATAAGTTATGGCGAGTATGTTTCCAAGGTGTATCCCGAATATTCGGTTACGGATGCCTCTGCCCTTGCGGAAATGAAGACCGAACTGGAGCAGGCCGTCCAAAATGCGCTTTCGCTCTTGACCGACAATATGACTAACCTTGAGAAGGCGATAATTCTTCACGACTTCATTTGTTCCAATAATGAATATGATTATACCTTGAATCTGCCCCATACCCACGATGCCTATGGAGCACTGGTACTCAAGCGTTCCGTGTGTGCTGGCTATGCCATCAGCTATGCTTATTTGTTGCACCGAGCTGGAATGGCTGCGGATTACATCATCGCTGATTCGATGAATCATGCATGGAACGCAGTGTTTCTGGATGGCGAGTGGTATCACGCCGATGTCACCTGGGATGACGGATACGATATACCCGAGATTTTTTCACACGAGTACTTTCTAAAAAGCGACGTGGCAATCAAAAGCCTGGACCATCCCGTCTGGGATTATCCGCTTTATACTTGTACCAGTACCCGTTTTGACGATTGTTTCTGGACAGAAGATTCCTTTGCCCTTGGTGCCATTCCCTGCTTCAACGGGCGTGGGTATGCCGTCTCTAAAACCAAAAATGAATTATATGCCTATGACTTGGAAACTGGTCAGGGCGAGAAGGTTCTTGAACTTCCGGATGTCCGTTGGAATGTCTGGGGGAGGCCCAAATCTTTCTGGAGTGGCAAATTCTATCAACTGGCGACCTTCCATGGTTTGCTCGCGATCAGTACCCGCGATTCCGTGTTGCTTTTTGACCCTGACAACATGGTTGTTGCGACTTTGCCTGCAGATTGGCCGGTTGATACGGGGTATTGCTATGGGCTTTGGATGAGCGATGGCAACAGCTTGTATGCTGTGATTCGACAATCTCCGAATGGCGACGAATATACTATGGAATCTTTGCCGTGGGTTTCGGTCGTCCAGGTGACGGTTGAACCCGCTGCTCAAGAATACAATGTCTTGAACGCAGGAGGCACCGAAAGCCTCCAGCTCTCTGCAAAGGTGTCTCCTTCCAATGCTTCCTGGCAGGTTCTTACATGGACTTCAGACAATGAGGAGGTGGCCACAGTGGATTCCCAGGGGCAGGCGTCCATCTCTTTGGCGGCACCTGGAGCCGCCACGATTTATGCGACTAGTCGGGAGAACATTTCTGGACAATGCAGTATTTCGGTGGATTATCCGCCAATCACCATCAGTGTAACATCGTCCCCGGAGGCAGGTGGACAAGTTTCAGGCGGGGGAGTCTTCGAACATGGAGCGATGACTGCTCTTACCGCTTTCCCAGCTGACGATTATACTTTTACAGGATGGTTCCTAAATGACGAGTTGGTTTCCGATGAAGAGTCATACCAAATTACTGCGTATGAAGATATTGACTATATTGCCGTCTTTGTGCCAAAGACCTATGCGGTCACGACGGATGGCTGTACGGCGGACAAGGGAACTGCGTCTCGGGGCGAGACGGTCACGGTGACGGCGACTCTGCCAGAAGACGCGTTGGCCTCCGACTACGACTACGAGTGGACACTCGTTCCTGAGGTCGAGTTCAGTATTGGCGAAGGCACCGCATCCTTCGAGATGCCTGACGAGGCGGTCGAGGTGACTTGCGTCGCTACCCTGAAGACCTACGAAATTACGGTGGACGGCTGTACGGCGGACAAGGCACTTGCCGCTCGCGGCGAGATGGTTACGGTGACGGCGACTTTTCCGGAGGACGAGGAAGCGGAGTTCTGGGATTTCGCCTGGAGCAGTGTTCCGCCTGTGGAGTTCACTGCATTGGATGAATTGACTATGAGCTTCGAGATGCCTGCCGATGCGGTTACAGTGACTTGCGCATTGAGCGAGAAGCCAATGGAGAACACCACCACACAACGAGTTCTGCAATTGGCGCGTGGCTGGAATCCGATTGTGTTGAGTCTTACTCCGGACGAGCCTTCCGCGGAACGGCTTGAGAAATTTCAGCCGATGGTCTGGGATAACCGAAATCAAATCTACACACGGGCGCAGGAGTTCTCTGCCGAGGGGCTTTACTGGATTTATGTGCTGGTGGAAAAGCGTGTGGTGGTGACCGGTGAACCGTTTTCCGCATCCATGCCGCAGGGTGGGGGTTGGTGGCCCTATGGCACCTTCGAGCCTGAATTCCCGCTGGATGGCTATGAAGTCTGGCTGTGGGAAAAGGGTGTCTTCCAGTGTCTGGAAAATCCGCAGATTGTGCCAGGGAAGGGGTATTTCCTGCGGAAAAATCAATAGTCTGAAAACCTACAACCTGTGCAATTGGAACGGTGTTGACTGGAAGCAACTCCTTTCAATTGCACGGCTGTGGGAATATCCTTGCAATTCATTGTGTAGTATCTGCTTGCGGCTGTATTGGCGAGCAGTCTTTCCAGGCATCTATGTGTCGGCCAGGATCTTGATATGCTTCCAGCGTCCGGAGCGGAACCGGAGCCACACGGGGAGGATTCCCGTGACGTATGAGAGGTTCCAGATCAGCCAGGTGGGGATGATGTCGAGGCGCAGTGGCTTCAGGCAGAACCACACTAAAAAGGTGGCGAACCAGTTGAAGAGGACATTGATCAACATCGCGGCGAAGGTGTCGCCGCCACCTTGGAGGCCGCCGCTGTAGATGAGGTATATCCCGTTGCAGAAGACGCTGATGCAGTTGATTCGCAGCATCCATACTGTAAAATGGAGCAGTGAGCTGTAGCCCAATGCGGGATCGTTGCCGGTAAACAGATGCACCATCGGAACGGTGAAGATCAGATAGAGGATTGATAGCATCAGACTGTAGGCAATCGACAGTTTCAGTCCGGAATGGACTGCACGTTCGGCCTCGGGGATGTCCTGTGCGCCCAATCGCTGGCTGGTCAGGCTGGTCACGCCGATCTGCAGGCCGTTCATGGGAAGGAAGCTGATCATCTCCCAGCTCATCACGATGGTCATCGCCGCCGCGGCGTCAACGCTTATGCCGTGGAAGATGAGGACATCCACGGTGAACGAGAAGCTGCACAGCAGACCGGTCAGGCCGCTGGGGTAGCCGAAGCGGAACAATGCCTTGACGACCTCAGGGGCGGGCTTGAACATCTTCTTGCTTTTCCAGGGCGACTGGCGGAATTTGCGGATAACGCCCCAGGCCAATATGGCGGTCATTGCGAAGGAGGATGCCACGGTGCCGATGGCCGCGCCGTCTATGCCCATGGCTGGACAGCCCCATTTGCCGTAGATAAGCGCGTAGTTCACCACGAGATTCACCACCAGCGCCACGGCGTTTCCCCACATGATGATGGCGGTCTCGCCGATGCCGGAGAAGAAGGATGCCAGTGGTGAACGGAAGAGTCCGAAGATGCATCCGATGGTGCAGATCCAGAAATATCTGAGTTCCTGCTGCGTCTGAAGCGCCTCGTGCGAACCCAGGGTGAAGAGCCGCGAGACGCCGACTGCCAGGAGCAGAATGAGCGGGTAGGTCCAGAAGGCGAGACGAAGGGTCTGGATGGTAGTTCGCGGACATTCTTCGTAGTTTTTCGCGCCGAACTGACGCGCCACCAGCGCAGAAGAGTAGGCCAAAAGCCCCACGAAGAAGACCATGCAGGTCCAGCAGGCGGAGCCGCCCGACATGCATGCGGCCATCTCCGTCTTGCCCAGGCGGGATAGATACAGCCGGTCCACGAACATCATCGCGGTGTCGAAAAGGCTCGACATCATCATCGGCAACGCGATTGGCAGCAACTTGCCAATGCCGCCGGCACCACGCCAATGGGATGAATTGCGAATCGAGAACATGACCGTGTTGGGTGAAATTGTCGTAAATTGTCATAATTTAGTATGCGGCTATGGCTTTTCCAATTTGTCCGCCGTTTGACGGCGACATTTTCGCCCTTTGCTGCTCTTCCCTGGTTCCCGTTTGCGCACGAGCATGGAAAATCAATCGGCTTGCCAGGCTTCAGCAGGGACGGTTCATCGATAATGGGATATAGTAACCGCACTTGGAATCATGCCAATTAGGGTTTGACATGCGGTACGGGATATTGCTGATTGCGGCGTTCTGCGTTTTTTCTTGTGTTCAAGTGTGCCTGTCCAGAGAAAATTTGGAGAAGATGGAAGCTTTGCTGGAGAAATTGAATGCGGAACCCGAACTGACCGTGGGCATCGAGGTTCTGCCGGAGACGAACCCGAAGATTGTCCTGAATGGCCGCAAGGTGGACGCGTTGCTGTACAATGCGCCTTATCCCTGGAAATATGACGAACAGAACACGCAGGAGAAAATCGCGAATTTCCACCGGGGTGGCATCGACCTCCTGAGCCTGGGCATCGAGACCAACGTCTGGCATGCGGATGGCTCCATCGATGAGGAGTATATCGCCAGCGTCCTCTACCGCGCGCTGCTGCTCAACCCCGATGCCTACCTGAATCTCGCGATCAACCTCAATGGCGCACCACGTTGGTGGATGGATGCCAATCCAGAGGAGTTGATGGACTACGCGAATGGCGGTGTGGACCCCGCCGCCAAGGATCCGATCTTCAATGTCCGCGCACCCTCCTATGCGTCGCTGAAATGGCGTCAGGACGCCATGGACTACCTCCGCCAGGTGGTTTCCTTCGTGGAGTCCATCCCCGCCGGCAAACGAGTCTTCAGTTATCGAGTGGACTACGGAATCTACCGTGAATGGCACTATTACGGGATGCGTTCTGGGATGCCTGGCACTTGTTCGGCAATGCGGGAGGCATTCCGTCGCCACCTTGTCGAACAATATCATACGGATGCGGCTTTGCAGGCGGCCTGGCATGACCCCGAGGTCACTTTGGCGACCGCCGAAATCCCCTCGCAGGAGGCGCGGTTGCATTCGATAGCGGATGGCGCGACGTTGCGGGATCCCGTGGAGGACCGCGCGGTGATCGACTTCCTCCACACGATGCAGTATGAGATGCGCGACCTGGTGATTGCCTGCGACAAAGCGGTCAAGGAGGCGTGCGGCTACCGCAAGCTCTGCGGAAACTACCACGGATACCTCTTTGGAATGGAGTATCCGGTCGAGGCGTGGCATCTGGAGAACGAGTCCGTGCTGGACTCCGGCGTGGTGGACTGGCAGGTCTCCCCAAACCTCTACTCCAACCGCGAGGTGGATGACGCAGAGTTCGGGCGCAGCCCCATCGAAAGTTATACCCTGCGGGGAAAACTCGCCATCCAAGAGCACGACAGCCGCACCTACCTGGCGGTGGAGGAGACCTACCATCGGCACGTCTCCACCCCTGCGCAGTCCGTCACCACACTGGCGAGAGATTTTGCCCAGACGCTCTGCCGCAATGCGGGCTGCTGGTACATGGATTTCGCGCGAGACTGGTACAACGACCCCGAGATCTTCGCCTTCTTCCGGAAACTGGAAGCCATCCGTGCGCTGGCGACTCACAACGCCTCGGTCGCCAAGGTCGCGGTCGTGGGTGACCTGGAGAGCATCTACTACCACAAGATCTCCACAACGGGCATCGACCTGGTCTTCGACAGCAACGCGCAGGAACTCACCCATACGGCGACGCCATTCGACGTGCTGCTCTTCACCGACCTGGAGAATCCCAATGTGCGCGATTACCAGGTGTATGTCTTTCCGAACCTCTTCTACCTCACGCCAGAAAAGGCAACTGTTATCGAGAAGCTTCGCGAGGCGGGCAAGAGCCTCGTGTGGCTCTATGCGCCGGGCTACCTCAATGCGCAAGGCCACGCGGCCGGGAACATCCAGGCACTGACCGGCTTCGCGGTGAAAGAGAGCGCCGCGCCCCGGGACGGCGTGGCGTATCTTCACGGCACCGAGGCCATGCGTCCCTTCTCGGGGAATGCCTTTGCGCCCTCCTTCACCATTGAAATAGGGGAGGGTGTGAGCCCGCTGGCGACCCGCACGCAGGGAGGCGGCGACGTGACCTTCGCAGTGCGCGAGAATGGTGCAGGGAGGGAGTTCTACTCCACCACGGGATTCCTTTCGCGGAATGCCTGGAAACAGCTCTTTAGGGAGTGCGGAGTACATTGCTACGAGGAATCCGGCACCACGGTCGTCTGGGCGAGCCGTTCCTTCATCTCCATCAACGGCAAGCCTGGTAAATACACTCTCACACTACCGACATCTCGTCGTGTGACCGAACTGCTGCCGAAATCAGGCGTACCTTTCGGACCAACCACTGCCATCGAGGTGGAACTCACCGAGGAAATCGGCCTGAGGATGTATTACCTGGAATAGACAAAAACGGTTCTTGAGAGGTATCCTGGTGGCGGCAAGTCAATGCGTAGAGGGAAATGCATAGCCGTAATCGGGGGTGGCAGTTTTTAAGGGAAAGAATGGAAGAGTTTTCCTCGGGTTTGGAAAAGTGGTCCATTTTACCGTAGTAATAGTCATGCTTGAGGAATTTCAAGAAGGGTGAAACATTTTTTTGCATCTGGCTGTTACAATACACGCTGGGAAATAGAGTTTTTTCAACCATAGTCATTGAATCAACAACAGAGAAAAGCCATGTTTTGTAGAAAATGCGGAAAAGAAAATAGTGATTCGGCAATCTTTTGCACAAATTGTGGATCCCCTATGGCTGATGAGGTCCCGCCCCCTCCGGTAATCCCCACGGTAAAGCCGATCAACGATGCCAATGTCCCGCCTTCTCCGGTAATCCCCGCGGTGAAGCCGATCAACGATGCCAATGTCCCGCCTCCTCCGGCAATCCCCACGGGGATTCCGGTCAACAACGTCAATGTCCCGCCTCCTCCGGTAATCCCCACGGTGAAGCCAATCAACGGTACCATCCCGCCTCCTCCGGCAATCCCCACGGGGATTCCGGTCAACAACGTCAATGTCCCGCCTCCGACTACGATAAGGATCACAGGGCAAGTCAATCCGGTAAATGCGGGTAATATGAATCCCGCTCCAGCGAAGGCGAAAAAGAACTTGGCCGGTGAGATCTTTTCCGTTCTCGGCTTTTTTGCGGGCATTCCGGTTAGCTACTTTTTTCAACCCGCGATTTTTCGGGCGAAGGTTCCGCTTGGAACCTATGTCACGAATTTCTGGAGGGCCTTGTCGGAAGATCAACTTAGATGGCCACTCATCATTTCATGTTTAGTCTGCGCCATCATCGGCAAGGCTATCGGAGCGGCAATTGACTCTTGCTCCAATGACTGACAGTGAAGAACAAGTCTAGGATAGAGGCCTTGATGATAAAAGTGGACAATTCGCGACAAGTTTACGGACTTTTTTAGAACCGGGTTGAAATTGGAATCATCAATGGCGTAAAATTTAAATGGGTATTTTCTTTTTTTAGAGTCCCATAATTATTGTGTCTTTCAATCACCAACAGAGTAAGACCATGTTTTGTAAAAAATGCGGTAAGCAAATCGAAGATTCGGCAACTTCTTGTGTTTTTTGTGGCACTCCTACGATGGGAGACGGCACTCCAGTGGCTGCGCCTGGAATGGTTGCTCAAGCCAATCAAGCCAATGCCGCCCCGGCGAGTTCAAATGCGGGTATCTGTGCCTTTTTCGGCGTGATTCTAGGTTTGATTGCTGGCGTGCCGCTTAGCTATTATTTTCAGAATGAAGCTGTTCGCCAGAAGTTTACGTTGGGAGGATATCTGAAAAGAATCGTGGATGTGGTGAAGGATGATCAATGCCGAAATCCTGTCATCATCGCCTGTGTTGTCTGTGCGGTCGTTTTCGGGGTGATTGGCGCGTTGATTGGCAAATCCGGGAAAAAATCCTAACTAGTAGGCTGTACAAGATAAAACTAGACAAGAAGGGTCAGTGCCGGAGCAGCTTCCGGATGGGAGGCGAGGGAGCATACATCGTATGTGACCGAGCGAACGCTGGAAAGTTGTCCGGCAATGGCCATTTTTGTTGGTTTTCAAGTTTTACAGACTACTAAGTAGTCCGTTAATTTGCTTTTTTCACATTTTTTGGCAATCTACGGGCATCTGCGCCTTGCGGAGAAAATCATGGGCGACAGCCCGCTCATTTCCCCTCAAGCCACATCTGCTCCGCCTTTTGCTCAAAACTGGGTAAAAATCAAATTAGCAGCCAACTAGGTGGCTGTTATATTTTCTTGTACCAGTCGAAATGATGGTTAGAACCCTGGGCGTATTGCACGCATTCCGCTTTTCCTCGGGTCAACTGCATCCTTCTATGATCGTCGTGTGCGGTCGCTGCGGTTTAAGAAAAAGCGAAATATCGGCATGACTCTGGATTGCATTTAGCAGAATCCATCCGAGACTGGTTTGTGCGGCGGGCTAGGGAATCATTTAGGAATCTCTGCCCGCCTTGATTTTGTTTCAAGGGGGGCCAATGAGGGCGGGCCGGAATCTTCTCGGCAGTCTTTTCTCGCTAGCGGAAATGTTTATTCGTGAGCATGTTTTGCCTGCATGTCAACGGGGATGATGCATTAGAATCCAAGCTCATGTTTCTTGGGATGTGATATGAGTTATATGCGGAAGTCACAATGGAAGATCATTGGTGGGGGATTGGTATTCCTGGTACTGCTTTTAGGGGTGCTGCGGTATGCCATGGAGGAAAAAGTCTTTTTCCGAAAGTTTGAACATGGTGAACTCCTTCAAAGTGGTGACATTGTATTGCTGGGGAGTCAGACTTGGCGAGGCAGGATAGTCCGAATGACTAATTCTTCGACCTGCTTTGCGCACGTCGCGATGGTCGAACAAACTCCCGAGGGATGTTTTTTCTTGCATGCGGATCCTGAATTCGGCTGTATTGCCGAAGACATCCAAGATTATTTTGCGAATAACAAATGTTCTGCGTTGATGGTATTGCGTCCCCAGGTCGAGCCGGATGCGGTGGAACGCGCATTGGCATTTTCACATTCGTGTATCCGGCGTCATCTCCCGTTTAATCAAAAGTTGAAATATGGAGTTGGCAAAGGCCTCTATTGCACGGAATTCGTGCTGAAGGCATACGAGATGGCGGATGAACCACTATTGACGGAAAATTTGGACGGCAAACTGATTCGTCCCGAGGAGTTGCTGAAATCAGCGCGGTTGCGTGAAATCGCGACCGTTCGGGCAACTCCCTAACCCTCCAAGCGCTTTGATTTTTCAGCCATCCCGCGAACTGATTTAAGGCAACGGTTTTAGGATGTCGTTTCAGGGTTCTATTTTTAGGCGCCAGAATCCTGCGGAACTCATTCCTGCTTCTTTGACTACGGCGTGGCCGGCGAGATAAGGGACTCATCTCTGGCTCCCTTGTCCTTTCGCAGTGCATCGCGTGAGTCGGGGAATTTCGTCGGATCGCTTTTACGGACATGACATGATTTCATGCCCGAAATGGGCGTATCGGGATGCTGCGCCGACAGGCCAATTGCTCGTCAGTTTTCCCAGTTTTCCAGCTTGTAATCTGGGCAAAGATAGTCATATTATTTTTTTGTGGACTCGAATCAGGGCATTGCGGGAGTTGCGTGTGAGGTTCCCATGGGATGAGGTAGAAGTCTGCCTTTCTCAAATTTGCCGTTCGGCTTGAAACGGGGTGGTGAAATCAGGGTTAATTCAGGGGAACTTATAGCAACGGTGCCTTTCTCCTCGTCTGGCTAAATTTCAATTATGGCATACCAAAAATAGAGAGACCTGAACATGAATCTAAACTTTAATTGTCCTGCCTGCAAGAATCCGTTGACGGTTGACGAATCAGCTGCCAACCAGCAATGCCAGTGCCCGTACTGCAATCATATCTTCATTGTACCATCGCCTCCAATTCAGGGAAACCCGCCCATCGCTCCGGTTCCCAATTCGGCGCCGAATTATTCCTTGATCTGTCCTTACTGTGGCGTAACGGCTAGTTTTCCCATATATGCGAGAAATCAGAACGTGAGCTGTCCCCAATGCGGCAGAATCATTCCTCAGCAAGGGCAAGGGGGTGGCGTCGTTCAGCAACCCGTAAGTCCCGCAAACAATGGTCCAATCCAATGCGGACCTTTCTATTTCCCACGGAACAAGCCAGCGGTCTGGGCGTATTATCTTGGAATCGCATCTCTCGCTTTTTGCCTATTAACCGGCATCCCTGCGCTGATTATGGGAATCATTGGATTAGTTCACGCCAAGAAGCATCCCGAAGGGCGTGGCACAGGCCATGCGTTATTCGGCCTCATTATGGGGCTCATAACAATTAGTATCGTGGTGTTGTTTATTTGCCTTAATGCATTTTAGGCGATAGTTCATTTTAATTTTGCTTTGTTCTCCATGAAGGCACCTGATTGGGCTTAAGGCTTACGCTGGTTCCTCGCAGGGTGCCTACAGGGGACAAATGGTTAGCAGGAAATAACGGGAATCGCGGTTCACACTGCAAATAAACTTCAATTCGCCACCCTTGTAGAGGACATGGCCAAAATCATAAGATTTCCCTTCCTCAACATGACTTTCATGACTTTCCAGGAACGGGCTTGCATTCTCTAAATCCCCGGGTTAAATTTGAAGGGGAGGGAGGTCGGGGGGATAACCCTCCATCCTAATAAGGAAAGGATTGGTTCCCCAGGAGGGCACCTACAGGGGACAAATGGTTAGCAGGAAACAATCTTCATTCAACGACTTTCATAAGAAATTCCCAATAAAAACTCGGCAATCACCATGAAAAAAAACCTCTTCTATGTCGTGGCGTTCGCCATCGTGTGCCTTCTGGGTTCCTCGATCTTTGCGCAAAATAAGGCGGCCAACTCCCGTCTGCTGAATGCCGTGGTCTCCAAACCAATGGGCCTCTGCTATGTGGATGTCAATCGCTGTGCGGACATGGTGCAGAAACTTCTCAAGGCGAATCCTGAGTTGCAGAAGGAACTTGAAGCGAGCTTCATGAACGAGGATTTCTTCAATGCCGTGCGATGCCTGGGGGCGAAGGTGGTGCTTAGCTTTCAGGATTTCTCAGATTTTGATACGGATCAGTTTGCCGTGGCGGTTCAAGTCGATGAAAAGATTCCCTTAAATACAATGTGGAAAGGGTTCACGCCACTTTTTGACGACCTCCCAGAAGAGTTCAGCATGCCCGCTAGTGGCGAGAACATCCTGCTTATTGGAGAAGAATCTCAGCGGAAAATGATGGAACAGAACCTTGCACTGGGGCGGCGAGATCCGTCGGTGATGTATGAGGAGGGCCTCCCCGATGATGCCATGCTTTATTGTGTGCTGCAGCTGGATACGCTTGGTCGTTCGTTATCTGACGCGATATTTGAATTTGTAGATGTTCATCCTGCTTTGGCCAAAATAGGCATTCTGCTGGGGGACGCCTTGGCCGTCAACCTCAGTTGGGCTGGCTTTGGCGGCGAGGAGTCCAACGGGAGTTTGACATGCAATCTGGCATTCTGCCAAGAAACAAGTGCCGAACAATTCAGTGAGGCGTTGGTGGAGTTCCGTGACTTCCTGAAGCAGGAACTGTGTCAGGAGGATGCGGATGATGAGGAGGGAGTCATTCTGGAGGCGAAGGACGAGTATGAATTCACCCAGATGATAATCTCCTTGCTGGACGGTATCTCCGTGGGGGCCAATGGAACGCTGGTTCGTTGCGAAATCAACCATATGGAAGGCGGAGTGATTCTGGCTGGCATCCTGTTGCCTGCATTGGCGCAATCACGGGAAAAAGTCCGTCAGCTCAATTGCGCAAACAATATGAAGCAATGTTTGTTGGGTTTGCTCCTGTATGCCGAGGATCATGATCAAATGCTGCCTCCCGCAGAGGTATCGGATGAGTTCCTCAAATATTTGTATCCAAGTAGGGAAATCCTTAACTGCCCTGACACTGGGACTCCGTATCGTTATTTCGGGAACGAGAAAATTTCGCATAATTCGATTGAACATCCATCACAGACCATTCTGATGGTTTGCTGCCAGGGGGAGCATGAGAAGGCAGTGGTAGGTTTTGCGGATGGCCATATCGAATTTATGGATAAGGAGTTCCTCCAGGGTATCCTGGATGCCAGCGAATCAGGGGAACTACCGGTGGCACCATAGAAACGATTCCCTGGTTACACGAAATCGCCCCGCGCCCAAGTTTTTGGGCGCGGGGCTTTTTCTTCGAGTGCCAATGGCAATTAACGGTGGCCGTAGCCGCCCATTCCGCCATGGGGACGAGGAGCGCGCGGTTCACGGGGCTTCGCCTCGTTGACGGTGAGGGTGCGACCATTGTTTTCCTGCCCGTTAAGGGCGGCGATTGCCGCTTCTGCCTCTGAGTCTTCAGGCATTTCCACGAAACCAAAGCCCTTGCTGCGGCCTGTGTCGTGGTCAGTGATGACTCGGGCGGAGCTGACTTTCCCGAATTGCGAGAAGAGCTGGTTGAGTTCGTCGTCGCGAACAGAATAGCTCAGGTTGCCGACATACAGATTCTTAGCCATTGTTTTTCAAAAACAGATGAGGCGTTCCCGGAATTTTGTTGGCTTTCCCCCGAGAGATCAGGAAAGGAGCCTCCAGGCTCGTAATGCGGTGGGACGCACCGTTGGGCTTGTACGACGGCAATGCTGAAAATGCACTACGGGTCGGAAAACTTTTCGATGAGTCACAAGGACAGGAAATTAAAATATCACCTTGATAGTCATTTGCAAGTCATTGGAAGAAAAATTTTAAAAATATCACAAGTGATTTTAGAGGAATTATTTATTCTGGCCTTTCGGTGAATGGGAAAAACTTTGCCATGAAAATCAGCAACGGAAACCCTGCCGGGAAAACCAGCTGTGTGCCCGGTCGCGCTGGTCACCCTGGATTTGCAGGATGCCGTCCTCGAAACGCGCGCCAGTGCCGAGGGCCTTCTGGATTTGGGAACACAGCGTCATTTGATCCGTCAATTCAAGTGCCTGAAGGCCATGGACCAACGTCACGGTTTTCCCGCCCTTGCCTTTGCGCTGGATATTGAAGGAGACGCGCGGACCGTGCGGTTGGGCGAGAACGCCATCGCCGCCGACCGAGAGGGTTTTGCCACCAAAGGCCTCCAAGAGTTTCTGATCTTCTTTGGACAAAGCCGTGCGTTTTTGCTCTTCAGGGGAAGGTGGGGGCGGCAGAGCAACGGGGTCTTCTTTCGGCAAATCAAGTTTTAACCCGGCGAAGGGGTTGTTCCAGGGGGTGGAATTGTGGGCGGGAGGCTGAAGGTTTTTCTTGTTTTTCATAACTATATTATCATAAGTTAGTTATAACTATTCAGCTATGGGGTTCCAGCAGCATGTCAATGTCCACCCGACAACCAGGGAAACAGTGCTCCAGTTCTTGTCTCGCCTCCGAATTCGTCTGGAATTCCTTCACGAGGTTTTGGAATTCCGCCATCGGCACTTGGAGGATCCGGACGGGGCGCCCGGTCTTCCGGTCATAGATCAGGAAAACAATTCGGTCCTCCGCCTGCTGGGTGAAGTCGAAAAGCAGCCGGTGGCGCTGTGGGTTGATGCCTTCGGCACCGCCGTTGAAAAGCTGAAACTTTGCGTATTCGACAATCCGGTCATCCAGCCCCTGCCGGTGCAGGGCGATCTTCTCGATGAAATCGGGGCGGGTGAAAACAAGCCGCACTGTGGGGCGCTCCAGCCCTTCGTCCAGGGCTGCTTCGGTAGCGCTTTCGTCAAGGCGCAAGGCCATTGCGGCCTCTTCCTCGGGTGGGAGCGGATGTGGTGGCTGAACAGCCATGAAGGGCCGCTGGTGGTCCCGGTAGATGAGCTGCACGGGCACATTGAGCATCGCCTGGCATTGAGGGCAGGCAACGCTGTTGAGCGAACCCCGGAAGAGTTCCGCCAGGTGTTCCGAGTCCGGAGTGAGGATGGTCACCGGCTCGAAGTCAAAGTGCTTCTTGCAATGCGGACATGCCAATTCCATAGGTTTATTGAATGGCATCCTTGAGGGTGTCGATGGTCTGCACGCCAACAAACGAGCGCACCTGCGCTCCGTCTTTGAAAATCAGCAGCGTAGGGATGGACATCACGCCGAAACGCGCGGCCAGCTCTGGCTCTTCATCCACATTGACCTTGCCAATGGCGGCGCCGGCGGCGGCCAGTTCGTCCAGGTGTTCATCGATGAGTTTTCCCTGCATGCGGCAGGGCGCGCACCAGGTTGCCCAGAAGTCGATGATCCAGGTGCCTTGCTTGGTGAGTTGGTCGAAAGTGGAAGCGGTCAAGTCTACTAGTTTCTGTTCCATCGTTATTTCTGCCCTGGTTGGTTGTCGGTTTCAGAGAGGAAATGTACGGCATCCATGCCGGCCTTGGCGCCCATTCCTGCGGCGACGATGGCCTGGCGGTAGGTCGGGTCGGCGCAGTCTCCGGCGGCGAAGACGCCCTGCAGGTTGGTCAGGCTTCGCGCGGCATCGCGCAGTTTAATATAACCCTGCTCGTCCAGTAAAATGCCAGTGCCTTCCAAAAGTTCGGTGTTGGGGAGCACTCCGACTGCCACGAAGACGCCTGTGCAGGAGACAAGTGTCTCTTCCGAGCTGGTTGTGGACTGGATGCGAACACCCGCGACGCGGCCGGTTTCAGTGGCCTCCAGCCCCAGGGGGAGGCAGTTCCAGTGGATTCGTATTTTCGGTTCGGCCAGTACGCGGTCGGCAAGGATCTTGGTGGCGGAGAAGGCCTCGCGGCGATGGATCACATGCACTTCGGAAGCAAAGGCGGTCAATGCCAGTGCCTCCTCCAGCGCCATGTCGCCGCCGCCGATGACGGCGACGGACTGGTTGCGGAAGAACGCTCCGTCGCAGGTCGCGCAGTAGGAGAGACCTTTGCCCAGGAATTGTTTCTCGTCGGGAAGTCCCAGGCGATGACGGCTCCCCAGTGCCAGGACAACCGATTCGGCAACCAGTTCGGTGCCGTCGTCCAGGAGAATGCGGTTGTTATGTGGGGAGAAGGCAAGCTTGGTGGCGGCTTGGAATTTGAGGGTGGTTCCGAAGCGCTGTGCCTGTCTTGCCATTGCGTCTGTAAGGTCGAAGCCGGTGGTGCCATCCGGAAATCCAGGATAGTTTTCAACGTGGTTGGTCTGGGTAAGCAAGCCGCCAGGCTGCATCCCCGCCAGAATCAACGGCTTGAGTCCGGCACGGGCCGCATAGATGGCCGCCGCGCAACCGGCGGGGCCGGAACCGAGAATGACTAGACGTTCCATAAGAGGCTAGAAGGAAGAAGGTCGAGGTGTGCTGGGGTCTGTGCCCGCGCATTCTTGCGCGGGGGTTCTGTGCCCGCGCATTCTTGCGCGGGGCTATAGTACTATATCGCACGGATTTTTTCCACAGGTGAGTTTTTGTTGTTGTGAAGCGATTTTCCTCGGAAAGATTAACCCTCCTTTGCTGCGGCGCAGGCAGTCTGGTGCTGTTGGCGTTGCCTTTGGCATGGAGTGCCTGGCGAACTCCGTTGCCTTTGGCGATGCATTCGTCCGTTGCAAAGCCGCCGATTCAGATTCGCTTGACAGGAGTCTCGCAGGAAAAACCATCGCGGAAGCCAGATGGCCAGGCAAGCGATGAGCCGTTAACTAATGCGGTGACACTACGGCATTTGACAAAATCAGCTGTTATGTTCGATGATTTAACGCCTCCGGTGGAGGCTATATTGGCGACGCTCCCGGCGGATATACGATCATTGGACACCAGGAGAACTGCATCGGTTTCCGAAGGCCAGGCCGCTGACGAGAACGCCTCGCAAGTAGCAATCATCGAGCTGGAGATGGAGAATGGGTATGGTTCAACTGATGTTTCGGCTGGCATTTTGAGTGAAGGCGACGCGGACACGCCACCCCAATTACTAGTGCCGCTCGAGCCTGTTTATCCGGAGCGTGCCAGGTTGCGAAATATCACTGGTGAGGTGCGGATGGAGTTCGTGGTGGATAGTCGGGGAAGGGCAAACGAGGTGGTGATTCTGGATGCTACGCCATCAGGTTATTTTGAAGAAGCTGCTCGAACTGCCATCTCCCGGGCTCGTTTTATTCCCGCACGTAAAGACGGTCAGGCGGTTTCCTGCCGCCATTGTGTAACCATCTATTTCCAGTTGAAAGACTAATGGGGTCTTGGAACTATTGCCGTTCCTGCGAGGGGTAGCGCCATCCGGGTATTCCGGTCTGGCAGTCGTACTTCCGGCGCGACATCATGTTTTTGCCGCGATTTCACGTGTGATGATTTCAACGATTGCATTCATCTTTTCAATACTTGGGTTGGTTTACCTGTCGGGGATACTGCCCCGTTTGCGATGACTTTCTATTGTATAATATACTTTATTAGAATGACTTACATATTTCAATGGAAACAACCATGTGTTTCCGAAGAACAGGCATTCAGTCAGAAAAGACATGCTAAAGAATGTCTGTGCGGCAACCGTCATTTTTCTATATTCCATTCAACCTCTTAATTGGAGAAGCATGATTTTATTGGCAATACGGAAACCATTCCATGGAAGTGCATTGTTGAAGCCAATGGGGCGGAGCAGCTTCAGACGAATGCGATTGTTAATGCGCACCAGGCGACCAGTAGCATCACCTCCTGGGTTGCCGATCCGTATATGCCTACGGAACGGCGGTGGTTCAAGGAGCATACAACTTGCTGATGTTACTGATACGGATGTTACGAAACTGGAGATTGCCTTGGAGCGGTTTTATGTCTTGATGCGCGCGGGCATGTGGATGAGTATCATTTTGATTGGTGTCATCGTCGGTCTTGCCCTGCTGTTGATATTTGCATGGTCGGTCCGTCGGGAAAAAGCGGACGAGCCGAAACAAGAGGACTAAAGTACATTATATTTAAAGTCCTTTCGGTTGAAACGAGACGGTCTCGTTGTGGTTTTCTCTCACGAACTCTGATGCAATTTTTCTGGCAGCCATATTTGCCCTACAATGCAGTCTCGTGCCGATACAGTGAGATTGGCACGAAGGGGCGAAACCGCCGTTTTTTCGTGGAGCGACTGACCACGGCGTTGCATCGCCGGCTGGCAAAGTGGTTTGGGAATCCACGCTTTGTGCTCGAGGAAGGGCGCATCTTCATGATGCCAGAGGGCAGAGATGCGGTTTTGACTCCTGAGCAGCTTTCGGCGCTTCGGGCGGAGATGCCAGGTCTGCCAGGCATCGCGTCGGTTTCGCCGGGCTTCCTGCTGGAACCCGAACTGCCGGCGCTGGAGACGTGCATTCTGGAGACTTTCCCGAAGGTTTACGAGGCCTTTGTGGCGAATTTCCCCGCCGCCGAACGCACCTACAGCATGCGCGTGAACCGCAGCGTCAAGACCTTTCCGATGCGGTCGGCGGAACTCGAACGCCACTTTGCCGAGAAGCTTTTGCCAGGCTGCGGCCTGACGCTGGATCTGCGCAACGCCAATCTCTGCATCGAGGTGGATATCCGCGCCAAACGTGCGTTCGTGGATTTTGAGCGCATCGAAGGACCTGGCGGTCTGCCCACTGGCAGCGCAGGCGGCGTGCTGGCCTTGCTTTCCGGTGGCTTCGATTCACCAGTCGCCTGCTACGAAATGATGCGGCGTGGCTGCAATGTCGATTTCATCACCTTCCATAGTTCGCCTTACACACCGCCCGCCGCAATCACCAAGGTCTGTGGCATTGTGCGAAAACTCAACGAGTTCCAGAAGCGCGGACGATTTGTGGCGGTAAACCTTCTGCCGGTGCAGAAGGCAATTCGCGATGCCTGCGAGGACCGTCACCGCACGGTGCTCTACCGCCGTTGCATGACTCGTCTGGCGACGGTAGTAGCGCGTCACTTTGAGGATCAGGCACTAGTTACAGGCGACAACCTCGGACAGGTTGCCAGCCAGACGCTGGCGAACCTGGATGTCATCAGCCGAGCCACCCCGATGCTCATTCTTCGACCGCTGTTGACCTACGACAAGCTGGATATCATGCGTTCTGCGGAGCGCATCGGGACTGCCGAGCTCTCATTGGAGAAGGTCCCGGATTCCTGCACGGTCTTCGCGCCTCAGAATCCCGCGACCAATGCGCATCTTGATGCGATCCTGGCGGACGAGGCGAAGCTCAATCTCCAGGAACTCCTGCGAGAATGCCTCCGCAACACGGTGATCATGAATGCACTTAACTACAACGAGCATCCTTTCGTTGAATTACTGGAGCAGGAACTTCCACTGTGATGAGAAGTCTTAAGGACATCTCCAATGAAGAATTGCTGAATCTCCTGAAGAGCTGGAATCAGCCCGCCTTCCGCGCCAAGCAGATTCGCGCCTGGCTTTATGGTCCGCGCTTCGCCGCCAGCTACGACGAGATGGCGAATCTGCCTGCCAGCCTGCGAGAGAAACTCGCCGGTGGGGTTGCGCCGTTTGCGCTGAATGTGGTGCAGACCTTCACCGATCCTCAAGACGGCACGATCAAATGGCTTTCGGAACTTCAGGACGGCAATACCATCGAAACGGTGCTGATCCGCGTGCCGCAACGCACCACGGTCTGCGTTTCCACACAGGTCGGCTGCGCGGTGCGATGCGTCTTCTGCGCCAGCGGCCGCTACGGGCTGGTTCGCGATCTGACCAAGGCCGAAATCATCGACCAGGTGATGCTTGCCTGCCGAGAGCTTGGCAAACGGGTGGACAACGTGGTGGTGATGGGCATGGGCGAACCGCTGATGAACCTGGACAGCCTCGTTGCCGCGCTGGACGAGTTGGGCAGCCCCGAGACCATCGACCTGGGCAACCGCCATGTGACCATCTCCACCAGTGGCATCGTGCCGGGCATCCGACGACTGGCGGAACTGCGTCGTCCTTGGAACCTGGCGCTCTCGCTCCATGCGGTCACGGATGAAGAGCGCGCCCGCATCATTCCCACCGAGCACCGCTACCCGCTGGAGGAGATTTTCGAGGCCTGCGAATACCATCGCACTCTCACCAACCGGATGCTTACGCTGGAATACGCGCTCATCGATGGGCGCAATGACAACCACGCAACTTTGGAACGACTTGCCTCCATTGCGCACCGTCTTCGCGCAAAGGTGAATTTGATTCCCTGCAACCCGAATGCGAGCAACTGCAAGTCGCCGGGAGTGCGACGTTGCCGCGAGGCGCTCGCTTTCTTGGAGCAGTCCGGTATCCAGGCGAGCTTGCGCATTAGCCATGGTCAGAACATTCTGGCTGCCTGCGGTCAACTGCGGCAGAAGAGGTCCGAGGTTAGAGGTCCGAGGCCCTAAGAGTCTGAGATCTGAGAACCGAG
>JAFPYX010000068.1 GCA_017417585.1 Victivallales bacterium
CCTTTTTGATGACGCCCAGAGTGAAAAGCACAGCGGAGACCGCCAGCAGCACCGTGAAAAAGAGATTGGATTTGTTCATGGAAATTCAGATAAATTGGCAAGGAAAAAGTTTTTACTCATAATATACTCCGTGATTGGTTTTTTCCTCTAACCGAAGTTTTTTTCACGGAACATTCTTGTAACCCAAAAATTCTTGATAAATTAAGGTATATTAAATATTCAATCTGAATCCATTAATTGTGGGTAGATGTACTGTCGGTGCCCTCGCCGATAGAAGATGCGTTGCGCTGGCGCCCTCGTCAGAACAGAGGGGAAATCACGGATTCAGGCTCCAAAACAAAAAGTGCCCCGGAAACTCCATGCAACAAGACTTCCTCGCCATCTGGAATCGACGTCTCCTGATTGCCGGCGCCGTTTTTTCCGTTATCATTCTGGCCTGGGTTTTCCTCCACAGGAAACCACACTCCCTATCTGACACCAATACCGAGCCTGCGAGCGAAGAAGTCGCGCCATCAAGCCCAGCCAATGCGACGCCCCCCCAGGGCGGCCCTCTGCAACGCTCCGCCAGTTATAAAAATACCGCAACGCAAGACGAGAAAGCCACGCTCGCCGCTCAAAAACAGCGCCTTGCCCGACAGGCACACACCGACATCGTTCATCAGGACTATCCCGCCGCTTTGGAAAAACTGGTGGAATACTACACCTGGACTTTCGAACACGACTTTACTCCCTCGGCCGGCCTGAGGATCACCTTTGGCCTGCAATTCTGGGAAGAACTCATTGAAGCCTATCCGCCTGCGGGGGAAAAACTCCGGGAGATGGCTGACACACTGGAGCAACAGCTGCGGTCGAAAAACCTCTCCGAGATTCCCTTCGACTATTCGGCATGGAAGATGCTGGGCTTACCTGAGGAGACTAAAGACTGGTTCGTCGCCAACGCCTTGATGGGGGATCTCTGCGGCTTCAACAAAGTGCTAGGAACCCCGGAACGCGCCGTGGAAGTGCTGCGAACCATGGAACAGGACAATGCAGAACTGGCGGGACACTGTTGGCGCAATGCCCAGGATGTCCTCTTTCTCACGGAATCCTATGATCTGCTCCAGCAGTTCATTCCCGACCTAAGCGCCGAGTTCGACTCGCTCGTCCAGCGCATGCGCCTGATGCTTCAACAAGGGTCCACCCGCCGTCCCCAACCGCCAGGAGACTTGGATGACGAGACCGCCGCCAAACAGGACTTGGCACGCAATTCGTTTCTGGAATTTGCTGAGATACAGGTAGGACGGCTGCTGGATTTCGGACTCGCCACCGGTCAGATCGAAACAGTACGCAGACTTGCCGAAGAGGCTGTCAAGGAATACCCTGAAGACGCGCCGTTCTACGAAAAATATACGAAATGACCGAACGGACAATCCACCGTCCGACCATCCCCAGCCAAGGAGGTCTTCTCCATGCGGTGGCCACTCTGGATGACCAGATTCTGACCTGACAAGGCATGTTCGATAAGTTGCGCCTCCAGTTCTGGACGCGGACAAAAGTGGTCTCCTGTGACCACACAGCCATACTGAAAAGGTATCATCGTTATTCTTTCCATGAAACTCACAGGATTGTGCATGGAATCCAACGCAGAATTGCGCAACGCAGAATTGCGTTTTTTTCGACGCATATATAATATATTGGAAATACCATTTGGGCCTTCCTGTTTGCAAAAAACCATGATATTCACGCTCGCTCCTAGATGTCGGACGTCAGACGTCGGATGTCGGACGACAGCATCTGCGAGCCGCTGAAATGTCGTTTTCGCATTTGCGGATGGCAAAAACGACCTTTTTAAAGTCCGAAAAGCCCCGCAAGGCCCTTCTGGTGGCCCTTGCGGAGCTTGAGATGCCTTCGTGGATATATATACCTTCGTCCTAGGCCTCCCTGCGCGTTTTCCATGAATGACTCCGCACGGTCCTCCACGATATCGTGGGACTTGCAAGGCACCCGTTGTTTCCCCCACAGCAGGGCAATGCGCCTCTGCCCCGCATAATCATACATTATGACTATTGATCATCATTCCTCTGCCAAAGCCCGATTTTCAGGAGTCAACTCTTTGAGGAACGCCTCGACGGGAAGGGCGGTGACATGGGAAGTCAACTGCATCCTGCGTTCACCCCGGTAGAGCAGGAATCCTCGCGCTTCTGGATAGTCGGAGAGGAATGCTTCCAGGGAAGAGGCGTCCTTCTTGTCAGCATAGCTGGAGTTCTTGACCTCAAGCGCCACGAAGGTCTCGGCGCCGTAAACCACGAAATCGACCTCGACGCCGTTCTTGGTACGCCAGAAGAACAACTCGTTCGGCTCGTCCAGATAGTCGTTCCACGCACGCAGATGCTGGTAAACAAGTCCCTCCAGGCAGGCGCCGTCGAGTTCATGCGGATTGTCAAGGGGGCCTTTGGGGCGCAGCGTCCGAAATACGCCCGTGTCAAAGAAATAGAACTTGTCGTGTCCAATGAGCTGCCGTTTGGCCCGGCGGTTGAAGACAGGCAGCCGGGAGGCGATCATCATTTCCTCAAGAATGTCGAAGTAGGCGTCGAGTGTCGAGCGCTTGATGCTGGCCTCGCGGGCAATCGTGCTGACGGAAAGCACGCTCCCATGCGAAAAACTGGCTACCTGAAGGAAACGCGCAAAGGAGTCGAGGTTGCGGATGATGCCCTCCATGGCGATTTCCTCTTCCAGATATAGGTCGAGATAGCTTTTCAGAACCTCCTGGCTGGAACCGCTTTCGGGATACCGCACCAGCGGAACCATGCCCAGTTGAAGCGCGTCCTCCAGACGAAAATCCGCGCCCATCTCCACCGCAAGGAATGGATGGCAGAGACGCTTGATGGCTCGCCCCGCCAAAAGGTCCGCAGAGGCATTCCGCTTCAGCTTCCTCGCACTGGAGCCTGTCATGATGAAGCGCAGACCATTACGCTGATCCATCAACTCGTGGATGACATCAAGAAGCCCTGGTGCGCGCTGTATCTCGTCAATGACCACCGTCACATCGCGGGCATGGAGTCCGATATAGTTCTTGAGGCGTTCGGGAAAGGCGCGCAATTCCCGTCGAATCGCCGAATCGAGCAGGGATATCCGTACCGCGTTCGGAAACCGTTCGTCAAGCCAGGTCGTCTTGCCTGTGCCACGGGGACCAAACAGGAAATAACTCCCTGGCACATCTTTCATTAGGCGTTTCTTCGGCGTCATGCCCTCAATATACATCATCACAACGACTTCACATCGTCGCAACGGCGTTTTTTACAGCGATTATGTAAAAAATGCGGAATATTTTACGGAATCACAAAAAAACGCCGAAACAAGACGACGACAAGGCGGGAATCTTCGCGCCCGATGACCGCTACGGCCGCCCAACAGGACGCCACACGCCAGACGTCGGACGTCAGCCAGTCAAGACTCAGGACTCTGGACTCTGGTCCACCAGACATGCTGGCGGGTCCTATGTGCCAGGCTTCTACAGATTCTTCACAGCCGCGTTGATGATTTCGGTCGCGGCATTCTGGGCGGCGGTGTCAATTCCGGGCTGGACCTCGTAGCCGCCGTGCTCGAAGCACTCCGGCATTGGCACATAGCCGGAACGCGACTGCGCCAGTTCAATCACGAAGGTATATTTGCACGGGCTGGCCGCACGGATGGCGCGGGAAATTCCATTGAAAGGCTCGCCCGGCAGACTCACAAAGGCGACCTGGTTGCCAATTTTAATGGAGGTCAGGCGACAACTGTGCGACGGCGTGCTCTTCTCGTGGCACTCCAATGCGCGGCGAGCGAAATACCGCAAGGCGGCGGGGACCTTGTTGGCCAGGTCCTGACTCTCGAAGTCGCCTTCCTTGGGGATGTCTGGAACCGTCGCCAAGATATGCTTGGCCTCCGCCACCTCGGCATCGGTCAGTCGTCGGTGCGGGATGACCACCGTGGCATTCTTGATCTCCACTGGCGCTTCCGCAACCGGCTCCAGGTGGTCCAAGGCATCCAGCACAATTCGCGCGTAGCCTCGGCCGATACGCACCGCCTCCGCATAGCTCGACTGGTTGATCTTCTGATGGAAGTCAAAGTGGTTGAGGTCGCCGGATGCGTCGTCCACCACCAGCACGGGCAGGCTCGACCTGAGTTCGTGCTGAATCTCCTGGGCAAAGCGCCCGTACCAGTCCGCCGAGACGAGATTCCCGCCGATGGTGTCGCCGTGGTTGCCGATGTTCGCGATGATGGCGGCCGTCCGTCCGCCCTGTACCACTTTCAGAATATTGATCGTGCGGTCGAACTCGCTCTCCGGCTTGTCGATGTCGGGATTGCCCCAACCGGGGTTGGTGATGAGCGTGCCGTTCTTCATCCAGTAGCGCCGCACGAAGGCATACGGGTTGTTGTAAACCGATCCCACCTCCAATTCGGCGGGCTGGAGGTTCATCGTCGCACGACGAAACGCCCGCACCGCGCCCTCCACGATTGCGTCGAAGGCGAATTTTTCCAACGGCGAGAGGGTATCGTAGCCATTTTTGAAGTTAGTGGAGCCGGGCGAGGTATGAGAATGCGTGGCGGAGAGAATCAGGCCTTGGAGCAATTCCTTGCCGAACTCGGTCTCGAGGCGACGGTAAAGCGCCTCGAAGAGCGATGCGGTCAGTTCCTCCAAGTCGAAGGTCATGAAGCCGAACTGCGTGCCCTGGGACTCCAGCCACACGACCTTCACCATCAGGTCATCGTACATCCCCTCGTTCGGACGCTCGTTGAAGTATCCTGCCAGTTGGACGCCCACGGGCGGCGTGATGATCTCCTGCGCATAACCGACTTTGAACATCGTGATTCCTCTCGAAAAAGTCTTGGACCTTGCGATTTTATGTTAAGATAATCGCAAAAGGTTGGACGATAATGCTCCGACATTTCAAAAAAAGCCGAAATCATTGTGATTTCTTACGATTCCGTAATCTTCTTGGTCACAATAACGAAATCAAGCCTGTTTTACAGTTATATTCCACAACACGACCGCATGAACAGCCTGCCGACACGCAACCTGGATATCACCCAAACACAACACTCCGCATGAATCCCACTATGCAGTTTGCCCGCGAAGAGGCGAGAAAGTACCAAATCGACGCCGATTTCGTCCAGGAGACCGCCCTCCCCGCCTTTGAGATTCGCCGAGTCGCCGGACGGCTGGTGATCGCCGCGCCGACTCCGCTGGAGACGCTTTACGGCGTATATGAATGCGCGGAGCACTTTGGCGGCTATACTTTCTTCGAGCCGGGACGGGACCGCTTCGATGCCAGCCGGCGAGTGTCGCCCTGTGCGGCAAACCTCCCTGACGAGACGCTTGTACCCGCACGCCTGCCTCTCCTCAAGCGCCGCGGCTTCATCCAGGAGTTTCCCTTCAACGAGGAGACGCCCGCGCTCTTCGACTGGATGGCGAAGAACAAGCTCAACTATCTGCTGGTGTGGATGAAATACTATGATGAACTCTCAGAAGATCTCAAGCATGCCGCCGCAGTGCGCGGCATCGAGATTGAAAGCGGGCACCACAATTTCGACTACTGGATTCCCGGCAAGGCATATGGCAAGACGCATCCGGAGTTCTTCGCGGAAATCAACGGCAAGCGCATCTCGCCCAGCGGAAACGCCGAACTGCTCCTGAGCGAGCAGCTCTGTACCACGAACCCCGAACTCCGCGCGGAGATCGCCAGACGGATGCTGGAGTACTGCGAGGCGCACCCCGAGGTCAAGACCATCTCGCTCGTGCCCAACGACGGCTTTGGATGGTGCGAATGCGAAAACTGCTCAAAATTCTACGACAAGAACAAGAAAGGAGATTTCTACAGTCTCTCGGAACATGTCTATAAGGCAGACCGTATCTACCACGACATGGTACGCGACATCGCCGCACGGGTGAACCGCATTCGGCCGGACCTCCAGATCACGATGGTGGCATACATCAACTACTGCGCGCCATCCGAAGGCTTCACCTTGAACCCTGGCATGGCGGTCCACTTCGCCCCCTACTGGCGCTGCATCAACCATGAAATCAGCGACCCGGAGTGCCCCATCAACTCCCATTACGCCGACGACCTGCGCAAATGGTGCGCCGCAAAGCGCGGCGGCGAGGTCAATGTCTATGAATACTACATGGGCGTGAACTTCTACCTCTCGCTCCCGATGATCCACTTCCACGAGATGTTCCATGAACTGCAGTGGTACAATAAAATCGGCGTGGACGGCATCCTCACCCAGTTCCACATTCCGCACTGGAGCGTCTATGGTCTCAACTACTACCTGATGGGCAAGGCCGCACGAGGGGAGTCCGAGACTGAGGCCATCGCCAGCATCTTCGGGCGGCTCTTCGGCGCAGACGCCGTGCAGGCTCTGGATTTCTACCGCAATATCAAGAAGCTACTGCTGACGATGGGAAAATGCCACATCCCCTACCCATACTCGCTCTTCCGGCGGACAAAACTCGCCGACTACCGGTCATTGCTCGCGCAGGCGCGGGCGCTGTCCGAAAGCAACCCGCAAGACCGCTTCCGCCGGGAACTGGTCATCTGGATGGAATATCTCTGTCGCTTCAAGACATTCTTCGACCAGATGCACGCCAGAACCGCGACCGTCGAAGACGCACACCATCTGCTGGAGTGGATCCACTCCCACCACGACACCCATGTCTTCGTGCAGAATCGTTTCGACTCCTACTTCCAGGCCATCGAGGAGGACCTCCGCACTGGCCACGAATGGCTACATTTCAACATCGACTGGGAGGACGACTATATCCGACGACACGTAAGCCTCTTGAAATAAAGACACAACAGAAAAAAAACTATTGATATTTCTCAAAGAGGTCGGCGGCTCCAGGGAACTCCTCGGCGGACAGGGCAGCCAGCTCGCTGACCAGCTCCGCCTGGCCGGTCGCCGCGCCAAACTCCAGGAGCCGTCCAATTTTCTGCGCCGCAAATTTATCCAGCGAGGACTGGCTGGCCTTCCGGTTCATTTCCTGCATCGCAGGGTCGTCCTTGAACTTCTCCTGCATCACCTGCAAGGAATGGTCGGCGATTCGCTGCAAAACGCCCACCAACCGTTCATGCTCCGCCTTCAGGTCCGGGATGCACACCTGCAGGATGTCATACGCCTTGGCCTCGTAGAGCATGTCCTCCGCCCCGCGCCAGCAACTTAGCACCAGCTCCGGCTTCTCTTTCGCCAGGTCTGTCAGCAAATCCATGCTGCGCTCCGGCGTGCCCAGCACGTCGTTAAAGTTGCAGAGATCGCTCATCAGCGCCTGCGCGACGAAGGCGTCACGCACCTCCTGGGGGAATTCCGAAAACACGGCCCGCGGGTCAAAGGCGGCCTCAGACATCGGGACGGTGCGCATGGTCTCCTCCAGGTCGTCCGCCATTTCGCGCAGCTTGTCGGCCGCTGCCGGATAGGCCGCGACCAGCTGCCGCCAGTAGTTCAGCCCGAAGGAGCCGCGCACGCCCGCCGAGGGCGCATATTCATTCTCCCGCGTCCAGTTGTAGTACTCCACCAGCTTTTCCAGGGCGGTCTGGTAGTCCTGGTTCGCAATGTCCACTCTGACGGACTGGAATTTCGCAAAGAGCTCCCTACCCTTCTTCTTGATATCGTCCACCTCGTCCGCCGCCGGCTTCGGGGCTGGCGCGCCACGCTGGAGATGACTCTCGACGGTGACGGCGGAACCACCCGGTGTCTGCGGCGCAACCTCTTGTTTTGGTGCCACTTCGCCTGGCTCGCTCTGGGGCTTGGCCAGCCAAAGGCCGACCACACACACCACCACCAGCACCAGAATGGCCAGCAAACCGCCGCGTCGCCAGAATCTCGGGGAGTCCTGGGTCATCTCATTCGCTCCTTGGTTAGAATTGATTGCAGGTCGAGGACAGAGGAACAGGGGGCGGATTTGCCCAGTCTTGAAGGCAATTGCCTACACGAGTTCGCCGAGGAGGTCGGAAACGCTCATCAGGTAGCGCGGGAGGTGGAAGAAGGTCTTCCACTTGCCGCCTTTGAGGAGGTGCGTCGGCTCGCCCTGGCGGTTGAGGTAGCCAAACCACTCGCCGTACTGCGGGTCGGCGAAGTGGCTGAAGCTGTATTTGTCGAGTTTGTCAAACCACTGGAGGAAGGTCTCGTCCTTGGAAATCACGTAGGAGAGCAGCGCAGTGGTGGCGGCCTCGTTGTGGACCCACCAGAGCTTCATGTCCGCCTGGAGTTCCAGATGCGGCTTGCCAAGGGCGTCCATGAAGTAGAAAATGCCGTCGTACTTCTGGTCCCAGCCGAATTCCAGCGTGCGTTTGACGATGGCGAGGATCTTCTCGTTGTGTTCGGTGCGGCCGGCCTGGCGGAGGTAGTTGAGCAGGAATCCCATCGCCTCGAGGGTGTGGCCTGGGTTGAGCATGCGGCCCTGGCAGGACTCCAGGTCGAAGGTGCCGTCCTCGCAGACATTCTCGAACATCAGCTTGAGTTCTGGATTCCAGAACTTCTCGAGCACGAGGTCCACGGTGCGGTCCGCGTCCGCCTGGTATTCATCGTTACCGAGGCAGTTCTTCATCACGAGGGCGAGATTGGCGATCATCATGAACATCCCGAAGGACTGGTAGGCGGTCTTGGCGGGCATCGCCTTGTTCCAGCGGCCGGCGGGGTTGCCGGAGTTCACGCGGCGGAGGTAGTTGCACATTGCGGAGTTCGCCTCGTCGGCATACGGCTGCTCTTTCGTGGCACGGTAGAGTTCGGCCGCGCCCATGGCGGCGAAGCAGTCCGAGAAGACATTGTACGGCGCGATGACGGGTTCGCCCTGCTGGTTCAGCGCGAAGTAGTACGAGCCGTCTTCGGCCTTGCCGTGCTTCGTCAGGAAGTCGTAGCCCTGCTTCGCGATCTCCAGAAATTGCGGCTGCGAGTAGCGCGAGGAGTAGAACGCGGCGAACATATAGACGATGCGCCACTGCATCCACATGTATTTCGTGGTGTCATAGACGCTGCCGTCGCGGTCGAGGCTGGTGAAATAGCCGCCGTATTGCTTGTCGATGGCGTGGTTTTCCCAGAAGGGAATGACATCCTTGGTAAGCGTATCGTCGTAGCGCTGGCGAATCTTGGCAAAATCGAGGTTCATGGGAATGAAAAATGTGAAATGTGAAAACAGTGGAAAGGGGGGCGCTCCGTCACGCCCGGCGCGGGAAAAGGGTGTTTTTGTCTCTCCGCCTGCAACTGGCGAACTGGCTTGCGCGTGGCAAACAATGGCTATTTTCTGCGGGGGATAACACGGGAATTCTTGTCAGAGTTCCGCCCTCCCTCGAGCTGCTACAGTTCTTCGCCGGTCAGTTGTCGAGACTGCATTCCGGAGACGTCAAACCGTCCACCCAAGGCGCGGTCATTTCCGCTGCCGGCGACAGCGGACTGGATGACCAGTTCCGGAGCCAGCACCACCGGATGCCGGTCGATGCCTTTCCAGCACGCACTGTATGCCTCGGCATCCTCCGGAAGCGGCTCCAGCCGGTTCATCTGAAGACGGGAGAGCGCCGTGGCCAAATTCAGCCGCGTCAGCAGCTGCGTCACCTGGCCATTCATGGTAAAACCGAAATCCGCCAGGTTGTCCCGGTAGAATCCGACATACTCGCTGGGGCGCGGCAGGGCCGACGCGACCGCATTGTCCACTTCCGCCTGCTGCATGAAAGCAAACAACGGCCATGCCTCCCGCAACACCCCCTCCGCCTCGGCGGCGTGTTCCTCATTGCGGCCAATGACCTCGGCGGCCACACTGACGATCCACAAACGTTCCGCCGCGTATGTCATGGACGGAACATCCGTTGAAGCGCCAAACATATCCGGCAGGAATGGCGCCTTCTCCAAGCCATCGGCTGCGGCCATGCCCAGCCGCATCAACTGGGCCAGGCATTCCGGGTTCCGGTCGTTGTCCTGCGCCAGAATCTCCGCCAGCCACGGCGAAAAGGGATATTCTCCGGGATCACGGTCTTCCAAGGCAATCTTGATGATGGAATGACACATCTCCCTCAGCTTTTCCTTCAGTTGCAACTCCTCGGCCTTTTCCGGGAAGAGCTCAAGATGCTTTGCCCAGACAAGTCCACAGAGGCTTAGAATCTCCGCGCGCCCGAACACATCGGGCTGCTCTTCCAAAAGCATCGCATAATCCGGATAGAACCTTGCGGCGACGAATTCTCCATTGGGATGCACCTGCGTAAGGATGTAGTTGAACAACGGTGGAAGCTCCGCCATGCATGCGCGCGCCGTGGCATCCTCATTTGGAAGCGCCTGCCACAACTCCGCCAGCGCAAGATAGGCATTCGCACACGTGGAAATCTCCATCAGTCTGCGAGGAATCTCCATCTGGTCCGGGCCGTTGTCCTCCTGGTTTTCATCCTCCACCGTCGCCGCATAGAGTCGTTGTGCGGCGGGCTTGCGCGGGGCGGTGCTGTTGATGAAATCCGGTCCCAGTTCACCGGGGTCGAAGTGCTTGATGGACTTGAGGACGGGCTTCGCCGCCGCACGTGCGGCATTCAAAAGCTCCTGTCGTTCCCCTGGCGGCAAATCCTGCGTCAACGCCGTCCGCACCAGTCCCAGAGTCAGCTGTGCCTGGTCGGTGACTGAAGGTTTTCCATCGGCTCGTGCGGCGAACCACTCCAGAAACGGCTGGTCGTATTTGCCATTCTCCTTCAGCATCCGGCCAAGCCGCCTGGCCAAGGCACGAGCACTGCCCTTGACATCGGCAGCGGCGGACTTTTCCGCCACATCCAACGGATGTCCCCGGAACAACCGCATGGCCCGGGCGGCATCCACGTAATAACTGTCGCACTCAAAGATGCTGACATTGAAGCCCGTGGGTGCCGCAGCCATCTTCGACCAGAGCTGCCACGCCGACCACAAGTTGGTTTCCGCAATCAAATTGCCGATTGCGGAGACCGAAAGCTGGTGTTCGCCTGTCACCAGGCATCGTCCCTTGAGCTGTTCGGGCGTAAATGCGAATGCCGCCACGGGGTCGAAGGCGATTCCCACCGCACTGGTCAGAAGCAATCTCGACCTGGTGATCTGGAAATTTTTGACGGGGAGTGTTGCCTGCACGACGTCCATCCGCAACGAATTCCACATCAATGGATTCTCCATTTTCCGTCGGAAATATTCGGGAAGCGGGACCTGCAGCAGGGGGTTCGGCGGGGCCTTCCGACGCTCCTCGTCGCTCATATTGTTAAATTCTTCCTTGGCACGAGCAACTTGTCCCTCCAGTTCGCCGCGAATCGCCTCCGCATATTCGGGTTCTCGTTTGGCGACAATCGCCAGAAGCCTCGCCAGCGCATCCTTGAACGAAGTGCCGGAGGCATAATAGGTACGCCCCGGGAAACTCCCGTCCCCCAGGGTGATGAACAATACGCGAGGCGACGGGTCGTCATAAGAAATGCCGGCCAGAATCTCCTTCACGGATTTTCCGGCCAGCATTCCATCGCGCAACTGTTTCACCAAGGCAATGCCCTGTTCCGTGGTCAACGGCATTGGCTTGCTTATGTCATCAAACCAAACCTCGCTTTCCGTGACCTCAGGTGGAGCATCCTTTTTGGCCGCCAGGAGCGGAACGGAACACAATACCAGCAAGACAACAAGGAAGAATCGGCTGCATTTCATTTTTGCTCCTAGTGGTTTCTCCCAGTTTTTTGCCTAGCAGGGCTAGAATGGCTAGGTCTGTTTTTGCGCGGGGGTGGTCCCGTGCCCGCGCATTCTTGCGAGGGGTGGCCCCGTGCCCGCGCATTCTTGCGCGGGAAATTAAAGCAGCTCGGCAATCTGCACGGCGTTCAGCGCCGCGCCCTTGAGCAACTGGTCTCCGCACACGAAGAAGGCAAGCGCATTGTCCCGCGAGAGGTCGTAGCGCAGGCGACCGGCCAGCACATTGTACTGCTCGTTGGACTCGCAGGGCATCGGGAAGTGGTTGTTCGCCGCGTCGTTCACGATGGTCAGCCCAGGGGCCTTGGACCACGCCGCCAACGCATCCTCGACGGTGACCTTGCGGTCGAATTCGACCGTGATGGACTCCGCATGGCTACGCAGGACGGGCACGCGCACGCAGGTCGCGCACACACCGATGCCGTCGTCGTGCATGATCTTCTTGGTCTCGTTGACCATCTTCATTTCTTCGGTATTATAGCCATTTGCGCCAATGTCGGTATTGTGGCTAAAGACATTGAAGGCATACGGCCACTTGAAGACCTTGGGTTCCGCCTTTCCGCCGTTGAGCACGACCTTGGTCTGCTCCCACAGTTCGTTCATGCCCTTCGCGCCTGCACCGGAGGCGGACTGGTAGGTGGACACCACGATGCGCTTGACTGGTGCCAAATCATACAACGGCTTGACCGCCACCAGCATGATGATGGTCGTGCAATTCGGGTTCGCGATGATGCCCTTGTTCCACTTGATGTCCTCCGGATTGACTTCCGGGACCACCAGCGGGACATTCGGATCCATGCGGAACGCGCTGGAGTTGTCCACGACCACCGCGCCGGCCTTGACCGCCGAGGCCGCGAACTCCTTGGAGATGGAGGCGCCGGCCGAGAAGAGCGCGACATCGATGTCCTTGAAAGAGTCATGCGTGAGTTCCTCAACCGTCCAGGTCTTGCCCAGACACTGCATCTGCTTTCCAGCGCTCCGCGCACTGGCCAGAAGCCGCAGGTTCTTGACCGGGAAGTTGCGCTTCTCCAGCGTCTTCTGCATTTCGACGCCAACCGCGCCGGTCGCGCCGACCACGGCAACATTCATGGGACGGGTACTCATTGGTTAAAAGGTTAGAGGTTAGAGGTGAAAGGTTAGAGACAAAGAGATTAAAGGTTCTGTGCCCGGCCGCGGGCGGCCCAGGTTTATTTCAGTCCATCGGCCATCAGGCTGGCGACCAGCTTGGCAAACTCCAGCGGGTTGGCGACGGGTTGGTTGGCCATCAGGCACGCGGAATCGAAGAGCAACTTGGCATAGGTGGCCAGGCGCGGGTCCTTGACGTCCTTCTCGTTGACCTGGCGCATCGCCGCAATCAGCGGGTGGTCGGGATTGATTTCCAGAATCTGCTTGGTGTCCGGGACATCCTGCTTCATCGCCTTCATGATGCGCTGCATCTGCTGGGACATCGCCCACTCCTCGTCCACCAGGCAGCATGCGCTGTCGGTAAGGCGCGTGGAGAGCTTGACATCCTTGACCTGGTCCTTGAGGAGTTCCTTGAGCGTGGCCACCAGCGCATTGTCGGCGGTTTCGTGCGCCTTGCGCTCTTCGGCCTTGGCCTTCTTCTCTTCCTCGGTCTCGAGATCCACCTCGCCCTTGGAGATGTCTTTCAACGCCTTGCCCTGGAACTCGTTGATGGACGGAATCACAAACTCGTCAATCGGATCCACGAGATAGAGCACCTCGAAGCCCTTCTTGCGGAAGACCTCCAGCTGCGGGGAATTCTTGGCAGCCTCCAGACTGGCGGCTGTCAGGTAGTAGATCTCCTTCTGTGCCTCGGGCATGCGCTTGACATACTCTTCCAGTGTGGTGGTCTTGTCGTCCGCCAGCGCGGAGGAATTGAAGAGCAGCAGCTTCTGGATTTTCTCGGTGTTCTCGAAGTCCTCGCGCAGGCCCTCCTTGAGGATGCTGCCAAAACTCGCGAAGAACTCCGCATAACGTTCGGGGGACTTCTTCTGGAGATCTGCCAGCGTGTCCAGCACCTTCTTGACCAGGTTCTTGCGGATTACGCGCAGGGCATGCGCCTCCTGGAGCATCTCGCGGGAGACATTCAACGGCAGGTCGCTGGAATCCACCACGCCACGCAGGAAGCGCAGGTAGTGCGGAACCAGCTCCTCGCAATTGTCGGTGATGAAGACACGATGGACATAGAGCTGGACGCCGTGCGGGCGCTGCTCCTGCATGAACATGTCCCACAGCGGTTTCTTCGGGATGAAGACCAGCGCCTTGAATTCCGCCTGACCTTCCACCGACCAGTGCAACGTCTCGAAGGGCTCCTGGAAGTCGTGGGAGATGTGCTTGTAGAACTGCTCGTATTCCTCCTTCTTGATCTCGGACTTCGAGCGCAGCCAGATTGCCTTCTGGGAGTTCAGCGTCTCCTCGGTAACCGTCACCTTCGGCGGAACCGGCTTGCCGTCCTCGCCCAGGACTTCTTTGCCATCCGCGTCCCGAACAGGTTCCTCGCGGGTGATGTCCATCGTGATGGGATGCTCCACGAAATTGGAGTACTTCTCGACAATCTTGCGGAGCTTCCACTCCTCAAGGTATTCTTCGTTCTCGGCAGTGAGATGCATGATGACCTCGGTGCCGCGCTTGGCCTTCTCGCAGGCTTCGATGGTGTAGTAGCCGTCGCCTTTGGAAACCCACTTCGTGCCCGTCTTCGGGTCGCCGGCGCGGCGGGTGACCACCGTCACCTCGTCCGCCACCATGAAGATGGAGTAGAAGCCCACGCCGAACTGCCCGATGAGCTCCGGCGGGAGCTTCTCCTTGTTCGCCTGAAGGGTCTCCAGGAACTTCTTGGTTCCGGAGTTCGCCACGGTGCCGATGTTCTTCTCGACTTCCTCTGCCGTCATGCCAATGCCGTTGTCAACCACCGTCAGGGTCTTGGCGTCCTTGTCCACCACCAGCTTGATCTTCCATTCAGGATCATCCTCCAGAATCGAAGCGTCCTTCACGGATTCGAAACGCGCACGGTCGATGGCGTCGGAGGCATTCGAGATGACCTCGCGCAGGAAAATCTCCTTGTTGGAATAGAGGGAATGAATCACCAGGTCAAGCATCTGCTTGACCTCGGTCTTGAACTCGCGTTTTTCAGCCATTATTATTGTATCTCCTTATACACCAAGTATTTATGGTGTATTTAAATGCATCTACATCACCTTGAACTTGGGAAGGTCCTGGATGTCCACCAGCCCCACGAAACGCCCGTTGTCGTCCACCGCCACGATGTCGTCGATCTTGCGCTTCTCGAGAATCTTGAGGATTTCGACGGCGAGCTTGTTCTGGTTGATGGAGATGGGGTTGGGGGTCATCACGCTTTCGATGGGCGCGTGGAGGACATTGTCGTCCCGCGTCATCGCCCGCCGGAAGTCTCCGTCGGTGAAAATCCCCAACAGTTCGTTGTCGTTTCCGACGATGGCGACCGCGCCGTCCCGCGCCTTGGTCATCGCCAGAATCGCTTCACGGACAGTGGCCCCGGGATGTACTGCCGCGCACCGGTCGCCAGTCCGCATACAGTCCTTGACCGTGAGAGTGATGGTTCGCCCAATGGCGCCGGCCGGGTGGTTCTTGGCGTAGTCGGAAAGTTCGAAGTTCTGGCAGGCGAGCAGCACCATCGCCAGCGAATCGCCAAGCGCGGCAAGCGCGGTGGTGGTGGTGGTCGGCGCCAGGTTGAAGGGGTCGGCCTCGCGTTCCACTGCCATCGGAACCACCAGGTCGGAATATCCCGAGAGACGGCTTTCCGGCTTGCCGGTGATGGCCACGATCGGCACGCCCATGCGCTTCACCGCCGGGAGGACGCGCAGAAGTTCGTCGGTCTCACCAGAGTAGCTTACCGCCAGCAGAAGGTCATTGGGCGCCACCACGCCCAGGTCGCCGTGCATCGCCTCGACCGGATGCATGAAGACCGCACGCGCCCCGGTGGAGGCAAGCGTGGCCGCCAGTTTCTTGGAAATGTGACCGCTCTTGCCAACGCCGCACAGCACCAGCTTGCCGCCAGTGTGCAACTTCTCCAGGCACAACTTCACCAGTGCGACATACTCCGCGCCCAGGGAGTCCCGCACCTTCCGCACTCCGGCAATCTCCGTATCAATGACCTCACGGGCCAATTTCAAGACTTGTTCAGAATTCACAGGCTGGTTGCTGTTCATGTTGACAAAAAAGAATGGTAGTTGTCGAGCCAATTTCAGGTGTTTGAACTCGGCCCTATTGCAATCGTTCCTGAAGCTGTCTGCGCAAATTCACGTCTTCACAGCGCGGCAGGAAGTTGACCAGCGCCTCGGTCACCACAGGGTCCCTCCTGGCAAACGCCAGCAGCCCACGCGCCGCCGCGGCGGCAATGGCGGCGCTGGGGTCTTCCAGGCTGTCGCAAAGCATCTGCTTCCAGTCCGGAGGACGCAGGGTGCCAAGCCGACGAATGGCCTCCAGCCGGACGGCCTCCGAGTCGTCCAGGAGGGCATTCACGGTCAATTCCTCGCGCTGCTCTTTCGGCAATGCGGAATCAAGGCTGAACACCGCCTGGCGGACATCTTCATGGGCACTGCCCTGCAAGGCCAACAGCCCCTCAAAGTCCAGTGCGCTCCGCTGCTGCCGCAGCAACTGGACCAGAATCCGCCGCACGGACGCATTTTCTTCTTTGACAACTTCCCGCAGAAGCCGTTCCACAGGAAGATTCCGCGACATGCCAGGAAAATCCTTCATGCATTTCCAGGCTGCTTCGCGCAAAGGCAACGCTTGCGAGGCATCCAGCATGGGTTCCATCAAGGTCCAGCAGAGATCCCCCGGCAGGCTACGCGCCGCATTCAAGACGACCAGCCGAGTCGCCAACGGAACCTGTTCATCCATGAGCAGGCGTTCCGCCCCCTCAAGGACTCCTTGCTCCTCCGGGACGACTTTCAGCAGCAGGGCAAACGCGCCGCCGCGAATGGCGGCCTGTTCATCCTGTGACAAAATCCAGTAAAGTTGTTTCAGGCTGGCCTCAGGACGGCTTCCCAGCGTCTCGACCAAAGCCAGACGAACCGCCTGGTCAGGATGGCCGGCCAACGGCGACAGCGCCTCCACACGACGCTCCGGCGCGGCGTCGCACATAAGATAAGGCCTGATGGCAAGAATGACTGTGGAAGATGAAGAATCCCTGAGCAATGCCTCCAATGCATCGCCTTCCAGCAACTCACCACAGTTCTGAACGGCAATCAAGACATTGCGCCGGACCTCCGCATCCTCGTCCGCCAGCGCGTCATTCAACAATTCCGAAGCGTAACCGCCTTTTCGGATTCCGCCAAGCACAAACGAATCATTCATCAGCGACGAGGCGAGACGCCGGATGTTCACGTCAGGATCCATCAGGCACCTCAGGAGCTCCTCCGAATTGTTGTACAAATGGAAGGACTCTTCGCCGATGGAGACCAGCGCGTTGCGGCGCACCACGGCATCTTCGTCCTGAAGGCATTGCCCTAACAGCCTGCTGGCCTCCGGCACAAGGTATTTCCCAACCAGCAAGCTGGCGCGGCGCCGAAGTTCGACCGGCTGGTCAGCCCGCAGTTCCTCTCGGCACTGCGCTAGTATCGCCGAAGTCGATGCCGCAGGAGACGGCGCGGCCATCACGCGGCTCGCCGCGCCAACCACCGCCAGCATCACCATCAGCACCAGAAATCTCATCGTTGCGCGGCTGCTATCCTTTTCGTATCCACCGCCCTGCCCGGTCCACGAATTCCTTGATTCGGGGATTCTGCTTGGACTCGTCGCCCTGCTGGGCAAAGTCCTGCAACAGGCGTTTCTGCTCGGAAGAGAGATTGACCGGCACCTGGACCAGCAGGCGCACGTACTCGTCTCCCCGGCTGCCGCCGTTGATATTCGGCATGCCTTGTCCCCGCAAACGGAAATTCGTGCCATTCTGCGTGCCAGGCGGAATCGTGATTTCGCCTGGCCCGGTCACCGTGGGAACCGTCACCTTGCCGCCCAATGCCGCAGTCGTGAACGGAATCGGCACATCGCAGTAGATGTCCAGACCATCCCGACGGAAAATCTCGTGCGGACGCACTTTGATGGCGACATAGAGATCACCGGACGGGCCGCCATTCTCGCCGGCGTTGCCCTCTCCGGAAACCCTCAGTCGTTCACCAGTGTTGATGCCGGGCAGCACGCGAATTTCAATTTTCTTCTTCCTTTCGACCACTCCATGCCCCCGGCAATCGCGGCACGGCTTGTCGATGATGGTTCCGGTTCCGCGGCACGCACGGCACGGCTGGCTCATGGTGAAGAATCCTTGGGAAATGGTCTGCTGTCCAGAGCCGTGACAGGTGGGACAGGTTCGCTTCTCGGAACCAGGCTCCGTGCCCTTTCCGTGGCAGTGTTCGCACTGTTCGGTGTGGGGGACGGTAATGGTTTTCTGCACACCGAAGACCGCGTCCTCGAAATCAATCTCGAGATTATACAGGAGGTCATCCCCCCGGACAGGCGCATTTTGCGCACGCCGGCGACCACCGCCGCCAAAAAGGTCGCCCAGGTCGAAGCCACCGAAGCCACCCCCACCGAAGAACTGACTGAAGATGTCCATCGGATCCACGGAGGCGCCGCCGAAACCGCCGCCATGCGTAAATGCCTCATGACCCAGCTGGTCATAGCGTGCGCGCTGCTGGGGGTCGCTCAACACCTGGTAGGCGTTGTTGACATCCTTGAACTTCTCCTCGGCCTCCTTGTCGTCCGGATTGCGGTCCGGGTGATATTTCAGCGCCAATGTACGGTAGGCTTTCTTGAGTTGTTCCGGCGTCGCATCGCGCGGCACTCCCAATATGGAATAATAGTCTTGCGAGTCACTCATCTGTCAATCCTCCCGAAAGCCGAGCGGCCTTCTGAAATCATTTCTCCACTGCGTCGGAAGACTCCGTCGTGGAAGACTCCGTATCTTCCTTGGCAGGCGGCGGATTAGCCGGTCCCTTGGAAACCACCACGGTCGCCGGACGCAAAAGCTTGTCGCCGAGCTTGAAGCCCGGTTTCCATTGCTGCATCACGACTCCCTCCGGCACTTCTTCGCTATTCAAAGTGGACATCGCCTCGTGGATCGCCGGATCAAAGGGCTGACCCACCGCATCCAGAACGTCAACGCCCATCCCCTTCAGCATGCGCTTGAACTCCCCAAAGCTCATCTCCAGTCCCTGACGCAACGACGCCACGTCGGTTGACTTGCCGGCATGATCGACCGCCATCTGCAGCAAATCATAAATCCCAACCATCTCGCCGATGGTCTTGATTCGAGTTTGCTCACGAGTATCCTGAAGCTCCCGCGCCATCCGCTTGCGGTAGTTCTCACTCTCCGCCAGGGCACGAAGATAGTTGTTCTTCATCTCCGCCAGCTGTTCCTCCAAAGTCGGCTCCTTGGGAGGCTCGTCCTGCGAAACCGCAGAGTTTTCAACCTCGTTCTCGGCAGACTCCTGTTCTCCCGCCGACTCCTCGTTTACGGGAACATCCTCTTCAATCGTAATTGGCACTTCCTGCGCCAAATCTTCTTCTTTCGCCGCGTTGGCAGTATTTTCCTGTGTCATTTTGTCACACCTCGTGGTTGAAAATTGCTTTTTTTTAATATAGCAAGAGCAAAAATCATGCCACCCGGAAGCCCCGGAAGCCCCGGAAGCCCCGGAAGCCCCGGAAGCCCCGGAAGCCCCGGAAGCCCCGGAAGCCCCGGAAGCCCCGGAAGCCCCGGAAGCCCCGGAAGCC
>JAFPYX010000069.1 GCA_017417585.1 Victivallales bacterium
TGTGGAGACGCAGGCGGATGACGACCACGGTCGCGGCGTCCACTAATGGAATGGCGAGGACGAAAACGGGGATGAGCACGGAGAGCGCGGTGGGCGTGTCGGCGGGCGTGTAGAAGGTGGTCAGCACGCAGGAGACCGCAACCCAGGCGTATCCGCCACCATCTACACCCGGCACTTCAGCCGGAAGCTGCGGCTCGACCTCCAGCGCTACAACGCGCAGTACCCGCCCGTGGTCATCAAGGCCTACCAGAGTGCCCACGACCGCTTCCTGATCCTGGACGACACCGCCGTCTATCGCATCGGCGCGTCGCTCAAGGACCTGGGGAAGTCCCTCTTCGCCTTCTCGCGAACGGAACTCCCCGCGAAGGAACTCCTTGACCGTCTGCCGTAGATGTCAAGTGACATTGCGTTTCGTGGAAAAATCGTGTGCGTATGAAATCGGGGCATTTCCCGGTATATATTTATCATCAGAAGCAATCTTCAACTTGTAAATGAAGAATCCGACTCCTCCATCAATGAATCGTCTTGTCGTTCCATACGGCAAACCATGCCGTTTGAGCGACCCGGGGAAGGATTTTGCGCCAGAAGAGCTGGAGAGACTCCTTAAAAAGGACATCGGAGAACTGGACGCAAAGGACTTGATGTGCATTTTCCAAAGTTATCTTCCCGCTGGAGAGTACAGTGAATGCGCATATTACCTTCCCCGTGCGATGGAGTATGTCGTCGAAGACCTTCCTGATGCTTGCAGTGTCCTAGATAACCTCCTTTATTGGATGCACGAGAATGCAGAACGACTTGCCCAGGACCACCTGTTTGAACCCCTGCTGGAGAGGTTTATCGATGTTTCCCGCACGGGATCTGCAACGTTTTGAACTGGATGCCTCGCCTCATCCATATCCGTTACACGGAAACCGCGTAACCACGTTGCTTGAGGTCTGGAACAAACTCCCGCGATACAATTCCCTTGGCGACCGGCTTCTGGCGGAATGCCTCCTCCCGCCTTCATCGTATCCACGGGCCGCATGGATTGCCTACTTCCTTGACGGCTATTATAGCGGCCTCCCATACGCGCAGACCTCCCAAACCATCGCCGACTGGAGTCAGGATTCTCCCCTGCAACAGGCAGTCTGCGACATCCTGCTTGAGGCCTCTTTTGGCAATGACATACTATGTAACTATTGGGACAAATGTCTCGCCAGATGCGGATTGCTGTAAAAGTCGGGGAGGGATTCATCCGATTTGCCTGAAATATTCACCTATGCAGGAACGGCATGGCTTTTTTCCCTTATAGTACAGCATTGAACCACGTTATTGCGTTTCCAACCCCTTCGATTTCTCCATGTCACCTCAACTCCAGTACTCCTTCAACGGCCAAGGCAGACTCGCCTCCCTGCAATGCCAAAGCCTCGAATTCGCCGCGCCCGACGACGGCGCGCTTTTTCTGGCGCAGCTGCGCGACCTGGTCGGCTCGCCCGTCCAGCTCGCGGCCACGGACTTCGCGGAAGTGACATGCGAGACATTGCCGGACGGCGAAACGGTACTGCATTACACCGGGTGCAAGAAGGTCCGCAACACCACGGCACAGGTCTCGGTGAAGCGCGTCAGTCACGCCGAGATCCGCTGGGGCATCCGCATCGACCTGGGCGTGGACACCCTCCAGGTGGAGTGGATCGACTTCCCGCGCGTCCGAATCGCCCACGCTGCGGGCGGACATCTGCTTCTGCCTAACGCAGAGGGCACGCTCATGGACGACCCGTCCCTGCGCGACCAGTCCTGGATCGAACCCGTCTATGCGGATTATCCCATGAACGGCGTCTCCGGCTTCTATCCCGGCCCCGTTTCCATGCAATTCGAGGCATACTACCGGGATGGCAAGGGGATCTGCATCCTCTGCGCGGACGCCGCGCACTCGCCCAAGACCATCGACGCCTACGCCGAGAACCCCAATGCCATCCGGCTGATGCTCCAGCACTTCACCGGCGGCCAGCCCGAAGTGCCCTACGAGGTGCGCTTCGTCGCCTTCGAGGGGGACTGGCAGGACGCCGCGGAACTCTACCGCGCCTGGATGAAGGAAAACGACCGCACCCTCCCCGCACCGCTGGCACAGCGGATGCCTGAGTGGCTGGCGGACTCGCCGGTCGTGGTCGCCTACTGTGTGCGCGGGCACGGCCCGGACTCCGGCACGATGGCCCCCAACGAATACTTCCCCTACGAGACCGCGCTCCCAACGCTCCAGCGCTACCATGACGCCTGGGGCGGCCGCCTGATGGCTCTGCTAATGCATTGGGAGGGCACCGCCCCCTGGGCGCCACCATACGTCTGGCCGCCCTTCGGCGGCGAGGAACTCCTGAAGGGCTTCATCGAGAAGCTCCATGCGCAGGGCGATGTGCTGGGGCTCTACTGCTCCGGCATCGGCTGGACCCAACGGAGCAACATCGACCCCACCTACGACTGCCAGAAGAAATTCGAGGAACTCCACGTGGACCGCGAAATCTGCGAGGGACCGCGCGGTGAACGCTACTCGAAAGTCTGCAATGGCTACCATACCATCCGCATCGGCTACGACCTCTGCGCCGAACGGCCATTCACCCATGACCTGGTGAAGCACGAGGTCGGTTCGGCTTCCGCACTCGGCGTGGACTACCTGCAGTATTTCGACCAGAACCAAGGCTGCGCCTCGCCGCTTTGCTACTCCCGCAACCACGGGCATCCCGCCCTTCCAGGCCCCTGGCACACCGACGCCATGCGGAATCTCCTCGACGACGCCAAAACCGCCGCCGGCGACACCGTGCTGGGCTGCGAGAACGCCGCCGCCGAGCCATATCTGGGCGTCTGCCAGCTCAACGACCTGCGCAGCCACCTCGCGTGGGGAATCGGCGGCGTGCCCGTGCCGCTCTACTCCTACCTCTTCCACGAATATACCTCCGGCTTCTCCGGAAACTGCGTGTGCCTCGCCGCCTGGGTGGACGTGGAGCGGACTCCGGACTTCCTCCTCTGGCATCTCGCCTGGCACTTCGTCGCAGGAAACCTCCTTACCGTGGTCCTCAAGGACGGCGGGGACATCCACTGGTGCTGGTCACGCGACTGGTCCGAGAGCTTTCCCGAGCAGGAACCCATCGTCCAGCTCGTCAAGAACCTCGCCCGCTGGCGCCGCGAAAAGGCCTCCAAATACCTCGTGGCAGGACGCATGGCACGCTGCCCGAAGGTCGAATGCGACACCGTGGCCATCCATCGCGTGGGCATGCCGGACGTTGCCGCACCCGCCGTCCTCGCCTCCGCATGGCAAGCGGACGACGGACAGCGCGCCGTGATTCTGGCCAACACCACCCGCGAGGCGCAGCCCTGCATAGTGGCGGGCCATCCGGAGGCCATTGTCGTCCCACCCCTGGACGCGGCTATTTTAATAATTAATTAACTTACTTATAATAAATAAGATGAAACAATTTTTTCAAGTCGCGATTGACGGTCCGGCGGCCTCCGGCAAAAGCACCGTCGCACGTCTGCTGGCAAAACGCATCGGCGGCTACTACATCAACACCGGCGACATGTACCGCGCGGTTTCCTGGGTCGCCCTGACCCACGGCGTGGACCCCGTGACGAATCCCGCAGACGTGGTGAAACTGCTGGCGGACTGCGATTTGCGCTACCGCATCGTGGACGGCGTTCCCACGCTCTTCCTGAACGGCTTGGTTGTCCCGCAGGAGGCCATCCGCTCTCCGGAGGTCTCGGCCATCGTCAGCCCGGTCGCCGCGATCCCCGAGGTTCGCGAATGGATGCTCGACCGCCAGCGGGAATGCAAGGAAGTCGGCATCGTCATCATGGAAGGGCGGGACATCGGCACCGTCATCTTCCCCGATGCGAAATTCAAGTTCTTCGTGACCGCCAGCCCGATGGAGCGCGCACGCCGCCGCCTGGCGCAAAGAGGCGAGGTCGCCGAGGGCGCCACCCTGGAATCCGTCGCGGCGGACATCGCACGGCGCGATGAAATCGACTCCACACGTGCCGTCGCCCCCCTGCGCCCCGCCGAAGACGCCGTCACCATCATGACCGACGGCATCACCGCCGAGGAAGTCGCCGACCTCCTCGCCACTGCAATTCGCGGGTAGAATGCTTCCAGAGGCGGGATGCGTGCGCAGCACAATTACGCATTACGCATTACGAATTACGAATTAACATGAACTGGTGTCTTCCCTATCTTCTGGCCTTTGGCGGTTCCGCTGTGCTGTCGTTGTGTTTTACGCCATTGGCCCGCAGTGTCGTGGCGCCACGGTTTGACCTCTGGGACAAACCGCAGTCCGAGCACCACAAGAACCACACCAAGCCCACGCCCGTGGCCGGCGGCCTGGCGATGTGGACCGCCTGGATCGCCGTATTGGGGGGAGGTCTGCTCGTGGCAAAATTGCTGCCCGGGCTCCTGCCGGAGCAAATGCGGCCGGCCCTCAAGGGCATCGGCGACGTGAAGCACACCCTCGCGGTCATCATGCTGTGCGCCACGGGACTCATGGCGATGGGGCTCAGGGACGACCGCAAGGCCATGGGCGCGGGACTCAAGTTCCTCTTCCAGTTCCTCGCGGCCGGACTCACCGCCGCTTTCGGGCCACGCATCCTTGCGGGACAATGCCCCCTCGTCATCTCCTGGGCAATCACCACCCTCTGGATCGCCACCGTCATCAACGCGATGAACTTCTTCGACAACATGGACGGACTGGCGGGCGGGACCTCCTTCATCGCCTTTGTCTTCCTCTTCGCAATCGCCGCCCTGCGCGGGCAGTACTTCGTCGCGCTGCTCACCGCCACCGCCGCCGGTGCCGCATTGGGCTTTGTGCGCTACAACTGGCCGCACGCCAGCATCTTCATGGGCGACTCCGGCAGCCACTTCCTGGGCTACCTTCTTGCGGTCTCCTGCGTGCTGACCACCTTCTACACGCCCGCCGACACGCCCACCGCGCTCTCCGTGCTCATCCCCGTTTTCGTCCTCGCCATTCCATTAGTGGACGCCGCGACCGTGGTCGTCATCCGCCTGCGTCTCCACA